>NZ_JBIBJD010000004.1:250847-696468 GCF_042958445.1 Streptomyces sp. NPDC007991
CCCCGCGGGGGGGTGGCCTTTTGTCCCCGCCGGCGCCCGGGGGGGGGGGTGGGGGGGGGGGCGGGGCGGGGGGGGGGGGGGGGGGCGCGGGGGGGGGGCCCCCCCCCCCCACGCCGCACCGGTGGGGGTGTCACCACTCCACGCGGACGTCGTACTCCTTCACCCACGCGTCGAACTCGACGAGGCGTTCCATCACGGCCCGCATGCCCCACAGGCCGCCGAGACCGGCGTAGGATTCGATGGGTTTGTCCAGCAGCTTGCGGATGCCCTCGGCCGGCACGAGGTCGAGCACGGGGGAATCGTCCAGCAGGGCCTCGACCTTGGCGCGCAGGGCCCGCACGTACTCGATGTCCTGGGTGGACGGGTAGGGGCTCTTCTTACGCTCCAGCACCGACTCGGGCAGGACGTGGCTCGCGGCGGCGCGCAGCAGGCTCTTCTCACGGCCGTCGAAGGTCTTCATGGCCCACGGCACGTTGAAGACGTACTCCACCAGCCGGTGGTCCGTGAACGGCACCCGGACCTCCAGGCTCGCGGCCATGCTGATGCGGTCCTTGCGGTCCAGCAGGAAGTTCTCCCAGCGGCTGATGTTGAGGTACGACAGCTCCCGCATCCGCGCCTCGTCGGCGGACTCGCCCTCCAGGCGCGGCACTTCGGCGAGCGCCTCGGCGTACCGCTTGGCGACGTACTCGTCGAGGCCGAGCCGGTCCCAGAGGCCGATCTCCTTCATGGTGTCCAGGCCGCCGAGCCGGCGCCAGGCGTCGTACCAGGGGAAGGTGTCGCCCTCCACGGCCTCCTTGTCGAAGAACCAGTTGTAGCCGCCGAAGAGTTCGTCCGCGGTCTCGCCGGACAGGGCGACCGTCACCTGCTCCTTGAGCGCCTTGCACAGGTGGTAGAGGGAGTGCTCCATGTCGCCGGTGGAGATGGGCAGGTCCTGGGCGCACAGCACCCGCTTGCGCACGTCCTCGTCGAGGACGTGGTGGTTCTCCAGCTCGACGATGACGTGCTCGGCGCCGGAGCGGCGGGCGACGTCGATGGCGTACGGCGTGTCGGGGTCCATCCAGATGCCGTTGCCGCGGAAGTTCTCCTCGTTGTTCTTGAAGTCGATGGAGAAGGCCTTGATGCGTTCCTGCTTGCCCTGGTCGCGGAAGACCTTGGCGGCGAGCGCGGTGATGGCGCTGGAGTCGAGTCCGCCGGAGAGCAGGGTGCCCACCTTGACGTCGGCGATGAGCTGGCGTTCGACGATGTCCTCGAGGAGTTCGCGGATGCGGGTGACGGTGGTGTCGAGGTCGTCGGTGTGCGGGTGGGCCTGAAGCTGCCAGTAGGTGCGGGTGGTCTGGCCGCCGCGGTGGAAGCGCACGACGGTGCCGGGCACGACCTCGTGCATGCCCTTGAAGACGGCGTGGCCCGGGGTGTTGATGATGGCGAAGATCTCCGCCAGGCCCTCCGCGTCGACGACCGCCTCGGCGTCGGGGTGCGCCAGAATGGCCTTGGCCTCGGAGCCGAACAGCACGCCGTCGGCCGTCGGGTAGTAGAAGAGCGGCTTGACGCCCATCCGGTCGCGGACCAGCAGCAGCTCCTCGGTGCGCGGGTCCCACACCGCGAGGGCGTACATGCCGTTGAGGCGTTCGGCGAAGTGCTCGCCCCACTCCAGGTAGGCGTGCAGGACGACCTCCGTATCGCTGGAGGTGCGGAACGCGTGGCCGAGGCCGGCGAGTTCCTCCTTCAGCTCGCGGTAGTTGTACACCTCGCCGGTGTAGACGAGGACGGGCAGCCCGTCGCCCTCGCGGGTGACGTGCATGGGCTGGCGCCCGCCCTCCAGGTCGATGATGGAGAGACGGCGGTGGCCGAGGATCGCCTGCGGTGAGATCCACACGCCGCGGTCGTCGGGTCCCCGGCACGCCAGCGTCTCCGTCATGGCCGACGCCGTCCCGCCGTGTGCCGACAGATCGTGGTCGTAGGCGACCCAGCCTGCGAGTCCGCACATCGAAGTCCCAGTCCTTTCGTTTCAGTGGTGGGGTCTGGTCGGGGATCAAGTGGTGGTGGTCAGGGCTGCGGCACCAAGTCGGCCCGGTCCCAGTACGCCAGGTGGGGTTGGGCCGACACCGTGCCGATCCGCGCCACCCGTTCGCCGCCGAGGATCATCACGGTGGGCCGGTCCGGGGTGAACACCGGCCAGGCGGGCGTGTGTGCGCTGCTCGGTGCCGTGCCGCGGGCGAAGGAGGCCACCAGGTCGATCAGCGCGTCGGAGATCCGGCGCTCCAGTGGTCCGTCCCCGTAGGCGGGTGCGTTGACCGGCAGCGCGAACGTGCCGAAGAGGAACTTCGCGACGGCCTCGTGCGGGGTGGTGCCCGCGTACGGCGGTCTGAGCGGGTGGGCGAACTCCATCAGGTACTGCGGCGAGACGGTGGGGTCGCCCTCGCGGGCGTGCCGTTCGGCCAGCCGCACGATCTGGTAGCGGAACAGCCCGTCGCCCCACACCTGCGTCCACACCGACACCGGGTCGCGGGACAGGCCCTGCGCCTCGGACGCCTGCCGGTAGTGGGCGACGCAGTCGTCCACCTGCTCGTCCGTGACCTTGACGGCGCCCTTTTCGAGGACCTCGCGGACCGCCGCGCGCAGTCCGGCCTCGTCGGCCGGGTGCGGGCCGGGGTAGGGGTATCCCGGCCCGGTGGTGAAGAAGGAGCCCTCGGTGCGGCAGTAGATCGGCATCATGGGCACGTCCGGCGTGGGCAGCGCGTGATCGTAGCCGCGCATCCAGCGCCCGTCGACGACCGGTCCCCGGTACTCCCGCCCGCCCTGCACGAAACGCTCGGTGGGGCTGCCCGCGTACACCTCGTCCCAGGCGTCGCGCAGTTCGGCGGCCGGTACGGCACGCAGGCCCGGCACGGTCGTGCCGAAGCGGCGCGCCAGGTGTTCGTAGACCCGGCGGGACTCATCGGGGGTGGTGGAACTGGCGGGGTCCCACACGTGCTTGACGCTGATCGGGACGATCCTGCGGACGATGTCGCGCAGTTCGGGCAACAGGGCGAGCTGCCAGGTGCTGGAGCCGCCCGCCGAGGTGCCGGCGACGGTGATGTTGCCGGGGTCGCCGCCGAACACGGTGGCGTTGTCGCGGACCCAGCGCACCAGCGCGGCCTGGTCCTGCAGGCCCCAGTTGGCGAAGGAGCCGGTGCCCGGGTCGGTGAACTCCTCGTGCAGTCCCCAGCCGAACGCGCCGAGGCGGTAGTTGAAGGTGACGACGACCAGTCGGCCGTGGACGGCGGTGCGCGCGCCGTCGTAGTCGGGCTCGCTGCCCGCGCCGAGCATCCAGCCACCGCCGTGGATGTAGACGAGGACCGGCAGGCGGTCGTCCACGTCCGGGGTCCACACGTTGGCGTACAGGCTGTCCTCGCTACTGCCGGGCAGGTAGTCGCCCTGGAGGGAGGGTGCGGCGAAGCCGGTGGCGTCCCGCACGCCCTGCCACGGCTCGGGGGGCCGGGGCGAGGAGAACCGCAGGGGGCCCACCGGCGGAGCCGCGTAGGGCACGCCCCGGAAGACGGTGAGTCCGTCGGTCCGCTCTCCCGCCACTCGTCCCGCCGTCGTCCGGACGACCACTGTGCGACTGGGCATCTGCTGAACCTCACTTCCCGCCTCGGCGTTGTCGGGGGCGGCGCGCACCATGGGCGCACTGTGATCGTCGCTTTGGTGCCGAGCCGGCCGCCAACCGCCGGTCACTACTCCGTCAAGTCAGGCCGCGTCCGCCGCGCGGGTCCGGGGCGGCGGGCCGCCGGGGCCCGGCACGGACAGCAACCGGTCGGGGGAAGCGGTCAGTTCCCGGCCGGTCAGGGCGCGCAGCGCGCGGTAGGCGGAGGCGTCGCCGGCGAGCACACCGCCGCGTAGGATCCGCCCCTCCGGGTCCAGGACGAGCTTCGCGTACGTGCCGGCCCCGTCGTCGCGCAGGACGTACTCCAGGGCGCCGTCGGTCTCGGCGTGGGCGTCGCCGAAGCTGGCCACGTCGACGCCGAGGAGTTTGAGCTTGGTGGCGGTGTCGGGGTCGGTGAAGGGCGTCACGGGGCGGCCGAGCAACTGGTCGGCGACCAGTTCGGCCATCCGGTAGCCGGGTGCCACCAGCCCGTGGGTGCGGCCCCGGACGGCCGCGCACTCGCCGACGGCCCAGACGCCCGGGTCTCCGGTGCGGCACAGGTCGTCGACGAGGAAGCCGCCGCGTTCGCCCGTCGCGAGCCCGGCGGGTCCGGCCAGTTCGTCGCGGGGGCGCACTCCCGCGGAGAACACCACCATGCGGGCGTCGAGTGCGGTGCCGTCGGTGAGGGCGATCTGGCCGACCCGGCCGTCGGCGGCCGGGTGCACGGCCCGGACGCCGGTGCCGCAGTGCACCCGCAGTCCCAGGCCGGTGACGAGCCGGGTGAGCACGCGTGCTCCCCCGTCGTCGAGTTGCAGCGGCATCAGGCGCGGCGCGAGTTCCACGATGTGAGGGCGTACGCCCAGCAGCCGCAGCGCGTTGGCGGCCTCCAGGCCGAGCAGGCCACCGCCCACCACGACACCGGGCCCTTGCTCGCGTGCCGCCTCGCGGATGGCGTCGAGGTCGTCGAAGGTGCGGTAGACGAAGCAGCCGGGCAGGTCGTGGCCCGGGACGGGCGGCACGAACGGCCGTGATCCGGTGGCCAGCACCAGGGCGTCGTAGCGGGTGACGGCGCCGTCGGAGGTGATGACCGCGTGGGCCCGCCGGTCGATGCCGGTCACCGGGGCGGCCGTGCGCAGCTCCACCAGAGGGTCGGTGAGGAAGGCGTGGCCGGCGAGGGTGAGGTCGGCGGCGCTCCTGCCCTCCAGATAGGACGACAGGGCGACCCGGTTGTAGGCGGGGCGGGGCTCCTCGGCCAGGACGACGACGCGCCAGGTGCCGTGCCGGTCGTGGGTCCGCAGATGTTCCACGAGGCGGTGGCCGGTCATGCCGTGCCCGACGACCACCAGGGTGCGCGGGGTGCGGGTCATGGGTCGCTGTTCCCTCCGGTCGCCGACGCGAGGACCAGGCGCACGTCGTCCGCGCAGCCGCCGCAGCCGGTGGTGGCCCGGGTCGCGGCGGCGATCGCCGCCAGGTCGCGCGCCCCGTCGCGCCAGGCGCGGAGCAGGTCGGCCTTGGTGACGTGGTTGCAGTGGCAGAGCACCGCCCCATCGGGCAGTTCGAGGCGGGCGGGCCGTTCGCCGGTCGCGGTGCCCAGCAGGAGCGCGTACCGGTCGGACGGCACCGGCAGGCCGCGCGTGTACAGCTGGGCGAGCGCGGCGGTGGCGCGTGGCAGGCCGATGAGGACCGCGCCCGCGAGGTGCTCCCCGGACAGGGCGAGAGCGGCGTAGCGGCCCCGGGCGGCGTCGGACAGCGCGATGTGCCGGTCGGCGCCCGGCGGGGCGGGCGGGCCGAGGCAGGCCAGGTCGAGTTCGGGCGCCTTGACCCGCAGGACGGGCGGGCCGGCGCGGTGGCTCGTCTCGTGGCCGGCGAGGATCCGGGCGAGGGTCTCCGCCTGTTCCCAGGCGGTCGTGACGAGTCCGGGCACCTCGCCGCCGAACTCCGCGCAGTCGCCGATCGCGTGGATGTGCGGATCGCTGGTGCGCAGGTGCCGGTCGACCACGACGCCCGTCCGGACGGCCAGTCCGGCGCGCCGGGCGAGCGCGGTCTCGGGTTCGACGCCGGTGCACAGCGCGAGCGCGTCGGCCCGGAGGATCTCGCCGTCGTCGAGGACCAGCTTGCCGGGCCGGTACTCCACGGCGGCGCGCCCCGGGCGCAGGCGGGCGCCGGCGGCGCGCAGGTGACCGGCGACCAGGGCGCCGGCCGTGTCGTCGAGCCGGTCGTCCATGGGGTACGGCCCGGGGTGAACGAGGGTGACGTCGCGGCCGGCGCGCAGCAGCGCGAGGGCGGTTTCGGTGCCGAGGACTCCGCCGCCGAGCACCACCACGGGCCCGTCCGCGAGCCGTTCGACGTCGCCGGGGGTGCGCAGGGTGGTGGCGCCCTCGGTGAGCCGGCCGTCCGCGGTGAGCACGCCGGGCAGCCGCGGGATCCTCGGCCGGGCGCCGGTGGCCAGCACCAGCCGGTCGTAGCCGAGCGTCTCACCGGTGGAGGTGCGGACCAGGCGGCGGGCGCTGTCGACGGCGGTGGCGGTGACGCCCGGCCTGACGCGCACGCCGTCCGGCGGGGCGGGCAGTTCCAGGTCCCCGGCGGTGAGGGTGCCGGCGAGGACGGAGGTGAGCAGAACCCGGTTGTAGGCCGGCCGCGGCTCCGCGCCGAGGACGGTGACCGGGCGCCGGTGGCCGTGCCGGTGCAGTCGCTCGACGAGCCGGTGCGCCGCGGGCCCGTGGCCGACGACGAGGACCTGGTGCGAGTCGGGCATGGCGGACCTCACGACGCGTCGGTGCCGGGTTCGATCCGCACGGCGCAGACCTTGAACTCGGGCATCCCGCTGCGGGGGTCGAGGGCGGTGCCGGTGACCAGGTTGGCCCGGCCGGTCCCGGGATAGTGGAACGGCAGGAACACGGTGTCGGTGCGCATGCTGCCGACCAGCCGCACCCGCGCCACGGTGGTGCCGCGGGCCGAGGTGACACGGGCCGTACCGCCCTCGCGCAGCCCGGCGCGTTCGGCGGTGTCGGGGTGGATCTCGACGAACGGTTCCGGCGCGGCGTCGTTGAGTTCGGCCACGCGGCGGGTCTGCGCGCCGGACTGGTAGTGGGCGAGGACGCGGCCGGTCGTGGCGTACAGGGGGTGGTCGGCGTCGGGGGTCTCGGCGGGGTCGCGGTGGTCCACGTCGGCGAACCGGGCGCGCCCGTCGGGGGTCGCGAAGCCGTCGAGGAAGAGGCGGGGCGTGCCGGGGTGCGGTTCTGCGTCCGGGGTGTGCGGGCAGGGCCAGTGCAGGGTCTCCCCCGCGTCCAGGCGCTCGTAGCTGATGCCGGAGTAGTCGGCCTTGCCGCCGCGGGAGGCGCTCCGCAGTTCCTCGAAGACCTCGCGCGGCGCGGCCGGGTAGCGGTCGGCCGGCTCGCCGAGCCGGACCGCCAGGCCCTGCAGGACCTCCAGGTCGGTGCGCACACCCTGCGGCGGGGGGCGCAGCCGGCGGCGGCGCAGCACCCGGCCCTCCAGGTTGGTCAGGGTGCCCTCCTCCTCGGCCCACTGCGCGACCGGCAGGACGACGTCGGCCATGCGCGCGGTCTCCGAGGGCACGAAGTCGGCCACCACCAGCAGATCGAGGGCGGCCAGCCGGCCGGCGACGTGGGCGGCGTGGGGCGCGGACACGACGGGGTTGGAGCCGAACACCAGCAGGGCGCGCGGGCCGCCTTCGGTGCCGAGCGCGTCGAGCAGCTCGTAGGCGCTGCGGCCGGGGCCGGGCAGGGTGTCCGGTGCGATGCCCCAGACCCGGGCGATGTGGGCCCGTGCCTCCGGGTCGGTGATCATGCGGTAGCCGGGTAGCTGGTCGGCCTTCTGCCCGTGCTCGCGGCCACCCTGGCCGTTGCCCTGGCCGGTCAGGCAGCCGTAGCCGCTTCCGGCGACCCCGGGCAGTCCCAGGGCGAGCGCGAGGTTGATGAAGGCCGCGGCGGTGTCGGCGCCCTTGCTGTGCTGCTCGGCGCCCCGGCCGGTCAGCACGTAGGCGCGGCGCGCTTCGCCCAGCATCTCCACGGCGGCGCGCTGTTCTGTGACGGGGACGCCGGTGACGTGCTCGACTCGCTCGGGCCACCAGGTCACGGCCCGCCGCCAAGCCGCGTCGAAGCCGGTGGTGCGCTCCTGGACGTACTCCTTGTCGCACCAGCCGTCGCTCACGGCGATGTGCAGCAGCCCCAGCGCCAGCGCGAGGTCGGTACCGGGCACTGGTTGCAGGTGCAGGGCGGCCCGCTGGGCGGTCTTGGTGCGGCGCGGGTCGACGACGATCAGGTCCGCCTTGTTCAGGTGCCGCAGCAATGGGGGCATGGTCTCGGCGGGGTTGGCGCCGGCGAGCAGGATCGTGTCCGCCGCGTCGAGGTCGCCGACGGGGAACGGCAGTCCGCGGTCCAGGCCGAAGGCGGCGTTTCCCGCGGCGGCGGCCGAGGACATGCAGAACCGGCCGTTGTAGTCGATCTGGCTGGTCCCGAGGGCGAGCCGGGCGAACTTGCCCAGCAGGTAGGCCTTCTCGTTGGTGAGGCCGCCCCCGCCGAACACGGCGAGCGCGTCCGGGCCGTGCTCGTCGCGGATGCGCCGTAGCCGCTGCGCGACGGTGTCCAGGGCGGTGTCCCAGTCGGCCGGGGCGAGACGGCCGTCCGCGCCGCGCACCAGCGGTGTGCGCAGCCGGTCCCGGGCGTCGAGCACCGCGGGCGCGGTCCAGCCCTTCTGGCACAGGCTGCCGTCGTTGACGGGGAAGTCGGAGGGCTCCACCACGGTCCCCCGGGCGTCGTGGCCGAGGCGGGTGCCGCACTGCAGGGCGCAGTAGGGGCAGTGCGTGGCCACGCTCGTGCGCGGCGCGTTGTCAGGCACGGCTGACCTCCGACGGCTCCGCGGCTCCGCGCCCGGCCCGCTGCGGCTCGCGCGCGTCGCCCGGCGAAGTGCCGTGCATGCCGCGGAGATAGACCAGGCGGGTCACGCTCACGCACACCGCGTAGAAGGCGAGGAAGAACCAGAAGGCCGGCTCGCCCGTGCCCTGGCTGCCGTAGGACGCCCGGAAGGCCAGGTTGACGACGACGCCGCCGAGCGCGCCGACGGCACCGGCGATGCCGATGACCGCGCCGGTCAGGCGCCGGGCGCGGGCGAAGGCCTCGGTCGCGTCGCGGCCGGTGGTGACGGCGGCCTCCGCCTGCCCGGCGAAGACCACCGGGATCAGCTTGTACGTGGACCCGTTGCCCAGGCCGCTGAGCACGAACAGCACCGTGAAAGCGGCGACGAACAGGGCGAGGGACTGCTGGGCCGAGGCCACCAGCAGCAGGCCGGTGCCGGCGCCCATGGCGAGGAAGTTCCAGAAGGTGACCCGTGCTCCGCCCCAGCGGTCGGCGAGCCGGCCGCCGAGCGGCCGGGACAGCGAGCCGAGCAGCGGCCCCAGGAAGGTGTAGCCGACGGCCTCCAGCGCTGTGGAGCCGAACTGGTTCTGCAGCACGAGCCCGAAGGCGAAGCCGTACCCGATGAACGAGCCGAACGTGCCGAGGTACAGCAGCGAGATCCACCAGGTGTGCGGATTGCCCAGCGCCTCGCGCAGCGCGCCGGAGCCGGCCGGGCCGGTGTCGACGTTGTCCATGCCGAGCGCCGCGAGCAGGGCGGCGAGGGCGATCAGCGGCAGGTAGGCCGCGATCACGTAGGCGGGGTGGGTGTCGCCCGCGCCGGCGATGACCAGCAGTCCGACGAGCTGGATCACGGCGACGCCCAGGTTGCCGCCGCCGGCGTTGAGGCCGAGCGCCCAGCCCTGGTGACGCCGGGGGAAGAAGTGGGCGATGTTGGTGGTCGAGGACGCGAAGTTGCCGCCGCCGACACCAGCGGTCGCGGCGATGACCAGGAACACCCACAGGGGTGTGCCGGGCCGCTGGACGAAGTACAGCGCCAGCAGCGCCGGCACGAACAGCAGGACCGAGCTGAAGACCGTCCAGTCGCGCCCGCCGAAGCGGGTCACGGCATGGCTGTACGGCAGTCGCAGCAGCGCGCCCACCAGGGTGGGGGTGACCACCAGCAGGAACTTCTCGCTGGGGGCGAAGCCCAGGCCGATGGCCGGGGACATGAACAGCACCAGGACCGACCACATGCTCCAGATCGAGAACCCGATGTGCTCGCTGAGGACGGACAGGACGAGGTTGCGTCGTGCGACGTGCTTGCCGGTGCGCTCCCAGAACTCCTCGTCCTCCGGATCCCAGTGCTCGATCCGGCGTCGGGAGGCGCGCAGTGCCGTCATCGGGGCAACTCCTCGGCTGGGGGCGGCGGCCCGGCGCGTGACGTCGGGCCGCCGTACGGGGGGTGATGGGGGCGCGGGCCCACAGGGGGGGATGAGCCCGCGCCCCGAGGAGGTGGCGGTGCGGAGGCCGGGGCCTACGAGTCCTTCCGCTCCGCCTTCAGCAGCCGGGCCAGCTCCAGCCGCTTGATCTTGGTGGTGGCGGTCTGCGGCAGGTCGTCGAGCTTCCACTGCACGGGCTCCGCCATCGCGGGCAGACCGGCCACCGCGGACTTCCAGGCCGCGAGATCGAGCGGCTTGTCGTCGCGGGTGCACACCACGGGCAGGGGCTTGCCGTCCTCGTCCGGGACGATGATGACCTCGACGAGCTCCGGGATCCGGGCGAAGAGGGTGTCCTCGATCTCCAGGGTGCTGTCGATGCCCTCGATCTCGTCGACCTCCCGGTCGAGCAGGTGCAGGCAGCCCCACTTGGTGCGGTAGCCCAGGTCGCCCATGCGCCACCACTCGCCGTCGGCCTGCTTCTCCCAGCGCTCGTGCTCCCCGAGGTAGGTGACGATCCGTCCGTCGGAACGCACCTCGATGTAGCCGGGGTTGGACTTGGTGGGCCGCCTGCCGTCCCGGCTGACCACGCGGACGCCCGTCATGCCGGGGAACGGCGAGCCCACGCAGCGGCCGTCGGCGTCCGCGCCGCGCTTCTTCGTGTAGGTGCGCCCGGCGATCGGGCCGACCTCGCTCTGCCCGTACATCTGGATGAACTGCGGCGACTCGCGGCGTGACGCGGTGAGCATCAGGTGCACGGTGCGCGGGTGGATGGCGTCGAAGGTGCTGCTGAAGTACTTCACGTTCGCCAGCGGCCGGCGCGGGTCGTCGACCAGCACCTCCCAGCGCAGGAACGTGTTCGGGTGTGCCTCGATCAGGCCCGGCGGGGCCTGCCGGAACACCTCGGCCACGACCTCCGGGTCGTCGTCCCGGAGGATGATCATCGGGTGTCCCTGGAGGATCGTGATGGGCATGGCGGTGAACATCCGCGAGTGCACGAACGACACGTGGATGGCCACGGGTTCCTTGCGGCTCACCAGGGACGCCACGGTGCCCTGGGGGCGATAGCGCGCCTCGAAGGTGCTCCCGGTGTGGACCGCCAGCTTCGGCGTTCCGGTGGTTCCGGAAGTGTGGGTGACCAGCGTCGGGTGGTCCGGGGGCATGGTCACCGGCGCGACTCGGGTGGAGCCGGCCAGCGAGGCGAGTTCGACGGCGTCCTCGTGGCTGCCGGAGGCCAGGAGCACCTGCCGGGTGAGGCCGAAGATCTCGGCGGGCAGATGGTGGTCCAGCTTGTCCTGGTCGGTCACCAGGTACGGCCGGTCCACGCGGCGCACCAGCTCGCCCACGGTGGCGCCGTCGAGCTTCGGGGACAGCAGAACCGGGACGGCGCCGATCCTGGCTGTGGAGCAGGCGAGGAGCGTGATGTCGAACCCGTTGGTCTTGTGGACGACCACGCGTTCCCCGGGCCGGACACCCGCCGCCCACAGCCGGGAGGCCAGGTCGTCGACGAGGTCGGCGACCTCCGTCAGCGTCATGCGGCGCCCGCGCTCCGGAGCCACGTCGAGCTCATGGTCGAGAATCACGGAATTCGCCGGGTACCGGGCCGCGGCCCGGTCGAACAGCGTGCCCAGCCGAATTCCTTTGTTTCCGATGCGCTGGAGAAACATCTGCCCACCCTCTCATCCGCCGTGACTGTTCCTCAGCCGTGCGGCGTGCCGTTTGAATTCAGGCTCCCGTACGGATTGCCGGGGAAATGTCACTGCTTTTCGATGACGTCCTTGATGCGCTTCAGCGTGGCGTCGAGGTCCTGTTCGAGCTTGGCGGTCCAGTCGGCGACGAAGCGCTTGCGGTCGTCCTCGTCCAGGTCGGCGACGATCTTGTGGATGCCGGCCGTCGCCCGGCCCATGCGGAAGTGGTGGGTGAGCACGCAGCGGTCGCCGGCGGGCGCCATGTCGAAGCCCCAGATGCTCTCCTGGTCCTCGCCGGCGTGGGTGAGCATCATCCATCGGAAGGTGCGGCCGGGATCGGCGGCGGTGATGCGGCACTCGGTGTGCCAGACGCCGCGCACCAGGGGGGCCCAGGCGACCACGTCCTCGCTGCGGAGGTTCTCGCCCCGGAAGACGGCGCCGACGGTCGAGGGTTCACCGGAGACCCACGTACCACCTCGGCATTCGGGGCTCCATTCGGAACTGCGCGGCAGATCACTGACGACGGAATAGACCTCAAGAGGGGTCGCGGAAATGTGAATGTCGGCCCTGAGGTCGAACAGCGGCGACGTGTCGATGATTGACTGATCCATGTGCAGAATTCTGTCGAAGATGTCCGGCGCCGGTCAAAGAGCGGCTTTCTCATTTGTCAGGTCCGGATTCCCGCATTTCACCGGCGCGGTTCACCGCGAGCGCCTCAGGCCTCGGCGCCCACGCTCAGCACGAGTTTTCCGTGCACCTTGCCCTCCTCCAGCCGGCGGTGCGCCTCGGCGGCGTCGCTCAGGTGCAGCCGCTCGATCGCCCGGGGCCGGAGACTGCCGTCGGCGACCAGCCGGTTGATGGCACTGGCGGCCTCGGCGAGTTCCCCGGCGGTGGCGTGCGAGATGGCGAAGCCGTGGATCGAACGGTCCCTCAGGTACAGCGGCCCCACGGGCAGTACGGGCCGGGTGCGCAGGCCGGCGAGCAGCACGATCCGCCCCCGCCCCGCCAGCAGGTCCACGGCGGTCTCCAGGTCGTTCGTGCCGGAGGCGTCGAGGTAGAGGTCGGCACCCGCGGGGGCGGCGGCGCGGATACGCCCGGGCACGTCGGGGTCCCGGTAGTCGACGACGTGGTCGGCGCCGAGGCCACGGCAGTACTCGGCGTCCCGCGCCGAGGCGACGGCGACGACCCGGGCGCCCGCGGCGGCGGCCATCACCACCAGGGCGCTGCCCACGTTGCCGCCCGCGCCGACCACGACGACGGTCTCGCCGGTGCGGAGCCGGCCGTGGGTGAACAGGCCGAGGTAGGCGGTGGCGGCCGGATGCGCCAGCGCCACGGTCTCGTACGGGTCGGCGCCCTCCGGCAGGCGGTAGAGCCGGTCGACGGGCACCACCACCCGCTCGGCGGCCGCCCCCTGACGGCCGTCGTGGCCGAGGCTGTTGCACCACACCCGGTCGCCGGTCCGGAACCGGTGGACGCCGGCACCGACCGCGGCGACGGTGCCGGTGAGGTCCCGGCCTATCACGAAGGGGAAGGTCAGCGGGGTGCGCCAGGCACCCGAGCGCACGAAGGTGTCGACGTGGTTGACGGAGACGGCCGTGACGTCCACGAGGACATCGGTCGGCCCCGGTTCCGGCGTGGGCTGATCACCGTAACGGATGACGTCCGGAGATCCGAGCTGTTCAATGTAGGCAGCACGCATCATGGTCATGGATTCTGGCAAAGAGGCCCGGCCCTCGTCCGCGAGCGGCCCGGACGCCGAGGAGGATCTGTCAGATCGGAAACATGTCTGTCAGATCCGCCCCGCTCAGACCAGGTTGAGACGGGCCAGCTCCCGCCGGGAACCCACGCCCAGCTTGGGATAGGCCTTGTACAGGTGGTGCTCGACGGTCCTGCGGCTGAGGAACAGCTGCGCCGCGATCTCCCGGCTGCTGTTGCCGTCGGCCGCCAGCCGGACCACCTGCAGCTCCTGCGGGGTCAGCCGGTCGAGGACGTTCTCCGCGGTAGCCTTCGCGCCCGTCGTCGCGTCACCCGCAGCCCGCAGCTCCGCCCGCGCCCGCTCCGCCCAGGGCACGGCACGCAGCCGTTCGAAGTTCTGCAGGGCCGAGCGCAGCGAGGCACGGGCCTCGCTGCGCCGGCGGGCCCTGCGCAGCCATTCCCCGTACAGCAGCTCGGTACGGGCCCGCTCGAAGGGCCGCCGGGCCTGTGTGTGCAGCCGGACCGCCTGCCGGTAGTCCTCCTCGCGCCCGTCGACCAGGGCCCGGCACCGGTGGGCCACCGCCCGCGCCCACGGTTGGTGACCGGCCCGCGCCCAGGCCTCGAAGGCGAGCATCGGCCCCTCGGCCCGCTCGTGCTGCCCGAGCCGTACCGCGGCCTCCACCTGATCGGCGACGGTGGCCATGGCCATCGCCGTGTGGCGCTGCGGCCCGGGGCCGAGGGCCCTCTCCAGCCGGCCGAGCGCCGCCTCGTAGTGGCCGCGGGCCAGTTCGAGCAGGCTCAGGGCGCTCTCGCCGGCCACCCGGCCGACGTCGGGGACGTCCCGCGTGAGGTCGCGGCAGCGCTGTTCGTCGCCCTCGATCGCCGCGATCCGCGCCGGGACGCCGTTGAGCCAGGCGACGCGCTCGCGCAGTCCGGTGTCGCGGGCGATTTCCACGGCCTCGGCCACCGATGCCTCGGCGTCCCGGTGCGCGCCGGCCAGCACCTGGCATTCCGCCAGCAGGTGCAGGGCCTGTGGCAGGGCTCCGATGAGTCCCTGCGCGCGGCAGCGGGCCACCTCCGCGGCGGCCTGTTCCATGGCCGCGGCGTCGTCCCCGAGCAGGATCGCACTGTGCAGAGCGCGGGTCCGCGCCGTGTCCGAGCCGTCCTGGCCGGCGGCGACGGCGCGCTCCAGCAGGGGCAGGCCGCGGGCGTAGTCGTCGTCGACGAGGTACGCCATGCCCTCCACCATCGGGTCGTCCTCCCCGAGAGACGCCAGTTGCCGGGCGGCCTCCCGCACCGAGTCCGCGTCACCGGCGAACCAGCCGTACGTGGCGCCGGTGCGCAGCATCGCCGGGCCCAGGCCCGCAGTGGCCCCGTGGGTCCGCCCCAGCAGCAGGCGGGCGGCCTCCCGCTGGTTCCCCGACTCGAACATCACGGCCGCCCGGACAGGGACCAGCCGGGCCAGGTCCTCCGGTTCGGTGGCCGACCGCTCGGCCTGCTCGGCCAGGTCCTGGGCCTGGCCGGCGTGCCCGGCGTTCAGTGCGCAGGCCGCGGCGTCCGTGAGCCGGTGGACCTGCGCGCGGCGGTCGGGGGTGAGCCGGGCGGCCTGCTGGTGCAGCAGCGAGGCCGCGGCGTAGGCGCTGCGGTCGGCGGCCCGCTCGGCGGCGGCCACGAGTTCGGCCGCGACCCCGTCGTCGGGCGCGGTCGTGGCCAGCGGCAGGTGCCGGGCCCGGCAGTCCGGGTCCTCGGCGGCCTCGGCCAGCGCCTGGTGGACGGCGATCCGCCGGGCCAGTACGGCCCCCTGGTAGGCGGCGGTCCCGATCAGCGGGTGGCGGAACACGACGGTGCTCTCGGTCACCTGGATCAGGCCCGCCCGCTCCGCGTCCTCCAGGTCCTCAAGGCCCACGCCCAGCGTACGGGCCGCCTTCATCTGCAGGGGCAGATCGCCCCGCCCCTCGGCCGCTGCGAACAGCAGCGCCAGCCGTGTCCTCTCGGGGAGTCCGGCGATCTGGACCCGGTACGACGACAGCACCCGGTCGGCGACCGTCACGGGTGTGAACCTGCCGGGGTCGTCACGGCGGGCGGCCCCGAACTCGATCAGCGCCAGCGGGTTCCCGGCCGACTCGGCGATCACCTGGTCCCGCACGGCGGGGGCCAGACCCAGGTCGGCGAGGAGGCTCACCGCGTCGCCGGTGTCCAGTCGCGAGGGCCGCAGCTCGGTGAGCCCTGGCGCGGCGAAGCCCTCGTCCCGGGTCGCGAACACCATGGCCACCTGCTCGGCGGCGAGCCGGCGCGCGGCGAAGAGCAGCGCGTCGGCGGTGGCCTGATCCAGCCACTGCGCGTCGTCCACCAGACAGAGCAACGGCCCCTGCTCGGCCAGGTCCGCCAGGAGCGTGAGCACGGCCAGCCCGGTCAGGAATCTGTCCTGCGTCCGGGTGCGGCCCGTGCCGAGCACCGCCCGCAGCGCCTCCGCCTGCGGTTCGGGCAGGGCGTCCAGCCGGTCCTGCACCGGCCACAACAGCTGCACCAGCCCGCCGAAGGCGAGGTCCGCCTCCGGCTCGACCCCGGTGACCCGCAGCACCCGCATGCCGGACGCCGACGCCGACTGTGCCGCCCGGTCGAGCAGGGCGGTCTTCCCGATGCCCGCCTCGCCCCGCAGCACGAGGGCACCGCTGCGTCCCTCGCGGGCCCCCGCGGCCAGATCCTCGAGCGCGTCCAGCTCGGTGGCCCTGCCGTACAGCACGTCGGTGCCCCCAGTCGTGATGCGGCCCACCGGTAAGCAAGCCGTGCCGAAGTACGTATCCGGTTTCAGAAATCTTACCGATTCGGCCGGAGAGCCCCCCTTCCTACGGTGTGGAACAAGCCGGTTCCCCGATGGAGGAGATCGTGAGCCACTTCTTCGAAACGCTGCCCCTGGGAAAGCTGACGCTGCCCAACCGGCTCGTCATGGCGCCGATGACGCGCAGCCGGGCCAGGGACGGCGTGCAGACCCCGCTGGCCGCCGAGTACTACGCCCAGCGCGCCGGAGCGGGTCTCATCATCACCGAGGGCACGCAACCCTGCGTGATCGGGCAGGGATACATCGACACCCCGGGCGTGCACACGCCCGAGCACGTGCAGGCCTGGCGCCGGGTGACCGACGCCGTCCATGAAAAGCAGGGCCGGATCTTCGTACAGGTCATGCACTCCGGCCGGATCGGGCACCCGAGTCTCTACCCCGACGGCGCGCTGCCCCTGGCCCCCTCGGCGGTGGCCTCGGGTGGCCGGATGTACACGCCCGACGGCATGCTGGAGCACCCCACGCCCCGGGCCATGGAGCTGGAGGACATCGCCCGGGCGGTCGAGGACCACATCGCGGCCGCCAAGTACGCGATGGACGCCGGATTCGACGGTGTGGAACTGCACGGAGCCAACGGCTACCTGATCCACCAGTTCCTCGCCGACAACACCAACCTCCGCACCGACGCCTACGGCGGCAGTGTCGACAACCGCATCCGTTTCGCCGTCGAGGTCGCCCAGGCGGTCAGCGACGCGATCGGCCCGGAGCGGGTCGGCATCCGCCTCTCCCCCGCCAACACGGCCAACGGCATCGAGGAGAGCGACCCGGCCGCGCTGTACGAGGGTCTGATCCGGGCCCTGGCGCCCCTCGGCCTGGCCTACGTCCACCTGATGGAGTTCGGCTCCCGTGACGTCACGCGGCTGATCCGGAAGGAATGGCCGGGTGTCCTGATCCTCAACCCGCACGCCACGGGTGAAGAGGCCTCGGTGACGCCCGAGGCCGCCGCCGCGGTCCTGGAGGAGGGCCTGTGCGACGCGGTGAGCATCGGCTCGCTGTGGCTCGCCAACCCCGACCTGCCCGCGCGGATCAAGGCCGGCGGCCCCTTCAACACACCCGACCCGGACACCTTCTACGGAGGCGACCACCGGGGTTACACCGACTACCCGACGCTGGACGGCTGATTCCCGGAGCGGACGGCGGCGGGGCACGCGGTCGGCGCCCGGCCCACCCCACCCCGCTTCCGTCCCGCCCGTTCCCCGACTCCCTGGCCCGGCCGGCTCCTTTTCCCCCGAAGGGCTGCACCGCCGGTCCGGGCCAGGGTGGTTCCAGCGCCGACCGACCGCTTAGGGAGCACAGATGAGCAACTCACTCGCCGAGTCCGGCGCCCCGGGTCCCGCCGCGCCGGGCCGGAAACCCCACAAGAGCGAGGCCCGCGGCCCGTTCCGCGGACCCGCGGCCCTCTGGCTGGCCCTCATGGCCGGCCCGCTGTCCTTCGGCATCGCGGGCCCGGCCCTGGTCCTGGACGACGCCGCGCGGGACCTCGACGTCTCGACAGGGGCCGCCACCTGGACGGTGACCGCGTTCGGCTGGGGCATAGCGGTCGGCACGCCCCTGCTGGCCGGGCTGCTGGACCGCCGGGGGGCGCGCAGCGCGCTCACCGCGTGCGGTCTGCTCGTCCTGCTGGGGGCGGGCCTGGTGGCCGGCATACCCGTGCTGCCGGTCCTCGTCCTGGGCACCGCCCTCATGGGCCTCGGCACGGCCGGCCTCACGGCGACGGCCATGAGCCTCGCCGGATCACCGCGCGTCATGGGACTGGTCACCGCCTCGCTCGCCGTGGTGGGTTCGACGGCTCCGCTGGCCGGTTCCCTCGTCAACGACGTGCTGTCCTGGCAGGCCACCCTCGCCCTGCCGGTACTGAGTGCGGTGGCCGTGCCCTTCGCCGTGGCCCGGTGCCCGCACGGTGCTCCGGCCACCCGGGAGCCGTTCGACCCACTGGGCGCGGTGTTGCTGACCGCGCTGGTCACCGCGTTGGTCTTCGTGCCGCACCAGCCGCTGGTCGCCGGCGTGTGCTCCGTCCTCGCCGCGGCGCTGCTGGCGGCGCGGGTGCGCGCACGGCCGCGGGGCTTCGTCCCCGCCGTCCTGGTCCGCAACCCGGGCTTCCTCGTCTCGGCGGGCCTCGCGTTCTGCCTGGCGGTGGTCAACTTCGGCATGATGTACGCGATTCCGGAACGGCTGGAGGACCACACGTCGTGGTCCACCAGTGAGATCGGCGTCGCCATGGTGTGGCCGCTGCTGCTGGGCGGCGCCCTGTCGTGGTTCGTCGTGGCGGTCTCGGCGCGGACGGGACGCCGGGTGGTGATCATCACGCTGGTCGGCCTCTCGGTCCTGGGAGTGGCGCTGGCGGTCGCCGGCACCTCCGCCGCGGTGCTGCTGGCCGCTCAGGCGCTGACGTCGATAGCGGCGGCATCGGGTCAGGGAGCGTTTGCGGTGCACGCCACCTCGGCCGTCCCCGAGGATCAACGCCCCCCGGCCATCGGCATGTTCAACCTGGCCTATCTCCTCGGTGCGGCATTCGGCCCCGCCCTCGTCTCGCTCCTGGCGCTCTGATCGCCGGCGGTCCGATCCGGGTGCGCCGTCACACCACACAGGTGTGACGGCGCACACCGCGTTTCCCGACCCACCTCCACGTGCACCAACTGGCATAATCGTCAAGGTAATTTATGAAGCAACAGTGCGCCTGCCCGACCGGCACCGGACCGGTCCGCAGGCCACTGGATGACCATGTGGGGGCAGAGGCTGGCTCTCGGCTCGCGGAATGCACACGGGAGTTCTCCCGTTGCACCGATGGAGCTGTGGTCCGTGCGACTCGGCCGTCGTGCACCGTCACTGCCGGCGGTTGGGGAACGAGACACCGGAGGGCCTCGTGTCGCAGAAGAAGGACGAAGCGATGGCCGCCATACGGACCCTGCTGGAGCTGATGGCCGGCGAAGGGCCGGCCGACCGCTTCGAAGCGGCGGTCGAGGAGGCCCGCAGACAGGGCGTGACCGGCACGGACCTGCGCGTGGTGGAACAGAGCAAGCGGCTGGTCCTGGGCATCCAGGCCCGGCTGGAGCGCCGTCAGCAGTGGAGCGCCGACCTGGCCACGCTCGTCGACACGGCCTCCGATCTGGGGAGCCCGCACACCGTCGAGGACACCCTCAAGATCATCACCCGCCGGGCGCGGTTGCTGCTCGGCGCCGACGTCTCCTGGGTCACCCTGCCCGTCGCCGACGACGACGAGGGCTTTCGGCTGCACTCGCTCGACGGTCACGTCACGATGCTGAACGCGCGGCTGCGATTACCGAAGGGAGCCGGGCTCGCGGCCGCCGTACGGGCGCACCGCGCGCCGCTGTGGACCTCCGACTACCTGACGGACGACAGTTTCCGGCACGCCGGCGAGCTCGATCAGTGGATCAGCGCCGAGGGGCTCCACGCCGTCCTGGTCGTGCCGTTGGGCCGGGCCGCCGGCACCCAGGGAACGCTGCACGTGGCGGACCGCAGTGTGCGCCACTTCTGCGCCGACGAGATAGCCCTGGTGAACATGCTCGCCGAGATCGGCGGCGTGGCCCTGGACCGGGCCCTGCACCTGGACGAGACGCGTGAGGAGATGTCGGCCCTGCGGGAGCGGGTGCTGCGCGCGGAGGCCGAACTGGCCGACGCACGCGGACTGGCCGCGGCACAGGGATCGCTGCTCGACCTGGTGGTCGACGGCTGTGACCCGCAACTGCTGGTCGAGGAGTGCCATCTCAGACTCGGTGCTCCCGTGCTGCTGTGCGGTCGGCACGGCACGGCGATCGCCGCGGCCGGGGACCTGTCCGAGCACGCCCGTGAGGAGTTCGCTCGCGTCGCGCAGGACACCGCCCTCCTGCCGGATCCCGCACCCACCTTCCAGGAGGACGGGATCTGGTCCGTGCCGGTCCTCGCCGGCAGTCACCACCTGGGGGTGCTGTACGTCCAGGCCGGTCCCGCGCTCGCCGACGGCACAGCGGAACTGCTGCGGTACGCGGCCCGGGTGGCCGCGGTGCTGCTGTCCCTCCAGGAGGGCGGGAGCGCGGTCGCGGAGGGGCAGTTCCGGGACGAGTTGCTCGGGGATCTGCTGATCGGTGTACCCCGGCCCCGGGAGGTGCTGGAGCGGCGGGCCCGCAGGCTGGGCCTCGGCCGGGATCAGCCGCACGTCGTCGTGGTCGCCCGTCCCGAGGGGGACGCGCAGGCCCACGCGGTGACCCGGGCGTCTTCCTGCGCGCGCCGTTTGAACGGGCTTCAGACGACGCACGAGGGCGACCTCGTGCTGCTGTTGCCGGGCACCGACCCGGGGGCCGCGGCCCGGACGGTGCACGAAGAGCTGTCGTCCCTGCCCGGCGGTCCGCCCACGGTCAGCGGCTCCGGACCCGTGCCGGACCCCGGATCGGTCCTCCAGGGGTACCGGGAAGCAGCCCGCTGCCTCGACGCGATGACCGCCCTGGGCGTCACCGGAACCTCGGCCTCCACCCACGAGATGGGGTTCGTGGGCCTGCTGTTGTCGGAGCAGGTGGACGCCGAAAGGTTCATTCAGAGCACCATCGGAGCGGTGCTCGACTACGACGAGCAGCGCCTTACGGAGCTGATCCGCACGCTGGACGCCTACTTCGACACCGGCGGGAGCCCCACCTACGCGGCCGAGAAACTCCATGTCCACCCCAACACCGTGGCCCGCCGGCTGGAACGCATCGGTGATCTGATCGGCTCCGACTGGCAGAAGCCCGAACGTGCCCTGGAGATCCAGCTCGCGCTCCGGATCTCCCGGATACGGCGGGTACTGCGGGAGCGCGGGAGGCCGGCCGGGGACGCGGCCGGGGATCAGGACGCGTAGTCGAGTTCACCGTCGTCGGTGTCGCCTAGGGCCGCCAGGAGGTGCGCGGCCGACGCGAGGGTGACGTGCCGGTGCCAGCCGCGGTAGGACCGTCCGGCGAAGTCGCGGATCCCCACCCGGTCGGCGCCCCGGACGAAATCCTGGTCGACCCGGCGGACCATCCCCCGCAGCCGCATCAGGAACGCGGGCGGAACCGACGTCAGGTCGGTCAGCCACACCTCGCGCGGCCGGCGCCGGTCGTTGTTCCCCACCCCGAGCAGGAGCAGCTCGCACGGCCCGGTTCCCGTCTGCCGGCGCGAAGCGGCGGGCAGCGCCACCCGTACGGCGGTCACGAGCCCGGAGCGCCGGACCGTCCCCCCGCCGTCGCCCGGCCACACCACCGGGCGCTGCAGGCCCCGGCTCGCGCTCATGATCTGGCGCACCGGCCTGGGGGTGGTGTCGAAGCCCTTCAGGGCGGGGTCCACCACCGACAGGCGCAGGGAGTCGTCCACCCTGAGCATCATCGGCATGCCCCGGCCGAGGATGGCGGACACGGTCGAGGCGACGTCACCGCCGCGGGCGTCCATCACCACGGGGCGGGACGGCAGTTGCCACGCCGCCGCCTCCAGATAGGCCCGGAGCGCGCATTCGCCGAGGGTCTCAGCGGACGCGTTGTCCGGTATCGACGCACGGCGCCGGCGTTCCTCGGCGAACCAGACCGGGGAGAGCTGCAGCCGCCAGTTGACCGGTGCGCTCATCTCCTCGGTGACCGCCCAGACCCCCACGGCCTGCTGGGCGTTGAGCATCTGGCCGTGCTCCGGGAAGAAGCGCCGCTCCACTCCGACGGAGTGCCGCCCGGCCTTCGGGATGACCATGGGCCGCACCACCCACGCCTGTGGCGGGGCGACACTCACCACGTACCGGGCCAGGGCCCGTCGCACCGGCCCCCACTCCCAACTGGAGTCGCTGATGAAGTGATGCAGGCTCTGTTCCGTCGCCTGTCCCCCGACAAGCGCGGCGATGTTGCGTATCGACTTGCGTCCCGGCACCTCCAGCAGACCACGTATGTACTCCATGCCCTTGCGACGTTGGTCGCTGCGCGGCAGGGAGGCGAAGAGCAGTGAGCACAACTCCGGCAGCGACACGTTGCACGGAGGTGCGTACGACGGTTCAAACATGGTCGAACTCTGTGCTTGGTCAGGGCTCAGCGCGACCACACTCATGAACGGACCCTCCATCAAAGGTAGACGAAGACGATCCGAAGGGCTGCCCGTCCAATGTGCGGCAGATGGGCTGCCGGTCCCAGGTACACAGAGCACAGGACTTGTGATGGACGGCGGTGGCCGGACCACCATCGTGTCCCTCTCGCCCCGGCAGCCCTGTCCGTAACGGCCCTCGGGACGGTGTCCGGACCACCGCCCCGGCCCACGGGCCCTTCTTCCGGGACCGTTCCGGGGGGACTTGACAGAATGGCACCGGCATCGGGCGCCGAGTCCCGCAGGCACGTCACCATGGAATTCCGCGCAGCGGCACACACGACGGGGACCCCGGTGTGGTCCCGCTACCAAGGAGGACACCATGAGCGCTGCCCCGGAGCCACGGCCCGTCACCGTCTGGTCGGACCTGGGGTGCCCCTGGGCCACCCTCGCCCTGCACACGCTCCGCACCACGGCCCGGGCACGCGGGCAGGACCTCCTGATCGACCACCGGGCGTTCCCCCTGGAGTTGTTCAACCACCAGCCCACGCCCAAGTTCATCGTGGAGCCCGAGATCGTGGTGATCTCCGCGCACCGTCCCGACCTCGGCTGGCGCCTGTGGGCGGGTCGGGAGTACGACTACCCCTCGACGATGCTGCCCGCGATGGAAGCGGTCCAGGCCGCCAAGGATCCGTCCGTCGGCGGCCTGCGCGGCAGCGACGAACTGGACGCCGGCCTGCGGCACGCGTTCTACGTCGAGAGCCGGTGCGTCAGCATCCCCTCGGAGATCCTCGACGTCGCCGCCCGGTGCGAGCACGTGGACGAACAGGCCCTGGCCCGCGCCCTGGAGCGCGGCGCCGGACGTGCGGAGATCTACGAGCAGTTCCGCACCGCCCAGGGCCCCGGCATCCAGGGCAGCCCCCACCTGTTCGCACCCGGAGGGTACGCGGCCCACAACCCCGGCGCGCACGTGCAGTGGACGAAGAACCCCGACGAGGGTGGCGTGCCCCGCCTCGACCGCTACGACCCGTCGTGGGCCGGGGAGTTGCTCGACCTGCTGGCGGAGGAGAGGCAGCCCACCGGTGCCTGAGACGACGGACCTCAGCATCTCGACGGCCGCGTACGACCGCTTCGCGGCGGCGGCCGCGGCCGAGGGGGTGTCCGTGCGCGCGTACCTGGAACGGATCGCGGACCGGATGGCCCAGGGACTTCCCGGGCATGGTGCGGACCACGCGGCGGCCAGGCCGGAAGCGGACCCGCGGCTGGTGGCGCTGGGGATCGGCGACCCACGGACGGACGTGTGTGACCGGACATAGCCGAAAGGCCGTATCGGCACTCTCCGATACGGCCTCGGGCCTGCTGTCTCAGCAAGTCGGGACGACAGGATTTGAACCTGCGACCCCTTGACCCCCAGTCAAGTGCGCTACCAAGCTGCGCCACGTCCCGGTGCGCCTCGCGCGGGGTGAACCGCGTGATCGCGCAGGTCAACCCTACCGCATGCGGGAAGGGGGGTCAGCCGCGCGGGGGCGGTGGTGTGGTCCGGGTGGCCGGTGCCGGGCGCGGGACGGTCGGGCGGCTGCTCGCCGGGCGGTACGGGTTCGTCCCGGGGGCCACGCCGGCCGCCCATCCGCGCGCCGGTCCAGCCGGCGAGCCCCGCGGTGGACACGGCGACCGCGAGAACGGCCCACCAGGGCAGTTCCGCCTTGGTCGCGTGCCCGGCGCAGGCCGCCACGGCGAGGAGTGCCGTGACGGCACCCCCGGCCGCCTCGACCCGCCGGGTACGCCGGTCCCCCGCCTCGTCCACTCTGTGGCCCCCTTCGCGCTCGGTCGCCCGGGCATCCGCTTCCAGGCATATGCCGCACACCATAAACGGGCTCCAGAGGCACATCCGACCAGGGCGTACGGCGGGATGGGCCACCGGGCGCGCGCTGTCGCGCCGGCGGATGTAAGTGCGCGCCCTGTGCGGAGGCACACGCGATCAGTGCGCGCCGACGAGTGTCCGCTCCGCGCTGTCACCGGTGGTCCTCCATGTGCCGTCATCGGCCTGGCCGCGGTCGCGGCGAGCAGCTGCCCGGTGCCGAGCGGACCCGTGAACCGCGGTTGCGGATCCGCTCGACCGGGAGGCCGTGGTCGGCGCAGGACGCGCCGGCGGGGTGATCGTCATACGGGTCGTGCCGTCCGCCGCCGTGGCATGCGGTGCCACGCTCGCGCCATCACACGTTGTCGTCACCAGCGGCGCGTCCGCGGACCAGGCCCGAGCACTTACGGGGTGCCGCTCAGCCACCGAGCGCGGTGTCGGCCTGCGGCCCCGTCGTCCCCCGGATCTCCAGGGTCGGTGCGGTCAGGTGGAGCCGTCCCTGTCCCCCGGGCCGTTCCAGCCGGTCGAGGAGGAAGCGGGCGGCCCGGCGGCCGACCTCGTGGCCGGCGTTGTCGACGGTGGTGAGCCACAGGTGGCGCAGCCGGGAGATGCTCGTGTTGTCGTAGCCGGCGAGGGACACGTCGTGCGGGACGCGCAGGCCCAGCTCCTCCGCCGCCGAGAGGGCGCCGACGCAGGTGATGTCGTTGACGGCGAAGACGGCGGTGGGGCGGTCGGGACGGTTGAGGAGGCGGACGGCGGCGCGGTAGCCGCCCTCCTCGGTCATGTCGCCCGTCTCGACGACGGCTCGGCCGGCCAGGCCGTGCGCCCGCATCGTCGCCTCGAAGCTGCGGCGGCGCAGTTCGCCGACGGCTCCGTAGCCCGCGAGGTGCGCGATGCGGCGGTGCCCGAGGCCGATGAGGTGCTCGGTGACCAGCCGCGCGCCCCGCTCGTCGTCGCCGGCGACCTGGTCCACCCCGGGCGGCACGGGTTCGCGGGCGCCCGCCAGGACGACCGGCATGCGCTCGGCGACCGCGCCGAGGGCCGCCGGGTCGGGCAGGGTGCCGACCACGACCAGGCCGTCGACCCGCAGGTCCAGGAGCGGGTCGGCCGGGTCCTGGCCGGTGCGGCGGTTGAGGCGGGCGTCGGCGAGCAGCATGTGCAGGCCGTTCGCGTGCAGCAGCGAGTTCAGGCCGTCGAGGAGGTCGACGAACCAGGGGTTGCGCAGGTCGTTCAGCAGGACGCCGACCGTGCGGGTGCGCTGCTCGCTGAGGCTGCGCGCGGCGGCGTTGGGCCGGTAGCCGAGTTCCCGGGCGGCCCGGAGCACGGCCTCCCGCTTCTCGGGGCGCACCTGGTCGGAGCCGCGCAGCACCAGGGAGACCAGCGACTTGGAGACGCCGGCCCGTTCGGCGACGTCGCGGATGGTCGGCGGTCTCATGGGATGGACCGTTCCATGTGGGTCGTGGCCTTGTCAAAGGGTTGACAGGCAGGGGAAACCGCGCTCAGGGTGGGCTGGACAGGTCTGGAACGGTCCAAAGAGGGGCTCTCATGGTGGACACGCTCGGCGTCGCCGTCGTCGGTTTCGGCTGGATGGGGCGGGTGCACACCCAGGCGTACGCGCGCGTGCGGCACCACTATCCGCAGCTGCCCCTCGTCCCGGAGCTGGTCACGGTCGCCGAGGAGGTGCCGGGGCGGGCCGAGGAGGCCGCCGCGCAGTTCGGGTTCGCGTCGACCACGCGTGACTGGCGCGAGGTGGTCGCCGACCCGCGGGTGCGGGCCGTCAGCATCACCGCGCCGAACTTCCTGCACCGCGAGATCGGCGTCGCCATGGCCGAGGCGGGCAAGCACATCTGGATCGAGAAGCCGGTCGGTCTGACCGCAGAGGACGCCCGTGCGGTGGCGGACGCGGTGACCAAGGCAGGTGTGCAGGGCGCCGTCGGCTTCAACTACCGCAACGCGCCCGCCGTCGAGGCGGCCCGCGAGCTGATCGCCTCGGGGGAGATCGGCACGGTCACCCATGTCCGCATCCGGCTGTTCAGCGACTACGCGGCCCATCCCGAGGGCGCGCTGACCTGGCGGTACGAGCGGGAGCGGGGCGGCAGCGGCGTGCTGGGCGACCTGGCCTCGCACGGCGCCGACCTGGCCCGTCATCTGCTGGGCGACATCACGTCCCTGACGGCCGACACAGCGATCTTCCTGCCGGAGCGGGCCCGTCCCACCGGGGCGACGGCGGGCCACAGCCGCGCCTCGGGCGGCGAACCCGGCCCGGTCGAGAACGAGGACTACGTCAGCTGCCTGCTGCGCTTCGCCTCCGGTGCGCGCGGTGTGCTGGAGGCCTGCCGGGTCTCGGTCGGCGAGCAGAACAACTACGGCTTCGAGGTGCACGGCACCAAGGGGGCGGTGTTCTGGGACTTCCGCCGCATGAACGAGCTGGGGATCAGCCGCGGCACGACGTACCAGGACCAGGCCGTGACGACGGTGTACGTCGGCCCGGGCCACGGCGAGTTCGCCGCGTTCCAGCCCGGCGCGGCGAACGCCATGGGGTACGACGACCTGAAGGTCATCGAGGCGTACCGCTTCCTCCGGTCGGTCGCCGAGGGCGCTCCGCACGGGGCGACGCTCACGGACGCCGTGCGGAGCGCGGCCGTCCTGGACGCCGTGTCCCGGTCGGTGGCGAGCGGGGCCTGGGTGGCCGTGGACGCACTGCGGTGACGGTCAGCGGCCTGCGGAGGGGTTGCGGACCCCTCGGGTGAGCGCGTATTTGGCCGGGAAGAGGACGAGCCACCACCACATGGCCGCGGCGCCGATCGTCAGAGCCAGCGGGATGGTGACGAGGAACACCGCCACCGTCGTGGCCATGTCGAGGCCGTAGAGCCGGAAGCCTTCCTCCGGCGCCGCGCCGCCGCGCAGCCAGGGGCGGAGAGCGAGCACGGTGGCCAGCGCGAGGTGGCTGGCACCGAGAGCCGCGACGGCCGCCGCGTAGATGGCGACCGACGCGGGTTCGGCGCCGTAGTCCGAGATCAGCCTGGTGGGAAAGGGCAGCAGAGCCGCCACGCCCAGGCCGAGCACGGTCAGTGAGATCACCTGTCCGTCGACCTGCCGGACGGAGCGGAAGATCCGGCGGTGATCGCGCCAGAAACCGGCCAGCACCACCACGCTGAGTGCGTAGGCCCCCAGGTCCGGAAGAAGCTCGCGCAGAGCGCGGTGGTACTCCGCGGTGCCGAGCCCGCGGGGCACGGCGAGGTCCAGGACCAGCAGGGTGATGGCGATCGCGAACACCCCGTCGGAGAGTGCCAGCAGTCGGTCGGGCGAGCCGTCCGGGGTCGAATTCCGCATGAGCACGACGGTAGGCAGCCGGAGGGCGCCGAGCCGGGTTACACGCAGGGCGGCACCGCCGGTGTCACCGTACGGGCGGGGGCATGTTGTACGGCGTCACCACCTGGATCGCCGACGGCAGCGACGGCCCGGCCGGCGGCAGCGCCCCGTGGGCCCGCATGACGATGTGGCAGGCCTCGCGCACGTCCTGACGCAGGTCGTGGTGGAGCACGGCGGACAGGCGGTGCGCGCGCAGCAGCCGGGTGTTGTCGTGGTCGAGGTCGTGCGCGACGAACACGGCGCACTCGCGGCCCAGGTCGTCGAAGGCCCGCAGCGTGGCGATGTTGCCGCCGCCGATCGAGTACACGGCGCGGATGTCCGGGTCGCGTTCCAGCGCACCCCGGACGAGGTCGTACTGGGTGGCGTCCAGGCCCTGGCCCTCGGCGATCTCGACCAGGGTGCGCTCGGGGTGCCGGGCCCGCATGGCGCTGCGGAAGCCCATCTCGCGCTCCTCCTCGTTGCGGAAGAAACCGCTGCTGAGGCTGGTGAGGATGTTCCCCGGGCGCTCCCCCAGCCACTGGCCCGTGAGATACGCGGCCGTCGCGCCCGCCGCCCGGTCGTCGATGCCGACGTAGGCGAGGCGGGCGCTGGCGGGCAGGTCGGTCACCAGGGTCACGACCGGGATGCCGGCGGCTGCGAGGCGGCCGACGGCGGCGGTGACCTCGGGGACGTCCGGGGCCTTGAGGATCACTCCCTGCGAGCCGCGCCGGGCGATCCGGTCCAGGATCCGCACCAGTTCCGCGACCGGGCCGGTCTCGCGGAAGTGGAAGCGGGAGCGCAGCACGGCCGGGTGCAGGGACGGCAGCTCGGCCTCCAGGGCGGCGCGGATGGCGGTGGTGAAGCGCTCGGGCGCCTGCATCACGATGTCGACCATGAACGTCCGGCCGACGAGCCGGACCTGGGTGCGCTGCCGGTCCAGGTCGGCGATGGCCTGGCGCACCTCCCGGGCCGTGCTCTCGCGCACCCCTCCCCTGCCGTTCAGGACCCGGTCGACGGTCGCCTCGCTCAGGCCCGCCTGACGTGCGATCTCCCGGATCGGGAAGGGGTGGCCCATGCTCCGGCTCCTTGAGGGGTTTTTGATGGCTCGCCGCTGGTTGTTCGAGGGGTTTGTACTGACAAGAATGACAGGGCTGCGTCGCTCCGTGACCCCGAAGGGACGACGATGTCCTTCACTTCCGTACACCGCCGCGCCTGGCTGTCCGAACATGACTGCGACCTCGACGCGTTCCGCGCGCTGGTCGAGCAGGCGACCGATCCCGCCGACTACCCGCACGCCTCGGCCGTGGAGCGGAACGTGCCGGTCTACGACACCGGCCTGCTCGAAGGCGACCGGGTGGTCCAGGCCGAGCTGGTGCGCGCGCTCGCCGACGGGCCCGGCATCGTCGTCTTCCGCGGCGCCTTTCCCGACCCGGAGGTCGTGGACCGCGCCACCGCCGTGTTCGACGCCCTGATCGCCGAGCAGCGCGCCTCGGGCGCGACGGCCGGTGACCACTTCGCGAAGCCGGGCGCCAACGACCGGGTGTGGAACGCGCTGGAGAAGGCGGCCCTGTACGACGCGGAGGCGTTCGCCGACTACTACGCCAACGACGTCCTCGCCCTCGTGGCGACGGCCTGGCTGGGCCCCGGCTACCAGGTCACCTCACAGCTCAACGTGGTCAACCCGGGCGGCGCCGCCCAGACCGCGCACCGGGACTACCATCTGGGCTTCCTCTCCAACGAGGGCGCCGCCGCCTACCCCGGGCACGTGCACCGCCTCTCCCCCGTGCTGACCCTCCAGGGCGCGGTCGCGCACTGCGACATGCCGGTGGAGTCCGGGCCGACGATGTACCTGCCGCACTCGCAGAAGTACGAGCCGGGCTACCTCGCCTGGCGGCTCCCGGCGTTCCGGGCGTACTTCGAGGCGCACCAGGTGCAGCTGCCGCTCGCCAAGGGCGACGCGGTCTTCTTCAACCCGGCCCTCTTCCACGCCGCCGGCACCAACCGCTCGGCGGACATCCGGCGCATGGCCAATCTGTTGCAGGTGTCGTCCGCGTTCGGGCGCGCGATGGAGACGGTGGACCGGGAGGCCGTGGCCAACGCGGTGTATCCCGTGCTGCTGAAGCGAAAGGCCGAGGGCGCGAGCGACGCGTGGCTGGGCAACGTCATCGCGGCGAGCGCCGAGGGCTACCCCTTCCCGACCAACCTCGACAGCGACCCGCCGGTCGACGGCCTGGCCCCGCCCGCGCAGGCGGATCTCGTACGGCGGGCCCTGTACGAGGGGTGGACGCCCGAGGCGCTCCGGGTGGAGCTGCGGGCCGCTACCGCACGGCGAGAGAGCTGAGGATCTCGTGGGACTTCTCGACGACAGGATCGTCCTGGTCAACGGCGGCACTCAGGGTGTCGGCGCCGCCATCGCGCGGGCCGCGGTCCGCGAGGGGGCGGTCGTGGCCGTCACCGGGCGGCGCCCCGAACCCGGCGAGACGCTGGTGGCGGAGCTGACCGCCGCGGGCGGCAAGGCCCTGTACGTGCGGGCCGACCTCTCGGACGCGGAGCGGGCGAAGGCCGCCGTGGCCCAGGTCGTCAAGGCCTACGGCCGCGTCGACTGCCTCGTGAACTCCGCCGGGCTGACGTCCCGGGGGACGCTGCTGGACACCACGCCCGAGCTGTTCGACCAGCACATCGCGATCAATCTCAAGGGACCGTTCTTCGCGATGCAGGCGGCGGTCGCGGACATGGTCGCGCGTGGGGCGCCCGGCACGGTGGTCAACGTCATCACCTCGTCGGCGCACGGAGGTCAGCCTTTTCTGGCGCCGTACGTCGCCGCCAAGGCCGGTCTGATCGGCCTGACCCGTAACGCCGCGCACGCGCATCGGTGGGACCGGATCCGGATCAACGGTGTGAACATCGGCTGGACGGCGACGGAAGGCGAGGACGCGACGCAGCGCGCATTCCACGGCGCCGGGGACGACTGGCGCGAGGTCGCTGCTGCCCGGCTGCCCATGGGCAAGTTGGGCCAGCCGGACGAGATCGCCGACTTCGTGGTCTTCCTGCTGTCGGAGCGGTCCGGGGTGGTCACCGGCTCGGTGATCGACTGGGACCAGAACGTCCTCGGTGGACTCGACTGAGAACTCTCCACAAGAAACCCTCACTCTCTCTAGGAGCAACACCCCATGCGTATCGGAATTCTCGGGCTCGGCCGTATCGGCGCGTTCCACGCCGAGACCCTCTCCGGGCTCGACGCCGTCGAGTCCCTCGTCGTCACCGATCCGTTCGCCGACGCCGCCAAGGCCGCCGCCGAGCGGTTCGGGGCCGAGGTCGTGGACTCGCCGGAGGCCCTGCTGGCCGCCGGCGTGGACGGCATCGTCGTCGCGGCCGCCACGGACGCCCACCCCGCGCTGATCCTGGCCGGGGTCGAGGCCGGCATCCCGGTCTTCTGCGAGAAGCCCGTCGCCAAGACCATGAGCGAGGGCGTCGAGGTGCTGAGGGCCGTGCGAGGCAAGGACGTGCCGATCCAGATCGGCTACAACCGCCGTTTCGACACCGGTTTCGTCAACGCCCGGGCCGCCGTGCACAGCGGCGAACTCGGCACGCTGCACACGGTCCGCTCGACCACGCTCGACCCGGCGCCGCCGCCCGCCGCCTACATCGCCGCCTCCGGCGGCATCTTCCGCGACTGCTCGGTGCACGACTTCGACATCATCCGCTGGGTGACCGGCCGCGAGGTGAGAGAGGTGTACGCCGTGGGCGGCAACCGCGGAGCCGACTTCATCAAGGAGGCCGGTGACGCCGACACCACCGGCGCGATCCTCACACTGGACGACGGCACCATCGCGGTGGTGTCCAACTCCCGCCACAACGCCCGCGGTTACGACGTCCGCATGGAGATCCACGGCTTCACGGACTCCATCGCCGTCGGCCTGGAGGACAAGCTGCCGCTGCGCTCGGTCGAGCCGGGCGTGACCTTCCCGGCGGGCACCCCGCACGACTTCTTCATGGACCGCTTCACCGCGGCCTACCGCGCCGAACTGACCGCGTTCACCGAGGTCGTGGCCGGCACCCGCCCCTCTCCCTGCACGATCGAGGACGCCCTGGAGGCGGGCTGGATCGCCGAGGCGTGCACACTGTCACTGCACGAGCACCGTCCCGTGACGATCGAGGAGGTACGGCAGGCATGAGCGAGAAGGGCCGGGAAGCACTGCGCATAGGAGTGCTGGGAGCCGCGCGGATCACCGAGCGGTCCCTGACCGGCCCGGCCCGGGCGACCGGCCACCGCCTCGTCGCGGTGGCCGCCCGCGACCGTTCCCGCGCCGAGGCGTTCGCCGCCGAGCACGGCGTGGAGCGGGTGGCGGGTTCGTACGCCGAGCTGGTGGCCGATCCCGAGGTGGACGTCGTCTACAACCCTCTCGCCAACGGCCTGCACGGCCCGTGGAACCTGGTCGCCCTCGCGGCGGGCAAGCACGTGCTGTCGGAGAAGCCGTCGGCGAGCAACGCGCGGGAGGCGGCGGAGGTACGGGAAGCCGCCGACAAGGCCGGGACGGTCTTCATGGAGGCCTTCCACTACCTCTTCCACCCGGTCACCCGCCGCCTGCACGAGCTGCTGGACTCCGGCGAACTCGGGGAACTGCGGCACGTCGAGGCGATGGTCGCCATCGCCGCGCCGCCGGACACCGACCCGCGCTGGTCGCTGCCGCTGGCCGGCGGCGCCCTGATGGACCTGGGCTGCTACAGCGTGCACGCGCTGCGGATGCTGGCGCCCTGGGCGGGCGGCGCACCGCGCCTGGCCGGGGCCCGGGGCGGGGAGCGCCCGGGTGCGCCCGGGGTCGACGAGTGGCTGGACGCCGATCTGGAGTTCCCCGGCGGCGCGACCGGCTCGGCCCGCTGCCATATGGCCTACGGCGGGCGGGAGATGAGCATTCGCGTCGTCGGCTCGCGGGGCGAGGCGACGGCCCCGAGCTTCGTGCTGCCCCAGCTGGACGACCGGGTCGTGGTCCGCACCCCGGAGGGCGAGCGCACCGAGCACCTCGGGACGCGCTCGTCGTACACGTACCAGCTGGAGGCGTTCGCCGCCCGGGTGCGTGACGGTGCGGCGCTGCCGCTGGACGCGGCCGACGCGGTGACGACGATGCGGCTCATCGACGACTGTTACCGGGCTGCCGGGTTCGAGCCGCGGCCCCGCACCAGGGTCTGAGCACACGCCGAGCGGGCCGGGGGCGCACCCCCGGCCCGCTCGGACCGTTCACGCGTACAGCGCGGGTCTCTCCACCAGTTCGACCTCGACCCGGCCGCCGTCCTCCAGTGCCCGTACCCCCGCCTCGCACACCGCGGCGGCGGCATAGCCGTCCCAGACGCTCGGGCCGGTGACCTCGCCGCGGCGGGTGGCGTCGACCCAGGCCTGGACCTCCCGGTCGTAGGCCGTCTCGAAGCGTTCGGTCCAGTCCTGGGCGATGGTGCCGCCCCAGCGGCCGGCCATGTTCGTGACCAGGGCGTGGCCGTCGCCGATGCGGGCGGTGCCGCGCTCGCAGACCACCTCGGCCTGGACCTGGTAGCCGAAGCCGCAGTTGACGAAGATCTCCACATCGCAGAGGGCGCCGCCGTCGGTCTCGAAGACCACGAACTGCGGATCGCGCAGCCCGTCGGGGGCGTTGGCGGAGGGCGCCGGGCGCAGCACCGTGACCGCCGTGATCTCGTGCCCCAGCAGCCAGCGGGTCACGTCGGCCTCGTGGGCGACCGAGTCGCTGATGAGCATGGAGCTGGTGAAGAAGGGCGGGCTGGCGACGTTGCGGTGCCGGTTGTGCACCATCAGCGGACGGCCCAGCTGACCTGTCGTCAGCAGGGCCCTCAGCTTCGCGTACTCGGGGTCGTAGCGGCGCATGAAGCCGACCTGGACTCGGCGGTGGCCGAGGCGCAGTTCGGCTTCGAGGACGCGCAGGGCGGAGGCCGCGTCGGGGGTGAGCGGCTTCTCGCACAGGACGGGCAGATCGCGCTCGAAGGCGGCGAGCAGGGTGGCCTCGTGGGCCGGGCCCGGGGAGGCGATCAGGACGGCGTCGACATCGGCGGCCGCCAGCGCGGCGGCCGGGTCGGTGTGGGCGGTGCAGCCGTCGACGCGGGCGGCGACGGCCTTCGCGCGCTCCGCGTCGACGTCGGCGACGGCGACCACCCGTGCTCCGCTGATGACTTCGTGGATGCGGCGCACATGGTCCGCGCCCATCCTTCCGGTACCGATGACCGCGACTCCCAGGGTGGCGCGCTCAGCCATGGCCGTCCGTCCTTTCGGGTCGTCAGGCGCCGCAGGACCTCAGGAACTTGCGGGTGCGCACCGCGATCGGCAGCGGCTTGTCCGGGTCGCAGGGGTACATGTCCTGCTCGACGATGGCGAACAGGTCCACGCCCAGCTTCTGGGCGGCCGTGAGCACCGGACCCAGCTCGGGCACACCGGCGGGCGGTTCGCACATGACTCCGCGCGCCACGGCGGGGCCGAACGGCATCTCGTTCTTGACCACGTCGGCGAGGATGTCCGGATCGACCTGCTTGAGGTGCAGGTAGCCGATGCGCTCGCCGTACGTCTCGATCAGCTTGACGCTGTCGCCGCCGCAGTAGGCGTAGTGCCCGGTGTCCAGGCAGAGGTTGACCGCGTCGGAGTCGGTCGAGTCGAGGAACTGCTCGACGTGCTCCTCGGTGTCGATGTGGGTGTCGGCGTGCGGGTGGACGACGATGTCCAGGCCGTACCGGTCCTTGACCTCACGGCCGAGGCGCTCCATGCCCGTGGTGAGGTTGCGCCACTGCTCGGTGGTGAGCTCCGGGGGCTCCAGGATCTCGGCGGTCTTGTCGTCCCGCCAGAAGGACGGGATGACGACCAGGTGCTTCGCGTCCATGGCCTGGGTGAGGGCGGCGACCCGGCTGACCTGCTCCCAGGTGGAGTCCCACTCGGACGGGCCGCGGTGCAGGCCGCAGAAGATCGTGCCGGCGGAGACCTTCAGGTTCCGCTTGGTCACCTCGTCGGTGAGCCGGGCCGGGTCGGTCGGCAGGTAGCCGTACGGGCCGAGTTCGATCCACGAGTAGCCGGCCTCGGCGACCTCGTCGAGGAAGCGTTCCCAGGGCACCTGCTGGGGGTCGTCGGGGAACCAGACGCCCCAGGAGTCGGGGGCGGAGCCGACCCGGATGCGGTCGAGCGCGAGGGCCATGTCAGGACTTTCCTTCCGAAGACGTGGCTACGGGGGCGGTGAGGTCTCCCGCCTCGGGGAGCTCCTCGACGTCGACGCCGCGTACCTGGGACAACTCGTGCTTGAGGGAGGCCAGTTCGGTGCCGCCGGCCATGTGGTTGGTCAGCTCTTCGAGGGAGACGTCGCTGCGGGAGGCGGACAGTTCCATGGTGCCCAGGCGCAGCACGCTGAAGTGGTCGCCGACCATGTAGGCGTGGTGCGGGTTGTGGGTGATGAAGATGACGCCCAGACCCTTCTCACGGGCGGCGGCGATGTACTTCAGCACCACGCCGGACTGCTTGACGCCGAGGGCTGCGGTCGGCTCGTCCAGGATGAGGACGCGGGCACCGAAGTAGACGGCGCGGGCGATCGCGACGCACTGGCGCTGGCCGCCGGAGAGCGTGCCGATGGGCTGCTCCATGTCGTCGAGGACGATGCCCATCTCACGCAGTTCGTGATCGGCTGTCTTCTTCATCTTCTCGATGTCGAGCCGGCGGACGGGCCAGGGGCCCTTGGTCATCTCCGAGCCGAGGAAGAAGTTGCGCCACACCGGCATCAGCGGGACCACGGCCAGGTCCTGGTAGACCGTGGCGATGCCCTTGTCGAGGGCCTCGCGCGGGGTGGAGAAGCGCACCGGTTCGCCGTCGACGAGGAACTCGCCCTCGGTGTGCTGGTGCAACCCCGAGATGATCTTGATGAGGGTGGACTTGCCGGCGCCGTTGTCACCGAGGACGCAGGTCACTCGGCCGGGGAAGACCTTCAGGTCGACGCCGTGCAGGGCGCGGATGTTGCCGTAGGACTTGCCCGCGCCTCGGAGTTCGACGAGGGGGCGGTCCTTCTCGGGCGGCGTGTCCTTCAGGACGGCCCCGTGGGTGCCGGTTTCGTTGCTGGTCATTGCGGTCACCTCCGGGTCGCCGTGCGCTGGACCCACAGATTGATGAGGACGGCGCCGAGGAGCATCACGCCGAGGAAGGCCTTGAACCAGTCGGGGTTCCAGCCGGCGTAGACGATGCCCTGCTGCACCATGCCGAACATGAAGGCGCCGAAGACCGGGCCGATCGCGGAGCCGTAGCCACCGGTCAGCAGACAGCCGCCGATGACGGCCGCGGCGATGTAGATGAGCTCCTGGCCCACGCCCTCGCCGGACTGGACGGTGTTGAAGGAGAACAGCTGGTGCATGCCGACGAACCAGGCGCCGAAGCCGACCAGCATGAACAGGGAGATCTTGGTGAAGGTCACCGGGACACCGACGGCCCGGGCGGAGTGCTTGTTGCCACCGACCGCGAAGATCCAGTTGCCGTACTTGGTGCGCAGCAGCACCCAGGTGGCCAGGGCCGCGAAGACCAGCCACCACACGACGGTGATCTTGACATTGACCCCGCCGACCTCGAACGTCGACGCGAAGATCTTCTGCGCCTGGGAGAAGCCGTCCATGTCGCTGATGTCGTCGGTGGCGACGTTGCCGGTGACCAGCTTGGTCACGGCGAGGTTCACGCCCTGGAGGATCAGGAAGGTGCCCAGGGTGACCAGGAAGCTCGGGAGGCCGGTCTTGACCAGCATCCAGCCGTTGAACGCGCCGATCGCGAGCGACACGAGCAGGGCGACGATCACGCCCACCCAGACGTTCATGGTCAGCTGGTAGCTCAGCATCGAGGCGGTGAGCGCCGAGGTGACCACGGCGACACCGGCCGACAGGTCGAACTCGCCGCCGATCATCAGCAGGGCCACGGGCAGCGCCATGATCCCGATGGTCGACGACTGGTACAGGATGTTGGCCATCGAGCTGCCGTCGCGCACCGGCGGCGCCGCGAACAGGAAGAACACGAGCACGGCGACGGCGCCGAGGAAGACACCGACTTCGGGCCGGGCCAGCAACCGCAGCGCCAGGGGGCGCTGCCGTGTCCGGCCGTCGGACTGCTTCTGGCCGGGGGCCGGCGGTGTGTCCACCGCCGGCGCAGCCTGTTGGGTCATGCTCATCACCGGGTGCCCTTCGCGGCGAACTCCCCGATCTTGTCGACGTTGGACTTGTCGACGAAGGCCGGGCCGGTCAGCACGGGCTGCTCGCCGCCGCCGCTGTAGTTGCCGTTGTTCTTGTAGAGCCACAGCCCGTCGACGGCCAGGTAGCCCTGGAGGTAGGGCTGCTGGTCGACGGCGAACTGGATGGAGTCGTTCTTGATGCCCTTGATCAGGTCCTTGTTGAGGTCGAAGGTGGCGACCTTCGCCTTGCTGCCGGCGTCGCCGACCGACTGCACCGCGGTCAGCGCGAAGGGGGCGCCGAGCGTGACGACGTAGTCGATGGACGGGTCCTGCTTCAGCTTGGCGGTGATCGTCGACTTCACCGACGGCATGTCGGTGCCGTTGACGTTCTGGGTGTCGAGCTTGCCGTCGAAGGTCTTCTCGACGCCGTCGCAGCGCTGGGTCAGGCCGACGTTGCCCTGCTCCTGGACGACACAGAGGGCGTGCTTGGCGCCGACCTCGTTGAGCTTCTTGCCGAAGGCCTCGCCGGCCACGGACTCGTCCTGCCCGAAGAACTCCAGCAGGTTGAGCTTCTTCCAGTCACTCAGGCCGGAGTTGAGTCCGACCACGGGTATGCCGGACTTCTCGGCCTTGGCTATGACGCCCTTGAGGGCGTCCGGCTTGGCGAGGGTGACGGCGATGCCGTCGACCTTCTGGTCGATCGCGTTCTGGACCAGGGTGGCCTGGTTGCCCGCGTTCGGGTCGGCGGAGTAGACGAGCTCGATGTTGTCCTTGGCGGCGGCGGCCTCGGCGCCCTTGCGCACGGTGTCCCAGAAGGTGTCACCGGGCGCCTGGTGCGTGACCAGGGCGACCGTCATACGGGGCGTGGTCGCCTTGCCGGCGGAGGCGTTCGCGGCGCCTTCCTCCGACTTCTTGCCCCCGGAACTGCTGGAGCAGCCGGCGAGGGTCAGGGCCGCCGCCGCGGCAACGGCGACAACCGGCGCGATCCTGCGGGAGCGGGGGTGAGAAGAGCGGTCCATCTTTCCTGGCACCTCACTGTGCTACTGCGGGGGAAAGGGGAGGGGATCACGAGGGATCCGTGGTCCCGGAGCCTTACGGAGTCCGGATCATGATGCCGCAAACACACTGTTGCGATGCCACGGGATCCAAGTCCTTGCCGCGCCCGCTGTCAATACTTTGTTAAGACATCATTTCACAAGCAGGTCCGAATGTAAGTACAAACTATTGACAGGGCCGTCCTCCGCGCCCTACACCTGTAGGGCGGCAGGTCCCAGGTCATCCACGCCCACGGTGTCAGGACGGCTCCGGACCCGCATCCCCAGTTTCCCGAGGAGGTCGCGCATGGCCGAGCCAGCCCAGTATTTCGACTTGATCACGATGGGCCGCATCGGGGTCGACCTCTATCCCCTCCAGACCGGCGTCCCGCTGCCCCAGGTGGAGACGTTCGGGAAATTTCTGGGAGGTTCGGCGGCCAATGTGGCGGTCGCCGCGGCGCGCCTCGGACGTCGTACGGCCGTGATCACCCGGACCGGCGACGACCCCTTCGGCACCTATCTGCACGAGGAACTGGCGTCCTTCGGCGTCGACGACCGCTGGGTCACGCCGGTCGACGCCTACCCGACGCCGGTCACCTTCTGCGAGATCTTCCCGCCGGACGACTTCCCGCTGTACTTCTACCGCCGCCCCAAGGCCCCCGACCTGGAGATCCACACCGACGAGCTGGACTTCTTCGCGATCCGCGGGGCGCGGATCTTCTGGATCACCGGGACCGGCCTGAGCGAGGAGCCGAGCCGCTCCGCCACGCTCGCCGCCCTCAAGGCCCGCGACAAGGCGGGCATCACCGTCTTCGACCTCGACTGGCGGCCGATGTTCTGGGCCGACCCCGAGGAGGCCCGCCCGTACTACCGCGAGGCGCTGCGCCACGCCACGGTCGCGGTCGGCAACCTCGACGAGTGCGAGATCGCCACCGGCGTGCGCGAGCCGCAGGCCTGCGCCGACGCGCTGCTGGAGGCCGGCGTGGAACTGGCCGTCGTCAAGCAGGGCCCCAAGGGCGTCCTGGCCGTGCACCGCGACGGGACCCGGGCCGAGGTACCGCCGGTGCCGGTCGAGGTGGTCAACGGCCTGGGCGCGGGCGACGCCTTCGGCGGCTCCCTGTGCCACGGCCTCCTGGCCGGCTGGGACCTGGAGAAGACCATGCGGCACGCCAACGCGGCCGGCGCCCTCGTCGCCTCCCGCCTCGCCTGCTCCTCCGCGATGCCCGCCGAGTCCGAGGTCGAGGATCTCCTCGCCACGGTGTCGTCGCCGAGCACGAGTCACTGAACGGAGCCTGCATTGAACATCGGCATCCCCGACCTCACCACGGTCCGGGCCCGCAATCCCGAGGCCGTCGCCGAGGCGGCCGCCCGCCGGGTGCGCCGCCCGCTGATCGGCGACAGCGGCAGGCTGATGATCGTGGCCGCCGACCACCCGGCACGCGGCGCCCTCGGGGTCGGCGACCGGCGCCTGGCCATGGCCAACCGCGCCGACCTGCTGGAACGGCTCTGTGTCGCACTGTCGAGGCCCGGTGTCGACGGAGTGCTCGCCACCGCCGACATCCTGGAGGACCTGCTCCTGCTCGGGGTGCTGGAGAACAAGGTCGTCATGGGCTCGATGAACCGCGGCGGCCTCGCCGGCGCCGCGTTCGAGATGGACGACCGTTTCACCGGCCACCGCGCCGAGGACATCGCCCGGCTCCGCTTCGACGCGGGCAAGCTCCTGGTCCGCATCGACTACGACGACCCGGGCTCACTCACCACCCTGGAGTCCACCGCGCGGGCGATCGACGCCATGGCCGCCCGGCAACTCCCCCTGTTCGTCGAGCCGTTCATCTCCCGGCGGGTCGACGGCAAGGTGCGCAACGATCTGTCCGCCGAGGCCGTCACCCGGTCCATCGCGATCTCCGCGGGCCTGGGCGGCACTTCCGCCTACACCTGGCTGAAGCTGCCCGTCACCGACGACCCGGACGACATGGCCCAGGTCCTGGAGACCTCCACGCTCCCCGTCGTACTGCTCGGCGGCGAGGTCGGCGACGACCAGGAGGGCGCGTACGAACGCTGGCGCAAGGCCCTGCGCCTGCCCACCGTGCAGGGCATGGTCGTCGGGCGCTCGCTGCTCTACCCGGCCGGGGGCAGCGTGGAAGAGGCAGTGGACACGGCCGTCGGTCTGCTGTGAACAGGCCTGCTGAATCCGTCTGTTCCGAGTCGCTCCGCTGTGACCCGAAAGGCACACGATGACGTATCACCTTCCCGCGGGTAAGGCCCTCGGCGGCCCCTACATCGTCGACGTCACACCCGAGAAGGCCGGCTGGGGACACTCCAGTCTGCGGATCCTTGAGCTGCCGCCGGGCGGCACGCACTCCTTCGAGGCCGGCGACAGCGAGTGGATCGTCGTACCGCTGAGCGGCGGCTGCACGGTCGCCGCGGCGGACGACTTCGGCCAGGACACCTTCGAGCTCCAGGGCCGCCGGGACGTCTTCAGCGGCGTCAGCGACTTCGCGTACGTGCCGCGCGAAGCCCGGGCGAGCGTGACCTCCGCCGCCGGCGGCCGGTTCGCGCTGACCGGCGCGCGCTGCACCCGCCGGCTGCCCGCCCGTTACGGCCCGGCCTCCGAGGTGCCCGTGGAGCTGCGGGGCACCGGGAACTGCTCCCGGCAGGTCAACAACTTCGGCGCGGCCGGGGTCTTCGAGTGCGACAAGCTCATCGCGGTCGAGGTGATCACCCCCGGCGGCAACTGGTCGTCCTTCCCGCCGCACAAGCACGACGAGCACCGGCCGGGCGAGGAGTCCGTGCTGGAGGAGATCTACTACTTCGAGTTCGCCGGCCACGACGGCATCCCCGGCCTCGGCTACCAGCGCGTCTCCCCGTCCGGTCCCGGCCGGGACACCGATGTGCTGGCGGAGGTCCGCGACGGCGATGTCGTGCTGATCCCGGACGGCTGGCACGGGCCGTCGATGGCCACGCCCGGCCACCACATGTACTACCTCAACGTCATGGCGGGCCCGGAGGCCGAGCGCGCCTGGCTGATCTGCGACCACCCCGACCACGCCTGGGTCCGCGACACCTGGCCGGACCAGCCGGTCGACCCACGGCTCCCTCTCTACACCGCCCCGGAGACCTCCGCATGAACGCCACCACCCGCCGACTGACGACCGCCCAGGCGCTGGTGCGGTTCCTGTCCGTCCAGTACACCGAGCGGGACGGCGTGCGGCGCCGGCTGATCGCCGGGACCTGGGGCATCTTCGGCCACGGCAACGTGGCCGGTGTCGGCCAGGCGCTGATGGAGGCAGGCATCGGGCCGGGCGCCGTCATGCCGTTCCACCAGGGACGCAACGAGCAGTCCATGGTGCACGCGGCCGTCGGCTACGCCCGGCAGCTGAACCGCCTGTCCGCGCAGGCGGTGACGACCTCCATCGGCCCGGGCGCCACCAACCTGGTCACCGGCGCGGCCCTGGCGACGATCAACCGGCTGCCGGTGCTGCTCCTGCCCGGCGACTACTTCGCCTCGCACGCTCCCGACCCGCTGCTCCAGCAGCTGGAGCACCCGGTCGAGGCCGACGTGTCGGTCAACGACACCCTGCGCCCGGTGTCCCGGTACTTCGACCGGATCACGCGCCCCGAGGCGCTCATCCCGTCGGCGCTCCAGGCCATGCGCGTGCTGGCCGACCCGGCCGAGACCGGCGCCGTCACCCTCGCCCTGCCGCAGGACGTGCAGGCGGAGGCGTACGACTGGCCGGAGGAGTTCTTCGCCGAGCGCGTCTGGTACGTACGGCGTCCCGCGCCGGACCCGGTGGAGCTGACGGCGGCGGTGGAGGCGATCCGCTCGGCCGAGCGGCCCCTGATCGTCGCCGGTGGCGGCGTCCACCACAGCGAGGCCGAGGCGGCGCTGAAGGCCTTCGTGGACGCCACCGGCATCCCCGTCGCCTCCACCCAGGCCGGCAAGGGCGCGCTGCGGTACGACCACCCCGCCGACCTCGGCGGCATCGGCCACACCGGGACGGCGGTCAGCGACGACCTCGCCCGCACCGCCGACCTCGTGATCGGTGTCGGCACCCGCTACACGGACTTCACCACGGCCTCCGGCACGCTCTTCCAGAACCCGGGCGTGCGGTTCGTCAACCTCAACATCACCGGCTTCGACGCGCACAAGCTGGCCGCGCGCACGCTGGTGTGCGACGCGCGGTCCGGCCTCGAAAGGCTGCTGGAGGCGCTCCCCGGCCACCGGGTGAGCGAGGAGTACGCGGCCGAGTACCGCGCCGGCAAGGAGCGCTGGGACGAGGTCGTCGAGGCCGCCTACCGCGCCGACGACGACAGCGCGGTCCCGACGCAGACGCAGGTGCTCGGCGCGCTGGACGCGGCCGTCGGCGACGACGACGTGGTCATCAACGCGGCCGGCTCGCTCCCCGGCGACCTGCACAAACTGTGGCGCTCCCGCAGCCCGCGCCAGTACCACCTGGAATACGGCTACTCCTGCATGGGCTACGAGATCCCGGCCGGCATCGGCGTCCAGCAGGCCGCCCCCGGCACACCGGTGTGGGCGCTGGTCGGCGACGGCACCTACCTGATGATGCCGACGGAGATCGTCACGGCCGTCCAGGAGGGCCTGCCGGTCAACATCGTGCTCCTCCAGAACCACGGCTACGCCTCCATCGGCGGTCTGTCGGAGGAGACCGGCGGCGAGCGGTTCGGCACCGCCTACCGGTTCCGGGCCGCCGACGGCACCTTCACCGGCGCCCCGCTCCCCGTCGACCTGGCCGCCAACGCGGCCAGCCTCGGCATGCGGGTCCTGCGCGCCAAGACGGTGCGCGAGCTGCGCGAGGCGCTGGCCGCGGCCCGTGCCTCCGACCGGCCGACGTGCGTGTACGTCGAGACCGACCCGGCCCCGACCGCTCCCCCGGCCGAGGCCTGGTGGGACGTGCCGGTGGCCGAGACCGCCGCCCGCGAGGCCGCCGTCCAGGCCCGCGAGCGCTACGACCGGCAGGTCGCCGGACGCCGCCGTCACCTCTGAACCCACGCGAACCACCCGCGAACCTCCCGCGCGTTCCCCGCTGAACTCAGGCTCCACGAAAGGCCCCCCGCACCATGAAGACCATCACCCACTGGATCGACGGCAAGCCCGTCGAAGGCACCTCCGGCCGCTTCGGCCCCGTCTACAACCCGGCCACCGGCGCCCAGGAGAAGCAGGTCGCGTTCGCGACCACCGACGAGGTGGACGCCGCCGTCGCCTCCGCCAGGGCCGCCTTCGAGTCCTGGGGCGCCTCCTCGCTCGCCAAGCGCACGGCGGTGCTGTTCAAGTACCGCGAGCTGCTGGACGCCCACCGCGACGAGATCGCCGAGCTGATCACCGCCGAGCACGGCAAGGTGCACTCCGACGCGCTCGGCGAGGTCGCGCGCGGCATGGAGATCGTGGAACTCGCGTGCGGGATCAGCGTCCAGCTGAAGGGCGAGCTGTCCACACAGGTCTCCACCCGGGTCGACGTCGCCTCGATCCGCCAGCCGCTCGGCGTCGTCGCCGGCATCACGCCGTTCAACTTCCCGGCCATGGTGCCGATGTGGATGTTCCCGCTGGCCATCGCCTGCGGCAACACCTTCGTGCTGAAGCCCAGCGAGAAGGACCCGTCGGCCTCCTTCAAGCTCGCCGAACTGGCCTCCGAAGCGGGCTTGCCGGACGGCGTGCTGAACGTCGTGCAGGGCGACAAGACGGCCGTGGACCGCATCCTGGAGCACCCGGACATCGAGGCGGTCTCCTTCGTCGGCTCGACCCCGATCGCCAAGTACATCCAGCTCAAGGCCGTCGAGCACGGCAAGCGCGTGCAGGCCCTGGGCGGCGCCAAGAACCACATGCTGGTCCTGCCCGACGCGGACCTGGACCTCGCCGCCGACCAGGCGATCAACGCGGCGTACGGCTCGGCGGGCGAGCGCTGCATGGCCGTGTCGGTCGTGGTCGCGGTCGGCGACACCGGCGACGAGCTGGTCGGCAAGATCGCGGAGCGGGCGAAGAACCTGAAGATCGGCCCCGGCAACGACCCGGCGTCCGAGATGGGCCCGCTGATCACCCGCGAGCACCGCGACAAGGTGGCGTCCTACGTGTCGTCGGCCGCCGAGCAGGGCGCCCAGGTCGTGGTCGACGGCACCGGCTTCTCGGTCGAGGGCCACGAGGACGGCTTCTTCCTCGGCGTCTCCCTCCTGGACCGGGTGCCGCTGACGGCGGACGCGTACCGGGACGAGATCTTCGGCCCCGTGCTGTGCGTGGTCCGCGCGCAGACGTACGAAGAGGCCATCAAGCTGATCAACGACTCCCGCTGGGGCAACGGCACCGCGATCTTCACCCGGGACGGCGGCGCGGCCCGCCGCTTCCAGCTGGAGGTCAAGGCGGGCATGGTCGGCGTCAACGTGCCGATCCCGGTACCGGTCGGCTACCACTCCTTCGGCGGCTGGAAGGACTCGCTCTTCGGCGACCTGCACATCTACGGCAACGACGGCATCGCCTTCTACACCCAGGGCAAGGTGATCACCACGCGCTGGCCGGACCCGGCGGACGCCGGCGGCATCAACCTCGGTTTCCCGAGCAACTCCTGACGCCCGAAGGAGGGTGCATCCATGGCGAGGACCGGTGGCCGGGCCCGTACCGCTGCCGCGCCCGCGGTCAGCTCGCTGGACTTCGCCCTGGACCGGGGCAGTCCCGTGCCGCTGTACTACCAGCTCGCGCGGCAGCTGGAGGCGGCGATCGAGCACGGGGTCCTCGCGCCGGGGGACCTCCTGGGCAACGAGGTCGACCTCTCGGTGCGCCTCGGCCTGTCCCGGCCCACCGTCCGCCAGGCCATCCAGTCCCTCGTCGACAAGGGGCTGCTGGTCCGGCGGCGCGGGGTGGGCACGCAGGTGGTGCACAGCCAGGTCAAGCGCCCACTGGAGCTGAGCAGCCTCTACGACGACCTGGAGGAGGCCGGGCAGGGGCCCACCACGCAGGTCGTGCGCCACGAGATCGTCCCGGCCTCCTGTGACGTGGCCGCCGCCCTCGGCGTCGCGGAGGGCAGCGAGGTCACCGTCCTGGACCGGCTGCGCTGCACCCACGGCCAGCCGGTGGCCCTGCTGCGCAACCACCTGCCGACGTCCCTCGTGGACCTCGACGACGCCCGCCTGGAGTCGACGGGCCTGTACCGGATCATGCGCTCGGCGGGCATCACCCTGCACAGCGCCCGGCAGCGCGTCAGCGCCCGGGCGGCCACCGCGCGGGAGGCCGCCCGTCTGGACGAGGAGGAGGGCGCGGCCCTGCTCACCATGGAGCGCACGGCGTACGACGACACCGGTCGCCCCGTCGAGTACGGGACCCACCTCTACCGGGCGTCCCGGTACACGTTCGACTTCCAGCTGCTGGTCAGGGCTTGAGACGGCGGGACAGATGGGACAGCCGGGACAGACCTGGTCTTGACTCGCGGGGACGAAGAGGGGCAGAGTCGTACATGTACACCGTAAACGTACGGCGTCCCGAGGAGCGCGCCTCATGAGCGCACCGTCCACAGTCCTGGTCACCGGTGGGGCCGGCTTCATCGGCAGTCACGCGTGCGCTGAACTCCTCGACCACGGTTACGAGCTGATCGTGGTCGACGACTACTCCAACAGCACACCGCAGGTCTTCGCCCGGGTGCAGCGGATCGCCGGACGCTTCGCGGGCGCCGTGTACGAGCTGGACATCCGGGACCGGCAGGCGCTGTCCGCCGTCTTCCACCGGCACAACGTGGACGCCGTCATGCACTTCGCCGGACTCAAGTCGGTGAGCGAGTCGACCCGGATGCCCGTGGAGTACTACGACACCAACGTCGGAGGCACCGCCTCCCTGCTGCACACCATGCACGAGCACGGCGTGCACCGGCTGGTGTTCTCGTCCTCGTGCTCCGTCTACGGCGACGCGGGCAACGAACCCCTGGCCGAGGACACCCCCGCCCACCCCACCAACCCGTACGCGACGTCCACATGGATGTGCGAGCAGATCCTGGCCGACGTCTGCAGCCGTCGGCCCGAGTACGCCGTGCTGTGCCTGCGCTACTTCAACCCGGTCGGCGCCCATCCCAGCGGACTGCTCGGCGAGGACCCGCCCGGCACGTCCGGGAAGCTGATGCCGTCCATGGCACAGGTGGCCTCCGGGCAGCGGGACCGGCTGCGCGTGTTCGGCGACGACTACCCGACGCCCGACGGGACCGCGATCCGCGACTACATCCACATCATGGACATGGTCGAGGCGCTGCGGGTGGCACTGGACCACATCGGCGACGAACCGGGCATGCACGTCTACAACCTCGGCCGGGGCACGGGCATTTCGGTGCTGGACATGATCCATGAGTTCTCGCTCGCGACCGGCCGGAACATCCCTTACGAGATCGCCCCGCGACGCCCCGGCGACGTGGCCGTGTCCGTCGCAAACCCGCGCGCCGCCGCACGCAACCTGGGCTGGCGCCCCACCCGGAAACTGGACGCCATGTGCCGGGACGCCTGGCGGTTCCGGCAACTCCATCCGAACGGCTACACGGACTCCCCGCGACGCCCCGAGCTGAAGGAGTACTGAATGACCGGCGACCAGACCTGACCGCGGACCGGCCATGCCCCCGACATGTCAGCCCCGGCCCGGGGCGAGCGTTCGCGTACGGCCGTTCGAGTCTCCCCTGATGCGAGGAGGTGTGTGCCCCGTGCCGCTGGCCCGCCGGCTGATGGCCGTCCCCGCCACCCTCGCCGCCACGCTGCGGCGGGGAAGCACACGCCGAGGAGGCGAGGCCTACTTCCGCACGCTGCTGGGCAGCACCTCGGATGTCGTCCTCGTCGTCGGCGACGACTCGACCGTCCGCTATGCCAGCCCGTCCGCCCTGGCCGTGTTCGGCCGCTCCGAGGTGGCCGGAACGGCACTGCGGAGCCTGGTCGCCCCGGAGGACCGGGAGCGGGTCGACCGGGCGCTGGCCGCCCTCGGCGACCGAGGCCGGGAGGCCCACGACCACTGGGCGGTGACACGGCGGGGCGGCCGCATCGAGGTGGAAGCGCACTGCCGCGACCTGCGCCAGGACGAGACGGTCGGCGGGCTGGTCGTCACCCTGCGGGATGTGACCGAGCAGCGCAGGCTGGAGCACGAACTCGCCCAACGGGCCTTCCACGACCCGGTCACCGGCCTGCCCGACCGGGCCCTGTTGCTGGAGCGCATCGGCAGGGCCCTGCTGCGCGACCACGGCGCGTCGGCCCTGCCCTGCGTGCTCTTCATCGACCTGGACGAGTTCAGGACCGTCAACGAGACCCTGGGGCACTCGGCCGGTGACCGGATCCTGAAGATGGTGGGCGAGCGCCTGTGGGAGACGCTGCGCCGCACCGACACCGCGGCCCGGCTGGGCGGCGACCAGTTCGCGGTACTGATGGAGGAGGCCCGGCAGCCCCTCGACGCCGAGCTTCTGGCCGCGCAGGTGATCCAGGTGCTGGACCGCCCCTTCCAGCTGCCCGAGGGCTCGATCGGCATCTCCGCCAGCGTGGGGGTGGCCACCGCGCTCGACAGCACCGACCCCGACGAGCTGCTGACGTGTGCCGGACTTGCCGTGCACGCGGCCAAGGCCGCGGGGAAGCGGCAGTGGCGCCGCTTCGTACCGAGACTGCGGGTCCGGGTCGCCCAGCGGCACGACCTCCAGGCGCGGCTGGACGGCGCGATCTCCCGGGAGGAGTTCTCGCTGCGCTATCAGCCCGTCGTGGACATCACGGAGGGCCAGGTCATCGGCTTCGAAGCACTGGCCCGCTGGCCGCAGGCCCGGCACGGGCCGGTCTCTCCGGGGCAGTTCATCCCGCTCGCCGAGGAGACAGGCCACATCACCCCGCTGGGTGCCTGGGTGCTGCGCAACGCCGCCGCCGACATGGCCCGGCTGCAACAGGCGGCCGGCAGCCGGGCCGTAGCGCCGTACGTCAGCGTCAACGTCTCCGGCCGGCAGTGGCAGGACCCGGACTTCCTGGAGGAGGTGAGCAAAGCGGTGGAGACGCCCGGCCTCGCGCCCGGCTCGCTGCAACTGGAGCTCACCGAGTCCGTGCTCGTGCGACGGGACGACCGGCTCGACTCGCTCATCCGCTCACTGAAGAAACTGGGCGTGCGCATCGCCGTCGACGACTTCGGGACCGGCTTCTCCTCGCTGCGCTATCTGCGCGACTTCCCCATCGACCTCCTCAAGATCGACAAGACGTACATCGACGACATCTCGTACGACCCTCGTCAGGCCGCGCTCGTCCAGGGCATCGTTCGCCTCGCCCGGACACTCGGGCTCGAGATCATCGCCGAGGGTGTCGAGCAGCGGGGACAGCGGGAACTGCTGGCCGCCATGGGCTGCCGGTTCGGCCAGGGCTACCTGTTCGCCCGGCCCATGACGTTGGAACAGAGCGCGGTCGCGCTCCGGCGGCACTACGGCGAGGGGCCCGGCCCGGGCGGCTCGTCAAGCAGGCGGTGAAGGTGCCGGGCGGGAAGCCCGCACCGGCTACCGCGTGTCCGGCCGGACGCCGGGGAAAGCCCCGGTTCCGCGCGGCGTCCCCGCTCCCGGCCCACGCGCGTCGCGCGACTGCGCCGCGGACAGGGCGAACGCCGTCTCCGCCAGCGCGAGATGGCTGAAGGCCTGTGGGGCGTTGCCCAGTTGCCGTCCGCTTTCCGGATCCCACTGCTCCGCGAGCAGTCCGACGTCATTGCGGATGGCGAGGACACGCTCGAAGACCTCCCGGGCGTGCGCGGTGTGGCCGGTGGCCGCGAGGGTGGCGGCGTACCACAGCGAGCACGCCACGAACGCGCTCTCGCTGCCGGGCATGTCGTCGAGCCCGTGCCCGTCCTGCGCGTAGCGCAGGAGGAAGCCGCCGTGGTCCAGCCCGCGCATCGCCCGCACGGTGCCGCGCACCCGGGGGTCGGAGGGGGGCAGGAAGCCCAGTCTGGGCATCAGGAGGCTGGAGGCGTCCAGGGTCGGCGAACCGTAGACCTGGACGAAGGACTGCTGTTCGGGATCCCAGCCCTCCCGCAGCACCTGCCGGTGCACGTCGTCCCGCATGGCACGCCATTCGGCCGAGGAGCCGTTGCGGCCGAGGAGCTCCCCCATGCGCACGGCCCGGTCGGCGGCCACCCACGCCATGACCTTGGAGTGCACGAACTGGCGCCGCGGCCCGCGGACCTGCCACAGTCCCTGGTCGGGTTCCCGCCAGTGCCGGAGCAGACAGCCCATGAGCGCCTCGACCAGGTCCCACACGTGCGCCGGCATGGGGATCCCCGCCCGCAGGGACAGGGAGAGCGTGTCCAGCACCTCGCCGTAGACGTCCAGCTGGAACTGGCCGACAGCGGAGTTCCCGAACCGCACCGGCTGTGAGCCCTCGTAGCCGCCCAGCCAGGGCGCCTCGGTCTCCGGCAGCAGGCGCTGGCCGCCGACGCCGTACACGGTCTGCAACTGGGCGGGATCGCCGGCGATGGCCCGCACCAGCCAGTCCAGCCAGGCCGTGGCCTCGTCCCGGTAGCCGCTGCGCAGCAGGCAGGACAGAGTGAGGGTGGAGTCGCGCAGCCAGCAGTAGCGGTGGTCCCAGTTGCGGTCGCCGCCGATGCGGCCGGGCAGTGAGGTGGTGGGGGCGGCGACGATGCCGCCCGTGGGGGCGTAGGTAAGGGCCTTGAGCGTGATCAGGGAGCGCACCACGGCATCCCGCCACGGTCCCTGATAGCGGCACTGCCCGGCCCAGCGGAGCCAGAAGTCGACGGTCTCCTTCAGCGTCGTCTCGGCGGGGACGGTCAGCGGCGCCGGCGGATCGGGCCGGTGCGACGGAGACCAGACCAGCGTCAGCGCCAGCCGCCGGCCCGCGGGGACGGTGAACTCCCAGACCGTGGCATCGGTGTCGCCCAGCGTGCTCACCAGCCCGTCGGCGTCGAGCCAGACGGCGTCCGGCCCGGCGACCGCGACGGTGCGGTTCCCGGCGTCCCGTACCCACGGCACGACCCGGCCCTGATGAAAGCGCAGCCGCAGTTCACTGCGCATCGGTACGGCCCCGGACAGTCCCTCGATGACGCGGACGAGACAGGGCAGTTGGGCGCGTGGCGGCATGAAGTCGGTGACGCGCACGGTTCCGTCCGGGGTCTCCCAGCGCGAGTCCAGGACGAGGGTGTCCGGCCGGTAGGCGCGCTCCGCGCAACGGCCCGGGACCGCGCCGTCGGGTGTCGCGCGGCCCGCGGGGGCGACGCGCCAGCAGCCGTTGTCACTGTTGCCCAGCAGCGAAGCCAGACAGGCCGGTGAGTCGAAGCGGGGCAGGCACAGCCAGTCCACGGAGCCGTTGCGGCCGACCATGGTCGCGGTCTGCAAGTCGCTGAGGAGGGCAAAGTCCTCGATGGGTACGCTCATGATCACCGTCCTCCTCCACCCCGTGGCGACCCTCCTGCGGTGTTTACGACGTATACATACATCGTCGCGCCGATGAACGGCGACCGTCAACCCTTTCCGGACAGCTCTTGACGTATCCGATCGAATCGGCACAAGATGCTCGTATACGTCGTAAACGTACGGCTCTGCAGCTTGAGGCATCGGATCGCGACGGAGGTGACTCCCATGCACACACGCGAGGGGATTCCCCCGTGTCTCAGGCGCCCCCCGGTCGAGCTCGAGATCGTCATCCCCGCCGTCAACGAGGAGCGCCGCCTGCCCCGCACCATCGAGTCGACGGTGGACTACCTGGGGGGACAGACCTGGTCGTCGGCCGTCGTCGTGGTCGACAACGACAGCGTGGACTGCACGATCGACGTACCGGAGCGCTTCGACAGCCCCGTGACCCCGGTCCATGTGATCGGCTGCAGCGAACACGGCAAGGGGGCCGCCGTCCGGCGGGGCATCGTCACCTCGACGGCCCGCTTCGTCGGGTTCCTCGACGCCGACAACGCGACGCCGATCGAGACGCTCGACAAGGTGCTGCCGCTGCTGCGGGACGGCTGCGCGGCCGTGATCGCCTCCCGGCACATCGACGGATCCCGCTTCGAGGTCGAGGAGTCGGCGATGCGCCGGTGCGGCGGCTGGCTGTTCCGCCGGCTGACCCACCTCACGCTGCCGGACATCGCCGACACCCAGTGCGGTTTCAAGTTCTTCGACGGGCGGCTCGCCCGGGACGTGGCAGCGACCTGCCGCGTGGACGGGTTCGCCTTCGACGTGGAGCTGCTCACCCGGATGGTGCGGCTCGGCGGCACGGTCGTCGAGGTCCCGGTCGCCTGGTCGGACATGCCCGGATCGACGTTCTCAGCCCGACGCGACGGCATTCGCTCCATGGCGGACGTGCTGCGCATCTCCCTGACGCGGTGACTCTCCATGACTGCACTCGAGCACCTTGCCCGCACCAACGTCCTCTTCCTCAACTGGCGGGACCCGGCCCATCCGCAGGCCGGCGGAGCGGAGGCGTACTGCTTCGAGATCGCCCGGCGGCTGGCCCGTTCCCACGCGCGTGTGACGCTCTTCGCCGCGCGCTTCCCCGGCGCCCCGGCCGAGGAGTGGGCCGACGGCGTGCGCGTGCTGCGTGGCGGGGGCACCTTCGGCGTCTACCTCGCGGCCGGGCTCCATCTGCTGAGGAACCGTCACACCTACGACGCCGTGGTCGACTTCCAGAACGGCATACCGTTCTTCTCGCCGCTGTTCACACCACGCTGGACCGCGGACGTGGGCGTCATCCACCACATCCACCAGCAGCAGTTCGACCTCTTCTTCCGGTGGCCCATGAACACGGTCGGGCGGTTGCTGGAGAAGCAGATCAGCCGTCTGGTCTACCACGGGCACGCCCTGGTCGTCGTCTCCCCCTCCACTCGTGAGGGCGTGCGCACCGAGCTCGGTTTCCGCAACCCCGTCTACCTCGTGCCCAACGGCAGTCCGCGCCCTTCTGCCGCGCCGGTCGCCCGCGCCACGACGCCGACCGTCGCCGTCGTCACCCGGATGACCCCGCAAAAACGCGTGGACCTCCTGCTCCGGGCCCTGCCCGCACTCCGGGAGCGGTGGCCGGACCTGCGGGTGCACCTGGCCGGGGACGGCGGCGAACTGCCGCACCTGCGTGCGCTCGCCCGCGCGCTCGGCCTCGACTCGACCGTCACGTTCCACGGTCACGTCAGCGAGGAACGCAAACGGGCACTGCTCGGCGGCGCGTGGCTCACCGTGGTGCCGTCCGTCGCCGAGGGCTGGGGCCTGACCGTCATCGAGGCCAACTCCATGGGCACACCCGCACTCGCCTGCGACGTCCCCGGCCTGCGCGACGCCGTCCGCCACGGCCACAACGGCTGGCTGGTCCCGGACGGTGTGCCGCTGTCCGACGCCCTCGGCACGGCCCTCACCGAGCTGGCCGACGCCGGCGTTCGCGACCGGGCGGCCCGGCGCTGCCACGCCTGGAGCGCGCGCTTCTCCTGGGACGACAGCGCCGAGCGGCTCGCCCAGGTGGTCCTCGAGGAGTCCCGGCGCGTGCGCCTGCATCGCAGGTCACGCCGTCGGGCCAGCGACCTGACGGTCCTCACCCGGTTCCGGGCCACGGACGGCGACCATGTCGAGCACACCCTGCAGACCCTCCTGCGGGAGACCGACCGGTGGAGCCGGCGGGGCGACACCTTCCAACTGCTGCTGCACGGCTGCGACGAGCTGCGCGCGTTCCAGGCCCTGCGGCGGCTCGGCGTGCCGGAGGCCGCGTTCCGCCTGGCACACCGGCGCGAGGAACTCGTGAATCCGGAGGCGGGCGAGCCCGATCCGGACGACACGGATTCACCGACCGAGACCGGGCCCGGTGCCCGGGAACGGCGGGGACCCGCATGACCGCCCCCCGTACCACGACGACGCAGCGGCCGGTGAACCGCCCGGACGTCATAACGGCGGTGCACGGCGCCCGCTGGTTCACCGCGGCGGCCGTCGCGGTGGGCGCCGTGAACTACGGGTACGCCCTGGTCCTGACCAGGCTGCTGGACGTCGGCTCCTACGCGCGGTTCGTCGCCGGGCAGTGGCTGCTGCTGAGCGCGGCCACCGTGGCGACGGTGACGGTGCCGTGGGTACTGGCGCAGGCGCTGGCCCGGGCCCGGTCGGACGCCGAGCGTGGCGACGCGGGCCGTTTCGCCGTCATCACGAGCACCTGCGGCGGACTGGTCATGGGCGGTGTCGTCGCCGGAGTGGCGACCCGGTTCGCCGGGCCCGCCACGACGCTGGCGCTGGCGCTGAGCACGCTCCTGATCTACGTGACCACCGTGACGGCGGGCTGGCTGCAGGGCGGGGAGCGGATGCGGACCCTGTCGCTGCTGCACATAGCCGAGGTGCTGGTGAAGATGGCGGCCGGGGTGTTCCTGGTCGTGGTCCTCGGGCTGGGCGACAGCGGCGCGCTGGCGGCCTTCGGGCTGGGCGCGTTGCCGTTCCTGCTGTGGTGGCCGTCCCTGCCGCACGGCAGCGGGCGGCCCTGGCGCAGCGCGTCGGCCAACCGGGACCTGTGGCGGCGGGCGCTCGGCATCGCCCGGCTCCAGGGGCTGGTGGCGCTCATGGCGGCGGTCGACGTGGTGCTGGTGACGATGCTGCCGACCGACCCGTCCCAGGCGGCGAGTTATCAGGCCAGCGTCACCCTCTCCCGGGTACCGCTGTTCGTGGCCAGCGCGGTGTCCATGGCGTTCTTCCCCGCCCTTTCCCGACGGCGGGCCGGCAGCCAGCTCAGCGCCAGCGCCGTACGGATGTACGTCCTCGGGGCCTTGCCGCTCACGGCGACGCTCGCCACCGTGCCGGGCCCCATCCTGAGCACCGTCTTCCCGGACGACTACAGCATGATGAGCACGTTGACGGCCTTCACCGCGCTCACGGGTTTCGCCGTCGGAGCGGTCAACCTGGCCGTCACCTTCTCCCAGGCCGTGGACGACTACGCCTGCGCACGCTGGCAGATCGTCGGCCTGGTGGGTTACACGCTCGCGATTCTGGCCGGCTGGCACATCGACGGCGTCCGGGGCATCGCCGTCGGCGGGACGCTGGGCGCTGCCGGCGCGCTCGCCCTGCTGCTGGGCCGGCTCGTCCACCGCCAGGGGACGGCCTTCCTCAGGCGCACGCCCCTGCTGGAGCCGATGTTGCTCGCGGCGGTGCTGGTGCTGCTGCGCCCGTTCCCGCTGGTGTGGCTGATCGCCGCGACGGCCGTCGGAATACGGGCCGTGGAGCGGTTCCTGCGCCGGCCGGGGGCGCCGGACCCCGCGGCGGACCTGACCGAGGTCACCGCCGGGCACGCGTCGGCGGATCCGTCCGCCGGCCTGACACAGACCACCACCGACCGATCGGGCACAGCCATGACGTACGCGAAAGCCAGCCATCCGAAAGCCGCCGTCCCCGGTGCGGAAGAGACACCCGGCCGCCTGCTCGTCGACGCCGTCTGGCGTGGCGACGCCGGGCCGGCCGATGACGCCGCACTGCGTCGCGCGCTGTCACTCGCCCGCGACAACCAGGTGGAGGGCCGCCTCGCCCGCGCGTACCCGCGGCAACTGGCGGATGTCGTGGCCGAGGTGGACACCGCCAACGAGTTGTTCCGGGAGAACCTGGTGGAGGTGACCGGCCGCCTGCGCGCCGCCGGCATCCCCACGGTGCTCATCAAGGCGGACCTGTCCGGCGACTACGTCTACGGCAACTTCGACCTCGTGGTGCCCGACGGGCGCTGGGAAGCGGCGTGCGACGCCCTGGACGGCTGGTACGTCGAGCGTTCGACGTACTGGCTGGAGCGTTCGACGAAGGTGCTGCTGGAACCGCGCAGCGGACCGGCGGCCCATCTGCACGCCGCCGTGTCGTGGTTCGGCGTGCCGGTGCTGCCCACCCGCCGGCTCTTCGAGCGGGCCGCCCCCGACGGGGGAGCCTGGCTGATGCCCCGCCCGTCGGACGAGCTGCGGATCTGGCTGGCGCACGGCCTGTTCCAGAACCTCTCCCTCGACCTGTCGGAACTGTTCGCGGTGCGGGACCTGCTGGCACCGGACATCGTGGCCGAGGCGCGCCGGGAGGCGGCACGCGAGGGGTGGCTCGCCGGAGGCGACCGCGCACTCGCCGTGGCGGTCGGGGCGATACGCCGACTGGACGAGGGGACGCCGGTCAGGCTGCCGGTGCCGCTCCCGGTGGGCGCGTCACTGCGGGTGGGCGCGGAGCACGCGCTGCATCTCCTGCGCCATGGACGCACCCGTGTCGCGGCACGAGAGGCCGCCCTGCGGGTGCCGCTCGTCGTCGCCAAGAGGCGAAGGATGCTCCTGTCATGAAATGTCGCCCCCTGCTGGTCTGCGTGTCCGGGCCGGACGGCGCCGGGAAGTCGTCGCTGGCCGGGCGGATGGCCACGGACCTGCGCGGTCACGGGTACGTGGTAACGGTCCGGTACTGCTACGGCTGTGTCCTCTGCCGGCGCCTGCCCCAGCGCATGCGGTCGCGGTTCACCGCGTCCCCCGGGAGGCCCGGGTCGATCGCCTCGGGCATCGGCGCGTGGGTGGGCCGGACACATGGCTGGGTGGACGCGGCGGAACTCGCGGCAGTCCTCGCCGGAGCCACGGTTCGGGCACGCCTGACCTCCCGGGGCCGGCCGGCCGCCGTGGTGAGCGATCGCGGCCCGCTCGACGGGCTCGTCAAGTTCGGCCCGGCGCCCGGCTCACGCCTGGCGGCCGCCTTCGCACGGCTGGCGAGGGCGTACCAGGTCAGCCTTCTTCTGGACACGGAACCCGAGGTGCTGGCGGAGCGCGACGACGCGTATGCGGTCGGGCCGCTGGCGGAGGTCCGTGACCGCTACCGGCAGTGGGCCCCCCGGTTGCCGTCCGTCCACCGGGTGGACGCCGGCGCGCCGCCCGGCACGGTCGCCGCCGAAGCGCTGAAGTGTGTCCCGGCGCTGCGGCACGCTTCGGCGGTGCCGGCCGGGCCGCCCCGCGCGCGCTCCGACGGCGGGCGGCACGTGGTGATCTCGACCTTCGACGACCTGCGCAATCCGCACTACCACGGCGGCGGCGCGCTCCTGGTGGACAAGGTCGCCCACCGCCTCGCCGAGGACCACCGCGTCACGGTCGTCACGGTGGCCGCGCGTGGCGGCGTCGAGACCCGCGACGGCGTGCGGTACCACCAGCTGCCGCTCGGCTGGGCCGGACCGCGCCTGGGGCAGCTCCTCTACCATGCGGTGCTGCCGGTCACGGCCCGCAGACTGCCGCACGATGTGTGGCTGGAGAGCTTCACACCGCCCTTCTCCACGGGGTTCCTGCCCCTGTTCTCCCGCGGCCGGGTGGTGGGGCTGGCCCAGTCGCTCAGCGGGGCGGCGATGTCACGCCGCTACCACCTGCCGTTCGCCCTGGTCGAGCGGTTCGGACTGCGGTTCTACGAGGACGTCGTCGTCCTGAACGAGGCCGACGCCGCGACCGTGCGGCATCACGCCCCCGGGGCCGTCACGCACGTCATCCACAACGGCGTCGACCAGCCGCCCGTCGCCCCCCGGCGCTTCGGCGAGGGCGACTACATCGCGTACCTGGGGCGGGTGGACATCGGGGGGAAGGGGCTGGACCTCCTGCTGGCCGCCCACGCCGCCGGCGCGCCGTCGATGCCGCTGCTGGTGGCCGGCGCGGGCCCTCGTGGCGAGGAGGCCGCGCTCGCCACCCTGATCACCGCGACCGGCGCCGACGCCCGGTGGGTGGGCGAGGTGACGGGAGCCGAGAAGCAGCGGTTCCTGGACCGTTGCGCCTTCCTGGTGCTGCCGTCCCGCAGCGAGTCCTTCGGACTCGTGGCGCTGGAGGCCATGGCGTACGGCAAGCCGGTGCTGCACTTCGATCTGCCCAGCCTGCGGTGGATGGACGGCGGTGACATCGCCGTCCCCGCCTTCGACGTGGACGCCCTGGCACGGCGGTTGCGGGATCTCGCGGCGGACGAGCGGATGCGCCGCCGGCTGGGACGCATGGCGCACCGGGCCGCGCAGGGGTTCTCGTGGGAGCAGACGACGGATCAGTACCTGGCACTCGTCCAGCGGATGCTGGGCCCGCCCGGACCGTCCGGGAGTGCCACCGAGGTGGCACCCCCAGAAGCGAAGCGGGAGGGGGCAGGACCATGGCAGCGGATCCGCTGAACACCGCGATCGACGCGGGCACGCCGCTCGTCGTGCTCTCCCCACATCTCGATGACGCGGTCCTGTCCTGCGGTGGGTTGATGTCGCACGCCGCCGGGCGCACCCATGTGCGGGTCGTGACGTTCTTCACGGAGGCCGGCGCCCCGCCGTACACCCTTTCCGGGCGGCGGTACCTGCGGCAGGCCGGGCAGCCCGACGCCGAACGTCTGTACCGGGACCGGCGCGCGGAGGACCGCGAAGTGCTGGAACGGCTCGGAGTGGACTGGCGCCACCTGGGACTGAGCGACTGCCTGTTCCGCCGTAAGCACGGAGCGTCCGGCGGGCGAACACGCTGGGTACCTCGTCTGCTGCCCGAGCCTTGGTACGTCTATCCCACCTACCGGCTGCACGTCTCCACAGGCCGGATCTCCCGGCACGACACCGACACGCTGGGCCACGTGCGAGCGTCGCTGGAACAGTTGGCCTCCCCTCCGCAGACGCTCCTGCTGGCCCCCTCGGGAGTGGGCGGACATGTGGACCACGTGCTGGTGCGGACCGCCGCGGAGCTCAGTGGCCGACCGGTGGTCTACTACAGCGACTTCCCCTACAACCAGCAGCACCGCCCCGACCTCGATTTCGTCCAGCGCAACGCACTGGTGGAGGTGGAGTGGTCACGGCAGCTCGCCACCAAGGTGGAGCTGGTGCGCGGGTACCGCTCGCAGGCGGACGCGCTCTTCCCCGGAGGCGTCATACCCGTGGTGCCGGAGGTCTATCTGCTCGCGGACGGTGACCGGGCGAGCCACAGCCCAGTAAGGGGTGCCCGATGATGACTGTCGTGAGCAAGACCATCCCGGTGTCGGTGGCGCGGTTCCGGACGTGGTGCGCGGGAAGGCTCTGGGCCGTGGCCGGCTCCGCCGCGCTGCTCACCGGGGTGGTGCGCGTGCTCGGGTTCGGGCGTTCGGCGGACGTGTGGGTCGACGAGGTCTACTACTGGCACATCGGTCACTCCGTGAAGGCCGGGGGCTTCCCCCGGTATCGCGGTGACCTGTTCTTCCTGCACCCGCCCGGTTTCTTCTACCTCGAGGGCACCTGGGAGCGGCTCTTCGGCTGGCGTCCGGACGTCATCTCCGGGGTGTACGAGATGCGTCTGCTCAACGCACTGCTGGCCAGTGTCACCGCCGTGGTGCTGGTGCTGCTGGTGGTGCGTCTCACCAAGTCCATGTGGGCCGCGGTCGCGGTGGGCCTGCTCTTCGCCCTCGATCCGTTCGTCCTGCGGCTCAACCAACGCGTCCTCATAGAAACGTCGATGACGCTCTGGCTGCTGCTGGGTTACCTGGTGCTGCTGCCGTTGGCGCAACGGCAGCAGCCGGCCAGAGCGTACCGGCGCGCCGCCGCAGGCGGCCTCCTGTTCGGCCTGGCCGTCCTGACGAAGGACGTGGCGGCCCTCATCACCGTGCTGCCGCTGCTCGTCGCGTCCGTGTTCGCCTGGCCACTGCGGCGGCGGTCCCTGCCGTTGCTCGCTGCGGGCTGTGCCACCGTGCCGTACGCGATCTACGTCGGCGTCGTGGCGGCGGCGGGCCATTTCGACGTGTTCTGGACAGTGAAGACCCTCGGCATCGAACGGCTGCTGGGCCATGTCCAGGCGACCGGTTTCCACGCGCGGGGCTCGCCACCCCTCTCCCAGCGCATCGTCGAGGAACTGACCAACTTCGGAAGCACGTATGTGCTGCTCGCCCTCGGCATCCCGGCTCTGGTGGTGCTGCTGCGCCGCGGTGGTCCAGCGCAGCATCTCATGGCGCTCTGGTATCTGTCGGCCGGTTTCGCCACCGCGTACGCCGTCCTGAAGGGCACGCTGGAGGAGGAGGTGACGTACTTGGTGCTCGTGCCGACGATGGTGATCGTGGCGATGGCGGCCGTACAGCTGCACCAGCGGCGGACCAGGCACCGACGGCGCGTCTCCTTCCCCGTCGCCGGAATGGTCCTGGCGCTGGCGCTGGCTCTGACATGGTCGTCGGTCTCCTACGCACGGGGCAGAGCGCAGCCGGACGACGGCTACGCGCAGATGCGCCAATACATGGTGGAGCACCTTCCCGCGGACAGTCCGGTCATATCGACGAGCAGCTCGGTGGACCTGATTTTGGACGACCGCTATCGCGTCGGCCAATGGCTCGAGCCTCAGGACCGGGCGAGGGCGAAAGTGTCGTACATGGTGGTGCCGTGGCGGTTGGTCGAGCAGGGTTACTCCTGGTTCACCCCGCGACAGGTACACAGCCTCACCCGGCAGGGTGCGCTGCTGTTCTCCTTCAAGGGCCGCACGTACGGCACGATTGCGGTGTATGTGCTGCCGGTGCCGCACTTGCAGCCGCCGGGGACCGGAAAGGCGGGCGGTGGCGGTGGCTAGCCGGCCGGAGCGGCGCCGGGTGCTGCTCTTCACCAGTGGTCCCTGTGAGGGCGGGGCGGGAGCCGACACCCAGCTGGCCGCGTCGATCGCCGACAGCATGCCGGACCAGGACTTCCTCTGGTTCAGGCGGTGGCCGTCACACGGGCCGCCCGGGGTGGCAGGGGGCAGGGGCATCCCCATCGTGTCGCGGGACGGCGTCCCGCACGTTCCGGAGCGGCTTCAGGTGACCCTCGCCGGGGGGATCGTCGCGCGCCGTACGGACCTGGTGCACGCGGTCCTGACGATCGGCAGGACGTACCCGTTGTTCTCCCGGCTGCGGCGGGGTCTGCTCGGCGGCGTTCCCGTCATCCACACGGTGCCCGGGGTGATGGACGTCGGTCTGCTGGAGCGGGCGCGGCCGCTGGGCACGACGGTCGCCCTGTCGGAGGCGACGGCCGGGCAGCTGCGCGGGGCCGGGTTCGGAGACGTCCGGGTGATTCCGCCGACGATCCCGCTGGACCGCTGGCCCTGGCGGCCGCGCGCCCGGGGCACCCCCGTCGTGCTGTTCGCCGGTCACCATGACGCGCAGGGCGGCGCGCGCGAGGCGATCGCCGCCGCGGCGGAGGCGTACCGCTCGGGGGCACGCTTCCGTCTGGTGCTGGCCATGCGGGGCCGGCCGGGGCAGGACGAGCGCGCGCTGGAGGCGGAGCTGCGGGCTCTGGCCGCCAGGGAAGGGCTTCCGGAGACAGACGTCCGCGGCCATGTTCCCGACATGCCGGAGCTGCTGTCGGCGACGGATGTTCTTCTCTTCCCGCCGCGGGCGCTCAGCGGGAAGGCGGACCTCCCCTTCGTCGTCCTGGAGGCGCTGGCCGTGGGCCGCCCCGTGATCCTCAGCGACCTTCCGCAGTTCGCCGCTCTGGGTGACGCGGGGCTGCGTGCTCCCGTCGGGGACCGGCTGCGGACGGGCGAGCTGCTGACCCGGCTCCTCGAGCAACCGCAGCGCTGGGAGATGCTCGCGCGGCGTGGACGTGCCACGGTTGAAGAGCGGTTCGGGCCCGATGGCTTCCGAGCACAGTACGAACGTCTGTACCAGGAGGTCGTGGCATGAAGACGTCACGGCGGGACGCAGTCCGCCGCGTGGTCCGTCAGGCCGCCCTCTACCGGAAGCACATCGGCGTCATCGCGGCCGCTCTCCTCATCGTGGCGTGCGTCCGAGTCCCCCAGGAAAACAAGGGCTACTACTTCGGGACCCTGCAGACCAGTCCCCGCAAGGCGAGCCTGGAGCGGAGCAAGGGCATCGCGGTCGCCCATCTGCAGATCTCCTGGGACCGGTACGAGCCCCAGGAAGGGGTCTATTCCTATCGTTACGTCGACAGCGTCAAACGCGCTCTGGGCCGGTTCCAGCGGTCGGGGTCGCTCGTGGAGGTGAGCCTCGGCCTCAACCACGCGCCGAGCTGGCTCTTCGAGAAGTATCCCGAAGCCGCCTACGTGAACCAGCACGGAGACCACCTCACGGAAACCCCCAACATGGTCTTCAGCCAGACCGTGCGCGAGAAGGCTCAGCGCTATATCAACGCGGTGGCCCGGGACATCGGGCTGGAGCACTTCTGGGCGATCCGGGTCGTCGTGAACGACACCGGCGAGTTCAGCTACCCCGCGGGGGACACCGGGCGCCCCGGTCACACCTACTACTGGGCGTTCGACAAGAACGCCCAGAGTCCGGCCGGTGCGGGGCGGCCGCCCACCGTCCCCGCGAACCCGTTTCCGGACTGGAAACCGGGAGAGCGCACCTACCGGGGAAAGGAATTCACCGAAGCCCAGGTCCGGCAGTGGTACGACTGGTATGTACGGGCCCTGTCCGATGCCGTGAACTGGCAGATAGGCGCCTACAAATCGCTGCGTTACCAGGGGTTCCTGAAAATCCTGATCCCGGGCCGCGGCTATTTTCCGCAGGACTACCGCCGCGCCGTCGGCAGTCGTCTGGACCAGACGGACCAGAACCGGCTGATCGCCCTCGGGGTGGGTTACTACAGGACCCTGGGCCAGATCCACTACCGCCGGAATGTGCAGATCGTGCCGACTTCGCTCGTGGACGGCACGGGAAAGCCGAAGAACAACGGCTGCGAGCCCACCGACCGCCGGGTGAACGTGCTGGACCCGCCCCTCGACGTTCCGCAGACATGGTCGTCGATGCGCTGGATCAGTCGTGTCGCGCGGTACTACCACTTCTCCCTGCTGAGCGGAGAAAGCGCCGGAAACCAGGTGAGCCCCTACTACCCCGGAGTCATGAACGACGCGGCGCACCAGATGAAGAGCTGCGGACTGCAGGGCCTGATGTGGGCGTTCGACCCCAACCTCTACGACGGCACTCCGGGTTCGTCACTCGCGGACTACGCCGCGGTGGTCTCCCGGTACAACTGACCGGCACAACCGAGGTGATCGCGATGGACGTCACGGTCCTGCGTCCCGACGAACTGACCGCCCACGACATGAGCGCGTGGCGCGCCATGCAGCGAGACGACCCGGCACTGGCCAGTCCCTTCCTCTCCCCGGAGTTCACCCTGGCCGTGGGGCACCAGCGGGCCACCGCACGGGTGGCCCGGCTCTCCGAGGAATCCCGCACCACGGGATTCTTCCCCTTCGAACGGCATGCCCTCGGCTCCGGCAAACCCATCGGTTCCGGCTTCTGCGACTGCCAGGGCCTGATCCACCGGCCGGGCCTCGACTGGGATCCGCCGGAACTGCTCAGGGCGTGCGGTCTCGCCCTCTGGGAGTACGACCATCTGGCTCCAGAGCAGACGCCCTTCGAGACCGCGGGCACGCCCCGTGTCCGGGCCGCCTCCCCGGTGATGGAACTGAACGGCGGCCATCACACCTACCTGGAACGGCTACGTCCCAAGGTGCTGCGCGCCGCACGGGCCCAGGAACGCAAGCTGGCCCGTGACGTGGGGGCGCTCCGGCTGGACTTCCACACGCCCGACCCCCTGCTGCTGGACACCCTGATCCGCTGGAAGTCCGCCCAGCAGCGGTCCAAGGGGCGCCGGGACCTGCTCTCCCAGGCATGGTTCCTGGCGATTCTCCGGGAACTGTTCGATCTGCCGTCCGCGTCGTGCTCGGGCACATTGTCCGTGCTCCGCGCGGGTGAGGCACCCGTCGCGATGCTCTACGGGCTGTGCTCGCCCGAGGTGTACGCCACCTGGTTCCCGGCCTATGACATCCGGTTCGCCAAGTACTCACCCGGAATCCTGCTGCACCTCAAGCTCGCCGAGGCCGCCGCGGAACGCGGGGTCAGCCACATCGACATGGGCAAGGGAGCCTCCCGCTACAAGGACGAGCTGAAGACGGCGGATCTGAGCGTCACCGAGGGTTATGTCGGCCGACGCACCCCCGGGGCGGTGCTGTGCCGGCTGCGCATGGCTTCGCACCGCACCGCCCACGCGGCGATCAACGCCAGTCCACGGGTTCACCGCGCAGCGGTCAGGGCCGTCGGCGCGGTCGACCGGCTCCGCTGACGTCCGCCCGCACCCCGCCGCTCGGCCTCCCCGGCGGCGACGCCCCTCCGCCTACGATGTACGTGTACGCACCACGCCGGCGGATGCCGGTCGCCCGGGACTTCACGTCCTGAGACGAGGAGGCTGTCATGGCCGAGGAGCGGGCCCGAGGCCGGCGCACGGACGGGGCGCCGGAACCGGCCCGGCGCGCCAGCGACCGCGGCCGGTACGGCCGGCTGAGCCGGGACCGGGTGCTGGCCAGTGCTCTGGCACTGGTGGACCGAGAAGGCCTCTCCGCCCTGAGCATGCGGCGCCTGGGTGCCGAGCTCGGGGTCGAGGCCATGGCGCTCTACCGGTACGCGTCGAGCAAGGACGCCTTGCTCGACGGGCTGGTCGAGGCCCTCTACCTGGAGCTGGAGGAGCAGCTGGCCGCGGGGCCGGACGGGGGGACCGACTGGCGGGCCGGGCTGCACCGGATCGCCCGCGCGACCTACGACGTGTGCCTCGCGCACCCCCGGGCCGTGCCACTGCTGGCCACGCGGCTGCTGGCGGTCCCGCTGGCCCGGCGGCCCGCCGCGGTGCTGCGGGATCACGAGCGGGTGCTCGCGCTGCTGCGGCAGGCCGGGTTCGACGACGCCACCGTCTCCGCCGTGTTCCGCGCCGTCACCGCCTGGCTGCTCGGCTATGTGTCCGTGGAGCTGCGTCCCATGGTGGACAACCCGGACGAGACCGATCCGGCCTTCCGGCTCGGGCTGCACCGCCTGTCCGCCAAGGAGCTGCCGACGCTGCGGGAGACCGCGGCGGCGCTCGCCGGGCGGGGCGGCCCCGAGGGCCTCGCTGCCGGGCTCGACGCCCTGCTCGACAGCTTCACGAACGGCTCCCCCTCCGCAGCATCCGGCTGAACGGCGTGTCCGGGCGCTCCAGGCGCTCACCGTCCAGCGTGATGTCGACGGCCTCGTTGAAGAAGGCGACGCGCCCCCGGATCACGGCCACCGCGGGCAGCGGGTCGGGATAGCTCCAGACGATGTTCGGCGGCACATCGCCCCCGCCGCGCCAGGACCAGTACGCGGCGGTGCCCTTGTAGGGGCATCCGGTGCTGTGGTCGGTGGCGTCGAACAGGTCCAGGCGGGCGTCCTCACGCGGGACGTAGTAGCGGGTCGGCAGGGACGTCTCGAAGAGCAGGACGGGGGCGTGGGTGTCCGCGACGACCTGGCCGTCGATCTCGACTCGGACATGGCGGCTGCTCGGCAGCGCGTCGACGCGTTTGTGCGGGTCGCGGGGGTGGACGAAGATCTCTTCGTCCTCCTCGTACCAGTGGTCGAGGCCCGTGTCGGTGCGCCGGAACCACTCGAAGGCGATGTGGCCGGCCAGGTCGTCGGCGGGGAACGTCCAGGCCGCGTTCGCGCGCACCTCGCCGTCGGCGTCGAGGTCGTAGAAGGTCCGGGAGCCGGTGTGTTTGCCGGTGGGCGGGTTCTGCGCCGGGCGGAGCAGGTCGGTGCGGACGTCGTCGTGCGGGAAGGCGTACTGCGGCACGGGCAGGTGGGGTTCCCAGACGAGGACCGGGTGCCGGCTGTCGACGACGGTGATGTCGCCCTTGCGGCCGCGCACCCAGCGCTCGCTGGGCTCCCACAGGAGGCCCTCGGGGGTGGTCCTGATCGACCGGGCGGCGGGGTGGGCCGGGTGGGTGGTCATGGCCGGTGCTCCTTCCGACGGTCCGGGGGTCCGGGCCTCCCAAGGCACGCAGGTCCGGCTCCCTCCACGGTCCCACGGTTCCACGAGGTCAGTGGGCCGCGTCCAGCCTGGCCCGCTGCTCGGCGGTCAGTTCCAGGTCCACGGCGGCGAGGTTCTCCTCCAGCTGGGCCACGGAGGAGACCCCGGCCAGCGGGACGATCGGCAGGTCGCCGCCGATCTGCCAGGCCAGCACGACCTGGTTGACGGTCGCCCCGGTCTCCCGGGCCACCTCCCGCAGTGCCGCCAGCCTCGCCGGGGTGCCGGGGTGGTCGAAGTCCGCGGGCAGCCGGTCCGGGTGGCTGTAGGCGCCCTTCAGCAGAGGTGAGTAGGCGACCAGGGTGAGGCCGGGCTCGGCCCTCAGGTAGCCGAGCAGGTCGGGGCCGGCGTGGCCGAGGCTGCCGTCCGGGAAGAGGGACTCGGGTATGTCGGTGCGGGGGCGCAGGTGGCTGTGCGCGTACTGGAGCACCTCGTAGCCGGGCAGTGCGGCCGCGGCGGCGAGGGCACGGGCCCGCTCGACCCGCCACGTCGCGTGGTTGCTGACGCCGAGCAGTCCCACGGTGCCCTCGGCGACCAGTTCGGCGAAGCCCTCGACGGTCTCCCGGAGGGGGACCTCGTGGTCCTCGATGTGGGCGTACAGCAGGTCCAGCTTCGTCAGGCCGAGCCGCTCGCGGCTGCGTTCGGCGGACTCCCTGATCACCTTCGCCGACAGGCCTTCGGGGTTGTCGACGTAGCTGGTGCCGGGGGCCAGGGGGCGGGCGCCGAGCTTGGTCGCGATGACGATCTCGTCACCGATGCCGCGGCTGCGCCGCCAGCGGCCGAGGAGTTCCTCGCTCTGGCCGCCCTGGCCGCCGTCGGCCCAGAAGGCGTAGTTGTCGGACGTGTCGATGAAGTTCCCGCCGGCTTCGACGTACCGGTCGAGGACGGCGAAGGACGTCTTCTCGTCCGTCACCGAGCCGAACAGCATCGCGCCGAGCGCGAGCACGCTCACCTCGCGGCGGGTGCCCGGGTCCGTGCCGATCGTGCGGTAGCGCATGGCTGTTGCTCCCTTCCTCGCCGCCCCGGACCTCGGGGCACGGACGGGAGTCTTCAGCTTGGAGCGCACTTGAGGTCAAGGGGGCGCGGCGAAAGAAGGCCGCGCCCCGTGCGGTACGTCGTCAGGCCGCCCTCAGCGGATGCGTGAGGTTGGCTCCGGTGCCCGGGTCGAACACGTGGGCCTTGGCCATGTCGACCTGCAGCCGCACGGGCTCGCCTTCGCGGGCACGGGTGGCGGCGTCCAGGCGGGCCACGATGTGACTGGCGTCAGCGCCGGTGTCGCGCATGCCCGAGTCCGTGGCCAGCTCCTCCAGCTCGGCGCTCGTCGCGGGACCGCCCTCCGCGGTGAAGTAGACGTACACATCGGAGCCCAGCGACTCCAGTACCTCCACGGTGGGGGTGAAGACCGGGCCCGTCCGGTCCCGGTCGTGCGCCAGGGCCGCGTCCTCGAACGCCTCCGGCCGAAGCCCGAGGATGACCTGGCGGGGGGCGTTCTGCCGTTCCAGTTCCCTCCTCGTACGGTCGTCGAGGGGAAGGTCTCCCACGGGCGAGCGCAGGGCACCGGCCTCCAGGGTGGCGTTCAGGAAGTTCATCGCCGGGGAGCCGATGAAACCCGCGACGAAGATGTTGCGCGGGCTGTCGTACAGCTCGGCGGGCGTGCCGATCTGCTGGACCAGGCCCTGCCTCATGACCACGACCCGGTCGCCGAGCGTCATCGCCTCGGTCTGGTCGTGGGTGACGTACACCGTGGTCGTGCCGAGGCGGCGCTGCAGCCGGGAGATCTGGGTGCGCATCTGTACCCGGAGTTTGGCGTCCAGGTTCGACAGCGGCTCGTCCATCAGGAACGCCTTGGGATCACGGACGATCGCCCGGCCCATGGCCACCCGCTGGCGCTGGCCGCCCGAGAGGTTGGCGGGCTTGCGGTCCAGGTGCTCGGTCAGGTCGAGGATCCGGGCGGCTTCCGCCACCTTGGCGTCGATGGTGGCCTTGTCCACCTTGGCCAGGCGCAGTGGGAAGCCCATGTTCTCCCCGACGTTCAAGTGCGGGTAGAGGGCGTAGCTCTGGAACACCATGGCGACGTCGCGTTCCTTCGGAGCCAGGTCGTTGACGACTCGGTCTCCGATGCGCAGGGTGCCCTCGGTGATGTCCTCAAGCCCGGCGATCATGTTCAGGGTGGTGGACTTTCCGCATCCCGACGGACCAACCAGGATCACGAACTCGCCGTCGGCGATGTCGAGGTCCACGTCCTTCACGGCGAGGGCCCCGTCGGGAAAGCGCTTGGTGACTCCCTCAAGGATGATCTCGGCCATGGGTGGTGCCTCCTTGCCTTCATGCCTTCCGGGTCGGCCCGTTCACCCCTTGACTGCCCCGGAGGTCAGTCCGGCGACGATCCGCCGTTGGAAGAACAGGACGAAAACGATGATCGGGATGGTGATCACCACGGCGGCGGCGGCGATCGACCCGGTGGGCTGCTGGAACTGCGAGCTCCCGGTGAAGAACGCGATCGCGGCCGGCACCGTGCGCGCGGACTGGGTGGAAGTCAGCGAGATCGCGAACAGGAAGTCGTTCCAGCAGAAGATGAACACGAGAATGGCCGTGGTGAACACGCCCGGCGCGGCCAGCGGCACGATGACCAGCCGGAAGGCCTGCGCGGGCGTCGCCCCGTCGACTTTGGCCGCCTTCTCCAGGTCCCAGGGGATCTCCCGGAAGAAGGCCGACAGGGTGTAGATCGCCAGCGGCAGGGAGAAGGTCATGTACGGGATGATCAGCCCGATCCAGGTGTCGAAGATCCCGATGATCCGCTCGATGTTGAACAGGGGTGACACCAGGGAGATCGGGGGGAACATGGCGATCAGCAGTGACATGCCGATGAGCACCCGCTTGCCGGGGAAGCGCAGCCTGGCCACCGCATAGGCGGCCATGGTGCCCAGCGCCACCGCGATCACCGTGGCGATGAGGGCGATGCCGATGGAGTTGATCAGCGCCCTGGTGAACTCGGAGGTCGCGAAGATGCCCCGGTAGTTCTGCCAGGTCCAGTCCCTCGGGATGTAGTCGCCGTCGGTGAGGGTGCTGGGGTCCTTGAACGACAGCGCGGCGATCCACCACACCGGGAACAGGGCGTACAGCACCACCACGACGTTCACGACGGTCCATCGGGCGGCGTGCGTCTTGCCTACGGCGGCCATCAGCGCTTCACCTCCGCGCCGGGTGCGGCGGCGCCGAACAGCTTGACGAAGGCGAAGGCGATGATCCCGACGCAGATGAAGATCAGGACCGAGATCGCCGACCCGATGCCCAGGTTCAGCGCGGTGAACAGGTTGTCGTACCCGAGGATCGACACGGAGCCGGTTCCCTGGGCCCCGGCGGTCAGGATGTAGATGTTGTCGAAGATCCGGAAGGCGTCCAGTGTGCGGAAGAGCAGGGCCACCAGGATGGCCGGCTTCATCAGCGGCAGCACGACCCTGATGAAGCGCTGCCACGGGGTGGCGCCGTCCACCATGGCCGCCCTCAGGGTCTCCTCGGGGACCAGGGCGAGGCCGGCGAGCAGCAGCAGGGCCATGAAGGGGGTCGTCTTCCACACCTCCGCGAGGACGATCAGCCACAGGGCCGGCCACTGCTCGGTCAGCGGGGCGTCACCTGCGGGCAGCAGCCCGGCGAGGTAGCCGAGGTCCGGGGTCCAGGCGTACTGCCAGGAGAAGGCGGCGACCACGGTGACGATGCCGTACGGGATGAGGACCGACGTGCGGACGACACCGCGCGCGAAGATCGTGCGGTGCATGACCAGGGCGAGGCACATGCCGAGGACGAGTTCGACGGCCACGGACACGCCGGTGATGAACAGCGTCACCCAGAACGCGTCCCACCAGAACGGGGAGGTCAGCACGGCCCCGTAGTTGCTCAGGCCCACGAACTTCGCCTGCCCCGGAAAGCGCAGGTCGTACCGCTGGAGGGACAGGTAGACGGCGTACCCGATGGGATACGCGGTCACGGCGAGCATGACGACGACGGCGGGTGCGCACAGCAGCCAGCCGAGCCGCCGCTCCTGCCGGGCGCCCACCGAGAGCGCCGCCGTGTCCTGCCGTGTCTGCTCCGCCTCGGGGGGTACCGGTGCTCCGGCCGGTTCCGCTTGCATGCTCACGGGATCACACCCTCGGATCGCAGGGCATCGTCGATCTGATCCCTGATGGTCTTGATCGAGCTCACCGGATCGATCGCGGACGGCGGGGACAGCGTGTGGGAGATCGCGATCGAGATGTTCTGGTAGGCCGGAGTGAGCGGCCGTACGCTCGCCGTCTGCAGGCCGGCCAGCACCTCCCGCGAGAACGGGTACGCCTTCATGAACGCCGGCTCGTCGTACAGTCCGCGCAACGTGGGCGGCAGACCGCCCTCGAGCGCGGCGGTGAGCTGGTTCTCCCGGTTGCGCAGGCACAGCGCCGCCTCGAAGGCCAGGTCGGGGTGGCGCGAGTAGGCGCTCACAGCCAGATCGATGCCGCCGATCGTGGGCCGTGCCGGGCGGTTCGCGTCGACCCGGGGGTACGGCGCCCAGCGGAAGTTCTTGAACAACGCGGGGTTGTTCGCCTTCATCGACGGATAGACGAACGGGTAGTTGAGCTCGAACACCGCTGCCCCCGACTCCATGGCGAGCCGGTTCTGGTCCTCCATCTGGTTGGACAGGGAGGGGTCCGCGGCCGGGGACTTCGCCAGCTCACGCATGATCCCGGCGGCCCGCGAGGCAGGAGGGCCGAGAGAAGGCTCGGTCGCGCTCGCGTTGAGGACGGAGCCGCCCGCACTGTTGATCAGCGTGTTGAACCAGACGGTCAGGCCCTCGTACTGGGCGCCCTGGATCTCGACGAAGTGCGGCTTGCCCTGCCGTGCGAGGGCGCCTGCCATGTCCAGCATTTCGGCCCAGGTCCTGGGCGGGGTGGGCACCAGGTCCTTGCGGTACCACAGGAGCTGGGTGTTGGTGTTGTACGGGACGGCGTACAGCTTGCCTTTCCAGGTCGCGGTCTGCAGCGGTACGCGCAGGGTGCCCTCGGCGGCCCGCCGTTTCGCCGTCCCCGTCCATTCCCGGATCCAGCGGGCCTCGGCGAACTCCGCCGCCCAGGTGACGTCCAGGCCCAGGATGTCGAGTGAGTTGTCGTGGGCGGCGAGTCTGCGGACAAGCTGCTGGCGCTGGCCGTCAGCCGCACGCGGGAGCTTGTTGTAGCTGATCCTGTAGCGGCCGCCCGAGGCCTGGCTGCACCGGTCGGCCGCCTTCTGGAGCGCGCCGGAGTCGTCGGGGAAGTTGTACCAGTTCAGTGTGGGCCTGGCGGATCCCTCGTCACTGCCGCATGCGGCGAGCACCGAAGCCAGCAACGGCAGTACTGCGAACGCCCGCAGCCATCGCGTCCCTCGGGGACGTCCCATGTGACCCGAAAGGGGCCGGCAGCCGTACCTCGCGTGCACGCGCTCCACACCTCGTTTCCGGACGGTGGCACAGGACTCGGGCCTCGCAGTGCTTCCCTCGCGGTGAACACTAGGGAGCACATAAGGCATTACCAAGCACATATCGCAATAAATCGCCCAGTGGCTCACTGAGGCCTTGCCCAGACATGACGAAGAGGCCACTTCCGGTGAACCGGAAATGACCTCCGACCTGCTACGTCGCAAGTCGGGACGACAGGATTTGAACCTGCGACCCCTTGACCCCCAGTCAAGTGCGCTACCAAGCTGCGCCACGTCCCGCTGCGCGCCCACCGCGGTGAACCGCGTGATCGCGCGAACAGCACTTTACCCCACACCCCCGGCCGCGCCGAAAGTCGGCCCCGGCGCGGGACAATCCCCGTATGGGCAGCACAGACAGCAGGGGAAACTCGCAGAACACCGGACACACGGAGAGCTTGTCCGCGGGCACGCCCGGCGGCGCCCGGGACCGCGACAGCGAGGGGCGGGCGCGCAACGCCCGGCCTCGGGACGGCCTCGGCCGGCCCCTGCCGTACGACGCGCCGGGCGTGCCGCGGCAGCCCGAGGGCGTCGTCCGCACGCCGGAGGAGACCGTCGACGAGGCGCAGCGACTCCTGGACGAAGGGAAACCGTTCCACGCGCACGAGGTCTTCGAGGACGCCTGGAAGTCGGGTCCCGACACGGAACGGGAACTCTGGCGCGGCCTCGCCCAGCTCGCCGTGGGCCTGACCCACACCGCCCGCGGCAACCTCACGGGCGGGGCACGCCTGCTGCGGCGCGGCGCGGTCGCGGCCGAGGAGTGGGCCTCCGCCTCCGGGGAGGCGACGCCGCACGGCATCGACATCGACAGCGTCGCGGCCTGGGCACGGCGGTTGGCCGAGGAGGTGGAGAGGTCGGGCCGCCCGGTGGACGCGGGAGCGCGGGCGCCCCGGTTGCGGGGTACGGAGGCGGGGCGCTGACGGGGGACGACCGAGGCGCACATCACCGGCGCTCCCGTTCTGGCATGCGCACGTAGAGGACCTGAGCCGCGGCCTGCCGGGCGAGCCGGCGAAGGCCATGGCGACCGGCACGGCGTGACGGGCGGCTGCCGCCCTGCCCGGAGTACCGAAGTCGGGATGCCGACCGGCGGACACGGCTCACCCTGGTTATCGTCCAGGCATGGAGTCCGTGCGTGCCGTGCTCGTCGACATCGACGGGGTGCTGACCGTCTCGTGGCGGCCCCTGCCGGGTGCCGTCGAGGCGTTGCGGGAGATCAGGGAAGCCGGGCTCGCCGTGCTGCTGGTCACCAACACGACGTCCCGGACGCGGGCGTCGATCGCCGGGACGCTCGCGGACGCGGGGTTCTGGGTGTCGGCCGAGGACATCCTGACCGCGCCCGCCGCCACCGCCGCCTACCTCGCCGAGCACTGTCCGGGCGCCCGGTGCGCCCTGCTGAACAGCGGTGACATCGCGGAGGACCTCGACGGTGTGGACGTCGTCGACGCTGCGGACCCGGGCACCGCGGCGTACTCCGCCGCGGTGCCCGATGTGGTGCTGGTCGGCGGGGCCGGTCCGGAGTTCGGTTACGCGGAGCTGGACCGGGCCTTCGGGCATCTCCAGCGCGGGGCCCGGCTGGTGGCGATGCACCGCAACCTGTACTGGCGTACGGCCGAGAGGCTGCGGCTGGACTCGGGGGCGTTCCTGGCCGGTCTCGAGCAGGCCGCCCGGGTGGAGGCCGAGATCACCGGCAAACCGGCCCGGGCGTTCTTCGAGGCGGCACTGGCCCGGCTGGGCGCCGGTGCGGGCGAGGCCCTGATGGTCGGGGACGACATCGAGTCCGACGTGCGCGCGGCACAGCGGGCCGGGATCACCGGGGTCCTCGTGCGGACCGGCAAGTTCCAGCCGGAGGACCTCCGCGCCGCCGACGGCACGCCCGACCACGTGATCGACTCCTTCGCGGACCTTCCGGCCCTCCTGCGGGGTTCAGCGCAGCAGTAGCTGCAGTCCGCCCACGACGGTCGCCGCGATGACCAGCTGTTCGAACAACCGCTGGTTGATCTTGTTGACTGCCCACTTGCCGAAGAACGCGCCGGGCACGACGAACACCACGAGCGCCAGGTCCAGGAGCAGGGAGCGGCCGTCGATCAGGCCGAGACCGGCACTGAAGGGCAGTTTGGAGACGTTGACGATCAGAAAGAAGAAGGCCGACGTGCCGAGGAAGCCGAGTTTGCGGAAGCCCGCGGACAGCAGGTACATCGACATCACCGGGCCGCCCGCGTTGGCGACCATCGTGGTGAAGCCGCCGAGGACGCCGTAGGAGCGGGCCTTGACCCGGCCCGCCCGGCTGGTGACCGACTCGGGCTCCGGCTCCCGTTCCGCCTCCGCCGTACGCCTGCGCCAGACGGTCACCGCGGCCATCAGCAGCAGGATCGCACCGATCGAGGTCCGTACGACCGCGTCGTCCGCCCACATCAGGAACACCGTGCCGATGACGACGCCCGCGGCGACCGCCGGGAACAGCCGCCACAGTGTGGGCCAGTGGGCGTGCCGCCGGTAGGTGGCGACGGCGAGCAGGTCCCCGGCGATCAGCACCGGCAGCAGCACGCCGGTGGAGGCACGGGCGGGCAGCACCGCGGCGAAGATGGCGAGGCTGACCGTGTTGGCCCCGCTCACGGCGGTCTTCGAGAAGCCGACGAGCAGGGCCGCGAAGGCGAGTGCGGCGAACTCCCAGCCGGTGATGTGCCAGAGCGTCATCGTGTTCATGCGAGCACTGATGCTATGTGCAACGAACCGGAGCCCGCAGGGCCGTCTCGCCGGTCGGGCATGACCAGCGAGACGCCCCTGGAGTACGACGGGCAGAAAGGCACACCAGGCCCTGATCGAGGTGCTCGGTCCCCGGCGGCTACGCCCGCTCGACCAGCACCGCGCTCCCCTGCCCCACCCCGACACACATCGTCGCCAGGCCGCGCCCCGCCCCGGTCCGCCGCATGCGGTGGAGCAGCGTCGTCAGGATGCGGGCGCCCGAGCAGCCCAGCGGGTGTCCGAGGGCGATGGCTCCGCCGCTCGGGTTGACCAGGTCGGGGTCGATGCCGAGCTGGTCCACGCAAGCCAGGGCCTGGGCCGCGAAGGCCTCGTTGAACTCGGCCTCCTCCAGATCGCCGATGCTCCAGCCGGCCCGGGTCAGTACCTTGCGGGTGGCGGGGACCGGGCCGATGCCCATGACGTCGGGGTGGACGCCTGCACAGGCTCCGGCGACGTAGCGGCCCAGGGACTCCAGGCCCAGCTCGTGCAGGGCGTCCTCGCTGACCAGGAGGAGGCCGGCGGCGCCGTCGTTCATCGGGGAGGCGTTGCCCGCGGTGACCGTGCCGCCGTCCCGGAAGACCGGCTTCAGCCGGGACAGCTTCTCGTACGAGGTGTCCTCGCGGACGCATTCGTCGGTGTCGACGACGACCCCGTCGGGGCGTTCCACGGGCAGGAGTTCGTCGTCGAAGTGGCCGTATCCGCGGGCGAGGGCGGCGCGCTGGTGGCTGCGCAGGGCGAAGTCGTCCTGGCGTTCGCGCGGGATGCCGTAGCGGGCGGCGACCTCCTCCGCCGTCTCGCCCATGGAGAGCAGCCCGTGCAGGTCCCGCATCGCCGGGTTGACCAGGCGCCAGCCGAGGCGGGTGTCGGCGGTCTCGATGCGGTGCGGCAGGGCCTCGTCGGGGCGGGGCAGGACGAAGGGGGCGCGGCTCATCGACTCGGAGCCGCCCGCGATCACGATGTCGGCCTCGCCGGCGGCGATGGTGCGGGCCGCCGTGGTCACGGCCTCCAGGCCGGACGCGCAGAGGCGGTTGACGGTGGCGCCGGGCACGGACTCGGGGAGGCCGGCGAGCAGTGCTGCCATGCGGGCGACGTTGCGGTTGTCCTCGCCGGCCTGGTTGGCGGCGCCCCAGTAGACGTCGTCGATGCGGGCGGGGTCGAGGGCGGGGACGTCGGCCAGGGCGCGCACGACGGTCGCGGCGAGGTCGTCGGGCCGTACCGAGGAGAGGGATCCCCGCAGCCTGCCGATGGGGGTGCGGCGGGCGGCCGCGAAGTGGACGGGACGCACGAGAGGACTCCTCACACCACTTAATTAGCACTGCTAGTTTCGGACTATAGACCCTCGGGCTGCGCCCTGTGAAGATTCTGAGGGTAGAAGCGACCTGGAAGAGCGTGATCGCAGGTCGGACCGACCGGCGTCCGTGCTTCCGCATCGGGGTTTGCCCCAGAGGGCCCGGGGCACCCGCGCGTTCATGGAGTGGTTGCGGAGCGCCGCCTGTGTGGACGAGGACCCCGAACTGTTCTTCCCCGTGGGCACGGCAGGCCCGGCCCTGCGGGACGTCGCCGCCGCGAAGCGGATCTGTGCGCGCTGCCCGGTCACCGACCAGTGCCTGAGCTTCGCGCTCAGCAGCGGCCAGGCCGCGGGCGTGTGGGGCGGGACCTGCGAGGAGGAGCGCGACGCACTGCTCCGGACGACGAGAAACGACGCGAGGAGGAGTAGCGCCCTATGACGGCTGTGCGGAGCACACTGCCCGACGAGGCCCGCCGGGTCTCGTGCGAGGCACTCCAGGACACCCTGGTGGATCTGCTCGGACTCTCGCTGATCGGGAAGCAGGCGCACTGGAACATCGTCGGACCGCGGTTCCGGTCGATCCACCTCCAGCTCGACGAGGTGGTCTCGGCCGCGCGGAACTTCGCCGACACGGCGGCGGAGCGGTCCGCCGCGCTCGGCGTCCCGCCGGACGGTCGTCCCGAGACGATCGCCAAGGCCTTCACCCTGCCCGCCCCCAAGGAGGGCTGGGTGCGCGACGCGGACGCCGTAAAGGTGATGGTCGAGTCCCTCCAGGACGCCATCGGCCGGCTGCGCGAGCGCATCGACGCGACCGAGAAGGCCGACCTGGTCACGCAGGATCTGCTGATCAGCATCACCGCCGAGCTGGAGAAGCAGCGGTGGATGTTCGACGCCGAGAACTTCCCCCGCGAGGGCTGAAGAGTGCGCGCACATACGGAGCGCGCGCACATACGTACGGAAGGGGCATGTGATGACCGACGCCCTTGAACTCGACGCGCTGTGGGAGGACTTCCACCGCGTGGTGAACATGACCTCGCAGGAGCTCGCGGCCTGGTTGCGGATGCGGGACGCCGACGAGGACGCGGAGCCGCTGCCCGACCAGGCGGGCACGCAGACCGGGCAGCACGTCCTGGCGATCCTGCAGAAGCGGCGCACCGACCTGACCGAGGACGACCTGCGGGTGATGCTGAAGGTCGTGGACACGGTCACCTCGCAGGTGGACGTGGAGAACGAGCCGGAGCCCGAGGTGACGGCCGAGGACACGCGCCGCAGGCGCCGGCTGATGACGATCGGCCACGATCCGCTCAAGGGGTAGTCGTGGACCGGCAGGAGCGCGTCGTGCGCGAACTTCTCGAAGCGCACGGCCGGACGTACGCGGACGAGGCGGGGATCCGGCTGAAGGACACCCCGCAGCCGCTGTACCGGCTGCTCGTGCTGGCCCATCTGCTCAGCGCCCGCATCCGCGGCTCGATCGCGGTGGCCACCGCCCGTGCCCTGCACGAAGCGGGGCTGCGCGATCCGCGCCGCATGGCACAGGCCGACTGGCAGGAGCGGGTGGACGCGCTCGGCCGGGGCGGCTACCGGCGCTACGACGAGCGCACGGCGACCCAGCTCGGTGAGGCCGCCGAGCTGTTGAACGAACGGTGGGGCGGGGATCTGCGGCGACTGCGCCGGGAGGCGGACGGCAAAGTGTCCGAGCTGCGCCACCTGCTCCAGGAGTTCCCCGGGATCGGCCCGGCCGGAGCCGACATCTTCCTGCGCGAGGCGCAGGGCGTGTGGCCGGAGGCCGCCCCCTACCTCGACGCCAAGGCCCTCCAGGGTGCCGAGCGGCTGAAGCTTCCGAAGGATCCGGACCGTCTCACCGAACTGGCCGGGCGGCGGACCGACCCGGCTGTCCTCGCCGCGGCGCTGGTGCGCGCGGCGGTGGACAAGGACGTGGCCGAGGACGCGCTGCGGCGGGCCGGGTGAACCGGCCCACGGCCTGTTGCGAAAGTGCCGCCTGCCCCGCCACTTTCACAACAGGCCCTGGCCTCAGCCGAGCAACCACCCTCCGTCCACCGCCAGTTCGACGGCGTTGACCGACCGGTTGCGCAGCAGGAAGTCGACCGCGTCCACCACGTCCGCCATGGAGGCCAGCCGCCCGGTGGGCGTCTCGGTGCGCAGTACGTCGAGCACCTTCTCCGGCTTGGCCTGCCAGTACGGGCTGTCGCCGACGACGCCGGGGTGCACCGCGTTGACCCGGACGGGCGCGAGTTCGACGGCGAGGGAGTTCATCAGGCCCCGCACGCCCGCGTTGACCGTCGCCACCGTCGTCGCCCCCGGGTAGGGGCGTTCCTTGGCCTGTCCGCCGAAGAGCACGATGGCGCTGTCGTCGTGCAGCCGGGTCCGCAGCGTGTGCACGACCTCGGTGTAGCCGACGAGCTTGAGGGTGACCAGCCGCAGCGCGGCGTCGATGTCGTACTCGCTCACCTTGTTGTCGTCCCGGGAGACACCCGCGACCACCAGCTCGTCGACGCGTCCCACGCCGGCCAGCGCCGCCGCGATCTCCAGCGGCCGCGCCAGGTCGAGGGCGATGCCCCGGGCACCGAACTCCTTGGCGATCAGGTCGGCGCGGTGAGCGTCACGGCCGGTCAGGACGACTTCGTCGCCACGCTCGGCGCGGGCCCGGGCGAACGCCAGGCCGATGCCCGACGTGCCGCCGACGACAAGGACACTGCTCATGAGCCCTCCCGAAGCGTCTGGCGCAGATAGTCCCAGTCCCTGGTGAACCGGTACGAGTGCCGCGACGGTGGCTGCGGCGCCTGTGTCTCCAGCCACCGCAGGGGCCCCTGCCCGGCATTGACGAACCCATGCACACAGCCGGTGCCCGCCCAGGCGAGGTCGCCGGGCTCCAGCCGGTACCGCTCGCCGTCGAGCGTGGTCTCGGCGACGCCCTCCAGGATCAGATACGTCTCCTCGAAGGGGTGGTCGTGGGTGCCGATGACGCCGTCGGACGCGTACTGCACCATGAACATCGTCGAGCCGACCGCGCCCAGGTCGCTGTCGACCATCATCTTCACGGTGATGCCGCTGTAGACCAGCAGCGCGGTGCGCATACTCGCCGTGACGGCCAGCAGGTCCTGGGACTGCCCGCCGGGGTCCATCTGGGCGGGCTCGAAGTGACCGAAGGAGCGGGTGCGCGGGTCGCGGACGTCGAGCCGGACGGGGTCGCGCACGGGCAGGTCCGGCACGGTCTGGGTGTCGTACCCGTAGCGGGCCCGGGGCACGGGGGCGAGCATGTCCGCCCAGCGGCCGGCGGTGTCCCCGGCGCCGCGCCAGGCGTGCGGCACGCCGATCGGCAGCAGGCCGTAGTCACCCTCCTCCAGCAGGTACGAGCCCTCGGGGACGTCGAGGACCACGGCCCCGCCGAGGATGTGGAAGCTCTCCTCGTACGAGTGCACATGGGCCGGCACACGGCCGTCGGGGCGCAGTTCGCACAGGCCGAAGCCGGTGTGCACACTGCCGTCGTCCTCGCCGACCAGCGTCCGCCGCCGGTGGCCCAGGGCGTCGTACGGCGGCTCGGGCAGCTCGGCCGCGCGGCGCACCAGATGATTCGTCATGCCGGGGCCTTCTCACCCGTCTCGCCCTTCGCCTCCTTCGTCTCCTTCGCCGCGAGGAGCCGGTCGCGGGCCTGCGAAACGAGCCGCAGCGCGCGCCCGGTGTCGGCGACCAGCCTGCCGTCGCGCTTGTGGATCACCCCGTCGACCAGGACGGTGTCCACGTTGGACACGTCCGCGCACAGGGTCACCGCGGCCGCCGCGTCGTGCACGGGCGCGACGTTCAGCGCGGTGGCGTCGATCGCGACGATGTCGGCGCGCTTGCCGGGGGTCAGGGAGCCGGTGCGGTCCTCCAGGCCCGCGACATGGGCGCCGTTGACGGTGGCGGCCTCCAGCATCTGACGCGCTGTCAGCATGGTGTCCGGGACGGGCAGGTTGGCCTGCCAGCAGTCGGCGTTGACGCGGGCGCGTTCGGCGCCGAAGGCCGCGCGGATCTGCGTGAACATGTCGCCGGGCACGGTGGTGACGACGTCGATGCTGAACGACGGCCGCAGACCGTGCTCGATCGCCTGCGTCACGGGCGGCCAGCCGTGGCCCATCTGGAGCTCCACCTGCGGCGCGACGGACACCGTGCCCCCGCTGTCGGCGACCATCCGCCACTCCTCCTCACTGAGGTAGCAGCAGTGGACGTAGGTGGTGTCCGGGCCGAGGAGCCCCATGCCGTGCAGTTGCCTGACCATGCCGAAGCGGCCGGCCAGCCGCCCCATGGCCACGTGCACGGTGATCGGGATGCCGAGTTCGCGGGCGAGGGCCCACTCGGCGGCGACGACCTCGCCTACGCAGAAGCCGGGTCCTCGGGTGGCGAGACCCATGGTCAGCAGGCCGTCGTCGGACGCGAAGTGCGTGGCGCGGATCCGCCGGACGTCGTCGGCGGGTATGGCGATCCTGCTCTCGAACCAGTAGTCGGCGAGGGAGGTGTTGGCGCTGCCGTACGCGTACTGCGCCCGGATGCCGGACTCCTTCAGGCCCTGGATCGCGGCGTCCGGGTGGTCCGGGGTGTTGTTGATGTGCGACCAGTCGACCAGCGTGGTGATACCGGCGTTGAGGCATTCCAGGGCGCCCGCGAGGTTGGCCGCGTAGACGTCCTCCGGGGTGTACAGGGGTGCGAAGGTGTCGAGGATGTCGACGAAGTAGTCGTCGAGGGTGGCGTCGGGTGCGACGCCGCGGATGGGCGCCTCCCAGGTGTGGCGGTGGGTGTCGACGAAGCCGGGGATCACGATGCGGCCGCTCATGTCGAGAATGTCGGCGTCCGCGCTTATCTCGGGCTCGACGGCCGCGATCCTGCCGTCCTCGACGAGGACGTCCCCCTGGGGCAGATCCCCGATGGCGGGGTCCATCGAGATCACGTGACCATTGCGCAGAAGTGTTCTCGTGGTCATCGTGCTTCCTCCCATGGGGTCTTCGGTGCGTGGGTGGGCGGTCAGTAGGCGGCGAGCGCGCGGACCGTCGTGACGACCTTGTCGGCGGTGGGGATGACCTGTTCCTCCAGCGCGTCGGCGAACGGCAGCGGGACGCACTCCCCCGCGACCCGCCGCACGGGCGCGTCCAGCAGGCCGAAGCCCTCGTCGGCGACGATCGAGACGACGGTGCCGCCCCAGCCGCCCTGGTACGGGTTCTCCTCGACGGTGACCAGCCGCGAGGTCGTGCGCAGGGAGTCGAGGACGGTCGCGGCGTCCAGCGGGACCAGGCAGCGCAGGTCGATCACCTCCGCCTCGATGCCCTCGCCCGACAGCACGTCGGCGGCCTTCAGCGCCAGGGGCACCGTCGAGGCGAGCGCGACGAGCGTGACGTCGGCGCCCTCGCGTACGACGGCGGCCCGGCCCAGCTCGACGACATGGTCAGGCGGTGGCGGTGGCCCCTTGGTGGCCAGGAGGGCCTTGTGCTCGAAGAAGACCACGGGGTCGTCGCTGCGGATCGCCGCCGCCATCATGCCGATGACGTCGGCGGGTGTGGCCGGTGCCGCGATCTTCAGACCGGGGACGGTCAGGGCCCAGTTCTCGGTGGCCTGCGAGTGCTGGGCGCCGAAACCGAGCCCGCCGCCGTTGGCGGTGCGCACGACGAGCGGCACCGTGACCTGGCCGCCGGTCATGTAGCGGACCTTGGGTATCTCGTTGGCGAGGTAGTCCCAGCAGCAGGCCAGGAAGTCGGAGAACATGATCTCCGCGACGGGCCGCATCCCGGTCATCGCGGCGCCCATCGCCGCGCCCACGATGGCCTGCTCGGATATGGGCGTGTCCCACACCCGCTCGGGCCCGAACTCTTTCAGCAGACCCACGGTCGTCTTGAACACACCGCCGGCCGCGGCGATGTCCTCCCCGAGGCACACGACGGAGGTGTCCCGGCGCATCTCGCGCGCGATGCCCTCGGCGACCGCTTCCCGGTAGGTGATCACGTCCGCCATGCGGCACCTCCGTCCGCCCACACGTCGGTCAGCGCCTCCCGCGGATCGGGCGGCGGTCCGGCCTTCGCCGCCTCGACGGCCCGCGCCACGAGGGCCCTGGCCCGCTCGTCGGCCTCCGCGACCGTCTCCGCCCCGGCTCCCAGCTCGGCCAGCCGCCCCCGGGCGAGGTCCAGCGGGTCGTGCTTCAGCCACCGTTCGACCTCTTCGGCCGGACGGTACGCCGCCGGGTCGGAGCGGCTGTGCCCGAAGTGCCGGTAGGTCTCGGCCTCCAGCACGGCGGGCCCGTCCCCCGCCCGGGCCCGCCGCGCGAGCCGCGCCACCGCCTCCTCGACGGCGACGACGTCGTTGCCGTCGACGACCTCGCCCGGGATGCCGTGGGCGGGCGCCCGGTCGGCGGCGGGCCGGGCCACCGCCGTGACGTCGGCGATCGGCGTGTACTCCATGTACAGGTTGTTCTCGCACACGAACAGCACCGGCAGCTTCCACACGGCGGCCAGGTTGAGCGACTCGTGGAAGGCGCCGATGTTGGTCGCGCCGTCGCCGAAGAAGGCGACCGCCAGCTGGTCCGTCCCGCGCAGCCGGGCCGACCAGGCCGCGCCGACCGCCATCGGCAGGTGGGAACCGACGATGGCGTACGAGCCGAGCATGCCGGTGGCCGCCTTGGTCAGGTGCATGGAGCCGCCCTTGGCCCCGCACAACCCGGTCGCCCGGCTCATGAGCTCGGCGAGGCACTCCTCGGGGGTGGCGCCCCGGGCGAGGGCATGGTGGTGGCCCCTATAGGTGGCGAACACATAGTCGTCCGGGCGCAGGGCGGCGCTCGCACCCACGGCGATCGCCTCCTGCCCGGCGGCGAGATGCGTGGTGCCCTTCACCAGGCCCTGGAGGAACAGGTCGTGGGCGGCCTTCTCCGTGCGGCGGATGACGGCCATCCGCTCGTAGCAGGCGAGGAGTCCGGCGGCGTCCATCAGTCCGCTCCGTCGTCACGCGAGGTGTTGAGATGGGACTGCGCCTCCCGGCGGGTGTTCAGCTCGCCGCCCACCGTCCAGTACTTGCGCCCGGCCACCAGCAGTTCCTCGGCGGGGAACTTGGTGATGACCTCGCAGCCGTCGGCGGTGACGACGAGTTCCTCCTCGATCCGGGCGGCGGACCAGCCGTCGGCGGCCGGCCAGTAGGTCTCCAGGGCGAACACCATGCCCTCTTCGAGGACTTCGGGGTGGTCGAGGGAGACCAGGCGGCTGAAGATCGGCTTCTCCCAGATCGACAGGCCGACGCCATGGCCGTACTGGAGGGCGAAGGCGGCGGTCTCGTCGGCGAAGCCGAACTCCTCGGCGCGCGGCCACACCCGCACGATGTCGGCGGTGGTCGCGCCCGGCCGGACGAGCGCGATCGCCTCGTCCATGTACGCGCGGCAGCGCACATAGGCGTCCCGTTGCGCACGGGAGGCGCTGCCCACGGCGAACGTGCGGTAGTAGCAGGTGCGGTAGCCGAGGTGGCTGTGCAGGATGTCGAAGAAGGCCGGGTCGCCGGGGCGGATCAGGCGGTCGCTGTAGACGTGCGGGTGGGGTGAGCAGCGCTCGCCCGAGATGGCGTTGACGCCCTCGACGTACTCGCTGCCGAGGTCGTACAGGACCTTGGCCACGACCCCGACGCACTCGTTCTCGCGCACACCCGGGCGCAGATAGCCGTACAGCTCCTCATAGGCCGCGTCGACCATGGCGCAGGCCTGGGTGAGCAGGGCGATCTCGTCGCCGGTCTTGATCCGGCGGGCCTCCAGGAAGACCTGCTGCCCGTCGACGACGTCGATGCCCTCGGCGCGCAGGGCGGCGAGGACGGGCATCTCGGCGACGTCGACGCCGAGCGGTTCGTTCGCCAGCCCGTGCTCGCGCAGTTCTGCGGCGATCTTGGCGGCCACGTCCTCGGCGATGCCCGCGTCCGGGTGGAAGGCGCCGCGCAGGGTGGAGATGCCGGCGCGTGCGCCGGTGGGCGGGCCGCCCTTGCCGTCGCTGTAGTCGAGCCACGGGTTGTACAGCTGGTGGTGCCGGGCGGCGGAGCCGAAGTCCCAGACGACGGGTTCGCCGTCGCGCACCAGCAGGGCGAAGCGGATCAGCTTGTCCATCGCCCAGGTGCCGATGTGCGTGGCGGTCATGTAGCGGATGTTGGCGAAGTCGAAGCTGAGCACCGCGCCCAGCGCGGAGCGGTTCAGCCACTCGTGCAGCCGGGCCAGCCGCTGTCCGCGCAGCCGGTCCAGGTCGATGCGCTCTTCCCAGTCGACGGCGTTGGGGCCGTATGTGCGGATCGCCATGGCGACCACCCCCACTTCGGAGTGAACGCCCGGGTCCTGCGGGTGTCAAGTGTCACTGAACATCGCCGGACACGAACCAGACACCGACAGCCGGTACCTCTCCATCGTTGCGGTAGCGGTGGGGGGTCGTCGACTCGAAGGAGACGGCGTCGCCCGGGCGCACGGTGTACTCGTCGAAACCGAGGGTGAGGATCAGTTCGCCGGAGGTCAGATAGCCGTACTCGGTGCCGGCGTGCCGCATCAGTGCGCCGGAGCCGGAGGAGGAGCCGCCGGGCCGGTAGGTCACCAGCAGGAAGTCGACCTCCGCGCCCGGCACCCGGCCCAGCCGCTCCCAGACGACGCCCGAGTCCAGCTCCAGCCTCTCGCGCTCCCCCGCGCCGACCAGCGGGCCGATCCGCCGCCCCGGGTCGGCGGCGAAGGCGGCCAGGGCGTGCAGGACGGTGGCGCCGGGGGCCGCCGCCGCGAGCGGTGTCGCTCCGTGCCGCGGGAGTCCGGCGCTGTCCCGGGCGTCGAAGAGGGACTCGACGGAGATGCCCAGGGCCGTCGTGATCGCGTACAGCGTGCTGACGGAGGGCTGGCTCTTGCCGGTCTCGATCTGCGACACGAGGCTCGCCGAGACGCCGACCTCCCGGGCGAGCGCGCGCAGGCTCCTCCCGCGCTCCAGACGCGCCTGCCGGATACGCGCACCGACGGGCGGCACGACGGAAGGGGACACGGGCGGCTCCTCTCCCGAGTGACGGGTGTGCAGCTCCATTGAACAGCCGGTGGGGTGTGCCCCGCCAGACACGGCGGCTGCGACCTCGCCACCCAGCGCCCCTGCGCCGCCGTACATCACCGTGGTCGCCGAAGATCCCCGGACAGCGAGGAGGCCGTGGCGCCGGCCCGGCGCGAGCGGCACCCCGGCCCACTCGGCGCCGCTCCGTGAGCCGTTGACCGAGCGCGAGCCGGACGTGGTCCGCCGGGCCGCCCCCGGCCGGACCGACGCCGAGATCGCGGCCTGGGCATGACACGACGGGCACGCCGGAGCGTGCGGTGTGGGCGGTGCTCACCCGAACAGTCCGGTGCCGGTGGTGGGCCGTCGGGGCCGGTGGTGCGCTGAGGACACGCGTCCCGTTCTCAGGAGGCACCCCCGATGTCCCGTCGTCCGTACCGGCTCGTCCGTGTTCTCTCCGCCGCCCTGGCGGCAGGCACGCTGCTGACCACCACCGGCTGCTCGGACGACGGCGACACGGACGGTTCCCGCGTCTCGGACGTCGCCGCGTCACAGGTCGCCGGGAAGCGGCAGACCCCCTCGCCGACCGCCACCCTCACCACGGACGGCGCACGGGCCGCGCTGATCACCGAGGCGGACATCGAGGACGACTGGACCCAGGTCAAGGACACCGAGGCCGAGAACTGGCACGACAGCCTGCTCATCGGCCAAGTCGACGTCGCCGACTTCCTCACCGCCAAGGCCCAGGCCGCCGACTGCCGGCGGCTCCTCGGCTCCCTCTTCGACGACGATCTGCTCGGCAAGCCGTCCGGGGCGTCCGAGCTGCGCGGCTTCGAGCAGGGCGAATCGCGCCTGCTGTACCAGGTCGCCTCCTACGAACCGACCGGCCTGCGCGACTCCCTGAACTGGATGGCGAGCCTGCCGGAGACGTGCGACCAGTTCACCGCCACCGACCACGGCGAACAGCGCACCGTCCAGGTCGTCGAGACCTCGCTGCCCGACGTCGGCGACGCCCGGGAGGGCCTGCGCGTGACGGTGCGGGGCACGACCGGCGGCACGGATGCCGTGCTGACCCTGGACGTCGCCGCCGTACGCGTCGGCGACGACGCGATCACCGTCACGGCGGGCGGGCTCGACGGGGGCGAGAGCGACTCCGTCGGGCAGGCGGTGCGCAGCGGCACCCAGCGCCTGAAGGACGTACTGGCCGGCAAGACGCCCACGCCGAACCCCAGCGAGTTCGACTGACACGGGCCGCGGCTCTCCCCCGCGCCTGCACCCGCCGCCGGCTTCTGCCGATTCCGGGGACAGGTGATCACCGGAGCGGCACAATGGCCGCGACGACCGGCACCGGTCGCTCGTGCGAGGAGAGGAAGAGACGTGAGTGAGAGCCACACCCCGCCGAGCGGCTCGGCGCGCCTGAACACCGGTGTGGCGCACAACGCGCGCGTGTGGAACTACTGGATCGGCGGCAAGGACAACTACGAGGTCGACCAGAAGGTCGGCGAGCAGGTGGCCGGCATGTTCCCGGTCATCCGGGACATCGCCCGGGCGGACCGGGACTTCCTGGGCCGGGCCGTGTCGTTCCTGGCCGGGGAGCGCGGAGTACGGCAGTTCCTCGACATCGGCACGGGGCTGCCGACGGCGGCCAACACCCACGAGATCGCCCAGCGGCTCGCGCCCGACTCCCGGATCGTCTACGTCGACAACGACCCGATCGTGCTGGTGCACGCCCGCACCCTGCTGACCGGCACCCCCGCCGGCGCCACCGCCTACATCGACGCCGATGTGCACGACCCGGACGGCATCCTGGAACGGGCCGGGCACACCCTCGACCTCACCCGGCCCGTCGCCGTCATGATGCTGGGCATCCTCAACTTCGTCCTGGACACGGAGAAGGCCCGGGACATCGTGCGCCGTGTGATGGCCGCGGTCCCCTCCGGCAGCCACCTGGTCCTCACCCACCCCACCTTCGACGACGAGCTCGGCGGCGCGGGGCAGATCCCGGCCATGAAGTTCTGGAACGAGAACGCCACACCCCCGATCACGGCCCGCAGCGGCGCGGACATCGCCGCGTTCTTCGACGGTCTGGAACTGCTCGACCCGGGCCTGGTGTCGTGCGGGCAGTGGCGGGCCGACGCCGGCTCGGCCGTGCTGGTGCCGCAGTACGGCGCGGTGGCCGTCAAGGCCTGACGCCCGCGGCCGTCCCCGCGAGGAGGACGTATCGAGGAGGACGCATGACGACCCTGGCCGATCCGGTGCCCGGCGGCCGTCCCGGCGATGTCGAGCGGGCCACCGTGCTGAGCGGCGAGCTGTCGGGGCGGGGTGTGCACGGCGTCGTGCTCTCCTACGTGGACACCGCGGGCATCGGCAGGGTGAAGACGATCCCGACGGCCCGGCTCGCCTCCGCCGCGGCCTGGGGCGTCGGCATGTCCCCGGTGTTCGACACGTTCCTGGCGAACGACTCCGTCGTGACCACCGACGTCCTCGGCTCCCCCGACGGCGATCTGCGTCTCTACCCGGATCTCGACCAGCTCGTGGTGCTGGCCGGGCAGCCGGGCTGGGCGTGGGCGCCGGTCGACCGGATCACGCAGGACGGGGAGCGGCATCCCGGCTGCGCGCGTACGTTTCTGCGCCGGGTCGTCACCGAGGCGGCCGAGCGGCACGGCCTGACGTTCAGGGCGGCCGTGGAGGTCGAGTGGACCCTGGCCCGCGGGGACGCGCCCGGCGACACGTTCGTGCCCGCGACGACCGGCCCGGCGTACGGGGCCACACGGCAGGTCGAGCTCGGTGACTACGCCGCCGACCTGCTGGCGGCGTGCGCGGCCCAGGGCCTCGACGTGGAGCAGGTCCATCCCGAGTACGCGGCCGGGCAGTTCGAGATCTCGGTGGGTGCCGTCGACCCGGTGGCTGCGGCCGACCGCAGCGTGCTGGTGCGGCAGACGGTCCGCGCGGTGGCCCAGCGGCACGGGCTGCGCGTCTCGTTCGCCCCGGCCGTCGTCGGGCAGGGCGTCGGCAACGGCGGGCACGTCCATCTCTCGGCCTGGCGCGGCGGGGTCAATCTGCACGCCGGGGGCGAGGGCCGCTACGGCATGACGGCCGAGGCGGAGTCGTTCACGGCCGGCCTCCTCGCCCATCTGCCCGGTCTCACGGCCGTGACGGCGCCGAGCCCCGCCAGCTATCTGCGGCTCAGGCCCTCCCAGTGGGCCGGGGTGTTCACCGCGTGGGGCCGCGAGACCCGGGAGACCGCCCTGCGCGTCGTCACGGGCACGGCGGGGCTGCGCGACCAGGCGGCCAACCTGGAGATCAAGCCGATCGACCTGGCCGCGAACCCCTACCTCGCGATCGGCTCCCTGATCGCCGCCGGACTGGACGGCCTGACCTCGTCCGCCGCCCTGCCCGAGGAGACCACCGGGGACCCGGCACGGCTGGGCGAGGCGGAGGCGGCGGCCCGGGGCGTACGGCGGCTGCCGGTCTCGCTGGAGCGGGCCGTCGAGGAGTTCCGCGAGGACGACGTGCTGCGCGCCGCCCTCGGCCCGGTCCTGGCGGACGCGGTGATCGCCGTACGGCGGGGAGAGCTGGCGTCCGTCGCCGGTCTCGACGACGACCAGGTGGCGGCGGCCTACCGGTGGACGTACTGACGTGGGCGCGGTCCGCGAAGCGCTCGACGCGCTGCGCCTGGTCGACCACCACTGCCACGGCACGGTGACCGCCGAACTCGGCCGGGAGGACTTCGAGCCGCTCCTCACGGAGGGCGACGCGTGGCCGGGCGTCTCGCCCTTCGACAGTCCCGTGGGCGTGGCCGTGCGCCGCCACTGCGCTCCCCTGCTGGACCTGCCGCGGCACGCCCCCGTGGAGCAGTACCTGGCCCGGCGCTCGGAGCTCGGCCGGCGCGAGGTGCAGCGGCGCTTCCTGCGCGCCTCGGGGACGGACGTCTTCTGCGTCGACACCGGTTTCGCCGCCGAGCGGCTCACCACCCCGCGCGAGGTCGCCGAGGCCGCGGGCGGGTCCGCCTACGAGGTCGTGCGGCTGGAGGGCGTCGCCGAGTCGGTGCGGGCCGCGGGGGTCGAGCCGGACGCCTACGCGGACGCCTTCCGCGCGGCGGCGCTGGACGCGGTGCGGCGACCGGGCGTGGTGGCCGTGAAGTCGGTGGCGGCCTACCGCACCGGCTTCGGCCTGGACCCGGCCCGCCCCTCGGACGCGGAGGTCACCGGCGCCGCCCGGCACTGGGCGGCCCGCGGCGGCCGCCTGGACGACCCGGTCCTGGTACGGCACCTGCTGTGGACCGCCGTCGACCTGGGCCTGCCGCTCCAGCTGCACACCGGGTTCGGTGACGACGACATCCGGCTGCACCGGGCCGACCCGGCCCTCCTCACGGACTGGCTGCACCTGACGGCCGGGACGATCCCGGTCCTGCTGCTGCACTGCTGGCCCTACCAGCGGCAGGCCTCCTTCCTCGCGGCGGTCTTCGAGCAGGTGTACCTCGACGTGGGCCTCACCCTCCATCACGTCGGCCCGGCCCGGGCCGGTGCGGTCCTGGCGGAGGCCCTGGAGATCACGCCGTTCCGCAAACTGCTGTACAGCTCCGACGCGTACGGTGTGCCGGAGTTCTTCCACCTCGGGGCCCTCGCCTTCCGCCAGGGCCTGGCGGAACTGCTCCAGGGGCGGGTGGACGCCGACGAGCTGTCCCTGCCGGACGCGCTGCGGATCGCCCGGTGGGCCGGGCGGGACAACGCCCTGCGGGTCTACGGGCTCGCCGACGACTCCCCGGGAGACGGCTGAACGGCGTGGAGCCGGTCACAGTTCCTCCCGAGCGGCTACCCAGGAAGTCCGAACGACTGAAAGTATGATCAAGCGATGTCTGACATGACCGAAACCACGCCCGGCTGGCTGTCCTCCGACGAACTGGAGATGACACGTGCCCGCATGCCGATCCTGTACGTCGATGCCGTCCCGGTCCGCGTCGACGACAGCGGTGAAGTCACCAGTGTCGGCGTGCTGCTGCGCATGGGACCCGACGGGACGGTCAGCCGGACGTTGGTGTCCGGCCGCGTGCTGCACCACGAACGCGTCCGCGACGCCCTCCTGCGCCACCTGGAGAAGGACCTCGGCCCGGTCGCGCTGCCCCGGGTCCCGACGTCGCTCCAGCCGTTCACGGTCGCGGAGTACTTCCCGACGCAGGGGATCACGCCGTACCACGACCCCCGGCAGCACGCGGTGTCCCTGGCCTACATCGTGCCGGTGACGGGTGACTGCCGGCCCCGGCAGGACGCGCTCGACCTGGTGTGGTTCAGCCCGCAGGAGGCCGTGTCGGAGGCGGTGCAGAGCGAGATGCCGGGCGGTCACGGGGTGCTGCTCAAGCAGGCGCTGGCCCATGCGGGCTGCGTGATCTGATACCCCTCCGCATCGGCCGTGGACGGCACCGTAACCGGAGGGCGGTGGCTCCGAACGCAATCAGCGGGTCTGCCGAAATCGGCAGACCCGCTGGTCGACTCTGTCGGGACGACAGGATTTGAACCTGCGACCCCTTGACCCCCAGTCAAGTGCGCTACCAAGCTGCGCCACGTCCCGTTGCCCGTCTGACCTGGGGGTTTCCCCCGGCCCAACGCGCAGGGAAACAATACCGCACTCGCGCCGGTGATCGCGCATCCGTTTCCGGGGCCCACCCCCTCTCAGTCCGCTGCGGGGAGGCCCAGCCGGGGATGCGCCTCCAGGAGCCGGGTGGGAGCCGCCTGGCGCCAGGAGTCGGCCAGGATGTCCCGCAGTTCGCCCTCACCCTCCAGCGCGGCGAGCCGGACCCGCACCCAGGCGAACTGCGCCTCGTGACCGGCGATCCAGAACTTCCCCGGCTCGGCGAGCACCAGTTCGTCCCGCTCCTCCTTGGGGCAGCGCACGGCGATGGACGTCTCGTCCTCCGGCAGCGTGGCGAACATCTTTCCAGCGACCCGGAACGTGGGCATGCTCCAGGCGATCTTCTCCGTCGTGTCCGGCAGGGACAGGGCGATACGTCGTACGTCTTCGGCATCCGGCATGGCAGGCACGGTATCGGCTGCCACTGACAATCACCTGGTGAGAGCGGTTGCCGGTACGTGCTTGTAGTAGATCGTCGTCGGCCGGAGCCGCCCGTCGGGGCTCGTCGCGTAGTCGGGGATCGCGCCGATCGCCGTCCAGCCGGCGGACCGGTACAGCCGCTCGGCGGGGCTGCCGGTCTCGGTGTCCAGGTGCAGGAGCGTGATGCCGGCCTCGGCGGCGGCACCCTCCGCCCTGGTCAGGAGCCGGCGTCCGAGGCCACGGCCGCGGGCGTCCCTGTGCACCATGAGCTTGACGAGCTCGGCGCGGTGACGGCTGTTCGGCTTGCGAGGGAAGGCCAGGCTCACGGTGCCCAGCACCCGGCCCCCGTCGTACGCCGCCCACACGGCGAGTCGTCCCGCTGTCACGTCGTCCGCCCGTTCCTCCCACCAGGCGAGCGCCTCCGCCCGGTCGAGCGGGGCGAGGAAGCCGACCGAGGCACCACCGTTCACGGTGTCGACCAGCAGATCCGCCAACCCGCCCTTGTCCCCGGAGAGTCGGGCCGCGTCCAGGCGCTCGACGATCACGGCCGCACCACCGCCAGCAGATACCGGACGCCCTCGTCAGCGCCGCACCGGAACCGGGTCGGGCCCCACACGCGCATGCGCAGACAGTCGCCGGTGACGAGGTGGTGTGCGGTGTCCCGCACGGTCACGTCGAGGGCGCCTTCCAGGACCCAGATGTGCTGCTCGAGGCCGGTGACGGGCGGACGGTCGTAGGCGATGTCTGCGCCGGGCGAGAGGCGGGCCTCGACGAGTTCGCCGCGCAGGGCGGGGTGCGGCGGCGACACGGACCGTCGTACGAAGCCGGAGGCCTGGTCCTGCCAGACGGGCTGGTCTGCGGCCCGCAGCACGGGGGCCGGCTCGGCCTCGACCTCGCTGAGCAGCTGGGACATGGTCCGCCCGTAGACGGCGCACAGTCGGTTCAGGAGGGAGGCCGTGGGGCTGATCTCCGCCCGCTCGGCCCGGGACAGTGTGGACCGGCTCACTCCGCTGCGGTCCGCCAACTCGCCCAGGGAGTAGCCGTGTTCGGTCCGCAGCGCGGCCAGGCGGGCGCCCAGCCGGGTGTCGATCGCGCCCGCGTCGTCGCTTCTCATATATGGGACGATATCCCGGATGTGAGACGACCGCGTGAACGAATCCTCACACCCGGGCCGCCGCCCCGAGCGCGTCCAGCACCGGGCGGATCAGGGGATGCCCCTCGGCTCCCCTTCGCACCGCGGCGAAGACCCGCCGGGTGGGCGCCGTGCCGTCGACGGGGCGGACGACCACCCCGGCGAGGTCCATGCCGCGCAGCGCCGAGCGCGGCACGAGGGCGACGCCCGCGTCGGCCAAGGCGAGGGCGACGACCGCGCGGAAGTCGTCCGAGGAGTGCTCCATGCGGGGCTGGAAGCCGGCGTTCTCGCAGGCCAGGACCACCACGTCGTGGCAGGGGTTGCCGGGGTACGGGCCGATCCACGCGTCCTTGGCCAGTTCGGCGAGCGGGATCTCCGCCGCCCCGGCCAGGCGGTGAGCGACCGGGACGACCGCGTCGAAGGGCTCGGAGTACAGCGGTACGTGGGTCAGCCGCGGGTCGTCGGCGGCCGGGGCGCCCCGGTACTCGACGGCGACGGCGACGTCGACCTGCCGGTCCAGCACCATCGGCAGACTGGCGTCGCCCTCGGCGTCCTGGACGCGGATGCGGATCCCGGGCGCCGACTCGGTGAGGCGGGCCACGGCGGGTGCGACGACCAGCGCGATGCCGGTCGCGAAGGAGGCGACCGTGACGGTGCCGGCCGCGCCCGAGCTGTAGGCGGCCAACTCGGCCTCGGCCCGCTCCAGCTGGGCGAGGACCGCGTTGGTGTGGCTGAGCAGGATCTCGCCGGCGGGGGTGAGGCGTACGCCCTTGGCGCCGCGCTCGACGAGCCGGTGCCCGGTCTCCTGCTCCAGCGCGGCGAGCTGCTGGGACACGGCCGACGGGGTGAGGTACAGCGCGGCGGCAGCCGCCGTCACCGTACGGTGGTCGGCCACCGCACGGAGGATGTGGAGCCGCCGCGCTTCGATCATGCGATCGATTCTCTCAGGTCAGCGACGGTTCTCAGCCATCCAGCTCCGCCCGGGCCGCCACGAAGGCGTCGACCGCGCGGTTGACGTCCTCGGCCGAGTGCGCGGCCGACAGCTGGACGCGGATCCGGGCCCGGCCCTGCGGCACCACCGGGTACGAGAAGCCGATCACGTACACGCCGCGCTCCAGCAGCAGCTCCGCCATGCGCCCGGCGACCGCCGCGTCCCCGATCATCACGGGGGCGATGGGGTGGTCACCGGGGAGGACGTCGAAGCCCTCCCCGGTCATCCGGCCGCGGAACAGGGCCGTGTTCCCGGCGAGCCGGACGCGCAGGTCGTCCGCCGACTCCAGCAGGTCGAGCACCTTCAGGGAGGCCGCCGCGATCACCGGGGCGAGCGTGTTCGAGAAGAGGTACGGCCGGGAACGCTGGCGCAGCAGCGCGACGATCTCGGCGCGGGCGGCGACATAGCCGCCCGAGGCGCCGCCGAGTGCCTTGCCGAGCGTGCCGGTGATGATGTCGACGCGGTCCATGACGCCGTGCAGCTCGGGCGTGCCGCGGCCGCCGGGGCCGACGAAGCCGACGGCGTGCGAGTCGTCGACCATGACCATCGCGTCGTAGCGGTCGGCGAGGTCGCAGATGTCGCGCAGCGGCGCCACATAGCCGTCCATGGAGAAGACGCCGTCGGTGACGATCAGGCGGCGGCGCGCGTCGGAGGCCTCCTTCAGGCGGGCCTCCAGCTCGGCGAGGTCGCGGTTGGCGTAGCGCAGGCGGCGGGCCTTGGACAGCCGGATGCCGTCGATGATCGACGCGTGGTTGAGGGCGTCGGAGATGACCGCGTCCTCGGGGCCGAGCAGCGTCTCGAACACGCCGCCGTTGGCGTCGAAGCAGGAGGAGTACAGGATCGTGTCCTCCTGGCCGAGGAACGCCGACAGCCGGGCCTCCAGCTCCTTGTGCACCTCCTGCGTGCCGCAGATGAAGCGGACGGAGGCCATGCCGTAGCCCCAGCGGTCCAGGGCCTCGTGGGCGGCGGCGACGACCTCGGGGTGGTCGGCGAGGCCGAGGTAGTTGTTGGCGCAGAAGTTGAGGACCTCGCCCGGTCGGCCACCCGCGGTGACGCTGACGGTGGCGGACTGCGGGCTGCCGATCACGCGCTCGGGCTTGTGCAGGCCGGCGGCGCGGATCTCGTCGAGGGTGGCGCGCAGGTCGTCGCGCACGGAGTCGAACATGAGAGGGCTCCTGAGATGCTTGCGGGGAAAGGGAGTTACGCGGTCCAGTCGAGGATGACCTTGCCGCCGCGGCCGCTCGCCGCGTCGGCGAACGCCGCCTCGAAGTCGCGGTAGCCGTACCGGCCGGTGATCACGGGCGCGAGGTCGAGGCCGCCTTCCAGCAGCACGGACATCGCGTACCAGGTCTCGAACATCTCGCGGCCGTAGATGCCCTTGATCGTGATCATCGAGGTGACGATCCGGGCCCAGTCGACGGGGAACTCCCGCGCGGGCAGGCCGAGCATCGCGATCCGGCCGCCGTGCGTCATGTTGGCGATCATGTCCCGCATGGCCTCGGGGCGGCCGGACATCTCCAGGCCGATGTCGAAACCCTCACGCAGGCCGAGCGTGCGCTGCCCGTCGGCGATGGTGGCTCCCGCGACATCGAGCGCGAGGCTGACCCCGACCTTGCGGGCCAGGTCCAGCCGCTCCTCGCTGACGTCGGTGATCATGATGTTGCGGGCGCCCGCGTGCCGGGCCACGGCGGCGGCCATCAGCCCGATCGGGCCCGCTCCGGTGATCAGCACGTCCTCGCCGACGAGCGGGAACGACAGCGCGGTGTGCACGGCGTTGCCGAACGGATCGAAGATCGCGGCCACGTCGAGGTCGACGGGCACCCGGTGCACCCAGACGTTGGCGGCGGGCAGGGCGACGTACTCGGCGAACGCCCCGTCCCGGCCCACCCCCAGCCCTATGGTGGCCCGGCACAGGTGACGGCGGCCGGCCTGGCAGTTGCGGCACTTGCCGCACACCAGGTGGCCCTCGCCGCTCACCCGGTCGCCCACGGCGATGTCGGTGACGTCCCGCCCGGTCTCGACGACCTCGCCGACGAACTCGTGCCCGACCACGAGCGGAGTGCGGATCGCCTGCCGCGCCCAGCCGTCCCAGGCCCTGATGTGCAGGTCGGTGCCGCAGATACCGGTGCGCAGCACCTTGATCAGTACATCGCCCGGTCCGACGGCGGGCTCCGGGACGTCCGCGAGCCACAGCCCGGGCTCCGCCTTCTGCTTGACCAGCGCCTTCACCGCTACGGCTCCTGGGGGTGAGTCCCGGCTCCGGGCATACCGAAGGAGCCCCTGGGCCGGGAGAGGAGTGGGAACGCCCAGCAATCTGCCGTACGCCGGCCGTACCGGTCCATCGAGGTTTTCTTAAGCGCCGCCTCAGCTTTCCTTCACGCCCCCCGCGTACGCTGCGAAAACGCGGGGCGCGTCAGTAGGGCAGCGTGCCGTCCCGGCCCTCCAGCTGTGTGACGAGCTGCGCGGCGTGTTCCTTGATGGCCGCCAGGCCCGGCTTCCCCCACGGCCGGGGCCCGACGTCGGCGACGCTGACCGTGCCCAGCACCAGGCCCGTACCGTCGATGAGCGGTGCTCCCAGATAGGAGCGGATACCGAACTCGTCGACCACCGGGTTGCCCGCGAACCGCGGATAGTCGTGGACGTCCTCCAGGACCAGGGCCTTGCGTCGCACCACCACATGGGGGCAGAAGCCATGGTCGCGGGGCAGGGTACGGCCCATCCGGGGACTGGTGCCGTCGCTCCGCACCACCGGCGCGACGGCCGGAACGTACAGGCCCGCATAGAACTGGCCCCGCTCGTCCGGGAAGTTGACCATGGCGTACGGCGCACCGGTGAGCTCGGCGAGGCGGTGCGCGAAGGCGTCGAGTGCGGGTTCGGGATGCTCCCCCAGGCCCAGCAGGCGCAGTCGGCCGACGCGGGCGGGGGCCTCCTTGTCCTCGGGTGTGAGCAGCAGACGACCGGCCGGGCGCGGCGGGTCGTAGCTCATGGGCGTCCTCCCGGACTGTGGGCATGCGTCATATACGGGCTCCCTGGCGGGTGGTGGGGGGTCACATGTGCGGATCACATGTGCGGATCGCTTGTGGCGTTCACATGTGGGCTCCGTACCCGGTCGCGTGGGCGGGCGCATGGGCGATGAGGTGGCGCACGAGAGTCACCAGGGTCTGGACCCCGGAGCTGGAGATCCGGGCGTCACAGCACACGACGGGGATCTCCTCGGACAGGTCGAGGGCCGCGCGCACCTCCTCCGGGTCGTAACGGTGGGCGCCGTCGAACTCGTTGACGGCGACGATGAAGCCGAGGCCGCGTTGTTCGAAGAAGTCGACGGCCGCGAAACACTCCTGGAGGCGGCGGGTGTCGGCAAGGATGACCGCCCCGAGGGCGCCCTCGCACAACTCGTCCCACATGAACCAGAACCGCTCCTGTCCGGGGGTGCCGAACAGGTACAGCACATGTTTCGGGTCGAGTGTGATGCGGCCGAAGTCCATGGCCACGGTCGTCTCGACCTTGTTCTCGATGCCGTCGAGGTTGTCGGTCGCGGCGCTGACGGTGGTGAGCAGTTCCTCCGTGCTGAGCGGGGCGATCTCGCTGACCGCGCCGACGAAGGTCGTCTTGCCCACGCCGAACCCGCCCGCCACCAGGATTTTCAGCGCGGTGGGGAACGGGTCGGCGCCGTGGGCCGGTCCGTCGGTGTAGTCAGAGCTGTCGTCGTAGTCCATCGAGCACTGCCTCCAGAAGGGCCCGGTCCGTCGGGTTGTGGTGGAACGCGGGGGGCTTGGTGGTCAGCGCCCCGCAGTCGACGAGGTCCGCCAGCAGCACCTTGGTGACGGCCACCGGCAGCTTCAGATGGGCGGCGACCTCCGCGACGGCGACGGGCACTCTGCATCGCTCGAGTGCCTGCGCGTGCTCGGGGCCGAGGTAGCCGAGGGGGGTCGCCCCAGTGGCCATCACCTGCGACATCAGGTCGAGCACGACGGTGGGACGGGTGCGGCCGTTGCTGACCGTGAACGGGCGCACCAGCCGCCCGGCCGCGTCGTCGAGCCAGGGCCCGTCACCGGCCGCCGCCACCCTCAAGGCCTCATCGCCGGGGATTCGACGGACTGCTGGCGGGGAGCGGTGACCAGGTACGGGCGGACGCTCTTGACCAGCATCGCCATCTCGTAGCCGAGGACGGCCGCGTCGGCCTCGCGGCCGGCGAGGACGGCCAGGCAGGTGCCGGAGCCGGCGGTGGTGACGAACAGCAGGGTCGAGGCGAGTTCGACCACGACCTGCCGGACGTCGCCGCCGTCGCCGAAGCGGACGCCGGCGCTGCGGCCGAGGGAGTACAGACCGGAGGCCAGGGCGGCCATGTGGTCGGCGCTGTCCGGGTCGAGGCCGTGCACGGACTTCACGAGCCCGTCGCAGGACAGGAGCACCGCGGCGCTCGTGTGCGGTACGCGCTGCACGAGGCCGCTCATCAGCCAGTCGAGATCGGATACATGGGCGGTCGGCGCATCGCTCGCCATGGTGGATCGACTCCTTGGGGTACGAAGGTCTGCGGGAGCGCTGGGGGTGGATGTGGAACCAGGGGTGGAAACGGGGGTGGTCATCCGGCGGGTGCGCTCCCGTCGTGCCGGGTGGTGGTGTGGTCGGGGCGGGACGCGGTCGCACCGTCCCGTGCGCCGCGCGCCTCGGTTATGCGGGCCGCGTCCAGGGTGGGGAGGGACTCGGTGTGCACCGGCTCCAAGGGGATCGGGTGAAGCGGGGTCGACGGCTCCCTGTGCGTCGACTGGTCCGTGTCGCCCCACTCCATGGTCCCGGCCTCCATGTGCTGTTGGGCCTCGGCAAGGCTGATGCCGCGCTGGAAGGCCGCCATCAGGCCGGGATCGTGGCCGACGAGGAGCTCGGGGTCCTGGCGCGGCGTGGGACCGTCGCGCAGCTGCGGGACGATGTGTTCCTGGGCACGGCGGCGGGGCAGTTGGGGCTTGCCCATGGTGCCGCGGACCATGCCGTTGCCCGGGGTGGGCGGCGTGGTGACGTTCTCGGCGAGGACGCGCCGGTCGTCGGGGCTGATCCCGGGCCTCGCCTCGGCCGGGTTGGGCCGCTCCCGATGGGTCCCGCGCACGGGCAGGGGCGCGGGACGGCCGCTCTGCGGGCTTGTGCAGGAGGCCCGTTCGGCCTCCTGCTGGTGTGCCCGGGACGCGACGACGGTCTGCGGAACCGAGGGCAACGTCGGGGAGGCGGCGCCCGACCCGGACGAGGACCCGTACACCGGCGAGACCCCTGACACGGCTCCCTCGGCCCCCTCGGCTCGGGAACCGTGCCGCCCGGCCTGTCCCTGCTGCCGGGTCTGCCGGAGCGGTACGGCCGGACGATCCGTACCGCCCGCCCCGCCCTCGGACCGCCCCGTGCCCCCGGGCGCGCCCGCCTCCGCTCCCAGCAGCGCCTGCGGCACGACGAGCACCGCCTGCACTCCGCCGTAGATGTTGCTCTGGAGGCGGACGGTGATGCCGTGCCGCCGGGCCAGCTGCGAGACGACGAACAACCCGATGCGGCCGTCCGCGAGGAGCCGCGCGACGTTCACCTGGTCCGGGTCGGCGAGCAGGGCGTTCATCCGCGTCTGCTCCTCCAGGGGCATGCCCAGTCCCCGGTCCTCGACCTCGACGGCGAGCCCGGAGGTGACGAGGCCCGCGCGCAGCAGCACCTGGGTGTGCGGGGCGGAGAACACCGTGGCGTTCTCGACGAGTTCGGCCAGCAGGTGGATGACGTCGGCCACGGCGTGTCCGCGCAGGGTGCCGTCGATCGGCGGCACGAGCTTGACCCGCGAGTACTGCTCCACCTCGGCGATGGCGGAGCGCAGCACCTCGGTCATGGAGACCGGGTTGCTCCACTGACGGCGGGAGACGGCCCCGCCGAGCACGGCGAGGTTCTCGGCGTGGCGGCGGATGCGGGTGGCGAGGTGGTCGACGTGGAAGAGCCCCTTGAGCAGGTCGGGGTCCTCCATCTCGTTCTCCAGCTCGTCGAGGATGGAGATCTCGCGGTGCACCAGCGACTGCAGACGCCGGGCGAGGTTGACGAACACCTCGAGCTTCTGCTCGCTGCCGGCCTGGCTGGAGAGCTGCGAGGCCTGGACGACGGCGGTGACCGCGCCGTCGTGGGCGCGGGTGAGGTCGGCGGTGAGGAGTTCGAAGTCGTCGGCGCCTTCGGCGGGGCCGCCGCGTGGACTGCTCTGCGGGCCGGGCTGCGGCGGTCCGTCGCCGCGGCGCAGCGCCTCGACCAGGGTGCGCAGGTCGGCCTCGCGCCGCGCGGTGGTGCGGCGCAGGACGCCGATGCGGTCGTGCACGGACCGGGCGGCCCGGTCGGCGGCCACCGCGGCGACGACGATGCCGACGAGCGTCACCGAGACCGCCCCGGCGAGCACGGCCCACAGCGTCGGCCCCGGCCGCGCCCCGGTGGACCGGACGGTGAAGAGGACGGCGGCACAGCCGCTGAGGGCGACGGCGACGGGCGGCAGCACGGCGAGACGCAGCAGCTGGGGCCGTATATGGGTCTCGTGCGGCGCGGGCGCGGTGCGGGCGGCAGGCCGCCCGTGCCGCCCGCCCTCACGGCGGTCTGCGCGTGCGCCCGGGGCGCGGAGGTGAGACATCGGTGTCCTCGTACTGGTCCGTCGGTCCTGGGTGCCAGGGGGGCTTGCGGTGGTACGACCGGGCTCACGCGGCCGCGTCGGCGCACTCTGGGCCATCCGGCCGGATTCGCCCTCGTCGGTCGTGCGCGGGCAGCGGGGATCCCCTTCGCGTCGACTGCGTCGTCCGCCTTGCGCCTGCACGTGCCGGCCCCCGCTCCCTGATCCGCCCTGTTCCCGACGGCCACTGACAGTAGTCGCCAGCGCATCATGTGCGGTGGGCAGTTGACAAACTCATACGGTGAGCGTCCCGCTCTGGTATGAGGTCTCGTACGACAGACCGATAAACCCCCGGCACACGTCTTACGAGAAGAGAAAGAGTTCGATCCGACCTGGTCAGAAGTGGTCATGGGAAGACGGCGAGGGCCGGGGGGCTTCGTCCCCCCGGCCCTCGCCGCTGCCTTTCACCCGTCGGCCGTCCGGCCGCGGTCAGCCCGCCGACAGCGTTTCGGCGTCCCCGGCACCCCGGGCCACCCCTCCCTGTTCGTCACTGACCGTGTCGGTCTGGGCCATGGCTCGCCGCATCCGACCGGCACCGGTCACCGGCCCGGCCACCGTCTCGGCCGCCGCCTCCCCCGCCGCCGGAGCCGACTTGAAGCCGGAGCCCGACCAGCCGGCCGCCACGACGGTGCGCGGAAGGCCGGGCACGGGTCCCAGAAGAGCCGCCGGAGCGACGAACAGATCGCGGCCGCGCACGCTGGTGAGCGCCCTCGCCGCGGTCAGGAACGGCAGCCGCGGACCCACCTGTTCCCTGAGCAGGCCGATCTGAGCTGACGTCAGGGGGGTGTCGGCGGTGGGCGGCACGTTCCACTCCTCGACCGGGAATCCGGCCAGCACCGCGTCCGGGCCGTCGGGCCGTGCCCACATTCCGGTGGTCAGGTCGACCAGCACGGGGAACGGTTCGCCCTCCGTGCCGGGCGGCCGCTCGAAGATCGCGTACTGGATCCGTTTGGTGCGGGCGGTGTGCCCGGCCGGCCAGTGCTCACCGAGCAGTTCCGGCGTGCCGCAGCCCGCCGCCAGCACCACCGACTCCGCGTGCAGCCGACCGTCCAGCACGACTCCGGAACCGGCGTCGGCCGCCAGCGTCCGCACCGTGTGGCCGTGCACGATGTGCGCCCCGGCACGGCGGGCCCGGTCCGTCATCGCGGCCAGCGTCACGGCCGCCACCGCGTACCCGCCGCCCGGCTCCCAAACCGCGCCCTCCAGGCCCTTGCCGTCGATCAGGGGCCAGCGGCGGGTGACGGCGTCGATGTCCAGGACCTCGGCGGCCAGGCCCGCGGCGACGAGTTCGGCCGCCCCTTCCGCCGCGGCGGTCCCGCCCCCGGGCCCGAACAGGACCAACGCGCCGGTCCTGCGGAAGCCATGAGCGGCCGCCCGCTCCTCGCTGCCCCACAGCAACTGGAAGGATCTGATCGCCCGGGCCCGCTCGGCGGCGTCGGCCTCGAAGGCCCGCGCCAGTGCCCCGGACACCGTGCTGGCGGCGTCTCCCGCGCCGTCCAGCAACACCACCGACCGCCCCCGCTCGGCGACTTCGGCCGCCGTCGCCAGGCCGACCACACCCGCGCCGACCACTGCCACGTCGAAGGGTCCCCGAGGTGAGGGCGGGGCGGCGACGGGCAGCACCTCCCAGCCGGCGCCGGGCGAGCCCTTCACCGGCTCGCCCCGCGCGTCCAGCGCCCAGGCCAGTTCGCCCCGCAGCGCCTTTGCCAGCCGCTCACCACGGAGCTCCGGATGCTTGCCGAGAGCTCCGGCCAGCGCCGCGCAGGCCGCCACGACCCGTGCCGCGGGTCCGCCGGTCAGCCGGGCCACCCGCACGCCCTCGGCGGCGGCCCCGGCGAGCTCGGCGAACTCGGGTATGTCGCAGTCGTCGGTCGCAACGACCCACTGCCCGGGAGCCGGCGGCGTCCGGCTCCGCAGCAGCGCGGCAGCCCCGTGGTGGACACCGCACAGCGCGACCGCCGTCCCCGGGGTCTGCGGCCACTGCGCGTGGACGCCCACGGACATCTCCGGTTCGGCGGCCTCCCGCAGGAGACCGGCGAGCCGCAGCCCGTAGCCGGTACCGTCGTGCACCACGTCCAGGTGCTCGTGCCCCTGCTCGCGGCAGGCCGCCACCACGGCCGCGGCCTGCCCGGCGTCGTCGGAGCACAGTCTGAGCGCGAGGCCGTCGGACCCGTCGAGCAGGCCGGGGGCCGTGGCGAGCGGCAGCAGCACCGGCAGCCGGTGCTCCCGGTAGACCGGCAGAGCGCCGCGGGCACCGAGACTGTTGAAGTGGCCGACCACCGCGGCGAACCCGCCGTCGGCGACGACCTCGCGCGCCCTGACGTCGCCCTGCTCCGCGTCACCCTGGTCGTCGAAGAACCGCCACTCGACCGGGGCCCGGCGCACCGCGTCGACAGCGCTGTTCAGGAGCTCGCCCCAGGCGGCCCGCGGCCCGCTGAAGGGCCCCACCACCGCCACCCGGGGGCGTCCCGTCGCTTCCGTTGCGCTCATCGGCCGTCAGCTCCCGAAGAGCGGGCCGTCCGGCAGCGTGAGCACCGTACCCGCCGGGGGCGGGGTCAGTGCCGCCGCGTCCACGCGCCGCGCGGGCTCCCGCCCCAGTGCCTCGCTCAGCCGGGCGGCGCCCACGGGGACGACCGGGGCCGCCCAGGCGGCCAGCGCCGATGCCACGGCGAGTTCGCCGCGGAGGGCCGCCCGGTACGCGTCGCGGCCCGCGGGGCGTTCCCGCTCGTGGCGGTGGACATGCCCGAAGTCGGCCCCGCAGGAGACGACTTCGTCGAGGAGGGCGACCGCGCGGCGGGTGTCGAAGCCCTCGACGGAGTACGCCTCGCGCAGCTCGCCGCTCAGACGGGTGAGTCGCGCCTTGAGCAACTCCCAGCCGTCTCCCGCCGGTTGCTGGCCCGGGACGACGCCGCCCGTCTCCGCGCGCACGGCCTCGACCAGGCGGTTCAGCCAGCCGTTCCACTCGGTGTCCAGGTGCTCGCGAGCCCGGGCGAGGTCGCCGTGGCTGAAGCTGGTCTGGCGGCCGTTGGGCCGGTCACGCAGCGCGTGGAAGCGCAGGGCGTCGGCGCCGCCCTCCTTCAGCGCCTCCAGCGCCCACACCGCGTGCCGGCGGCTCGTGGAGAACTTCTTTCCCTCCAGCCGGTAGAACTCGTTGACGACGAACGCCCTGGCCAGCGGCGTCTCCGGGTCCCAGGCCATGAAGAGCGCCGGGAAGAGGACGGCGTGGAAGTAGCCGTTGTCGAAGCCGAAGAACTGGACGGGACCGACGGTGGGCCGGGCGGAGTCGGGGTCGCACTGCAGGAGATAGCCCGGCGCCATCTCGAACCAGACGAAGATCCGCTGGTCCTCGAAGCCGGGCACGGTCACCGGGACACCCCAGTCGGAGGGGTGGCTGACGGCGATCTCCGGCATGCCGTCCCCGAGCATCCGCTCGCACAGACCGCGCAGGTGCGGCGGCATGAGCGTGTCCCGCCAGAAGCGGGCCAGGCGGTCGGCGAAGGGCGCCAGCGGCAGGTAGAGGCGGGTCTGGGGGCGCAGTTCGGCTGCCGCGCCGCACACGACGCAGTGCGGATCGACGAGGTCGCCGCAGTCGTTGGGCCGGCCGCACGGCTCGCAGGCATTGCCGTTGGAGCCGCTGCCGCAGTGCGGGCAGCCACCGGAGACGTACGCCTCGTAGAGCCAGCGGTCACAGGGCACGCAGTACGGGAGCGGGCGGGTACGGGGCACCAGGACGCCGTTGTCGTACAGCTTCTGGAAGAACGCCTGGACGAACTCGGCGTATCCCTGGTCGCGGCGCGGCGCGATCAGCCGGTCGAAGTCGGCTCCGGCGAGCTGCCAGCCGCGGGTGATGCGCTCGCCGTTGAGGTCCGCGACCTCCTCGCCGGTGTGTCCGTCGAGTTCCCCGCGCACGGCGACGTAGCTCTGGTGGTCGTCGAGGCCACTGGTCATCAGGACGCGCTCATCCTCGGCCAGTGTGAAGCGGCGCAGCACGTCGGCGGCGAGGTAGGGGCCGGCCAGGTGGCCCACGTGCAGTTCGCCGTTGGGCGTCGGCGGGGTCGCGGTGATCCAGGTCGTGGTCGACGCGCTCATGCCTCGTCCCCGCTCTTCGGCTCGTGCAGGGGCCAGTAGAAGGAGACCCAGCTGAGGCCGGTGTCACCGGAGTTGTGCACGGTGTGGGCCTGGTTGCGGGGAATGACCAGCACCGTGCCGGTGTCGATGGGGGCGCTCTCCTCGCCGACGTCGACGGTGCCACGGCCGCCTAAGGTGATCATCACCTCGTCCTGGTCGTGGCAGTCGGGTGCGGATCTGTCTCCCGCGGGCAGGAAGCAGGCCATGGCGCCGAAGGGCGGCTCCTCGTCCTGTCCGGCCCAGGGCACCAGGCGCTGGCAGGCCATGCCGAACTCCTGGGCCGCGTTCTCTTCGTGGATACGGAACGTCCTGATCATGTGCCTCTCGCTCTCTCAGCACGCGCTTGTGGGGCGTCCATCGGTCCTGGCCCGCTGTCAGTGCGACGAGACCGGGGCCACGTCCTGCCGTGCGACGGCCGGGTCGGCTGCGCGTCCGCGGTCGAGCACGGAGCCGAGGATCTCGCCGGCGCGTACGGCGGCGTTGGACAGCAGTGAGGAGGTGATGCCGTGGGAGTGCTCGGTGGCGCCGCAGAGGTACACGCCGGCCTGGACCTCCGCCGCGGTGGCGACCCGGTACTCGCGCTCGACGAGCAGCCTGCCCTCCGCGTCACGGCCCAGCAGGTCTCCGGCGGGTCCGAGCAGGTCCAGCGGGTCGGCGGCCCGGTAACCGGTGGCGCACACCAGCAGATCCGCCTCCAGGTCGGTGCTGTGGCCGGAGGCCAGGTGATGGACCGTCAGCTTGACGGAGTCGTCGGACTCCTGGACGTCGCGCAGCACCGAGACGTTGTGCAGGCTGAGGCGTTCGACGCCGACGATCTTGTCCTCGTAGATCCGGCGGTACATCTCCTCGATGAGGTCGACGTCCACGACGGAGTAGTTGGTGTTGGCGTGGTAGCCGAAGAGGGTGTCCTTCACCTGCGGCGGCGCTGCGTGGAAGTCGTCGACGGCCGAGGGGTCGAAGATCCTGTTGGCGAACGGGCTGTCGTCGGCCTGGCTGTAGCCGAACCGGGAGAAGACGGCGTGCACGTCGGCGGCCGGGTAGGAGCGGTGCAGGTGGTCGGCCACCTCGGCGGCGCTCTGCCCGGCGCCCAGGACGACGAACCGTCGAGGGGTGCGCCCCGACGCGTCGAGCCGCGCGAGGTCGTGCAGCGTGGTGGAGCTGTGCCGGATGTGCGCGGAGACCTCCAGCCCGCTGGGCATGCGGGGCACCAGGCCCGGGGCGAGGACCAGGTTGCGGGCCTTCCTGACGACCAGTTCGCCCTGGTCCGCGTCGCGGGCGACGACCTCGAAGTGGGTGACGACCCCGTCCTCGGCGACCGGCCGGGCGGAGACCATCTCGTGGCCGTAGCGGACCAGGTGGTCCAGTTGGCCCGCGCACCAGGAGAGGTAGTCGTGGAACTCGACCCGCGACGGATACAGGACCTTGTGGTTGATGAAGTCGACGAGCCGGTCCCGGGCGTGCAGGTAGGGCACGAAGCCGAACCGGCTGACGGGATTGCGCAGTGTGGCCAGGTCCTTGAGGAAGGCCACCTGCATGGTGGCGCCCTCGATGAGCATGCCGCCGTGCCAGTCGAACGCGGGTTTGCGTTCGAGGAACTCCGCGGTCAGCGGCGGTCCTTCGCCGGTCTCGTTGTGTTCGGTGACCACGATGGCGAGTGCCAGGTTGGCCGGGCCGAACCCCACGCCCAGTACGTCGACGACGGGGCTGTCCGTCCGCGACGGATCCATGTGTTTGCCTTTCAGTCGTGTGCCGGCCCCACCAGTTCGGAGCCCTCCGCGTCGAGCGCGGCCCGCTCCCTGGCGCGCGCGACCAGGATGGTGCGGTACTTGAGGATGATCACGACCCCGAAGAGGGCGTACAGCACCGCGATACCCCAGCGCGAGACGACCGCTCCGAGGGTCATGCACAGGGAGGCGATGAGCAGGGCGAGGCGGACGTTGAGGTTGAAGACCGCCATGTACTTGGTGCGCGACCGCTCGGGAACCAGGTCGGCGAGCATGGTCTGCTGCACGGGCACGTTGAGCAGTTCGCCGACGGTGAGGACGAGCATGGACAGCAGCAGTACCCAGCCGTTGCCGGACACGGCCATCACCATGTAGCCGGCGGTGAACAGGATCACGCCGGCGTACAGCCGCGGCCCGTCGCTCATCCGGCGCAGCAGCCGGTGGACGACCAGGGCGAGCAGGACCACCAGCAGCGTGTTCTCGGCGCGCAGGATGCCGAGGATCTCCACTCCGTCGACGGTGGCGTCCCAGGAGCCGAAGCCGAACAGCCGCTGCTCCTCGAAGGTCTCGCTGACCCGTACGTTGATGTAGTAGTTGATCTGCACTTCGATGGCCATCCGCAGGGTGGCCGCGATCAGCAGCGCCGAGAAGAGCCGGTCGGCGAGGACCGCGCGGTAGCCGGACGCGAAGCTGCGGACGTAGGCGCGCGCCGACTCGGTCTTCTCCGACGTCGCACCGGCCGGAGCCGTCTCGCTGATCCTGAAGAACGTGACCAGGAGGACGGCGAGCGATCCGACGGCGACGGCGACGAGCATCTGGGGGAAGTAATCCCCGTACAGGAAGCCGCCGATGAGCACGCCGCAGGCGAGGGCGAGGTTGATCGACCAGTAGTTGATCGTGTAGACGAACTGCCGTGACTCGGGGGTGCTGACGTCGACGATCATCGCGTCGTTCGCCGGCACCGCGAGATTGGAGGCGAGACTCCCGGCGAGGAAACCGGCGTAGATGACGCCGGCGTTCTCCCACCGGGGCATCGCGGCGACCGCCATCGTCGCGTACGCGACGACGACACCCGCCTCGCCCGCCAGCAGCAGCGGACGGCGGCCGTGGATGTCGGCCAGGTAGCCACCGATCAGCGATCCCGACACCTCGCACACCGCGATGGCCAGGACCATCGCACCCGCCACCGCGACACCGAACCGCTCGGCCAGGAACACGGTCATCAGGGGCATGACCATGACGTGGAGGAAGCGCTGCACGGATCCCACGACGATCCGCACGCGGAGGTTGGGGTGCAGAGACCGGAATTTCATGTCAGGAACGCACTCCGGTGTAGATGTCGTAGTACTCGCCCGCGACGGGCGTCTTGCGCACGTCGGTGAGGCCGCAGCCCTTGAGGATGTCGACGAGCTGGTCGTGGCGCAGGTAGCGGGAGCGCCGCTGGAACTCCCAGTCGGCACCGTCCAGCGTCAGACGGCTCGACCAGGTGCGGATCCCCGTGGACCGGTCGATCGAGATGGTCTCGGCGATGTCCACGGTGTGCTGCCCGATGAGCAGGGTGGGGTGGACGACCGACTGGTCCTCGCGCCGCTCCAGGTCCGCCGCACGCGTGATGTCGACGTAGAAGCGCCCGCCGGGACGCACGCAGGCCACCCACTGCCCGATGGCCTCGGCCATCGTGGCCTGGTCGGCCAGCCCTTCGTCGTCCCAGGCGCCGGCGTAGATGTAGTTGCCCCCGCCGCGGTTCATCACCACGTCGAAACCCTCGGCGTACCGGCGCGGGAGGTCCTCCCACAGCACGCGCTCGGGCCGGACGTCGAGGCCCTCGATGCCGGCGTTGCGCCGGAAGTGCGTCAGCATCAGTTCGCTGCCGTCGGTGCAGGTGACATCGTAGCCGCGGCGGATCAGCTCCAGGGCGGGAAAGCCGCTTCCGCAGGCGCAGTCGAGAATACGAAGGCCCTCCGCGGGACCCAGCCACTTGGCTATTCCGTCGGCCGTCTCCTCACGGTCGAACTCGAAGAGCATGCACAGTTCCCACAGGGTTCCGATATCCGGATCCCCGGCATCGAGGGCCGCTTCGATGCGCGCATCGGAAACCGACACGGCTTTACTGTTCGTCAGGGCTGATGCTTTTCCCACGCCCCGTACCTCCGCTGTCATGTGAAATTTGACTATGACCATTGCAGCACGTCGTGCACCCTGTCAAGCGACTTCTGAAATAGTCTCAGGCCACTCGATCGCGCTATAGAGCCGCGTTATGAGCTGATTAGGAGAAGGAATTGGACAGCCCCCGATGCGAAGCTGCACATTACTCCTCACAGGAAATTCGTCGGCACACCGGAGGAAGTCTTTGATGCGCGAAGAGCACACACGCGTGTTTCGCAGGCGGCGTTATCTCATGTGTCCGCCGACCCATTTCGACGTCACCTACTCGATCAATCCGTGGATGGACCTGAGCAAACCGGTCGACCAACGGCTGGCGGTCGCGCAGTGGGAGGAACTGCGCGATCTGTACGTGGCGCTCGGACACACCGTCGAGCTGATCGAGCCCCTGCCCGGTCTGCCGGACATGGTGTTCGCCGCGAACGGGGCCACCGTCGTGGACGGCCGGGTGCTGGCCGCCCGCTTCCGCAACGCGGAGCGCGCCGCCGAAGGGCCGGCCTACGCCGCGTGGTTCCGCGCAGGCGGCTTCCCCGAGGTGCGCGAGTCCGACCACGTGAACGAGGGTGAGGGCGACTACCTCGTCACCGGCCGCTGGCTGCTGGCCGGCAGCGGCTTCCGCTCGGACCCGGCGGGCCACTTGAAGGCCCAGGAGTTCTTCCAGCGCCCGGTCGTGAGCCTCACCCTGACCGATCCCCGCTACTACCACCTCGACACCGCTCTCGCCGTGCTCGACGACGACCAGATCATGTACAACCCCTCCGCGTTCTCGCCCGGCAGCCTCGCCGTGCTGCGCGACCTGTTCCCCGACGCGCTGATCGCCTCTGACGCCGATGCGGCGGTCTTCGGCCTCAACGCGGTCAGCGACGGGTACAACGTGGTCCTGGCCCAGGCCGCGACCGGACTGATCGAGCAGTTGCGCGCGCACGGTTTCCATCCCCTGGGCGTCGACCTGTCCGAGTTGCTGAAGGCCGGCGGCGGCGTCAAGTGCTGCACGCTGGAGATCCGCACGCCGCTCACCGCCGGGCCGCGGAGGGCCGCAGTTCCCGCATAGCCCGGGTGCGCGGGATCCGGGAAACCGTCAAACCGTCCGACGCCCGTCCGTGTCCGTCCTGCCTGGCGACGACGGTGTCCGCGGCGGAAGGAGGCACGGCCGGGCCGACGGCACCGTGCACGAACGACACGAAGGTGAGCAGCGCGGCATGGGTGTTGTCCTTGCGCCAGGCCAGTGCCATCGGCACGGCGACCGGCACCGTGAAGGGCTTGAACACCACGCCCGGCACGGCCAGCAGCGCCGCCGACGGCTCGGTGACCAGGGTGATGCCCGCGCCCTGCGCCACGGCCGCCAGCATGTGGGCCTCGTCGGGTTCCAGGCGGCTGATCTCCGGCGCGGCACCCTGTCCGTACACCGCGCCGAGCATGGACTCCCACAGGCCGCTGCGCTCACGCGGGAAGAACACCAGCGGCTCGCCGACGAGGTCCGCCGGTGCGACGCCCGGCCGGTCCGCGAGAGGGTGGCCGACCGGGACGGCGACGAGCACCCGGTCGTAGGCGATGACGGAGCACTGGAGGTCGTCGCCTTCGATCGGCGGCCGTACGAAGCCGACGTCGATCGTGCGCATCCGGATCCTCTCCACGTTCGCGTGGGTGTGCCCGGTGGCGGTCTCGACGGTCATGTGGGGGTACTGCTCACGGAACCGGCGGGTCAGTTCGGTCGGCAGTCCGATGCCGCCCGAGCGGGAGAAGGAGAGGGTGAGCCGCCCGTTGTGCCGGCCGGCCAGCACACTGGCGAAGCGATCGAACTCCTCCGCGTGGGCCAGCAGCTGGCGGGCCTTCGGCTCCAGCACCCGGCCCGCCGCCGTCAGCGCGACACTCTGCCGGTCGCGCTCGAACAGCGGCATGCCGAGCCGGCGCTCCAGCGCCTTGATGCCCTGGGAGAGCCCCGGCTGCGTCATGTGCAGACGCACCGCGGCCCGGCCGAAGCTCAACTCGTCGGCGACGGCGAGGAAGTAGCGCAGGGAGCGCAGGTCGCCGGCGGTGATGCCCTCGCCCTCGAAGACGGTCTGACCGTTCACGGCGCACGCTCCAGCAGCCCACGGGTACGCAGCACGTACCGCTCCAATGGTGCGAAGACGAGGAGGTCCACACTGATGCCCACGCACAGGATCAGCAGGATCGTCGCGAGGACTGCGGGCATGTCCTGCGCCACGCGCCCGTTCTCCAGCATCTGGCCCAGCCCGTACCCCATCTCCGGTGACCCCGCGATGAGTTCGGCGGCCATCAGGGACCGCCAGGAGAACGCCCAGCCCTGTTTCAGCCCGGCGAGGTAACCGGGCAGCGCGGCGGGCAGCAGGATGTGACGCACCGCCCGCACGCCCTGTGCGCCCAGCGTCCGCCCGGCCCGCAGGAACAGCGGCGGCACCTGGTCCAGGCCTGCCACCAGCCCGTTGGCGACGGACGGTACGGCACCCAGCAGCACGACCGCGTAGATGGCCGTGTCCGTCAGGCCGAACCAGATGACCGAGGCCGGGACCCAGGCCACCGAGGGCAGGGACTGCAGACCCGTCAGGATCGGCCCGATCGCGGTCCGGACGGGGCGCACACTCCACACGAACAGTCCGAGCGGCGTGCCGACCGCGACCGCCGCGAGGAAGCCGAGGGCTCCGTGGGAGACGCTCTGCCCGATCACGCCCAGCGTGGTGCCCAGGTACCACTGCTCCACCAGGGCGTCCCACACCGCGCGCGGGCCGGGCAGGACGTAGTCCGGCTTGACCCCCGACAGGTGGACCAGCTCCCAGACCGTCAGGATCAGCACGCAGGCCACCGCCGGAGGAGCCACACGCCCCAGCAGTACCCTGCCCAGCCTGGCGCCGTCCTTGTGCGTCGTGCGCTGCAGGGCGTCCAGCCCGGTGCTCAGCCCGGCCAGGTCGGCCGCCTCCGGGGGGCGTCTGATGTCAGCTTCCGGCATGACGGCTGATTTCCTTGCGTAACTCTTCGGTGATTTCCTTCGACTTCTCGGCCACTGCCTCGTCCTCCAGACGCCTCGGGTACGCCAGGTCGATGCGCCACTGGCGGGCGATGCGGCCGGGCCGGGAGGCCAGCAGCACCACCCGCCCGCCGAGCCGGACCGCCTCCCGTACGTTGTGGGTCACGAAGAGCACCGACAGGCTGCGGGCGCTGCCTGCGGGCTGGTTCCACTCGTGCCAGACCCGGATCAGCTCGTCGTGCAGCAGGTCGCGGGTGATCGCGTCCAGCGCCGCGAACGGCTCGTCCATCAAGAGCACTTGGGACGCCTGCGCCAGGGCGCGGGCGAGCGCGACGCGCTGGCGCATGCCGCCTGACAGCTCGTGCACCCGTGTGCCGTACGCGCCGTTCAGCCGGACGAGCCCCAGCAGGCGTTCGGCCTCGGGCCGGCGCTCACGCCGGGGAACTCCTCTGAGCCTGAGGGCCAGTTCGATGTTCTTCCCGGCGGTCAGCCACGGGAACAGCGCATGGTCCTGGAACATCAGCGCGGGGCGCGGGCCCACCGCCGAGACCGTCCCCGCGCTGGGCTCGTCGATCCCCGCGGCCAGGCCGAGCAGGGTGGACTTGCCGCAGCCGGAGGCGCCCAGGAGACACACGAACTCGCCGGGTGCGACGGTCAGGCTGATGTCGTCGAGCACGAGCTGGTCGCCGCCCGGGTGACCGAAGGACTTGGACACGCCCCGCAGTTCCAGCGCGGGCGGGACGGCCAAGGCCCGCACCGGGACCGCCTGCGGGGCCGGCGGCGCCTCGGCCGTCACGAGGGACTTTGCCGTTCGCGGGCTGTCGTACACCGGCCGGCTCACCGCCCTGTCTCGCAGCCGTCCGTGAACGCCGCTCCCGCCATGCCCGCCGTCAGGGTGGCCCCGTCGGCCGGGTCGATCAGCAGGAAGGATCCGGTGCGGCGCGAGTGCGCGTATCCGTCCATGGCGAGCGGCTCCGAGGTGTGCAGCACCACCGTCGCGATGTCGTTGGCCGTCAGGGACTCCGGCCGGGGACGGCGGGAGTGCCCGTGTGCCGTGTCGATCCGGTAGGGCAGGTCCTTGACGACCGCCTTGACGGTGCGCGTGGTGTGCTTGAGCAGCACGTGAGCCCCCGGGACCAGGGGCCGTTCGTGCAGGTGACAGACCGTCGCCTCGATGCGGCGGGTGGGTTCGGGGGCTGCCCCGCTCGGCACGACCAGGTCGCCGCGTGAGACGTCGAGGGCGTCGGCGAGCAGGACGGTCACGGACTCGGGGGCCGAGGCACTCGGGACGGGGACGCCCAGGGCGTCGATCGCCGCGATGGTCGTCATGTGGCCGGAGGGCAGCACGGTGACGGAGTCACCGACGTGGAAGCTGCCGGCGGCGATCTGGCCCGCGTATCCGCGGTAGTCGGGGTGCTCGGCGGTCTGCGGCCGGATCACGTACTGCACCGGGAAGCGCGCCGCGTGACCGGAGGGGTCGCGGCTGACCGGGACGCTCTCCAGGTGTTCGAGGACGGTGGGGCCGCCGTACCAGTCCATGTTCGCGGACGGCTCGACGACGTTGTCCCCGGCCAGCGCGGAGATCGGGATCGCGGTGATCTCCGGAACGCCCAGCTCGGTCGCGTAGGCCGTCAGCTCGACCGCGATCCGCGCGAACACCGACTCCTCGTATCCGACGAGGTCCATCTTGTTCACCGCGAGCACCACGTGCGGGACCCGCAGCAGAGCGGCGATGGCCACATGGCGGCGGGTCTGCTCCACCACACCTTTGCGGGCGTCGACGAGGACGAGGGTCAGTTCGGCGGTGGAGGTGCCGGTGACCATGTTCCTGGTGTACTGCTCGTGGCCCGGGGAGTCGGCCAGGATGTACCGGCGCCGCGGGGTGGCGAAGTAGCGGTACGCCACGTCGATGGTGATGCCCTGCTCGCGCTCGGCGCGCAGACCGTCGGTCAGCAGCGCGAGGTCCGGGGTGTCCCGGCCGCGGTTGCGGGACGCCTGCTCGACGGCCTCCAGCTGGTCGGCCAGCACGTTCTTGGAGTCGTACAGCAGCCGTCCGACCAGAGTGGACTTGCCGTCGTCGACGGAACCCGCGGTGGCGAAGCGCAGCAGGGTGGTGGTGCCCGCCGGCCCCTCGGTGGTCTGCTCGGTGGTCTTGCCCATGTCTAGAAGTACCCTTCGCGCTTGCGGTCTTCCATCGCCGCTTCGGAGAGCTTGTCGTCGGCGCGCGTGGCACCCCGCTCGGTCAGCCGGGTGGCGGCGATCTCGGTGATGACCTGCTCGACGGTCGCGGCGTCCGAGTCCACCGCGCCGGTGCAGGACATGTCCCCGACCGTCCGGTAGCGGACCAGGCGCTTCTCGACCGCTTCCGACGCGGCGGGTCCGCCCCACTCCCCTGCCGTCAGCCACATCCCGGAGCGCCGGAACACCTCCCGTTCGTGGGCGAAGTAGATCTCCGGCAGCTCGATCCGCTCGCGCTGGACGTACTGCCACACGTCCAGCTCGGTCCAGTTGGACAGCGGGAAGACCCGCACGTGCTCGCCGGGGGCGTGGCGGCCGTTGTAGAGCTGCCACAGCTCCGGGCGCTGGCGGCGCGGATCCCACTGCGAGAACTCGTCCCGCAGGGAGAACACCCGTTCCTTGGCACGCGCCTTCTCCTCGTCCCGGCGAGCGCCGCCGAACACCGCGTCGAAGCCGTGCCGGCGGATGGCCTCGGTCAGCGGAAGGGTCTGGAGCGGGTTGCGGGTGCCGTCCGGGCGTTCGCGCAGGACTCCGCGGTCGATGTAGTCCTGCACGTCGGCCACGAGCAGCCGCAGCCCGTACCGGGCCACCGTCCGGTCCCGGTAGGCCAGCACCTCCGGGAAGTTGTGCCCGGTGTCGACGTGCAGCAGCGGGAACGGGACCGGTGCCGGGGCGAACGCCTTCAGCGCCAGGTGCAGCATGACGATGGAATCCTTGCCGCCGGAGAACAGCAGCACCGGGTTCTCCAGCTCGCCCGCCACCTCGCGGAAGATGTGCACCGCCTCCGACTCCAGCGAGTCCAGGTGGCTCCAGCACCGCGTCACCTGCGTGTGTGACTGTGCTGCGGTCGCCCGCGTCACAACAACCCCCTCACGATCAGCAAAGCGTGGAGCATCACGGCGGACTCCCGCACGGTCTGGTTCTGGGTCTCGATGCGCAGGTCCGGGGACTCGGGCACCTCGTAGGGGTCGTCCACACCTGTCAGACCGGTCAGTTCGCCCGCGGCCTGCCTGGCGTACAGCCCCTTCACATCGCGTTTCGCGCACACCTCCACGGGCGTGGCGACGTGGACCTCCAGATAGGGGGTCCCGCTCTGTTCGTGGCGCTTGCGCACGGCGTCGCGGCTGGCCCGGTACGGGGCGATCACCGGCACCAGCGCGATGATCCGGTTCCGGGCGAGGATCTCGGCGACCAGCCCGATGCGCTGGACGTTCGTGTCGCGGTCCTCGCGGCTGAAGCCGAGGCCGGCCGAGAGGAACGAGCGGATCACGTCGCCGTCGAGCACCTCGACGCGGTGTCCGTCGCCGCGCAGCCGTTCGGCGAGTGCGGTGGCGATGGTGGTCTTGCCGGAGCTCGGCAGCCCGGTCAGCCAGACGGTACAGCCCTGCTGTAAGACGGCCGTCATACGCCCGCGCCCGCCTCGACGGCCGGCCAGTCGGGGCAGACCCGGGCGAACGCCGCGCGGAACGGCTCGTGCAGTTCAGGTGCGCAGACGGCCAGGTCGGGCAGCGTCGGATCGGCCCGGTTGTAGCGCGGCACGCTGCCGTCGAGCCGGAGAACGGTGCAGCCGTGGTGGGCGGCGACCGCCGCGGGGGCTGCCGAGTCCCACTCGTACTGGCCGCCGGCGTGCACGTACAGATCGGCCTCGCCGAGCACGACGGACGCCGTCTTGGCCCCGGCCGAGCCCTGGGGTACGACGTCCGCGCCCAGTTCCTCGGCCAGACGTGTGACGAACGCGGGCGGCCGGGTGCGGCTGACCAGCATCCGGGGCCGTCGCCGGACGGCCGCCCGGGGCGGCACCGGGTCGTCGGTGCACAGGACGGTGCCGCGGGCGGGCAGCGCGACGGCTCCCGCCCTCAGCTCGCCTTCCTCCCACAGGGCCACGTGCACGGCCCAGTCCTCGCGCGGGGGCGCGGCGAACTCACGGGTGCCGTCGAGCGGATCGACGATCCAGACGCGCCGGGCGGTCAGCCGGCCGAGGTCGTCGGCCGCCTCCTCCGACAGGACCGCGTCGTCGGGCCGGTGCCGCTTGAGCAGGCCGGCCAGGACGGACTGGGCACCGTGGTCTCCGGCGGCTCTCAGCTCGCGGGGATCGGTGCCCGGCGCGGCCGCGGCTCTGATCTCCATGAGCCGCGCGCCCGCTTCCTCGGCGCAGGCGCGCGCGAAGGCATGGTCGTCGTGCTCCTCACGCGTGTCGTGTGCGTCAGTGGTACTCATGTGTTCTCCCCGTGCTGGTGGTGCCCGGTCCCACAGAGCCCTGCGGTCCGAGAACTCGGTGGAGGAAGGTGCGGGTGCGCTCGTGGCGGGGATCGTCGATGACCTGCGACGGCAGGCCCTCCTCGACGATCACCCCGGCGTCCATGAAGACGACCCGGTCGGCCACGTCCCGGGCGAAGGCCATCTCGTGCGTGACGACGAGCATCGTCATGCCGTCCGTCCCGAGGTCGCGGATGACGGTGAGCACCTCGCCGACGAGCTCGGGGTCGAGGGCGGAGGTCGGCTCGTCGAAGAGCATCACGCTGGGGTTCATCGCCAAGGCGCGGGCTATGGCGACGCGTTGCTGCTGCCCGCCCGACAACTGCGCCGGGTAGGCGTCGGCCTTGTCCTCGACGCCGACGCGGGCCAGGCAGTCACGCGCCACGCGCTCCGCCTCGGCGCGGTCCCTCTTCAGTACGCGTCGCTGGGCGATGGTCACGTTGCCCAGCACCGTCAGGTGAGGGAACAGGTTGAACATCTGGAAGACCATGCCCATGCGCCGCCGGGCGGCGTCCAGGTCGGTGTCGGGGTGGTTGAGGCGGACCCCGTCGACCAGGACGACGCCCGAGGTGGGCTCCTCGAGCATGTTCACGCAGCGCAGCAGCGTGGACTTGCCGGACCCGGAGGGGCCGATGACGCACACGACCTCGCCCGCCGCGACGCTCAGGTCGACCCCCTTGAGGACGTCGAGCCCCCCGTACGACTTGTGCAGTCCCGCCACTTCGACGGCGGGTTGAGCCGTGACCATGCGTCAGCCCCTTTCGGAGCGGCGGCTCTCCAGCCGGCGCACCAGGATCCCGAGCGGGACGGTGATGAGGAGGTAGCCGAGGCCGGCCACCACGAGCGGGGTCGAGTCGGCCTGGTCGGCGGCCACATCGGAGCCGAACTTGGCGAGTTCGGTGGTGGCCGCCGTGACCCCCAGGACGAAGGCCAGCGAGGAGTCCTTGAAGAGCAGGACGAGCTCGTTGGTCAGCGGCGGCACGACGATGCGCAGGGCCTGCGGGACCACGATCGAGAACATGGCCCGGGTGTGGGACATGCCCAGGCAACGGGCGCTCTCCACCTGTCCCTTGGGCACGGCCTGGATGCCGGCCCGGAAGGTCTCGGCCATGTACGCCGCCGCGACCAGGCCCAGTGCCAGCGCCACCTGCCCGTAGATGCCTCCGGGCAGCGCGAATCCGGGGAAGGCGACCGGGATCCCGAAGCCGATGACCAGGAAGATCACCAGCGCCGGAAGTCCCCGGAAGATCTCGATGTAGAGCAGGGCGGTCCAGCGGTGCAACGGTACGGAGGACAGGCGCATCAGGGCCAGTACGAGCCCGAGCAGGAAGCCCAGGACGTAGCCGCCGAGTGTGTACAGGACGGTGTTGCGCAGCGCCACCGTGAGCAGGTCGGGGAAGGTCTCGCGGGCGACGCCCAGGTCCAGGAAGTGCTCCTGGACGGCGGCCCAGTCGACCTGGAGCGCCACGGCGGCGACGACGATGACGAACACCGCGTACTGCACGGTCAGACTGATGCGCTTGCGGCGGCGCGGACTGGAACCGGCCGTCGCGGGAGGCGGGGGAACGGGACCGAGGTTCAGGGGAGCTGCGGACGTCTTGGCCATGGCTCCCTCAGGACGTCGTGCTGGGTTCGGGTGGGACGCCGAGCCACTTCTGGTGGAGCCGGGCGTAGCTGCCGTCCTGCTTCGCGTCCGCGATCACGTCGTTGATCACCTTGAGCAGGCCCTCGCTGCCCTTCTTCTTCACCACGAAGCCGTAGTGCGCTCCGGTGCTGATGGGCTGTCCGGCGGTGAACTTCCCGGCGAGTTCGGGCTTCTTGAGCCAGCTGGTGACCACGGGGAGGTCCTGCACGATGACGTCGACGCTCCCCGACCTCAGGGCGGTGAGCTGCTTGCCGGAGTCCTTGTACTCCTGCGGCTCGATGCCCTCGTCCACCGCGGCCTTCATGCTCGTGGTGCCGGTCAGCACGCCGACGCGCAGTTTGCCGGCCCTGGCCTCGTCGAGCGTGGCCACCGGCTTGCCCGCGGGGCTCATCAGGCTGAGCGCCTCGTCGAAGTACGAGTCCGAGAAGGCCACGTTCTTCCTGCGCTCCGCCGTGATCGTGATGCCGGCTGCCGCGACGTCGCACCTGCCGGAGTTGAGGGCCGCGCCGCTGCGGATCGGGTCGAAGTCGATGTCGACGATCTCCTGCTTCACCCCGAGTCGCTGGGCCACCTTGTCCATGAGCGCGATGTCGAAGCCGACGACCTTGCCGTTCCGGGTGAAGGAGAAGGGCTCATAGGGCACGTTGGTGCACACCACGAACGTCCCGGACTTCACCAGCGAGACGTTCTTGACCAGTGGCGACGCCGCCTTCTCGGCGCCCTGCCCACCGCAGGACGCGGTGAGGAGGGCCACCGTCATGGCGCCGCCGATGGCCCGGCACCGTCTGCCGCGGCGCGTCGTCCTCACGGGGCCGTCAGCCCTTGCTCCTCGCCGGCGTCGACCACTTCCACGTCGAGTTTCTCGGCGAGGGCGCGCGCCACGTCGTGGACGACGGCCGGGTCCTGACCGGGCTGCCAGGGGTGCCACACGGACAGCAGGCCGGTGAAGTCGAAGCCCTTCTCACCGGAGACGACGTCCGTGCCGGGCTTGGCCACGGGGAAGTACGTGCGGAAGTACGGCGAGTGCATGGCCTCGCCCACGCTGTTGCGCACGACACGGCCGTTGCGGTAGACGACCTTGGCGCACACCGTCATCCGGGGCGGCTGCTTCTGGTTCTCCTGGGCGAGGATGTCCTCGACGCTCTCGCCGCACGCCGCGCGCAGGAACATGCGCACGAAGTCGATGGCGTACACGTCCTTGATGTGCCGGTAGACATGGCCGCCGGAGACGCGGATCGAGAACTCGACGACCCGGTACCGCCCTTGTGCGTCCTGGCGCATCTCGGCGTTGAACAGGCCGTGCCGCACACCGAGCGCACGGGTGATGCCCGCGGCGATGCCGGCGACCTCGTCCTCGCGCTCCGGGGTCTTGAACGGCAGCGTGTACAGGTCTTCTTCGAAGTGCGGGCCGGTCGAGTGCTTCTTGTTGTGGACGCCGCCGAGGATGAACTGCCCGTCGAGTACGACGCCGTCGAGGGTGATCTCCTCGCCCGGCAGGTACTCCTCCAGGACCGCCCAGGACTCCGGGGCGCCGGAGAAGTAGAAGTTGCGGCCGCTCTCGATGTAGCCCTGGATCACCTTGAGGGAGGCCCGCAACCGGTCCACGTCGCCGACGAGTTCGACGCAGTCGCTGGCGGCGGCCCGGGTCGGCTTGACCATGAGCGGCAGCCCGTGGGCGGTGGCCGCCTCGACGGCCGACTCGATGTCGGTGACCGGGTGGAACCAGACCGACGGGATGTCGTGCTCGGCCAGGAACATCCGCTGGCGGTGCTTGTCGCGGCAGATGCGGGCGCTCTCCGGGATCGCCCAGTCGAGCCCGAGCTCTGCGTTGGCCTCCTCGACGATCTCGATGTCCGGCTCGATGAAGGTGACGACGGCCGAGGCACCACGTTCCCGGGCGGTCTCGACGGCGGCCTTCACGAAGTCGCGCTGGTCGGAATCGTGCGGGAGCCGGCGCACGGAGGCGAAGCGGGGATCGTTCGCCCAGGGCTCCGTGTCGACGGTGAGGAGGTGGGTCCGTATGTCCAGGTCGAGCATGGTCTGGACGTGGTCCGGCGACGTACTGAGCCCACGTCTCATCACGAGCACGAGGGTGCGCGGCCGGCTGGTGACCTTTGTCATGCGGCTTCGGAACTCCTTGGTTCGGCGTGCGAGGAAACGAGAGCCTGCGGGCGAGGGCCCAGGGGGAGGGTTCTGGGGCGAGGGTTCTGGGGGAGGGTTCAGGCCTGGTAGCCGTACAGCTCAAGGGCCTTGGCCAGGCGCTCCTGCGCCAGTTGCCCGACCCGGGGCGTGAACGCCTCCCGCCAGCTGCCGATCTGGCCCTTGAAGAAGGAGAACGAGTCCCTGCGGAAGATCCCGTCAGCGGTCTTCTCGGGGTCCGCGTCGGCATCGACGAACTCGATCACGCGCCGTACGGCGTCGAGCTGGGCCTCGGCCGAGCCACCGCCCTGGGGCCCCACCATTTCCTCGAACGAGATGTTGCAGACCTTGGGATGGTTGAGGAGCCAGAGCATCCGCTCGTGATCACCGCTGCCCGGGAAGGCCGGATCCGACAGTGCGTAAAGAAGACGCTCCTCCAAGGAGCCCTTGGCCGCCAGAATGTTGTTGAAAACCTGAAACTCGCTGAAGTTGCCGAATCCCTGGACGGTCTTACCGAGCAGGAAGTTCACCATCGACAGGACCATGTCGCGGGGGTCGCGGTACATGAAGAGGATCCGCGGCTCACCGGTCCGGGTCCATTCTTCGATGAATTTCCCGTCGACCCTCTTGATGTCGAGTTCCGGAATGATCCAGCAGGTGTTCTCCGGCGTCGCGGAGAAAGGTGTGCCCGAGGTGCGTCGCAGGGCCTGGTCGACGGCGTCGGTATGAGTGAGCTGTGCGCCGTAACGGTTGACGAGAGGCATCCCGAGGCGCTGCTGCCAGGCCCAGCCGAGCGCCTCCCATGCCTGGTCGGAGCCGGCCCGGAAGGCCTCTTCGCCCTGCGCCTTGAGGGTGTCGGCCGCCTGGTCGCCGTGCACCATGCGCACGACCCGGTCACGGGTCGCGTCGGCCAGCACGGGCCGGATTTCCTGCGGAATCCTGGACTGACCGTAGATCTTGTAGCCGAGAGCCAGCATCAGTTCCTGCACGAGATGGGTGCCGGATTTCATCAGCGAGACAACGACGACTCTTTCCGCCCGCATACCGCTGACATCCGGAACCTGTTGCTGCACAGTCATCCCCTCACTTGTCGGCCGATACCTTTTGGCACTCAGCTGACAACTCTGACTCTAATGTTGATCAAATCGTTGCAACGTCTTGACATCAATGTCAACCAAAGAAACTCCCACCTCATCCGTCCAGAGCGCCTTTCAGCCAAGAAAGTTCCGCCCTCGACGTCCGCACCACCCTGACGGCACAGATAAGCGCTCCTTATGACGAAAGCGGGGCGAACGGAACATTGCCTCACCTCCGGCTTCAGGACACCCCCCGCATGCCCGCGCCACTCATAACGTTTACTTTTTCTTAGCGGCAGCAAAGAAGAGGAAGAGGACATTCCGAGCGGCGAAGAAGGGTGCACGCTGCACTTTTGCGAGCGCCATCCGATTGTCCGAGACGCCCCCGTGGACGCACATCAATCCGGCTGATTTGTCAGAACGCCCGACTCACCCTTGACGAAGCCGAGTTGTCGAGGACCAGCCGTGCCGGCGAGGAGTTCCTCTTGAGCGCACGTTTGGCGGGTGAGTACGCTCCGGTCTCCACCCCTGACCTCTAGGACCCCGCCATGCGCTCTGCTCCGTTACCGTTACCGCCCCTGCCCCGACTGGTCGCAGCGGTGGCGCTCACCGTCGCGCTGAGCCTGCTGGCGGGATGCGGCTACGGAAAGAACCGGCCGATCGCGGCAGGCGCGGCCGGTGCACCCGCCCGTGGCCCCAAGCTCTCCGTCGACACCGTGCGCATCGGCTACCTGCCCAACATCACCCACGCCACTGCGCTCGTCGGCCTCGAACGCGGCTTCTTCGCCCGGGAGCTGAAGGGAACCGCCGTCGCCCCCCGCACCTTCGGCTCCGGCCCGACCGCCATCGAGGCCCTCAACGCCGGTTCCGTCGACATCGCCTGGACCGGCCCGTCGCCCGCGATCAACGGATTTCTGCGGTCGGGCGGGGACGCGCTGCGGATCGTGGCGGGCTCCGCCTCCGGCGGCGTGCGGCTCGTGGTGAACCCCGACCGCATCCACTCCCTCAACGAGGTGAAGGGCAAACGGATCGCCACGCCGCAAGTGGGCAACACCCAGGACGTGGCCTTCCTGCACTGGGCGGCGAGCCGTGGGTGGAAGATCGACCCGGCGAGCGGCCGGGGCGACGTCTCACTGGTCCGCAGCGACAACCGTGTCACGGTAGACGCCTACCGCTCGGGCTCCCTGGACGGCGCCTGGGTGCCCGAGCCGACCGCCTCGCTCCTGGTCGCGCAGGGCGCACGCGTGCTGCTGGACGAGGCGGACCTCTGGCCGGGTCGCCGTTTCGTCACGACGAACGTCATCGTCTCACCCACGTTCCTGGCGGAACACCGCGACGTGGTCGACGCGGTCGTACGGGCATCCGTCGCCGCCAACACCTGGATCGCCGCCCATCCCCGGGAAGCCAGGACCGCGGCCGGCGCCCACCTCAAACGCCTGACGGGCAAGGCGCTTCCGGCCGCCGTGCTCGACGCCGCCTGGCAGGGTGTCACCTTCACGAACGACCCGCTGCCCACGACCCTGCGCGCCCAAGCCCGGCACGCCGCCCGGCTCCACCTGCTCGCGTCGGACGACCTGACGGGGATCTACGACCTGGGCCCGCTCAACAGGGCGCTGCGGTCGGCGGGGCTGCCGCCGGTCGAGGAATGACCCGCCCGACCACAGCGGGCACCCCGCCACGGCACCACCGGATCACTTCTCGCCCGCGAGGTCGAGATCGCCCGGAGCGGCCGGCGTGACGGCCGCCCGCGTGCCGAGGCGCCACGGATGGACAAGGGGCGCGGACACCGCCCGCCACCAAGGCTCCCCGGGGACCTTCCCGGCCGGCTCGAAGGGCTCGCCCGGCCGGGGGAACGCCACGTCCTGTCCCGCCTCCTCGGCCAGGTCCTTCGTCCACTCCCCCGGCTCGGCCCAGGCATGGGTGGCGAGGTTGAACGTGCCCCAGTGGATCGGCAGCAGCACCCCGTGCGGCGTGCCTCCCTGGAGGTCGAGCTGAGCCTGGATCCCCTCCGGGGGCGTCATGTGGATGTCCGGCCAGAACTCGGAGTACGCGCCGAGCTGGATCATCGTGGCGTCGAACGGCCCGTGTGCGGCACCGATCTCCTTGAAGCCGTCGAAGTAGCCGGTGTCACCGCTGTGGAAGACCCGGTGCTCCTCGCCGGCGACGACCCAGGAGGCCCACAGGGTGTGCTGGGTGTTGCGCAGGCCCCGGCCGCAGAAGTGCCGGGCCGGAGTGGCGGTCAGGGTGAGGCCGTCGATCTTCGTCGCCTCGTGCCAGTCCAGTTCGCGCAGCCGGCCCGCGGACACGCCCCAGTGCTCCAGGTGCGCCCCGACGCCGAGCGGCACCGCGAACTGCGTGTCCGTGCCGGCCAGAGCCTTGATGGTGGGCATGTCCAGGTGGTCGTAGTGGTCGTGCGAGATGACCACGACGTCGACCGGGCCGAGCGCGGCCAGCGGCAGGGGCACCGGGTGCAGCCGCTTCGGCCCGGCGAACGGGAACGGGGAGCAGCGCTCGCCCCACACGGGGTCGAACAGCACGCGCCGGCCGTCGATCTCGGCGAGCACGCTGGAGTGCCCCATCCAGGTCAGGCGCAGTCCGGTGGCCGGGGGCCGGGCGAGGTCGGCGAGGGTGGTGGCGTGCACCGGCACGGTGCCCTTCGGGGCACGGCGGGGCCGGGCCTCCTTGTCGAAGAAGACCTTGGCGAAGTCGACGGTGGAGCCCGAGGGCCGGGTCCGCGCGGGACCTCCGGGGTTCTGGAAGACCCCGTCCTTGAAGTGCGGCGATCTGCGGATGCGCGCCATGCGCTCACCGCTGGGATCCGCGCCGAACGCCCCGGGCCGGAGCGCGCGGAGCCCGGAGCTCAGGGAACGGAAACCGGCCACGGTACCTCCAGGTGGAGTCGGTCAGGCTTTCCATTATGGTCGGCCCTTGCGGAAACACCCGGGCCCAGGGGTCCCGCGACCGTGATACTGAACAATGATTCAGTATCACGGCGAAGGAGCCCGTATGGCCAGCCCCCTGCTGTCCCTCACCTGGACCGACCATCTCACCGGCCGCCAGGGCTTCCTGGTCGTCGACCGGCTGGTGCGCGGTGTCGCCAGCGGCGGTCTGCGGATGCGCGCGGGCTGCACGCTGGACGAGGTCACCGGCCTGGCCCGCGGCATGACCATGAAGGAGGCCCTCCACTACGACCCCGCCGGCCGTTACATCCCGCTCGGCGGCGCCAAGGGCGGCATCGACTGCGACCCGCGCGACCCGGAGGCCTACCCGCTGCTGGTGCGGTACCTGCGCGCCATGCGGCCGTACATCGAGAGCGTCTGGACGACCGGCGAGGACCTCGGCCTCACCCAGGACCTGGTGGACCGGGCCGTGGCCGAGGCGGGGCTGGTCTCCTCCGTCCAGGCCGTCTACCCGCTGCTGGACGACGAGGCCGAGGCCCGGCGGCGGCTCCGGGACGCCTTCGCCGTCGAGGTGGACGGCATCGGCCTGGACGAGCTGGCCGGCGGCTGCGGTGTCGCCGAGGCGGCCCTCACGGCGCTGGACCACGCCGGGGTGCCCCACGCGGGGACGCGAGTCGCCCTCCAGGGGCTGGGCACCATGGGCGGGGCCACCGCGCGCTTCCTCGCGCGCTCGGGGCTCACGGTCGTGGCCGTCGCCGACATCAAGGGCACGATCGCCAACCCGGCGGGACTCGATGTCGAGGCACTGCTCGCCGCGCGGGACTCCCACGGCACCGTGGACCGTTCGGCGCTGCGCCCCGGCGACCGCGAACTGCCGGGCGACGCCTGGCTGTCGGCCGACGCGGAGGTCCTGGTGCCCGCGGCCGTCTCGTACGCGGTCGACGCCGGGAACCAGGAGCGGATCACCGCCCGCTGGATCGTCGAGGCGGCCAACATGCCCGTACGGCCGGAGGCGGAGCCGCCGCTCGCCGCGCGGGGGGTGACCGTGCTGCCCGACGTCGTGGTCAACTCCGGGACGAACGCCTGGTGGTGGTGGACGCTGTTCGGGGACATCGGCGCCGACGCCGAGGAGGCGTTCGCGCACACACGCCGCTCGATGCGGTCCCTGGTCGAGCGGATGCTGGCCCGCGCCCGGGCCGACGGCACGACGCCGCGGGCCGCCGCCCACGCGCTCGTGGCGGACCGGCTGCCGGTCCTGGCGGAACGGTTCGGCTGCTACCGCTGACAGCCGGCGGGACCGGCCCGGCCCCCGAACGCACCGGTCAGGACGGTGATGCGCGTGTGTAGGGTGACGGCGTGACGAGAGTCCGGTTGAGCGTGGCGGAACGGCGCGGGGAGCTGCTGCGGGCCGCCGTCGAGCAGATCGAGGCACGGGGTGTGGCGGCGGTCAGGATCGCCGACGTGGCCTCGGCGCTCGGTGTGAGCAACGCGCTGGTGCTCTACCACTTCTCGACGAAGGAGAAGCTGGTCGCCGCCGCGTTCCGGCACGCGGCCGAGGCGGACCTCGCGCATCTGCGCAGGCTGCTCGGCCGCCGTACGTCGGCAGTGCGCCGGCTGCGGTCGGCCGTACGGTGGTACGCCCCGACCGGCCAGGCCAAGGGCTGGCGGCTGTGGATCGAGGGCTGGGCGGCGGCCCTGCGCGAGCCCGCGTTGCGGGAGGTCACCCAGGACCTCGACAGGCAGTGGAAGGCGGCCCTCGCCGAGGTCATCACTGAGGGCATGGCGGCCGGCGAGTTCCACTGCCCCGACCCGCACGGCACGGCCCTGAGACTCACCGCCCTCCTCGACGGCCTCGCCGTCCAGCTGACGTCCTACCCGGGCGCGGTGCCCCGGGCACGGGCCCAGGAGTGGGCCGAGGAAGCACTGGCCCGCGAACTCGGCCTGGAACCGGCGGCCTTGACCCGGCCCTGACCGGGCCGTCTATCCCACGGTGCCGCCTGAGCTCGTCTCGGGTTTGCTGTGGAGCACCTCACGGGCCTGCTCCGCGGCACGGATGAGACTCTCGGCGACGAAGTCGACGAAGCGGGCGATATTCTCCAGGCGGGTGGCGGCCGGGGTGCCGGAACCGAGGACGCCGACGCCCTGCCGTGCGGCCGCGGCCAGTTGGACGCTGGACCGGGCGCTGGCGATCATCGACTGGTAGAAGACGTCGTCGTCGACGGCGTAACGCTCGCGGCGGCCCTCACCGCGCTCCCGGCGGATGAGCCCCTGACTCTCCAGGAACGCGACCGCTTTGGACACGGAGGCCGGGCTGACCTGAAGGTGCCGCACGAGCTCTGCCGCGGTGAGACTGCCCGCGTCGGTGGTGTAGAGGCAGGTCAGCACCCGGGACATCATCCTGGGCAGGCCCTGCCGCATGAGGAGGGTGGTGAACATCTCCTCGTACTCGCGCACGGCCTCGACGTCACGCCCGTGGGCCGGCGAGGGCGCCCGCGCTCCCCGGGGAGCGGCCTGCCTGCGCCGGTGGGTCCGGCGTTCGGTGGCGCGGTGGGCCAGGTCGGCACGGTAGGCGGTCGGGCCGCCGTTGCGCATCACCTCGCGCGTGATCGTCGAGGTCGGCCGCCCGAGGCGCCTGGCGATCTCCGCGTAGGCGAGGCCGTCACTCATCCCCCGAGCGATCTGCTGACGCTCCTGCAGGCTGAGCCTGCCTCCCGGCATCGTGAACTCCTTGCAACGGACCGGAAAGGATCATTGCACTGAACCCAACCTCACCACAAGGGCCGCTTGCCGCAGTTGTTACCGCGCCTGTGAACGCAACGTCGCTTTCCCTCTGTCCGAAACGCCGATCGTGCCACCCGCCCCCCGTCACGGCCCCGACCCACCACCCGGTGTCAGGCGCAGGCGCTACGCCACCGCGGCGATCCGCATCCGGATGTCCTCCGGCGACAGCGCCCCTTTCGCCGTCACATGGTCCCCCGACGACTCCCCACGCAGCCGCCGCCCGATCCACGGCACCAGAAACTCCCGCGCCCAGTGCACATCGTCCCGCCGGACCTCAAGAGGCCCCCGAGCCGGCAGCGGCGGCCACGGCTGCTCCGGGTCCGCCGGAACCTCCAGCCCGAGCACCTGCCCCGCGCGGAGCGCCACCCGCGTGTGCCCCTCGGGCGACAGGTGCAGCCGGTCGGCGTCCCAGGCCCTGCGGTCCTGGACACTGCGCAGGGACCACAGGTCGAGCACCGGGCAGCCGTACCGGTCGGCGATGGCCCGGACATGCCCGTTGTACGTCGCGATCTTGCCGCGCAGGTGCTTGAGCACGGGCACCCCACGCGTGTCGAACCCGGTCGTCACCATCACCGTGCCGGCCACGGCGGTGAGCCGCACCAGGGCCCGCTCGAAGCGCTCGGCCACCTCGTCCGGGTCGGTACCCGGCCGGAGGATGTCGTTGCCCCCGGCGCAGAACGAGACGAGGTCGGGGGCCATGCCGACGGCCCGCGGAACCTGGTCCGCCACGATCTGGTCGAGGAGCTTCCCGCGCACGGCGAGGTTGGTGTACTGGAAGTCGCCTTCGGGCCGGCGGTCGGCGAGCAGGACGGCGAACCGGTCGGCCCAGCCGACGAACGCCCCGTCGGGGCCGGGATCACCGACACCCTCGGTGAAGCTGTCCCCCACCGCCACGTACGACCCGATCACTGCTCTGCTGTCACTCTTCGAATCGTCTGCCACAGCAGCTCATGATTCACCTTCGAATGTGACTTACGCGACCGTAGGAAAGGGTTGACGGGCGGTGAGATAAGCCACTCCTAAAGTGTTCACCAACTCCGGAATAGGTCGCCCGTCAGGGATGTTGGGGCCTCTGTCGCCACACCCGGAAGCCCGTGATCCGGAAGTGACTCCACACGGTCCGGAAGCCGAAGTGCCCTGCCGTGTACGGCTCCGGATCCCTGTAGTCGAACACGAGCCGCCCGTTGTTCCACCACCGCACCGCCGAACCGTCGGAGACGATCCGCACCCGGTTCGGCTCACCCGGCACCAGCAGCGGCTCGGTGTAGTCGTAGATCAGGGGCCGGACACCGGGCTGCCCGACATAGCGTCGCAGCCGCGTCGTGGTGTTGTAGTTGGCCCCGTAACCGGCGTAGTACGTCGTCAGGTGGTCGTACTCCTCCAGCGCCCCACCACGCGTCGTCGCGAAGAGATCGCCCGGGGAGCGGACATCGGTCGCGTTCCAGAAGTTGTTGAGGTCGGAGACCCGGTCGTTGACCCCGCCCTCGGAGACCGGCGTGGCGGTGTACTCCAGGACGTACGGGCCTTCGAGCCGCTGCCTGAACCACACCGTCGCCCCGCTCGGCACGTCGATCTCCAGAACGCCGCGAGAGGCGGTGACGGTGCCACCGTCCTGGAGTTCGGTCGCCCACTGGTCGAGGCCGTGGCAGAAGTCGTCGTGGGCGATGAGGCGGCGATGACGGGCCGCGGCGTTCGCGTTCGCCGTCGGGCCGAACGCCGTCAGGGCGGCTCCGGCGGCCATGGCCGCGAACGCTCTACGAGTGGTCGGCACGGGACACGTCTCCTCGGGGATCCGCCTGGAAGGCTCTAGAAAGCGCTTGCGCTCCGGACGGGATCACTGTGTCCCAACTGCCGCCCGCTGTCGATCCCTTGGAGCGATCGAAACGGGAGCACACCCGTATGGCGCGCACACTCGCAAGGCGCACACACCGAAGGCCGGACCCGGGGATCGGGGTCCGGCCTTCGGTCGCGTGTCAGGCGGGCGGTGACGCGGTCGGTCAGCCGACGGAGACGCCGTGCGAGCGCAGGTAGGCGACCGGGTCCACGTCCGAGCCGTAGTCCGGCGTGGTGCGGATCTCGAAGTGCAGGTGCGGTCCGGTCACGTTGCCGGTGGCACCGGACAGGCCGATCTGCTGTCCTTCGCTCACGGTCTGGCCGGCCGAGACGGAGAGCGAGGACAGGTGGGCGTACTGCGCGTAGAAACCGTCGTTCAGCTTGATGACGACCTGGTTGCCGTACGCCCCGCCCCAGCCGGCGGAGACGACCGTGCCCGCGCCGACGGCCTTGAGCGAGGTGCCGGTCGGAACGACGAAGTCCACACCGGTGTGGTATCCGCTGGACCACATGCTGCCGGCCATGTGGTACGGGGTACCGATGGTGGCGCCCTCCACCGGGAGGGTGAAGCCGCTGGAGGTCGCGGCGGCCGGCTTCGCGGCAGCCGGCTTCGAGGGCGACTCGGAGGCGGAGGACTTCGAAGCCGAGGACTGGGAAGCCGAGGGCTTCGACGGGGCAGCGGGCTTGGGCGCACTCGCCGCCGCCTTCTTGCCGATCGCCAGCTTCAGCCCCGGGTGGATCAGCGACGGGTCGTCACCGACGGCGTCACGATTGTCCGCGTAGAGCTTCTTCCAGCCGCCGTCGACATTCTGCTCGTCGGCGATCTTCGCGAGACAGTCACCGGCCCGCACGGTGTACGAGCGGGCGCCCGTGGCCTTTTCGGCGGCCTTCTTCTCGGCGGCCGGAGCGGACTGGACGACTCTTTCCGGAGTCGACTTCGGAGTGGCGGCGTGGGCGCCGGCGGCCCCCATGAGCGGAAGGGCGAGAGCGGCCCCACCGGTTCCGGCGACGACGATGGAGCGGGTGAAACGCTGGGACTTCGGGCGGCGGTGCTTACCCTTCGCGGGCATGGCGAATTCCTCTCCGTCGCCTGCGAGGTGAGCTGTCGGGTGCGGACTGGAGATGTCCGGCCACGCCGAGGCGCGGCTTAACCCCAAGCCGTTCCGGGAACCGGAACAGGCGTCTTACCTGTGGGTCCCCCGCTCCTGCCGTACGTCGGGTCAGTGTGTGGGGCTCCGGGCGGCGGCAGGATTAGGCGTCCGTCCGGATGGGTGTGGAACGTAAGCGACCAGGACGCAAAGGGACAAGCGTGCGGTTCCCCGTGACGGCGTTTTTCTTGACGCGTCGGCACTTTTTCCGTCACGGAGCGTGGATTACCGATCTCCCGCATCCCGCAATACCCCTGAATCGCGCCAGAATTACGTGCACATGGCAACAACACATCGTCACGAATATGACGATGCTCACGCACCCCGACCTCATCCCCTTTACAGTCGGGGCACGTTACGCCTAAACAACTGAAGCACTGCCTATTCGGACAGAAGGGCTACTTGCGCTTAAGCCGGACGACAGCGGCATTTAGATCCCCGCGCAGGCCGACCCGCAGTCCGTGATGGAGCAGTACGCCCCCTCGATGCACTTCGCCCGTTGTGAGGCATTCGTACGACGCCGCGGGATCGAGGCCCCGCAGCCGGAGTGCCGGAACGGGCTCGCCGTAGCGCTGCGCCTGGAGCCAGGCCAGGACGACGGTCTCGTCGCCGAGGACGTACTGCACGGCGCTCAGGCCGCCCTCCGGCGGGCGCAGCCGGTACAGGTCGCCGCGCTGCACCACGGGCCTGATCTCCTTGTAGAGCTCCACCCAGTCCCGCGCCTCGGCGAGTTCCCGCTCCGTCCACTTCGTGAGGTCGCCGCCGACCCCGAGTACCCCGGCCATGGCGCTGACGAACCGGAACCGCAGGGAGCTGGCCCGCTGGTTGAGCATGGCGTTCGGGCTGTCGGTGACCCAGGCGGCCATGACCCGGGCCGGGTGGATCTGGCTGAAGCCGTGCTGGATGGCGAGCCGGTCGAGCGGGTCGGTGTTGTCCGAGGTCCACACCTGGTCCGTGCGGCCGAGCACACCGATGTCGATCCGGCCGCCGCCGCCCGAGCAGGACTCGAAGGCCACCCGGGGGTGGGCGGCCCGCAGCCGGTCCAGCAGGCCGTACAGGGCGTGCACGTGGTCGACCCACAGCCGTTGCGGGTACGGGTCGTCCGGCCAGCCGGCGTCGGTGAAGCAGCGGTTGAAGTCCCACTTGACGTAGTCGATCGGCGCGCTGGACAAGAGCCCGTCGAGCTGCTCCCAGAGGTACTCCTGGACGTCCTCGCGGGCGAGATTGAGTACGAGCTGATTGCGGAATTCCGTCCGCTTTCGTCCCGGTTGGTACTGCACCCAGTCGGGGTGCGCGCGGTACAGGTCGCTGTCCGGGTTGACCATCTCCGGCTCGACCCAGATCCCGAACTGCATGCCGAGGCCGTGCACGTGCTCGGCGAGCGGCTTGAGGCCGCCCGGGAAGCGGTCGGGGTTGGGGGTCCAGTCGCCGAGCCCGGCCCGGTCGCTGGTGCGCGTCCCGAACCAGCCGTCGTCGACCACGAACAGCTCGACGCCCATGGCGGCGGCCCGCTCGGCGAGCGCCCGCTGCTGCTCCTCGGAGATGTCGAACTCGGTGGCCTCCCAGGAGTTGAAGAGCACCGGCCGGTCCTGGTCCGCGCTCGGGATCACGTATGTCCGCTGGTAGGCGTGCCAGGCGCGGCTGGCCCCGCCGTGGCCGCCGTCGCTCCAGAGCCCGGCGAAGACGGGGGTCGTGTACGACTCCCCCGTGCCCAGCATCAGCAGGCCCGAGTCGTCGTAGCCGGACCCGCCGGTGATCTGCACGCGCGCGTCCGGGAGCTGGGCCACGGCGATCCGCCAGGACCCGGACCAGCCCAGGGCGCATCCGTAGACCTCGCCGTGCTCCTCGGTCGCGTCGGTGTCGAGCGCGATCCACGGCAGGTGCTGGTGACCGGTGTGGCCGCGGCGGCTGCCGATGACCTTCTCGCCGTGGGTGAGGGCGGAGCGCTCCAGCCGGGACTCGGCGCCCCAGCGGCCGTGCAGCTGGGAAAGCCGCCAGGTGTCGCGGTCGGGCAGGGTCCAGGTGGCGGAGTCGGCGCGCAGCACCTCGACGGCGGGTCCGTGGTTGTCGAGGGTCACCCAGCGCTCGACGACATCCGTGGCGGAGCGCATCCGGTAGTGCAGCGTGATGGCCAGGTCGCCGTCGCGAAAGCGCAGCCGCAGTTCGTCGTCCTCGGCGTCATGACCCTCGTAGGTCCACTCCGTGCCGCGCCGCTCGGCGGTGCGTACGGACAGGGCGGGGCGGACGAAACGGGGGCCGCCCTCGACGGGATACTCCTCGCGTCCGTCGAGCGGTGACTCGAAGGGCCAGTAGTCCGGCAGCGGCCGGACGGCGAGGGCCTCGGCGTCGGCGAGGCCGATCCGGGCGCCCCAGTGCAGGTGCAGCAGTTCGTCGCGGTCGGTGACATGGACGGCGTAGCTGCTGGCCGGCCCGGAGAGCACCCACGTACGACCGTCTTCGGAAATGTCCAGCATCAAGCCCTCACAGATTCGAACAAGCCCGACCAGGTGCGACCAGGCTCCGACATCATCAAGGGCCGCGGGGGTTCCCGGCAACGCCTGTGGACAACTCATTGCCCCAGGCAGGGCATGTCGTATCGTCGAGTGGTGCCCGTCGACGAGCCGCGCCGGCGGCGCCGAAGGGGAGGAGCCCTCGTGACGCAGCAGGTCCCGTCGACCGAGCCCGAGCTGGCCGGAGTGCGCAACTTCCGCGATGTGGGCGGACTGCCGACCGTGGACGGACGGCGGGTGCGGCAAGGAGTGCTGTTCCGCAGCGGCCACCTGGCGCACGCGACCGGGGAGGACGCCACCTTCCTGACCACCCTGGGCCTGCACACGATCTTCGACTTCCGCAACGCGGCCGACCAGAAGCTCGAAGGGCCGGACGTCGAGCTGCCGGGCGTGCGCAATGTGAACCTGCCGCTGAGCGACCCGGCCGACGGCGCCGAGTTCTGGAAGATGGTGCGCGACGGCGAACTGGACCAGCTGCGCGCGATCCTCTCGGACGGCAAGGGCGCGGACCGGATGATCGCCTCGTACCGCACGATCATCAGGAACCGCACGGCCGAGCACTCCCGGGTGCTGCACGCGCTCGCGGAGGACAGCGTCCCCGCCCTGATGCACTGCGCGGCGGGCAAGGACCGCGCGGGTCTGTCCATCGCGGTGACGCTGCTCGCCCTGGGTGTCGAGCGCGAGGCGATCGTCGACGACTACCTGAAGTCCAACGCCAAGCACCGCCGTTACAAGGTGCACCGCAGCAGCTCCGCCGCCTCGGCCTACTCCCCCGAGGTCATGGAGCTGCTCAGCCCCCTGTTCGACGCGCGCGCCGAGTACCTGACGGCGGCCTTCGACACCATCGAGGAGACCTGGGGCGCCGTCGACGCGTATCTGGAGAAGGGGCTCGGGTTCGCCCCGGAGAGCCGGGAGCGGCTGCGCGAGCGGCTGCTCGACTGACGTACGGCGGCGGCCCGGCGGCTACGTGGCCCCGACCTCGAACAGCAGATACACGAAGGCCGCGAAGACGTGGCCCACCACGAGGTAGATGAACAGCCGCACCCACAGGGCGCGGGGGAACTTCTCCTCCATGTCCTTCACGGCATGTCTCCCGGGGTGGGGCCCAGGCACAGGGCGGCCGTGGGGCTCTGCAAGAGGGTGTGGACGAAGAGCAGTTCGACGCCGTCCGCGTCCTGGGCGGCGATCCGGTGCGGGGTCAGCGAGTCGAAGTGGGCGCTGTCGCCGGGCGCGAGGTGGTGCGTGGTGTCGCCGAGGCGCAGTCGCAACCGTCCCCGGAGCACGTGAAGCCACTCCTCGCCGGGGTGGACGCGCACGATGTCGCCCTGGGAGCCGTACGGGACGTGGACGCGCAGGGCCTGCATCCCGCGCCCGGGCGCGCCGGCCTGCCAGTACGTCCAGCCGCCCGCCGCGGTCGGTTCCATGTCGGCGGCGCGGATGACGGCATCCCGGGCGGCGGGCGTCTCGCCGAGCAGCTCGGCGACGGTCGTACCGTAGATGCGGGCGAGCGCGAGCAGCATCGGCAGGGAGGGCTGGCGCTGCCCGGTCTCCAGGCGGGACAGGTGGGCGGGCGACAGCCCGGCGGCGCGGGCCGCGCCCTCCAGGGTCAAGGAGGCCTGGCGCCGCAGCGACCGCAGCTGCGGCGCGACGGCGGGCAGCGCATCCGCTGCCTGGTCGGGCGACGGGGCGGCCCCGGAGGACCGCTCGGTCTCGGAGGAGCTCATGCCTCCATTCAGCCCGAGCCTTGCCCCACCGGCAAATTTCTTGCCTCAGAGGCAAAAATCACCGGTTCGCCACCGCCTGTTTGACGAGCGTCTTGCCGAAGTCCCACATCAGGCCCCCGTCGTGCGCGTCGTCCATCACGGCTGTGAAGGCGTCGACGAACCGGTCCACCTCCCGCTCGCCGATGATCAGCGGGGGAATCAGCTTGATCACCTCCATGTGGTCGCCGGAGACCTGGGTGAGGATCCGGTGCTTCTGGAGCAGCGGTACGACGACCATCTGCGCGAACAGTCCCTTGCGCGCGGCCTGGAGCATGGCCCAGCGGCTGCGCAGCTTCAGCGACTTGGGCCGGCCGAACTCGATGCCGATCATCAGGCCCCGGCCGCGGACGTCGGCGAGCATCTCGTACGTGTCCGTCAGCGCCGCGAGCCGGGATCTGAGCCGTTCCCCGGTGGCGCGGACACCCGCGACGATCTGTTCGTTCTCCATCACCGACAGCACCGCCAGGCCCGCCGCCATGGCCTGCGCGTTGGATCCGAAGCTCGCCGAGTGGACCAGCACCCGGTCCATCGACGAGTAGACCTTCTTGAAGATCCAGTCCTTGCCGAGCGTCGCACCCACCGGTACATAGCCGCCGGAGAGCGCCTTGGCCACGCACACCAGGTCGGGCTCCACCCCCTCCTCGTGCTGGTAGGCGTAGAAGTCGCCGGTGCGGCCGAGGCCCGTCTGCACCTCGTCGGCGATGAGCAGCGCCTTGTGCCGGTGCAGCAGGTCCTGGGCGGCCAGGAGATAGCCGGGCGGGGCCTCCAGGACGCCCTTGCCCTGGATCGGCTCGACGATCAGGGCGGCGACGTCGCCCTTCCTCAGCTCCCTTTCCAGCGCGTCGAGGTCGCCGAGCGGTACGGCCGTGTCGGGCAGCAGCGGGGCGAAGCCGTCACGGAAGCCGGACTCCCCGTTCACGGAGAGGGAGCCGGTGGTCAGGCCGTGGAAGGCGTGCGCGCAGTACAGGATCCTGGGCCTGCCGGTGACGTACCGGGCGAACTTCAGCGCGCCCTCGACCGCCTCCGTGCCGCTGTTGCCGAAGAACACCCTGTCCAGGTGCGGGCTGTGCGCGAGCAGCTTCTCGGCGAGCAGGCCGGGGAGCGGCTGGCAGTCGAAGCGGGTGAGGTCGGCGAGCCGGGCGTCCAGGACGTCGTGCAGCGCCTTGCGCACGACGGGGTGGTGGCGGCCGAGGCCCATCACCCCGAACCCGGCGAGCATGTCCAGGTAGTCGTTGCCGTCCGCGTCGTAGAAGTAGGCGCCCTCGGCGCGCTCGTAGACCTTGTCGAAGCCGATGGTGTGCAGCATGCGCGGGAGCTGGTGGTTGAGGTACCGGGTGTGCAGCTCGTAGCGCTCGGCTCCGCGCTCGGCCAGCAGCTTGCCGAGATCGAACTCCCCGGCCCGCGACGACTCCGACGCGGATTCGGCGGTGGTCATTCCTGTGGCTCCTTGGACAGCTCTTTCTTCACGGTCAGGCTCGCGCTGATCCGTCCGGCGACCTCGACGGGTGTCAGGCCGATGTCGGCGAGCACCTCGCCGCGCTTGGCGTGCGCGAGGAACTGCTCCGGGATGCCGAACCGCCGTACGGGCACGTCGACTTCGGCGTCGCCCAGGGCCAGCGCCACGGCCGAGCCGACCCCGGCCGCCCGGCTGTTGTCCTCGACGACGGCGACCAGGCGGTGCCCGGCGGCGAGAGGGGGCAGCGCCGGGTCGACGGGCTTGACCCAGCGGGGGTCGACGACGGTGCAGCCGATGCCGCGGGCCTCCAGCAGCTCGGCGGTCTGGAGACAGACGGGCGCCATCACGCCCACGGCCACCAGCAGAACCTGCGGCTCCGTTGCACGGTGCAGCACGTCCAGTCCGCCCACCCGGTCCACGGCCGGGATCGACGGGCCGACGGACTCCTTCGGGAAGCGCAGCAGCGTCGGCGCGTCGTCGACGGCGACGGCCTCGCGCAGCTGGGCGCGCAGCTGGTCGGCGTCCCGCGGCGCGGCGATCCTGAGGCCGGGGACGACCTGGAGGATCGACATGTCCCACATGCCGTTGTGGGAGGGCCCGTCGACGCCGGTGACACCGGCCCGGTCCAGCACGAAGGTCACCCCGCACCGGTGCAGGGCCACGTCCATCAGCAGCTGGTCGAAGGCGCGGTTGAGGAAGGTGGCGTAGACGGCGACGACCGGGTGCAGGCCGCCCGTCGCCAGACCCGCCGCGGACACGGCCGCGTGCTGCTCGGCGATACCGACGTCCCACACCCGGTCCGGGAACCGCTCGGCGAACCCGCCCAGGCCGACCGGATGCAGCATGGCGGCGGTTATCGCGACGATGTCGTCCCGTTCCTCGCCGATCCTGACGATCTCGTCGCCGAACACCGAGGTCCACGAGGGGCCGCCCGCCGGGGAGAGCGGCGCACAGGTCAGCGGGTCCATGACGCCGACGGTGTGGAAGTGGTCCTCCTCGTGGGCGAGGGCGGGTTCGTAGCCGCGGCCCTTCTCCGTGAGGCAGTGGACGAGGACCGGTCCGTGGAATCGTTTCGCGCGCCGCAGGGCGGACTCCACGGCCCCGATGTCGTGCCCGTCGATCGGGCCCACGTACTTCAGGCCCAGATCCTCGAACAGGCCCTGCGGGGCGAACGCGTCCTTGAAGCCCTTCTTCGCGCCGTGCAGGGCTTCGTAGAGGGTGCTGCCGACCAGGGGCGTGGCCTGGAGCACGTCTTTGCCCCAGGCGAGGACCCGCTCGTAGCCGTCGGTCGTGCGCAGGGTGGCGAGGTGGTTGGCGAGGCCGCCGATGGTCGGGGCGTAGGAGCGTTCGTTGTCGTTGACGACGATGATCAGCGGGCGGTTCTTGGCGGCCGCGATGTTGTTCAGCGCCTCCCAGGCCATGCCGCCGGTCAGGGCGCCGTCGCCGATCACCGCGACGACATGGCCCTTCTCCCCCTGCACCTGGCGGGCCTTGGCGAGCCCGTCGGCCCAGCCGAGCGCCGTGGAGGCGTGGCTGTTCTCGATGACGTCGTGCTCGGACTCCTCGCGCGAGGGGTAGCCGGACAGGCCGCCCTTGCCGCGCAGCTTGGAGAAGTCCTGGCGTCCGGTCAGCAGTTTGTGGACGTAGCTCTGGTGGCCGGTGTCCCACAGGATGCGGTCGACCGGCGACTCGAAGACCCGGTGCAGGGCGACGGTGAGCTCCACCACCCCCAGGTTGGGCCCCAGATGCCCCCCGGTCCTCGCGACCGCGTGCACCAGGAACTCCCTGATCTCGTCGGACAGTTCGCCGATTTCCGGCTCGGACAGCGCCTTCAGGTCGCGTGGTCCCCGGATGCTCTCCAGAATCGTCACGCTCGGGCCCCCTTCGCATTCCGTGCTGTTCAGCTCACGGTGACGGCCGGCTCCCCCGGCCCCACGCCGTCCTGCTCCATCTGCTCGGCGAGCTTCATCGCCTCTTCGATCAGCGTCTCGACGATCTTCGACTCGGGGACGGTCTTGATGACCTCGCCCTTGACGAAGATCTGGCCCTTGCCGTTGCCGGAGGCCACCCCCAGATCGGCCTCCCGCGCCTCGCCGGGGCCGTTGACCACACACCCCATGACGGCGACCCGCAGCGGCACCTCCATGCCGTCGAGCCCGGCCGTGACCTCTTCGGCCAGCTTGTAGACGTCGACCTGGGCGCGTCCGCAGGAGGGGCAGGAGACGATCTCCAGCCGGCGCTGCCGCAGCCCCAGGGACTGAAGGATCTGGATGCCGACCTTGACCTCCTCTGCCGGCGGCGCGGACAGCGACACCCGGATGGTGTCGCCGATGCCCCGCGACAGCAGCGCGCCGAAGGCGACCGCCGACTTGATCGTGCCCTGGAAGGCGGGACCGGCCTCCGTGACGCCGAGGTGCAGCGGGTAGTCGCAGCTCTCGGCGAGCTGCTTGTACGCCTCGATCATCACGACCGGGTCGTTGTGCTTGACGGAGATCTTGATGTCCCGGAAGTCGTGCTCCTCGAACAGGGACGCCTCCCACAGCGCGCTCTCCACGAGCGCCTCCGGGGTCGCCTTGCCGTATTTCTGGAGCAGCCGCCGGTCCAGCGACCCGGCGTTGACCCCGATCCGGATGGGGGTGCCGTGGTCCTTGGCGGCCTGCGCGATCTCCTTGACCCGGTCGTCGAACTGCTTGATGTTGCCGGGGTTGACGCGGACCGCCGCGCAGCCCGCCTCGATGGCCGCGAAGACGTACTTCGGCTGGAAGTGGATGTCCGCGATCACCGGGATCTGCGACTTGCGGGCGATGGTCGCGAGCGCGTCCGCGTCGTCCTGCGTGGGGCAGGCGACCCGGACGATCTGGCAGCCGGACGCGGTGAGTTCGGCGATCTGCTGCAAGGTGGCGCCGATGTCCGACGTACGGGTCGTCGTCATCGACTGCACCGACACCGGGGCCCCGCCCCCGACCGCCACCGGACCGACCTGGATCCGGCGCGAGGGGCGCCGCTCGGCGATCGGCCGGACCGGTACCTCGGGAACGCCCAGCGGGACGGCGGTCATGGCCTCACTCCCGGTTTCCGGAGACCGTCTCGCGCATGGCGCGCAAGGACTCCTTCAGCGACCCCATGGTGGCGAGGAGGGCGGTGGGCTCGTAGCCGCAGTGCGCCATGCAGTTGGCGCAGCGCGGGTCCTTGCCGCGGCCGTACTTGTCCCAGTCGGTGTCCTCGACCAGCTCCCGGTACGTCGGCACATAGCCGTCGCTCATCAGGTAGCACGGGCGCTGCCAGCCGAACAGTGAGTAGTTCGGGATCGCCCACGCCGTGCACGGGAAGTCGACCTTGCCCTCCAGGAAGTCCAGGAAGAGCGGGGAGTGGTTGAGCCGCCAGCGCCGCCGGTTGCCGCCGGCGAAGGCCTTCTTGAACAGCTCGCGGGTCTGCTCCACGCCGAGGAAGTGCTCCTGGTCGGGGGCCTTCTCGTAGGCGTAGGCGGGCGAGATCATCATCTCGTCGACCTTGAGGTCGTCGTTGAGGAAGTTCAGCACCTCGATGATGGTCTGCGGGGTGTCGGTGTTGAAGAAGGTCGAGTTGGTGGTCACCCGGAAGCCCTGCCGCTTGGCCTCCTTGATGGCCTCGACCGCCTCGTCGAAGACGCCCTCCTTGGCCACCGACTCGTCGTGCCGCTCGCGCAGCCCGTCGATGTGCACCGCGAAGGCGAAGTAGGGGGAGGGCTTGAACTTGTCCATCTTCTTGCGCAGCAGCAGGGCGTTGGTGCACAGGAAGACGTACTTCCGCTTGGCCACCAGCTGACGCACGATCTCGTCGATCTGCGGGTGCATCAGCGGCTCGCCGCCGGCGATGGACACCATGGGTGCACCGGACTCCAGCACGGCCCCCACGGCCTGGGCGACCGGCATCCGCTGCTTGAGCACGCCGGCCGGGTGCTGGATCTTGCCGCACCCCTCGCACTTGAGGTTGCAGGCGTACAGCGGCTCCAGCTCGACGAGGAGCGGGAACTTGTCCCGCCGGCGCAGCTTCTGTTCAGCCAAGTATGTAGCGACCTTGATGGACTGTCGGAGCGGCATGGCCATCTGGCTCACCTCCTGGGGAGCAGCAAGGAACGGTGCCATTCGAAGAAAGCGGGAAGGACCGAACGAAGAACACGGAAAGCTGATATTCCACCGCGCACCGTGCCGATCCGGACGAGTTCATGTTCTGGAGCGTCCACGACCACCCGGACGGCCGCAACCGGGCGCTCGCCCGCACGCACGGCGCTCAGCAGGGTGGCCGCCGATTCCATGTCGGCCGCGATCGCGCCGGTCGCGAGCAGATCGGACCGCTCCTGACCGCGTACGACATGGCCGGAACCGGTGAGCGGCCCGGTGTGCACGGTCCGCCCGGGCACCGCCCGGACCAGCTCCTTGACCAGCAGGTCGGTCCCGACGCAGGCAGTCGCGCCGCGAGGATCACGGGTCTCCTCGGCGACGACGAGGTCACCGGGGTGCATCCCGGGTGCGAGCCCCGCGCAGAAGCCGGTGGCCAGGACGGCGGCGTCGCGCAGGGCCGGGTCGGCGAGCATCCGGGTGACGGACCGCTCGGCCGCCGCCGGCCCCATGCCGGTCCGCAGCACGGTGACCGGCCCGCCGGCGCCGCCACGGTCGCCCGCGCGCAGGGCGAACTGCTCGATGCCGAGCGCGCAGGCGATCAGCAGCGGGACCGGAGCGGGCTGTGCGCTCATTCAGCTCCCCTCGGCGTCGGCGAGCGGCTTCCCGGTCTCTCCGCTGCCGTGGGCGGCAGCCAGCGGCTTCCCGGCCGCCCCGCTCCCCTGGGCAGCCGCCAGCGGCTTCCCGGCCGCCCCGCCGCCCTGGTGCCGGTCCGCGAAGGGCTCCCCTCGCAGATACCGGCCGAGTGCGGTGAGCGGGAACACCTGCCGGTAGAGGTGGTAGTTGATCGAGAAGTCCCACGGGAAGCCCGTCCCCGTGAAGTACGGCTCGTCCCAGGAACCGTCCTCCCGCTGGGTGGCGGCGAGCCACTCGATGCCGCGTTCGACGGCCTTGGCGTCCCGCTCCCCCGCCGCGAGCAGGGCCATCAGGGCCCACGCCGTCTGGGAGGCGGTCGAGGCGCCCCGGCCGCTCCACCCCTTGACGTCCTTGTAGGAGCGCAGGTCCTCGCCCCAGCCGCCGTCGTCGTTCTGGACCGACTCCAGCCAGGTCACGGCCCGGCGGATCGCCGGGTGCGCGGCGGGGATGCCCGCGGCGACCAGGGCGGGTACGACGGACCCGGTGCCGTAGACGTAGTTGACGCCCCAGCGCCCGAACCAGGAGCCGTCGGGCTCCTGTTCGGCCAGCAGCCACTCGATGCCGCGCCGGGTGCGCGGATCGTGGGCGAGGCCCTCCACCGCGAGCATCTCGACGACGTGTGCGGTGACGTCGGCGGAGGGCGGGTCGATGACCTCGCCGAAGTCGCAGAAGGGCAGCCGGTTCGGGAGCGGGCTGGTGTTGTCGACGTCGAAGGCGCCCCACGCGCCGTTCTTCGACTGCATGCCGAGCGTCCAGCGCACACCGCGCCCGACGGCCTTGTCGACCCGCACCGGGTCGTGGTGGGCGATCCGGCGCAGCGCGAGGATCACCTCGGCGGTGTCGTCGATGTCGGGGTAGTTGTCGTTGTGGAACTCGAACGCCCAGCCCCCGGGCGGCAGTCCGGGCCGCTGCACCGACCAGTCACCGGGCCGGACGATCTCCTCACCCAGCATCCAGTCCGCGGCCTTCACCAACTGCGGGTGGTCGGCGGGCAGTCCGGCGTCCGCGAGCGCGATCGCGGCCAGGCAGGTGTCCCACACCGGCGACTGACAGGCCTCGATCATCCGGGCCCCGTCCTCTCGCCACACGGCGAACCGGTCCAGCGAGGCGAGTCCCTCGCGCATCACGGGATGCTGGAGGTCGTAGCCGAGCAGGTGCAGGGCGATGATCGAGTACACGGCCGGTGGCTGGATGCCGCCCCAGCAGCCGTCGTTCTCCTGCCGCTCGATGATCCAGCGGGCGGCGCTGTTCATCGCGGCTCTGCGCAGCCGGCGCGGCGCGACCTTGCGCAGGGCGTGCAGGCCCTTGTCCATCCGCTGAAAGGCCCCGTCCCAACTGAACGCGGGGGCAAGGGGTTCGGCGGGGTTCGGGTCGGCCGGATCGGTGTGCAGCTCGTCCAGCGGGAAGGGCGCGGGGCGTACCGGCCGCTTCGCGGAGACGATCGTCAGCGGGACGATGGTCTGCCGCGCCCAGCAGCCGAAGTCATAGATGTTGAGCGGCATCCACTTCGGGAAGTAGATCAGCTCCGGGGGCAGTTCGGGCAGGTCCTCCCACTTCCACCAGCCGAACAGGGCCAGCCAGATGCGGGTGAAGACCCGGGCGGCGGCGATGCCGCCCTGCTCGCGGATCCAGGCGGAGGCCTTCGCCATGTGCGGGGCGCCGGGCTCGTCGCCGGCCAGGCGGAGGGCGACGTAGGCCTCGATGGTGGCGGAGAGCTCGCCGGGGCCGCCGTAGAAGGTGGCCCAGGTGCCGTCCTCGCGCTGCTCGCCGCGGATGAAGAGCGCGGCGGCCTGGGTGGTCTTCTCGTCGCGGATGCCGAGGAACTGGCGGAGCAGCAGGTCCTCGGCGTCCATCGTGACGTTGGTCTCGAGGTCGCCCTTCCACCAGCCCTGGGGGTCCTGGCGGGAGAGCAGGAAGTCGGTGGCGCGTTGCGCGGCGCGTGCGGCGGCTTGCGGTACCCCGGCCGCCGCGGGGGTGGTGGTGTCGATGTCGGTGTCGCTGGCCGCGGCAGCGCGGGGTGGCAGGGCCCCGGTGCTTCCGTCGGTCGTCGCTGTCATGGCTTCCCCTTCGTGCAGTGGTGCAAGGTGTGCAGCTGCTGTGGGTCCGCCGTCGGCCGGTGCTCCGTGGTGTCTCGCGGCACCGGCCGGCGACTACGCGAGGGCTATTCGACCGATAGTGATCATCTCTTTCGTACGACGACGAAGTCCGCGAGGGCCGCGAACTGCTCCCGTACCCGGTCGGGCATGTCGACGGCGTCGAGGGCTTCGATGGCGATGGTGTGCTGACGGCGTGCCTCGTCGGCGGTCCATTCGCGGCCGCCCGCCTCCTCGATGAGGGCGGCGCGGGCCGCGAACTCCTCCTCGGAGAAGTTCTCGAAGTCGCTGGCCTTGGCGTCGGCGGCGAGGATCTCGCCGAGCCGCTCGGAGGCGGGGCCGCCGGCCGCGAGCGCGGCGACGACCGGCAGGGACTTCTTGCGCTGGCGCAGGTCGCTCCAGGTCTGCTTGCCGGTGGAGTCCGGGTCGCCCCAGATGCCGAGGAGGTCGTCGACGGCCTGGAAGGCGAGGCCCAGGTGGTAGCCGTACTTCTCCAGCGTGTCGGCGGTGCGGTCGTCGGCGCCGCCGAGGACGGCGCCGATGGAGCTGGCGCAGGCGAGCAGGGCGCCGGTCTTGTTGCCCTCCATCTCCAGGCACTCCTCGACGGTGACGCGGTCGCGGTGCTCGTAGGAGATGTCCTGGGCCTGACCGTCGATCAGGGCACGGGTGGCGGTGGTCAGGCGGCGGGTGGCGCGGCCGGCCTCGACGGTGCCGAGTTCGAGGAGCACCTCGCCCGCGAGGGCGAACAGGGCGTCGCCGACGAGGATGGCCTGGGCGGGGCCGTGCACCTTCCAGACCGTGTCGCGGTGGCGGCGCTGTTCGTCGCCGTCCATCAGGTCGTCGTGGAGGAGGGAGAAGTTGTGGACCAGCTCCACGGCTACGGCGCCGGGGATGCCGGTCTCGGGGGCGGCGGACATGACCTCGGCGGACAGCACCGCGAGGGCGGGGCGTACGGCCTTGCCGCCGTCCCCGTCCGCGGGCCTGCCCTGGGCGTCGATCCAGCCGAAGTGGTAGGCGGCAACAGTGTCCATGGGAGGTGCCAGGCGGTCGATGGCCGCCCGCAGTACCGGAGTGGCCAGGGTCCGGCCGCGCTCCAGGAGCGCGGTCACGTCCACCGCCTCGGCAGTCTTCGAGGCCGGGGGCACAGTGGGCACAGTCTCTCCTCTTGTTGCGGTACCGGGGGTGCGGGGGCCGCCTGCCGCGCTGTCCTGTGCGAGCATCACGCCGCCTCCTCGAACGCGAAGAGGTGCTGTGGGCGGGGCCGGCCCAGGGCGCCGAGCACGGCGTCCGCCGCGCCGACTCCACTGCGGACCGCACTCTCCATGGTCGCGGGCCACCCGGTGGCGGTCCACGCTCCGGCCAGGTACAGGCCGGATGCCTTGGTGCGGGCGCCGGGCCTGAGGCGCCCGACGCCGGGGGTGGGAGCGAACGTCGCGGTGCGCTCCCGGGTGACGAAGAAGTCCTTCACCGCGGCGCCGCGGGCCGGCGGCAGCAGCCGCTCCAGCTCGGGCAGGTACCTCTCGCGCAGCACGGCCACGGGTTCGTCGATCTCGTCCTGGGCCACCGACTGCGACAGCGCGAGGTACTGCCCCTCGCGCAGTCCGGACGCCTCGGTCCGGTCGAAGACCCACTGCACCGGGGTGCCGAGGGCGGCGAAGAACGGCCGGGCGAGCACCTTGCGGTCGTAGACGACATGGATGTTGAGGATCGGCGCGGTGCCGATCTGCAGGAGCCGCTCCGGCGCGTCGAGGGCGCCGGCGGGCAGCAGGTCGTGCGCCTCGCGCTGCGGTACGGCGAGCACGACGGCGTCGGCCTGGAGCGTCTCGCCGGGCACCCGGACGCTCCACCCCCCGTTCCCGTTCTCGGAGACGGAGGTGACGCGGGTACGGACCTCGGTGCGGACGCCGGCGGAGTCGAGCGCCTTGCGGGCCAGCCGGTCGTGCAGGTCGCCGAGCGGGACCCGCGCCCAGCCGATGTCGGCCGCGCCCGGGTCGGACAGCAGGCCGGTCTTGAACACCATGGCGGCGAGCCCCAGGGAGGCGTCGCCCGCGACGGCGTTGAGGGTGGCGACCCCGACCAGGTCCCACAGGGCCTCGATGGCACGTTCCGACTGGCCGTGCGCGGCCAGCCAGCTGCCGAAGTCCTGCGTGTCCAGGGCCGGATCGGCGAGGTCGAGCCCCTTGAGCGCGAGTGCGGCCCGGCCGACCTTGGCGCGGTCGGCGAGCGACAGGTGCGGATACGTGGCGAGGCTGCGGCCCAGGTGCAGGGGGACGGGAAGGGCGTCGCGGCGCAGCCTGCCGAGCCGCCGCCCCGCGGGCCGCGCGGCGTCCAGGACGGGCACGTCGAGCCGGTCCTGGAGCGGGGCCATTGCCGCGCCCTCGATGCGGTCGAGGAACCAGCGGTAGGCGGTGCAGCAGCGCAGGTAGACATGCTGTCCGTTGTCGACGGTCAGCTCGCCGCGCTGGAAGGAGAAGGCCAGGCCGCCGAGTCTCGGCCTGCCCTCCAGCAGGGTGACGCGCACGCCGGCGTCGGCGAGCGCGAGCGCGGCGGTGATGCCGGCGAGCCCGCCGCCCACCACGACGGTGTGCCGCCGGCCGGCGACCGGTCCCCGGGGTCCCGTGCCTTGGGTCATCGTGCCCCCTCCCCTGCGCGGCGGCGGCCGTCCTGCTCGAATGATCGGCGACCGACCGTCTCCGTCAGGGACGCGGGCCCACAACGGAGGGTTGCCCGCCACTTGTCTCCGGCGGTGTGGCCGGGTGGGGTGCCGTGCCCGCGCTCGGCCGCCGGGGTCACACGGGTGCGACCGCCCGGCCCGGCATCCCGCGCCGCTGCCGGGCAGCGGGGGCCCGCACCCGCGGCGCGGGGGGTGGTGGCGTCGTGCTGGACCGGTTCCCTCGTCACGCGCGCCTCCTGACGGTCCGTCGGGTCACGTGGCGGGTGTCCAGGCCCGACAGGCCGCGCACGGCGACGTAGGCCTTCTCCCGGCCGGGCAGGGAAACGCGGCCGCGCAGCACGGCCTCCGGGTCGCGCTCGATGCGGTCGAGGAGGCGGCGGTAGATGCCGGCCATGGCGGCGACACACGCGCCGCTGCGCCGGTCGAGCATGGGGAGCAGCCGGTAGCCCTCGGCGAAAAGAGCGCGGGCCCGTCGCACTTCGAAGTGCACGAGGCCCGCGAAGTCTGAGCCCTCCGGTGGCCGTGGCCCGAAGAAGCCTGCCGAGCAGCCGAATTTGGCGAGGTCGTCGGCGGGCAGATAGGTGCGCCCGCCCACGGCGTCCTCGCGTACGTCTCTCAGGATGTTGGTGAGCTGGAGCGCGAGGCCGAGTGTGTCGGCATACTCCGGCGCGCGGTCGACGCCGCGTGCCCCTGGTTCCGTGCCGAACACACCGAGGGAGAGCCGCCCGATGGCCCCCGCCACACAGCGGCAGTACACCTTGAGGTCGTCCCAGGTCTCGTACGTCTCGCCGCGTACGTCCATCAGGACGCCGTCGATGAGCTCGTCCAGGCCGCCGAGCGGGATCGGGAAGTGCCCGGCGGCGTGCGAGAGGGCGACGGCGACCGGGTCGGTGTCGTCCTCGGCCACCTCGTCCTCGCGGATCCGGGTGAGCAGCGCCCGGGTCTCCTCCAGCCTGGCCACCTTGACCTCGTCGGCGAGCGCACCGTCACCGATGTCGTCGACCCGCCGCGAGAACGCGTACAGCGCCGACATCGCACGGCGCTGGGGCGTCGGCAGCAGCCGGATGCCGTAGGCGAAGTTACGGGCCTGCCGCCCGGTGACGGCCTCGCAGTAGCTGTAGGCGGCGAGTACCGGTGGGGACGCGTGCGGTTCCGACTCCACGGTCCGGATCACCCCTCTCCTCGCAGAGTCACGCCCACCTCACGCAGCAACCGGACCTTGCCGGGCTTGGGCGGGCCGGGAAGTACGTCGTAATCGGCGGCGGCGATCGCACGGACGGCCGCCCTTCCTCCCGCCACGAACCCTGCGAGCAGCAGCTTCAGCCTGCCGTGGACGCTACCCACCAGGGGGGCGCCTTCATTCAGGAGATCCCGGGCCCTTTGCGTTTCGTACGCAATCAGCGCACGGACCGACGCTCCCGCGGATTTCGTGGCGAGGTCCGCCTCTTCGACGTGAAAGCGCTTCATGTCGGCGGCGGGCAGGTAGATGCGGTCGCGGCCGAGGTCCTCGGCCACGTCCTGGAGGTGCTCGACGATCTGGAGGGCCGTACAGATCATGTCGGAGCGGCGGATCCGCTCGGGCGTCGAGGTACCGGTGACGGCGAGGACGAGACGGCCGACGGGGTTGGCGGAGAGCTCGCAGTAGGCGAGGAGGTCGTCGTAGGTCTCGTACCGGCCGACCAGCTGGTCCTGGCGGTTGGCGGCGATCAGGGCGAGGAACGGCTCGGGGGTCAGGCAGCGGCGGCGCACGGTCGGCTGGAGGCGGCGCAGCAGGGGGTGACGCGGGGTGGCGCCGAAGACCCTGCGCAGGTCGGCTTCGAAGGCGTCCAGCAGGACCAGCCGGTCCTGCGCCTGCTGCGGCGACACGCCGAGCAGCCGGGCGTCGGCGCCGCCGGGGGCCAGGTCGCCGTCGCCGATGTCGTCGACGAGGCGGGCGAAGCCGTAGACGGCCATGAGGTCGGTGCGCCAGGCCCGGGGCAGGAAGAACGGGGCCACCGGGAAGTTCTCGCCCGCGGCCTTGTCGAGCGTGCCCCGCTCCGGGTCGAGGGCGCGCGCCGTGCCGGTTCCCGTCACCGCCGGCTGCCCGGCGCGAGGACGGCACGTGCTGCGTGGAGCTGGGGAGTTTCCGTAGCCATCGCCGTCACATCTCCCGTTCTACACTGCCGACCCAATACACACTATTTCGGACACGCCGCCCAGCCGTCCGCACGGCGGTGCGACGAACGATGTCGCGCATTATCGCCCTGATTGCCGCGTTTCGGGACCGGTACAGCTTACGTTGTACAGCGCATCGAGGATCGCCAGGGTGTCCCGCGCATCACGAGAACACACCGATTGGCCCCAAGATTCCTAAGAAGTGCCGGAGTTGACGCTTCTTTTGCATACGCGGGGCCCCACCGGAACAGTTCCGGCGGGGCCCTGGCCTGGCCGGACTACTTGCCGGTGAACTTCTCGTACTCCTTGAGCACCTCGTCGGTCGGGCCGTCCATGCGCAGCTCGCCGCGTTCCAGCCACAGGACGCGGTTGCAGGTGTCGCGGATGGACTTGTTGTTGTGGCTGACCAGAAACACCGTGCCGGCTTCCTTGCGCAGCTCCCGGATGCGGTCCTCGGAGCGCTTCTGGAACTTGCGGTCACCGGTGGCCAGGGCCTCGTCGATCATCAGGACGTCGTGGTCCTTGGCCGCGGCGATGGAGAAGCGGAGCCGGGCCGCCATGCCGGAGGAGTAGGTGCGCATGGGCAGGGTGATGAAGTCGCCCTTCTCGTTGATGCCGGAGAAGTCGACGATGTCCTGGTAGCGCTCCTTGATCTCCTCCCGGGACATGCCCATGGCGAGCCCGCCCAATATGACGTTCCGCTCGCCGGTGAGGTCGTTCATGAGAGCCGCGTTGACCCCGAGCAGCGAGGGCTGGCCGTCGGTGTAGACCTTGCCCTGCTCGGCGGGGAGCAGACCGGCGATGGCGCGCAGCAGCGTCGACTTGCCGGAGCCGTTGGAGCCGATCAGACCGATGGCCTCGCCGCGGTAGGCGACGAAGGAGACGCCTCGTACGGCGTGCACCTTGCGTACGCCGCGCTCCTCGCCACGCTTGAGGATGCGGCTGAGGGCGGCGGTGGCGCTGCCCTTGCCGCTCTTGGCGCCGTTGACCCTGTAGACGATGTGCAGGTCGTCCGCGATGACGGTGGGGATCCGCTCGTCCTGCTTCGGCTCAGCCACGGCCGTACCTCTCCTCCGCCTTCCAGAAGTACACGAAGCCGCCCAGGGCGAACAGCACGGCCCAGCCGCCCGCGGCCGCCCAGACGTGGTCCGGCAGGTACCTCTGGTCGTACTCGTCGATGAGGGCGAAACGCATCAGGTCCATGTAGATCGCGGCCGGGTTCCACTGGAGGACGTTCGCGATCCAGTCCGGCTTGTCCTGGAGGAAGATCGGGATGGAGAACATCACCCCGGACCCGTACATCCACGTCCGCATCACGAACGGCATCAGCTGCGCGAGGTCCGGGGTCTTGGCGCCCGCCCGGGCCATGATCAGCGCGAGGCCGGTGTTGAAGCAGAACTGGAGGACGAGCACCGGCACGATCAGCACCCAGGACAGGTCCGGGTAATGACCGAAGCCGATCGCGACGGCGAACAGCACGATCATCGAGAACAGCAGCTGCTGGAGCTGCTGGAGCGCGAAGGAGATCGGCAGCGAGGCGCGCGGGAAGTGCAGGGCGCGGACCAGGCCGAGATTGCCGGAGATCGCGCGCACGCCCGCCATCACCGAGCTCTGCGTGAAGGTGAACACGAACACGCCGGTGACCAGGAACGGGATGTACACCTCGCGGGGCAGACCCCGGTCGGCCTCCAGGAGCAGGCCGAAGATGAAGAAGTACACGGCCGCGTTCAGCAGCGGTGTGGCCACCTGCCACAGCTGGCCGAGCTTGGCCTGGCTGTACTGGGCGGTCAGCTTCGCGCGGGAGAAGGCGAGGATGAAGTGCCGCCGGTCCCAGAGCTGACGGACGTACTCGATGAGGGACGGCCGGGCGCCGCTCACGCTCAGCCCGTACTTGGCGGCGAGCTCCCTCGCCGTGAGTCCCTCGTCGGGCGCCGCGGGCGCGTTGACCGCGACCGTGGCGTCGTGCGTTGTCTCACTCACTAGTGGAAACTTTCGTCTTCGAGATGCGCGGCCTGTCCGGGCCTGCATGAGCCGGGGGCCAGGGTACGGCCCGGGTGCTCTCGGGTGGTCCCGGATACTCCCGGATACGAGCTTGTCAGATGACGGGGGGCCGGCCCAGCCGGGTCAGCCGCCACACCGTACGCCACTTCATGGGACGGCGTGGCCCGCACGAGGTGGTCCAGCCCTCGCGGAACCCGCCGAACCAGGCCCGCAGGGCGGAGCGGGAGGGGCGGCGTACCAGGGTGAGCAGCAGCCACACGCCGAGGTAGACGGGGACGAGCGGCGCGGGGAGGTTGCGCCGGGCGAGCCAGACGCGGTTGCGGGCGACCATACGGTGGTAGACCGCGTGCCGTGAGGGGGCGGTCGTCGGGTGGTACAGCACCATGTCGGACCGGTAGTCGATCATCCAGCCCGCGTCGAGGGCCCGCCAGGCGAGGTCGGTTTCCTCGTGGGCGTAGAAGAACGCGTCCGGGAGGCCGCCGACATCGGCGAAGACCCGGGTGCGCACGGCGTTGGCGCCGCCGAGGAAGGTGGTGACCCGGGAGGAGCGCATCGGGTCGGCGGCGCGCAGCCGGGGGACGTGGCGGCGCTGGGTGGCGCCGGTGTCCGGGTCGGCTATGCGGAAGCTGATGATGCCGAGCTTCGGGTCGGACTCGAAGGCCTTGCGGCACAGCTCGGCGGTGTCGTGGCCGGCGAGCAGGCCGTCGTCGTCGAGGAACAGCAGGATGTCGACGTCCCGGCCGGCCGGGCCGAAGGCCTCGATGCCGACGTTGCGGCCGCCGGGGATGCCGAGGTTCTCGGGCAGTTCGATCGTGCGGACGCCCTCGGGGACGTCGGGGACGGGCGAGCCGTTGCCGACGACGACCACCTCGACCGGGTCGCCGTCCTGCCCCGCGACCGAGTCGAGCAGGGCGCGCAGCTCGTCGGGGCGGTTGCCCATGGTGATGATGACGGCGCCGACCTTCATACCGCTCACTTCAGCCTGCTCGAAGCGAGGATCGACACCAGGTGCAGCAGGGTCTGCACCAGCGCGATGCCGGCCAGCACGGCCACGCCGAGCCGGGAGAAGAACAGGTCGCCGCGGACCTGGTCGGCGATGGCCAGGACGAGGATCAGCAGGGACGCCTCGATGCCGAGGATCAGGCGGTGGAACTTGAGCGCGGCGGCGGCCCTGCGGGCCAGCGCCATGCCGGAGGAGCGGATCTCGGCGGCGGCCTCCTGGACCGGCGGCTTTCCGGACTGGTGCCGGGCGACGCCGACGAGGTCGGTCTCGGCCTTGATCAGGATGGCGCCGAGCGCGGCCAGGGTGCCGAGGAAGGCCCACAGCCAGTCGATCCGGCCGCTGCCCCACAGGTCGGCGGCGCGCAGGCCGAAGCCGGTGAGCACCGCGGCGTCCGTGAGGTAGGCGCCGACGCGGTCCAGGTACACGCCGTCCAGCGAGTACTGCTTCTTCCAGCGCGCGATCTCGCCGTCGACGCAGTCCAGCAGGAGGTACATCTGGACGCACACCACGCCGAGCACGGCGCCCGGGATCCCCGGCACGAGGAGTGCCGGGGCCGCGAGTACACCGAAGACGGTCATCAGGTAGGTGAGCTGGTTGGGCGTGACCCGGGTGTTGACCAGGTAACGGTCGACCCGCAGGGACACCTCACGCATGTAGAGGCGTCCCATCCAGTGCTCACCGCTGCGCCGGTCCTTCACCCCCGCGGGGTGAACGACGGGGCGTAGTTCAGCTACCGATGGCCTTGACATAGTCGGTGTAGGTGTCCTTGATCTGTTCGGTGTTCAGGTCGAGGTGTTCGAGGATGGTGTAGCGGCCGGGCCGGGTCTCAGGGGCGAACTCGACGGCCTTGACGAACTCGTCCGTCGTGAAGCCGATCTCGTCGGGCAGCACGGGCAGCCCGTGCCGGCGCAGCACCTCGGCCATGTACGCCGACTGTTCGTGCGCCCCGCGCAGCCACATCGCGAAGGCCGCGCCGAGACCGCACTGCTCGCCGTGGGCGGCGGCCCGCTGGGGGTAGAGCAGGTCGAAGGCGTGGTTGATCTCGTGGCACGCCCCGGAGGACGGCCGCGAGTCGCCCGACACCGACATCGCGATGCCGCTGAGGACCAGCGCCTCGGCGAGCACCTGGAGGAAGTCGTTGTCCCCGATGCCGCCCGGGTGCCGCAGCACGGCCTCGCCGGCCTGGCGGGCCATGGCCGCGGCGAGTCCGTCGATCCGCTCGCCCTTGACGCGGGCCGCGAGCTCCCAGTCGGCGATCGCCGAGATGTTGGAGACGGCGTCGCCGATGCCGGCGCGCACGAAGCGGACCGGGGCCTCACGGATGACGTCCAGGTCGATGACGACCGCGATCGGGTTCGGCACGCCGTAGGAACCGCGGCCCGCGTCGTTGTCGAGGGTGGCGACCGGCGAGCACAGACCGTCGTGCGCGAGGTTCGTGGGCACGGCGACCAGGGGCAGGCCGACGCGGGCCGCGGCGAACTTGGCGCAGTCGATGATCTTGCCGCCGCCGAGGCCGACGACCGCGTCGAAGTGGCCGGCCTTTATGTCGCTCGCCAGCCGGACCGCGTCGTCGAGGGTGCCGCCGCCCACCTCGTACCAGGTGGCGCCGGGCATGCTCGGCGAGATGCGCTCGCGCAGCCTGGCGCCGGAGCCGCCGCTGACGGCGACGGCGAGGCGGCCGGAGTGCGAGATGCGCTCGTCGGCGAGGACGCACGCCAGGTCGTCGAGGGCCCCCGGGCGGATGTCCACGACCAGCGGCGAGGGGATGAGCCGGGTCAGTACTGGCATGCGATCTCCCGTCCACGGGCGAGATCGTCGTGGTTGTCGATCTCCACCCACTTGACGTCGCCGATCGGCGCCACGTCGATACGGAAGCCGCGGTTGACCAGCTCCTGGTAGCCGTGCTCGTAGAACTGCTGCGGGTCGGTCTCCCACACGGTCTTGAGCGCGTCGGCCAGTTCGGCGGCCGCTTCGCCCTCGATGAGGGTGACGCCGATGTACTCGCCGGTGGCCTCGGCGGGGTCCATCAGCTTGGTGATCTTCGTCATGCCCTTGGCGGGGTCGACGACGACCTTCATCTCCTCGTCGGCCAGGTCCTTCACGGTGTCCAGGGCGAGGATGATCTTCTTGCCGTCGCCGCGGGCGGCGAGCAGCGTCTTCTCGACGGAGACCGGGTGGACGGTGTCGCCGTTGGCGAGGATCACACCGTCCTTGAGGGCGTCACGGCCACACCACAGGGAGTAGGCGTTGTTCCACTCCTCGGCCTTGTCGTTGTCGATGAGGGTGAGCTTGAGTCCGTACTTCTTCTCCAGCGCTTCCCTGCGCTCGTACACGGCTTCCTTGCGGTAGCCGACGATGACCGCGACCTCGGTCAGACCGATCTCGGCGAAGTTGCCGAGGGTCAGGTCCAGGACCGTCGGTTCGCCCTCTATGCCCGCGGTCCCCACCGGCACCAGCGCCTTGGGAAGGCTGTCGGTGTAGGGGCGCAGACGCCGTCCGGCGCCGGCCGCCAGCACGAGGCCGATCATGCGGGTTCTCCTTCATCGTGTACGGCGGGCGCCCCAGCGGACACCCAGAAGCGGATGCTCTCGACGAGCACCACCAGGGCCACGGCCACGGCGAGGACCGTGAGCGCGACCGTGAACTGCGAGGCGGTGAGCAGCGCGGCGAGGACGGTGACGAGCAGCGTCCGTCCTTCGTGCCCCCCGATGGAACGCACCAGCCAGGACGGGGGCGCTCCGGCGTTGCCGCGGATGCGGTACACCGTGTCGTAGTGATGGTAGGCGACCGCGGCCACCAGCCCGAAGGCCGCGGGAAGGGCTCCGTTCACGTCGGCTTTCGCCGCCAGGACGAGGACGGTGCCGTATTCGGCGGCGCGGAAGATCGGGGGGACGAGCCAGTCGAGGGGGCCCTTGAGGGGGCGGGCGACGGCGAGGCCGGAGGTGAGGGCGTAGGCGAGTGCGGCGGCGATCGGCCAGGGTCCGCCGAAGCCGGTCAGCGCGGCCGTGAGCACCACGGCGAGACCGCCGAGGAGGGCGAGTGCGGGGGTCGCGAAGCCCGGCAGCCCGCGGGCGGGCTTCTTGAGGGCCTGCGCCACGCCTTGGGCGAGCGGGCCGCTGTCCGCGAGGTCGGCGAGCGCCCCGGCCGCCCGGTCGGTCCGCTGGGCCCTGCGCGTCAGTGACCGCAGCACCCGGCCCGCCGTCGTGTACGTCGCCGCGAAGGCGCAGCCGATGAGCAGCGCGTAGAAGGTGATGCGGGGTGTGGTGGCCGCGGTGAGCACGGCGATCATCGCCCAGCGCTCGCCGATGGGCAGGACGATCATGCGGCGTACCCAGACCGTCCAGCCGACGCTGTCGAGCTTGTCCGAGAGGGCGGCGGTGGGGCTGGTGTTGGCGGTGGCGTCGTGGTTGGCCTCGTTGAAGGAGAAGTCCACGACGTGCCGGCAGGTCTGCAGGACCATGGCGCCGAGGGCGAGTGCCCAGACGTCGTCGCCGCCGCGGGCCGCTCCCAGGGCGAGACCGGCGTAGTAGGCGTACTCCTTGGCCCGGTCGAAGGTGGCGTCGAGCCAGGCGCCGAGCGTGGAGTACTGCAGGGAGTAGCGGGCGAGCTGGCCGTCGGTGCAGTCCAGCACGAAGGAGGCGATCAGCAGGACGCCGGCCGCGACGAAGCCGCCGCGGGCGCCGGTGGCCGCGCAGGCCGCCGCTATGAGGGCGGTGAGCAGCGAGGCGGTGGTGACCTGGTTCGGGGTCAGGCCGCGGCGGGCGCACCAGCGGGCGATGTACCGGGAGTACGGGCTGATGCAGTAGGTGGTGAAGAAGCCGTCGCGGGACTTCACGGCCGACTTCAGGCGTACGGCCTCGTCGTCGACGTCCGCCACCGCCTGCCGTGCCTCGTTGCGGGCCTGGGGGTCGGCGGGTACGGCGGCGACGAGGCTGCCCAGTTCGGGGCGGTGCACCTCTGTGCCGTCGGTGTCCAGGGCGGTGACGATGCGGTCGGCGAGGCTGTCGACCAGGGTGGTGCCGCCGCCCGCGGAGTGCTCACGGGCCATCGCCCGGGTCAGGGCCTGGCGGCCGGCCGGCTGGGCCGTGACGGCGCCGGGGATCGCGGCGAGCGGGAAGCGGGGGTCGGTGAGCCCGAGGCGCAGCGCGTGCACGTGCCCCACGAACCGGGCGTCGACCAGGGCCACGCGCTCCTCGCCCGGCACCCCGGCCAGCAGGGTCTCGGCCTCGGCGGCGTCGGCCGCGACCCGCACGTCGAAGCCGAGGGACCGCAGATCGCCCTCGATCGACGATCCGGGGACCGGCTGACCGGTGAGGATGGCGGTCGACAACCGAATTCACTCCCTGGGTACCGACGCGTCCGCGCCAGTGCTGTACATGGTGGGGGCGCCCGCGCCGGAAAGCTCCCGGGCGGCATGTCGGCAGAGGCTATCGGATGCCGGGAGGGCCGCGTTCACCGCCTGTTCGGCAGATGGATCGACGTGGTTCGCACAGGCCTTTGCCGCGATCATCATCGTGGATCCGGGGCCCGCCCCACAAACCGTGCCCCCAGACCGGACATCGAGGACATCGGGCAGGGCCCGGCCGGGTCCGCATAGGGTGGGCGACCATGACTTGGCTGATCACCGGCGGGGCCGGCTACATCGGGGCCCACGTGGCCAGGGCCATGAGCGAGGCCGGGGAGCGCGTCCTCGCCCTGGACGACCTCTCGGCCGGGGTCCCCGCGCGGCTCCCGGCGGACGTACCGCTCGTCGAGGGCTCCTCGCTCGACGGTGACCTGCTGAAACGGGTGTTCGCCGAGCACGGTGTGACGGGTGTGGTGCATCTCGCGGCGCGCAAGCAGGTCGCCGAGTCCGTCGCGCAGCCGACGCGGTACTACCGGGAGAACGTCGGCGGTCTGGCGACCCTCCTGGAGGCGGCCGCCGGGGCCGGGATCGAGCGCTTCGTGTTCTCGTCGTCGGCGGCGGTGTACGGCGACCCGGGTGTGGGCCTCATCACGGAGGACACGCCCTGCGCGCCGGTGAACCCGTACGGCGAGACCAAGCTCGCGGGCGAGTGGCTGGTGCGGGCGGCGGGCCGGGCGCACGGGATCTCCACCGTATGTCTGCGCTATTTCAACGTGGCGGGCGCCGCCGCGCCGGAACTGGCCGACACCGGCGTCTTCAACATCGTCCCGATGGTCTTCGACCGGCTGACGCGCGACGAGGCGCCCAGGATCTTCGGCGACGACTACCCGACCCCGGACGGCACCTGTGTCCGTGACTACATTCACGTCGCCGATCTGGCCGAGGCGCATCTCGCGGCGGCCCGGCGGCTCGACGGCGGGGGCGTCACGGGCGATCTGACGGTCAACATCGGCCGGGGCGAGGGCGTCTCGGTGCGCGAACTCATCACGGTCATCGGCGAGGTCACCGGCGACCGCCGGCCGGCGCTGGTGGAGGGCCGCCGCCCCGGGGACGCGCCGCGAGCGGTCGCCTCGGCGGCCCGGGCGGCGGAGGAACTCGGGTGGACCGCGCGGCGCGGGGTGCGCGAGATGGCCGAGTCGGCCTGGCGCGGCTGGCTGCTGCACCACGGCTCCCGATCCACTGAGGGCGCCTGACCTGCGCATCGTTTCCGCAGGTCAGGGCAGATGACAACGGTGTTCAGTGCCGCGTTGCGCATACCCCCTCCCCGTAGTTCACTGGGGTGCCCGAGCACGATCAGACGCACAAGCGACGGACACCGGAGGGCGGCTTTCATGGGGGCTGGGCACGATCACGGGCACGCGCACGGCGCGGCGGCCGACGGTACGGCGACCTCGGCGTACCGCGGCAGGCTGCGGGGCGCGCTGGCGATCACGCTCGGCATCGTGGTCGTCCAGATCGTCGGCGGGCTGCTCGCCGACTCGCTCGCGCTCGTCGCGGACTCGGCGCACATGGCGACGGACGCGCTGGGGCTGGGCATGGCGCTGCTCGCGATCCGCTTCGCGAACCGGCCGCCCAGTGACCGGGCCACCTTCGGCTACGCCCGTGCCGAGATACTCGCCGCCCTGGCCAACTGCCTGCTGCTGCTCGGGGTCGGCGGGTACGTCCTGTACGAGTCGGTCCAGCGCTTCGTCACTCCGGCGGACACCGAGGGTCACCTCGCTGTCGTGTTCGGTGTCATCGGCCTGGTCGCGAACATGGCGTCGCTGGCGCTGCTGATGCGCGGCCAGAAGGAGAGCCTGAACGTCCGCGGCGCGTTCCTGGAGGTGGCGGCGGACGCCCTGGGTTCGGTCACGGTGATCGTCTCCTCCGTGGTGATCATGTTCACCGGCTGGCAGGCCGCCGACCCGATCGCCTCGCTCGTCATCGCACTGATGATCGTGCCGCGCACGGTGAAGCTGCTGCGCGAGACCCTGAACGTCCTGCTGGAGGCGGCGCCCAAGGGTGTCGACATGGCGGAGGTGCGGGCCCACATCCTGGCGACCGACGGGGTGGAGGACGTCCACGACCTGCACGCCTGGACGATCACCTCCGGCATGCCGGTGCTGTCGGCGCACGTCGTCGTCAGCTCGGACGTGCTCAGCGCGATCGGCCACGAGAAGATGCTCCACGAGCTCCAGGACTGCCTCGGCGGCCACTTCGACGTGGAGCACTGCACCTTCCAGCTGGAGCCGGGCGGGCACGCGGAGCACGAGGCACGCCTCTGCCACTGACCCGCTCGCTTCCGGGACCTCTGGGGCTGATGACGCTGGTGGGGCGTGTTCAGCTGAGTGTGCGCCGGGGTACGCAGCCCGCCGGCGCGCGCCCGCGCCCTGGCGCTCACCGCACCGGCGGGGACGATTTCCGGCCCACCGCGCCGGGCACGATCCCCTACTGGGTCCCTCTCGCGGTGTCCGAGCGACACCGTCCGCCCTCCGCGCCACCGCGCGGGACATGCGGGCGCGTCGCGAAGTGCCGGGAGTGCCGGATTCGTACGGCAGACTTGGGGCGCGAAGACCGATGTGAAGGATGGGTATGCCGATCACACCTGCCACCGCGACGCACAGCCCGTCGAACGGCACCGCAGACGCGATTTTGCTGGAACTGGTCGACGAGGACGGCGTGACGATCGGCACCGCGGAGAAGCTCGCCGCCCATCAGCCACCCGGGCAGTTGCACCGCGCGTTCTCCGTGTTCCTCTTCGACGAGTACGGCCGGCTGCTGCTCCAGCAGCGGGCGCTGGGCAAGTACCACTCCCCCGGTGTGTGGTCGAACACCTGCTGCGGCCACCCCTACCCCGGTGAGGCGCCCTTCGCGGCGGCGGCCCGGCGGACCTACGAGGAGCTCGGCGCCTCCCCGTCCCTGCTCGCCGAAGCGGGCACGGTCCGCTACAACCACCCGGACCCGGAGTCCGGTCTGGTGGAGCAGGAGTACAACCACCTCTTCGTCGGCATGGTGCAGGCCGTGCTGCGGCCGGATCCCCAGGAGGTGGCGTCGACGGCGTTCGTGACCCCGCCCGAGCTGACGGAGCGGCACGCCAAGGACACGTTCTCGTCCTGGTTCATGACCGTCCTGGACGCGGCCCGGCCGGCGATCAGGGAGCTGACCGGCACGTCGGCCGGCTGGTGACGACGGCCCCCGCGGACACGCCCTAGGGGAAGCGCCCGGGTTTGAGCGGCAGGGTGGCCCAGATCACCTTGCCGCCGCTCGCGGTGTGGTCGACCTCGCACATCCCGCCCGCCTCCCGGGTGATCTCGCGCACCAGCAGCAGTCCGCGGCCGCCGGTCCGGCCGTGGTCGGTCTCCAGTGCGCTCGGCCGGTACGGGTGGTTGTCCTCCACGGACACGCGCAGCCACTCGGCGCCGACGGCCAGTTCGACGGCGATGGTCGGCGAGAGCACCGCCGCGTGCTTCACGGCGTTCGTCACCAGCTCCGAGACGATCAGCAGCAGCCCCTGGGCCAGGTCGTCCGAGACGGGCACCCCCTGACGCAGCAGCAGGTCCCGTACGGCGTGCCGCGCCTGCGGCACCGAGGCGTCGACCGCCGGTGCGGTGAACCGCCAGACACCTTCGTACGGCAGCGGATCCGCGGGCCCGGGGCCGAGGGGCGCCGCGCCGCCCTCTGGGCGTGGGCCGAACCCACGCCCGTCGTCGTCCATCGTCCGGTCGCCACCCTCGCGCTCGATTGTCGCCACACCCCGAGTGTTGGTAACGATGCGCTCCCCACCCCAGGGCTGAACAGAAGTCAGCAACTATCGAGCACTTATGACCGTTGGCGTATGACACGGTCAGTTGTGGGACTGGTCCTGTCCCTCTTGTGCCGTCTCGGCGAACTATTCGGGTTGTACGGGTTTGGCATCCGGATAGCATCCGGCGCATGGAGCCGCAGTTGCTGTACAGCGTGACCGAGTCGGTCGCGACGGTCGTCATCCGCCATCCCGAGAAGCGCAACGCCATGACGGCCGCGATGTGGCGTTCCCTGCCGCCGCTGCTGGAGCGGCTCGCCGGCGATCCGGCCGTGCGGGCGCTGGTGCTCACCGGCGAGGGCGGGACGTTCTGCGCCGGGGCCGACATCTCGACGCTGCGGGACTCGCCGCAGGAGGCGCAGCGGCTGGCCGTGGCGGCCGAGGAGGCGCTCGCCGCGTTCCCGAAGCCGACGCTGGCGGCGGTGCGCGGGCACTGTGTGGGCGGCGGGGCGCAGTTGGCGGCGGCCTGTGATCTGCGGTTCGCCGAGGAGGGCGCGCTGTTCGGGGTGACGCCGGCGAAGCTCGGCATCGTGTATCCGGCGTCCTCGACGAGGCGGCTGGTGTCCCTGGTCGGTCCGGCCACCGCCAAGTACCTGCTGTTCTCGGGCGAACTGGTCGACGCGCAGCGGGCGCTGCGCACCGGACTGGCCGACGAGGTGCTGCCCGAGGGTGAACTGGACGAGCGGGTCGCCGGGTTCGCCCGGGTCCTGGTGTCCCGTTCGCAGCTGACGCAGGCCGCGGCCAAGGAGTTCGCGAACGGCAGCACGGACCGCGACGCCCACTGGGCCGCGCGGGCCCGCGAGAGCGGCGACACCGCGGAGGGCGTCGCCGCGTTCCTGGAGCGCAGACAGCCGCGGTTCGGGTGGAGTGTCCCTAGGTGAGGATGACGCCGGAGTGCGAGCGGACCAGGTCGACGAGGTGCGCGGGCGCCTTCTCGGGTGATCCGGCGTCGTAGGGCGGCTGTGGGTCGTACTCGGTGGCGAGCTGGACGATCTGCGCGTGGGTGTCGCCCGCGATCCGGCCGAGCAGGGTCAGTCCCATATCGATGCCGGCGGAGACGCCGGCCGCGGTGACGTACTTGCCGTCGGTGACGACCCGCTCCCCCGTCGGCTCGGCGCCGTGGCGCTTGAGCTCCTCCAGGGCGAGCCAGTGTGAGGTCGCGCGGCGGCCCCGGAGGAGTCCGGCGGCACCGAGCAGCAGGGAGCCGGTGCACACGGACGTCGTCCAGGTACTGCCGGCGTCGGCGGAGCGCAGCCAGGTGAGTAAGGGGCCGTCCGCCGCCAACGGGAGCGGGCCGGGGCTGCCGGGGACCACGATGATGTCGGGGTTCGGCACATCGGCCAGGGCCCGGTCGGCGACGAGGGCGAGGTTGCCGGACTCGTTCCGTACGGGGCCGGCCTCCTCGGCGACGAAGACGGTCTCCGCGTCGGGGAGCCGGCCGAGGGTCTCGTAGGGGCCCACGGCGTCGAGGGCGGTGAAGCGGTCGTAGAGGACGATGGCGATCTGCATGGGACCCTTCCGGTCGGTTGTGGTGGGTTCAGGACGTCGTCGCGGTACGGAAGCGGCGGCGGTACTCGGCCGGGGGCGTGCCCAGAGCCTTGACGAAGGCACGGCGCATGGCCTCGGGGGTGCCGTAGCCGCTGGTGCGGGAGATCTCCTCGATGCCGTCGGCGGTGTCCTCCAGCAGACGGCGGGCGTGTTCGAGGCGGACCCGGTCCACGTACCGGCCCGGCGTCATACCGGTCTCCGACCGGAAGGCGCGGGCGAAGTGGCGGGGCGACAGGCGGGCGCGCGCGGCGAGGGCCTCGACGGAGAGGTCGGCGTCGGGGCGCTCGGTGATGAAGCGCTGGACGTCCCTGAGCGGCTCGCGGTGTGCGGTCTGGGCCGCGAGCTGGGCGCTGAACTGGGCCTGGTTCCCGGGCCTGCGCAGGAACACGATCAGGTGGCGGGCGATGGTGAGGGCGGCGTCCCGGCCCAGATCCTCCTCCACCAGGGCCAGGGCGAGGTCGATGCCGGCGGTGACACCGGCCGAGGTGGCGATGTGTCCGTCACGGACGTAGACGGGGTCGGGGTCGATCTCGACGGCCGGGTGGTCGCGGGCGAGCCGGTCGCAGTACGCCCAGTGCGTGGTGGCGCGGCGGCCGTCGAGGAGGCCGGCCGCGGCGAGCACGTACGCGCCGGTGCACACGGAGACCAGCCGGGCGGCGCGCGGCCCGTGCTCGCGCACCCAGCCGACCAGGCGCGGGTCGGGGCGCAGGGAGCCCGTTCCGCCGGGGACGAGGAGGATGTCCGGGTCGGGCGCGGTGGCCAGGGACACGTCGGGGACGAGGGTCAGACCGCTGGTGGTCCGTACGGGCGCGCCGTCGAGGGACGCCGTGCGGATCCGGTACGCGCCCGGCGAGAGCAGGTCCGCGCCCGCGAAGACCTCCACGGGCCCGGTGACGTCGAGGCTCTGCACGCCCTCGAAGAGGACGGCGAGAACGGTGCGCTGGGCCATGCCGTCGATTCTTCGGGGGCCAGGAGATGGCCGCAATGACGAGTTCCCCACCTTTCCTGCCATGAGAGGCACGACCATGGAAGGCATACCAAGCGGTTGGTAACCTGCCGGCATGACGACTGCCGCCCTTGAGCCGCGCGCCGGCCGACGCTGCCACAACGTGCTCAACTCCCTGCACTCCACGCACTACTTCTCGCCCGACGTGGGCCGGGAACTGCGTGCCGTCGGGGTCAGCGATCCGCGGGCCGTGAACTTCGCCGTGCGCGCCGCCGCCCTCGGGCCGGTCGGGGCCGGAACCGTGGCCGCGGCCTTCTACAACTACAAGTACGAGCTCGTGGCCCGGCATGTGCCGGCGGTGTGGGAGACCGCGGCGCCCGGCCAGGTGCTGGCGGCACGCGCGCGTGCGGTCGACGCGACGCTGCGCCGCCTGCTGGGCGAAGAGGCCGTGGCGTCGGCCGAGATGGCCGAGGCCGCACGGCTCGCGCTGCGCGCCGCCGAGGCCTGTTCACGCGGGGCGCGGCCCCTGTACGCCGCCCACGCCGACCTGCCCGTCCCCGAGGAGCCGCATCTCGCGTACTGGCATGCGGCGACCCTGCTGCGCGAGCACCGGGGCGACGGGCATCTGGCCGTGCTGATGTCCGCGGGACTGGACGGGCTGGAGGCCATGGTGACCCACACGGCGACGGGCAAGGGCATGACACCGAAGTGGGTGTTCAGCACCCGCGGCTGGAGCCAGGAGGACTGGGACGCGGCGACGGGCCGGCTGTGTGAGCGCGGGCTGCTGGACGCGGCCGGCGAGCTCACCGAGCGCGGTGTCGCCCTGCGCGAGGAGATCGAGCGGGAGACGGACCGCCTGGACCGGGCCCCGTACGAGCACCTGGGCGCGGCGGGAGTGGCCCGGCTGACCGAGCTGGGCGCGGCGTTCGCGCAGGCGGCCCTCCAGGCCGGGGCCTATCCGGCGGATCTGCTCGGCAAGCGCTGACCGGGCGCGGTCCAGGGCCCCGGGCACACATGTGGTCGGCCGTGACGCATGGTGAGGTCTTGGTGAGGTACCCGGTCCTCTCCCGGCCGCTGCGGCCGGGAGAGGAGAAAGGGGAATCACGTGTTCCGTGCCATCGCAGACGTGCTGCGCCAGATCGGCGGCGCCATCGCCACCGTCGTGACGCTGCCCTTCCGGGCCCTGGCCCGGCTCTTCGGCGGTGCTTCGTCCTCCGCCCGCGGACACCGGGTGTGAGCTGCGGGGTCTGAAGCCGCAGAGTCAAAACCGCGGGGTTCCGACCACGACCGTCCCGACCTGCCGGTGCCGCCCTGACCCCCGAGTGTCGGTGTCACCTGCCACAATTGCCGCGCAACCTCAGTGAGAAGGCGGTACGGGACGTGACGACACCCGGGTCCCTCGAAGCAGGGTCCATCGAAGGCAGGATCGCCGAGGAGCTCGGCGTACGGGAGCGGCAGGTCAGGGCTGCCGTGGAGCTGCTCGACAGCGGTTCCACGGTGCCCTTCATCGCCCGCTACCGCAAGGAAGCGACCGAGATGCTCGACGATGCGCAGCTGCGCACCGTCGAGGAGCGGCTGCGCTATCTGCGGGAGCTGGAGGAGCGGCGGACGGCGATCCTGGAGTCCGTGCGCGAGCAGGGGAAGCTCACCGATGAGCTCCAGGCCCGGATCCGGGGCGCGGAGACCAAGGCGCGCCTGGAGGACATCTACCTCCCGTACAAGCCCAAGCGGCGCACCAAGGCGCAGATCGCGCGCGAGGCCGGTCTCGAGCCGCTGGCGGAGGGGCTGCTCGGCGATCCGGCCGTCGAGCCCCTCGCCGCGGCCGCCGCGTTCGTCGACGCCGACAAGGGCGTGGCCGATCCGCAGGCGGCCCTCGACGGCGCCCGGGCGATCCTCACCGAGCGGTTCTCGGAGGACGCCGACCTGATCGGCGAGTTGCGCGAGCGCATGTGGGTGCGCGGGCGGCTGGCCGCCAAGGTGCGGGAGGGCAAGGAGGAGGCGGGCGCGAAGTTCGCCGACTACTTCGACTTCGCCGAGCCCTTCACGGAGCTCCCCTCGCACCGCATCCTGGCGATGCTGCGCGGCGAGAAGGAGGAGGTCCTCGACCTCGTCCTGGAGCCCGAGGAGCCGACCGACGGCCCGTCGTCGTACGAGGGGATGGTCGCGCACCGGTTCGGGATCGCCGACCGGGGCCGGCCGGGCGACAAGTGGCTGCTGGACACGGTCCGCTGGGCCTGGCGCACCCGCATCCTCGTCCACCTCGGCATCGACCTGCGGCTGCGGCTGCGCACGGCCGCCGAGGACGAGGCGGTGCGGGTCTTCGCGGCGAACCTGCGCGACCTGCTGCTCGCCGCCCCGGCGGGCACGCGTGCGACGCTCGGCCTGGACCCCGGTTTCCGTACGGGGGTGAAGGTCGCCGTCGTCGACGCGACCGGCAAGGTCGTCGCCACGGACGTCATCCACCCGCACGTCCCGGCCAACCGCTGGGACGAGGCCATCGCCAGGCTGGCCCGGCTCGCGAAGGAGCACGCGGTCGAGCTGATCGCCATCGGCAACGGCACGGCGTCCCGCGAGACCGACAAGCTGGCCGGTGAACTCATCGCGAAGCACCCGGAGTTGAAGCTCACCAAGGTGATGGTGTCGGAGGCCGGCGCGTCCGTGTACTCGGCGTCCGCCTTCGCCTCCCAGGAGCTGCCCGACATGGACGTGTCGCTGCGCGGTGCCGTGTCGATCGCCCGGCGGCTCCAGGACCCGCTGGCCGAGCTGGTGAAGATCGACCCGAAGTCGATCGGTGTCGGCCAGTACCAGCACGACCTGTCCGAGGTGAAGCTGTCACGTTCGCTGGACGCGGTGGTGGAGGACTGTGTGAACGGCGTGGGCGTGGACGTCAACACGGCGTCGGCCCCGCTGCTCTCCCGGGTCTCCGGCATCACCTCCGGGCTCGCCGAGAACATCGTGGCGCACCGGGACGCCAACGGGCCGTTCAGCTCCCGTGGCGAGCTGAAGAAGGTGGCGCGGCTGGGTCCGAAGGCCTACGAGCAGTGCGCGGGCTTCCTGCGGATCCGCGGCGGTGACGACCCGCTGGACGCCTCCAGCGTGCACCCGGAGGCGTATCCGGTGGTCCGGCGCATGGTGAAGACCGCCGGGCAGGAGGTCGCGGGGCTCATCGGCAATACGGCGGTGCTGCGCTCGCTGAAGCCGCAGGACTTCGTGGACGAGACGTTCGGTCTGCCGACCGTCACCGACATCCTCAAGGAGCTGGAGAAGCCCGGCCGCGACCCGCGTCCGGCCTTCAAGACGGCCTCCTTCAAGGACGGTGTGGAGAAGATCTCGGACCTGTCGTCCGGGATGGTCCTGGAGGGCGTCGTGACGAACGTCGCCGCGTTCGGCGCGTTCGTGGACGTCGGCGTCCACCAGGACGGTCTGGTCCACGTGTCCGCGATGTCGAAGACGTTCGTCAAGGATCCGCGGGACGTGGTGAAGCCCGGGGACATCGTCAAGGTGAAGGTCCTCGACGTCGACATCCCGCGCAAGCGGATCTCGCTGACGCTGCGCCTGGACGACGAGGCGGCCCCGCAGGGGCAGGGCGGCTCCGGTGAGCGCCGGCAGCGCGGTGGGCGTCCGCCGCAGCAGCGGCAGGGCGGCGGCGCCGGGCGCCGTGGTGGCGGTGGGGGCGGCGGTTCGCGTCAGGCGCCGCCGCCTGCCAACGGGGCGATGGCCGACGCCTTGCGCCGCGCTGGGCTTGTCGACCCGGGCAAGGGGCGCCGCTGACGGCTCCGCCGGGGGGCCTTGGGGAGCTGCGGGTCCGTTGGGGCTGGTCGCGCAGTTCCCCGCGCCCCTTGTGAAGAGGCGCTTAGCGCCCTTCACGATCTAGGGTGGTCGCATGTCTGCTTCGCGTGTCATCACCTGGGACGTGTCCGCGAGCCGGGGGGTCGAGACCGCTTGGGTCGAGCTCGGGGGCGGTGTGATGCGGGCGCGCGGGCGGGCTGTCGGGACCGTGCCCGAGCCGTACTGGGTCTCGTACGAGCTCGAAACCGCCGAAGGGTTCGTGACCCGGCGGCTGAGCGTCACGGTGGAGACGCAGACGCAGGACCGCGCCCTCGACCTGCGGCACGACGGTCATGGCAGGTGGACCGCGGGCGGTGAGCCGCTGCCCGATGTCGACGGTGCCCTCGACTGCGACCTGGGGCTGTGCCCGCTCACCAACACCATGCCGGTGCTCCGGCACGGGCTGCATCGGACGCCCGGCGAACGGGAGTTCCTGATGGCCTGGGTGTCGGTGCCGGATCTGGCGGTGCGGCCGTCGCTGCAGACGTACACGCATCTCGGCCCCGGGCGCGTCCGGTACGCCTCCGGTGACTTCCGCAGCGACCTGGAGGTCGACGGGGAGGGGTACGTCGTGGAGTACCCCTCGCTGGCCCGTCGGCTGACGGCCCGTTAGCGCTCGGTCACCTTGCCGTCCGCCACCTCGATGCGGCGGGTGACGCGTACGGCGTCGAGCATGCGGCGGTCGTGGGTGACCAGCAGGAGGGTGCCCTCGTAGGAGTCGAGGGCGGACTCCAGCTGCTCGATGGCGGGCAGGTCGAGGTGGTTGGTCGGCTCGTCGAGGACCAGGAGGTTGACGCCGCGGCCCTGGAGCAGCGCCAGGGCGGCTCGGGTGCGCTCGCCCGGGGAGAGGGTCGCCGCGGGGCGCAGGACATGGCGCGCCGTGAGGCCGAACTTGGCCAGGAGGGTGCGGACCTCGGCCGGTTCGGTGTCCGGGACGGCCGCGCGGAAGGCGTCCATCAAGGGCTCCTGGCCGTGGAAGAGCTTGCGGGCCTGGTCGACCTCGCCGAGCAGGACGCCCGAGCCGAGGGCCGCGTGCCCGGCGTCGAGCGGGACACGGCCGAGCAGGGCGGCGAGCAGGGTGGACTTCCCGGCGCCGTTCGCGCCCGTCACCGCCACCCGGTCCGCCCAGTCGATCTGGAGGGACACCGGACCGAGGACGAAGCCGCCGCGGCGCACCTCGGCGTCCCGCAGGGTCGCGACGACGGCGCCCGAGCGCGGGGCCGACGCGATCTCCATGCGCAGTTCCCACTCCTTGCGAGGCTCCTCGACGACCTCCAGCCGCTCGATCATGCGCTGGGTCTGCCGGGCCTTCGCGGCCTGCTTCTCGCTGGCCTCGCTGCGGAACTTGCGGCCGATCTTGTCGTTGTCGTTGCCCGCCTTGCGGCGCGCGTTCTTCACGCCCTTGTCCATCCAGGAGCGCTGCGTCTGGGCGCGGTCCTGGAGGGCCGCCTTCTTGTCGGCGTACTCCTCGAACTCGTCGCGGGCGTGCCGGCGCGCGACCTCCCGCTCCTCCAGGTAGGCCTCGTAGCCGCCGCCGTAGAGGTTGATCTGCCGCTGGGCGAGGTCGAGTTCGAGGACTTTGGTGACCGTGCGGGTGAGGAACTCGCGGTCGTGGCTGACGACCACCGTGCCGGCGCGCAGGCCGCTCACGAAGCGTTCGAGGCGCTCCAGGCCGTCCAGGTCGAGGTCGTTGGTGGGCTCGTCGAGGAGGAAGACGTCGTAGCGGGACAGGAGCAGGGAGGCCAGGCCCGCGCGGGCGGCCTGGCCGCCGGACAGCGACGTCATCAACTGGTCCAGATCGACCGCGAGGCCCAGGGAGTCGGCGACCTCCTCGGCGCGTTCGTCGAGGTCGGCGCCGCCGAGTCCGAGCCAGCGCTCCAGGCTCGTGGCGTAGGCGTCGTCGGCGCCGGGCGCGCCGTCGACCAGGGCCTGGGTCGCCTCGTCCATGAGCCGCTGGGCCTCGGCGACGCCGGTGCGGCGGGCCAGGAACGCCCGGACGGTCTCGCCGGGGCGGCGGTCCGGCTCCTGGGGCAGGTGGCCGACGGTGGCGGTCGGCGGGGACAGGCGCAGCTCGCCCTGCTCGGGGGCGGTGAGTCCGGCGAGCATCCCGAGCAGGGTGGACTTGCCGGCGCCGTTGGCTCCGACCAGGCCGATCACATCGCCGGGCGCGACGACGAGGTCGAGTCCGGCGAACAGGGAGCGGTCGCCGTGGCCGGCGGCGAGGTTCTTGGCGACGAGGGTGGCAGTCATCAGGGTGCCGATCCTAATGGGCCCCTCAGGGGGTGACGGGGGCCACCAGGACACCTCCGGACGTGCGCGCCACGACGAAGGACTGTCCCCTGACCGTCTTGGCGTCGAGAGCGATGCGGTGGCGGCCGGGTGGGAGGACGCCGTCGAAGACCTCGTGGGTGCGGGTGCGGGAGAGCCGGTCGAGGCGGTACGCGGTGAGGGTGACCCGGCAGGCGGAGGTGATCTCCACGCCGGCCTGACCGCCGGTGGCGGTCAGGCCGGTGAGGCGGCGCTGCTCCAGGGGGCTGCGGTCCAGGGCGTGTTCGATCTGGGCGACGAGGAGGGGGACGATCGGGGCGAGGCCGTCGACGCGGGCGACCGGGACACCGGCGTGGGTGAAGGCGCGGTGGACGGCGGCACGTTGCTGCTCGCCGGTCCCGGGCGCGAAGGCGACGGCGCCGTAGCCTCGCAGTTCGTCGGCGGGCACGCGGTCTGCGTCGTGGGCGATGTCGGCGCCGACGCCGATGGTGCGCAGCGCCGCGGCGAGCTTGCCCAGGACGGCGACGCGGGCACCGATCAGCAGGACGCGGCGGCGGGCGTCCGGTGCGGAGCCGTTGAGCAGGGCGCTCAGCGCCGCGCGGTACTCGGCGCCGCGGAAGCGGAACGGGCCGATGCCGTGGTAACCGTTGAGCTCCAGGTCGGCGTGTTCGTCGGTCTGCCAGGCGAAGTCCCGCCAGATGACGTCCTCGCCGTCCGGCTGGAGGACGGCGGTGACGGCGCCGCAGGCCAGGTCCTCGCACTCGGGGCAGCCGTAGACGACGTAGCGGCCGCCGGGCAGCGGTGCCGGGCTCTCCAGGAGCAGGCTGCGGACCTGCGCGGTGAAGATCGCGGGTGGTACGTCGGAGGCGAGCGGGGAGACCGCGTCGAGGTCGCAGAGCCGGAACAGCAGCGGTCGTCCGTCGACGATGAAGTCCACGAAGTCCCGGTGGACCTGGTAACCACCGTCGGTGAGGACTCCGCCGGCCCGCATCGCGGGTGCCAGGCCGAAGGTCGCGTACGCGGCACACATACGGTGAGTATTCCCACACCGCGGGTGATGTGAGCACGGCGTGGCACATTCCACTACGGTCCGGGCATGGTTGATGAACGCGGTGGCGAGATCGTGGTGGTCGGCGGCGGGGTGGTCGGACTGACGACCGCGGTGGTGCTCGCCGAACGGGGGCGGCGGGTACGGGTGTGGACGCGGGACCCCGTCGAGGCGACCACCTCAGCGGTCGCGGGCGCCTTGTGGTGGCCGTACCGGATCGAGCCGCTCACGCTGGCCCGGGAGTGGGCGCTGCGGTCGCTGGACGTGTACGAGGAGTTGGCCGCGGGGTCCGGGGCGAGTGGCGTACGCCTGGTCGAAGGGGTACTGGGCGAGACGCGTCTCGACGAGGTCGACGGGTGGCTGACGGAACGGATGCCCCAGCTGCGGGCGACCACGGCCGGGGAGTACGCGGGGCCGGGGATCCGGGCGCGGTTGCCGCTCATCGACATGCCGGTTCATCTGCCGTGGCTGCGGGAGCGGTTGGTGGCGGCCGGCGGTGTGGTCGAGTCCCGTACGGTGTCCGGGCTCGCGGAGGCCGACGCGCCGGTCGTGGTCAACTGCACGGGGCTCGCCGCGCGGGAGCTGGTGCCGGATCCGTCCGTGCGGCCGGTGCGCGGGCAGTTGGTCGTCGTGGAGAACCCGGGGATCGACACCTGGCTGGTCTCCACCGACGCGGCCGGCGAGCACGCGTACATGTTCCCGCAGCCGGGCGGGCTCGTCCTCGGCGGTACGGCGGAGGAGGACGCGTGGTCGCTGGAGCCGGACCCCGCGACGGCCGAGGCGATCATCCGCCGCTGCGCGGCGCTGCGGCCGGAGATCTCCGGGGCGCGGGTACTTGAACACCGGGTGGGACTGCGCCCCACCCGCCCCGCCGTCCGCCTGGAGCGCGACACGCTCCCGGACGGGCGCCTGCTGATCCACAACTACGGCCACGGCGGCGCGGGCGTGACGGTGGCCTGGGGGTGCGCGCAGGAGGCGGCCCGGCTGGTCGGCTAGAGGGTGTCCGACCCTGACGCCCTGGCCGATGGCGGCCGAGGGCGTCAAGGTCAACCGGCTGGGGCGGTCGGGTCAGTGCTTGCCGATGGGGTCGCCCTCGACGTCGGGGCCGCGGCCCGGGCCGACGCGGAACTCGAACTCGCCGTCGTACTTCTTGTGGCCTTCGATGACGGCCTGTTCCACCGCCTCGGAGCCCATCTGTTCGCGCACCATCACCGGGTCGCGGCGCAGGTCGCGCATCAGGGCCACGCACATGAAGACCATCACGACGACGAACGGGGCCGCCGCGAGGATCGTGAGGTTCTGCAGGCCCGTCAGCGCGTCACCCTGGCCGCTGCCGACCAGGAGCATGATCGCGGCCACGGCGCCGGTGACGACGCCCCAGAACACCACGACCAGACGGCCCGGTTCGAGCGCGCCCTTCTGCGACAGGGTGCCCATGACGATCGACGCCGCGTCGGCGCCCGACACGAAGAAGATGCCGACGAGGATCATCACGAGCAGGCTCGTGGCGGTGGCCCACGGGAACTGCTGGAGCACGTCGAAGAGCTGGCCCTCCGGGGTGGCCTCCTTGCCGAGCCTGCCCTGTTCCTGCATCTTCATGGCCGAGCCGCCGAAGACCGCGAACCAGATCAGACTGACCGTGCTGGGCACGAGGATGACACCGCCGACGAACTGCCGGATCGTGCGGCCCCGGCTGATGCGGGCGATGAACATGCCCACGAACGGCGTCCAGGAGATCCACCACGCCCAGTAGAAGACGGTCCAGCTGGACAGCCAGTCCGCGACACCCTCCCCGCCGCTGGCCTCCGTACGGCCGGCCAGCTGGGGCAGGTCGCCGAGGTAGGCGAACACGGACGTGGGCAGCAGGTCGAGGACGATGATCGTCGGCCCCGCCACGAACACGAACACGGCGAGCACCAGCGCCAGCACCATGTTCGTGTTGGACAGCCACTGGATGCCGCGCTCCACGCCCGAGACCGCGGACGCGACGAAGGCCAGGGTCAGCACCGCGATGATCGTGACGAGCAGCCCGGTGCTCACCTTGTCCATCCAGTTCAGCTCCTGCACACCGGAGCCTATCTGCAGCGCGCCGAGCCCCAGGGACGCGGCGGAACCGAAGACGGTCGCGACGATCGCGAGGATGTCGATCACCCGGCCGACCGCACCGTTGGCGTGCTTCTTGCCGATCAGCGGTGTGAACACGGCACTGATGGTCTGGCGGCGCCGCCTGCGGAAGGTGCTGTAGGCGATGCCGAGGCCCACCACGGCGTAGATCGCCCAGGGGTGGAGCGTCCAGTGGAACAGGGTGGTGGCCATGGCCGTCTCCATGCGCTCACCGTGGTCGGCCGGGTCGGTGCCCGGCGGGGCCGTCGAGTAGTGCGACAACGGCTCGCTCACGCCGTAGAACATCAGACCGATGCCCATGCCGGCGCTGAACATCATCGCGACCCAGGACACCGTGCGGAACTCGGGTTCCTCGCCCTCGGCTCCGAGGTGGATACGGCCGTAGCGGCTGGCCGCGAGCCACAGGGCGAACACGACGAAGGCGGAGGCGGCGAGCATGAACGCCCAGCCGCCGTTGTGCATCAGCCCGCCGAGCATGCTGGTGGAGACGTGTTCGAGCGAGTCGGTCGCCGCGGCTCCCCAGATCACGAAGGCGAGGGTGAGCACGGCCGTGACCCCGAAGACAATACGGTCGGTTCTGGGGCGTTCCTGGCCGGGGAGGCCCGCTTCCGAACCGGGAAGCGCGGCCCCCTCTTGCTGGTCGCTCTCACTTGGTCGGTCGTGCGTCACAAGCGGCACCTTTCATCGGGAGGCAGGAGGAAGGTAAGTCCTCCGTACGCCCCTACCACGTGTGGCGTAATTTCACCCCCCTCAACATTGCGTTTCCGGTTTCCCCGCCGTCAGGTGGTACGTTCCGCGCTCGTCGAGCAGCAGCGGCACGAGCGCTCGCAGAGGCTGGCGCAGCGGCACGAACGCGCCCTCCCCGTCCCGGCTTACGCGCACACCGTGCAACGCGAGTTCGTCTCCCGCCTCGGCGTACTGCGCGGCCGTGAGCCGGTAGCCGCAGGGCGGGTCCTGGATCACCTCGGCCGGTTCGGGCGGGTCGTTGTCGGCGCCGCCGACGTAGACCGGGCCGGAGGCGGTGTAACCCGCGAGCCGGGCGCTGCCGGTCGCCGCCTCGACCGCGCCGCGGCGCTGTTCCGCGTATCCGAACAGGCCCTTGAGTGCGTCCAGTTGAGAGGTGACGCGGCGGCGGTTGTTCAGTGCCTCGTCCGCCTTCTCGGCCTCGGTGAGCGGGTCCACGCGGCTCTCGATGAGCAGTCCGATGCCATGTTTGATTCCGGACATGTTGCGCAAAATACGTTCCTGTCCGTCTCCGGCGACCTGTTTGACCGGCTCACCGGTCTCGGGGTCGGTCCAGATGCCGTAGGTGCCGGTCGAGTGGCCGGCCCGCCGCGCCGCGGGGCGGACGTACGTCTCGGAGAGGGTCTTCGCCTCGTCGTGGACGGCCTCGTGGGTGTTGAGGTTGCGCGGCCACAGGTCGAAGAGGTCCTTGTCGTAGTACGGGGGTGTGGCACCGTACTCGTGCAGGTCGTAGACGAGGTCGGGGCGCTGGTCGCGCAGGAGCCCGGCCAGCGCCCGGCCTTCGGCGGTGCGGAGCGCGAGGTGGTCGCGGTTGATGTCGACGCCGTCGCTGTTTCCCCGGGTGTCGGCGGCCCGGCCGTCGGGGTTGGCGGTGGGCACGACGAGGACCGTGGTGCGGTCCAGGAAGCGCCGGGTGCGGCTGTCACGGGCGTAGGCGAGGTCGCGGACGGTGGTCAGACAGGCCTCGCGGCCGGAGGGCTCGTCGCCGTGCTGGCTGCACACGAGCAGCACCTTGTTCGGGGTCGGACGGGTACCGATCCGTACCAGTTGGAGCGGGCGGCCCTGCTTCGTCGTGCCGAAGCGGGTCAGGGAGACCCGGCCGCTCGACCGGTCGACGGCTGTGAGGAAGCCCTGTTCCTCGGGCTGGGTGGTCCAGCGGGCGCCGTTGGTCTGCTCGAAGCCGGTGCGGGGCGGGGAGTCGCCGGCGGCCCGGGCCGGGACGGCGACCAGGGACGCGGCGACGGCCGCGGCGGTCAGGATCAGGGCACGGATTCGGGTCGTGTCACGGGTCACTGGCTTGCCTCCGGGACGCGGTGGGCGGAGCGCGGATCCCGTACGCCGTCCAGGAGCGGGGCGTCGGGCGTGGCGGACGCGGCTCCCGTGGTGGCGCGGGCGAAGGCGGTGGCTCCGCCGGCGAACGGGACGCGGGCCGAGGTGCGGGACAGGTCGACAGTGAGCTTGGGCGTGTCCGCGGGAGGGTCGATGAGGTCCTTGTCGGTGCCCGCGACGATCAGCGCCAGGCGGTGGCCCTTCGGCACGACGTGGTCGGTGGCCGCCAGGTCGAGGGTGATGGTGTACCGCTTGCCCGGGGTGAGCGGGGCGCCCTTGAGGCCGGAGGCGTGGTTGCCGAGGTCGGCCCAGCCTCGGCTGACGATCGTGTAGTCCACGTCGGCGGTCTTGGCCTTCGTCTCCTTGAAGCAGGAGCTGTCGCCGGCGGTGCTCGCGCCCCAGCAGGTGCGGTCGGTGAGGGTGGTGATGCCCTCGCCCCCGTCGGCGTAGTCGCGGATGGTGGCGGGGCCGATGTCCACGAGGACGGCGGAGAGGTGGGCCGTCGGGGTCGAGGGCGTCGCGGTGACGGTGACCTCGGAGGAGCCGGCCAGGCGCAGGTCGCGGGTGAGCGGCCGGGTGACGAAACCGGCCTTCTCCGGTGTCGGCTTGTCGATCCGCCCGGCCCAGTCGGTCTCGCTCAGCTTCGGGTCGTCCGTGAAGGTCTCGGTGCCGTGGCCGCGGTGCAGACCGAGGGTGCCGACGCCGGCCTGGGTGCCCCCGCCGGGGCGCAGGGTGGCGGTGCGGGTACCGCTCGGCGGCCAGGTCCTGGAGGTGGTCCACTGGTCGGGCGCGCGTTCGATGTCGGCCATGGGCTCGCGGTCGATGCCGTTGTCGTAGCCCATGAGTTCGTGGTCGAACCAGCGGTGCAGGGTGTCGACCCAGGCTCCGCGCCGGAAGTCGAAGGGGTCGACGTGGCCGGTCTGGGAGAGCCAGATCTTGCGCTCCACGCCGTTCTTCGCGAGGGCGTCCCACCACTGGCCGACGTGCTTCATCCGCACGTTGAGGTCCTGCATGCCGTGCACGAGGAAGACGCTGGCCTTGACCTTCCGCGCGGCCCTGACGTAGTCGCGCTCGGTCCACAGCGGGGTCCAGTCGCCGGTGCGCGGCGCTCCGTCGACGAGCTTGCGCTGCACGGCGGCGCACTTGGCGCGGGCGTCGGGGCTGTCGACGTAGTCGGACAGCCACTCGGGGCCGGAGTCGTAGAGCGGGGCGCCCTGCTGGAAGTAGTAGTCGTACCAGGAGGAGATGGCGCTGATGGGGACGATGGTCTTCAGTCCCTCGACGCCGGTCGCGGCCACGCCGTTGGCGATGGTGCCGTCCCAGCTCTTGCCGATCATGCCGGTGCGGCCGTTGGCCCAGCCGGCCGTGGCGCGGGTCGTGCCCGTGCGGGTGGTGTAGGCCTTGGCGCGGCCGCCCAGCCAGTCGACGACGGCCTTGGCGGACTGGATGTCGGAGCGGCCGCCGACGTCGACGCAGCCGTCGGAGCGATTGGTTCCGGCCAGGTCGACGCCCACGACGGCGTAGCCGCGCGGCACGAAGTAGTTGTCGTAGAACAGCGGCATCTGGATGACGTCGCCGTTCGCGTCGTAGGTCTTCTTCTGGCTCTCGTTGCCGCGCCCGCAGCAGGAGTAGTACGGGCTGGCGTCCATGATGACGGGGACCTTGCGGCCCTGCCGGGCGGGTTCGCGGGGGCGGACGATGTCCACGGCGACCCGGTCGGCCTTTCCGTCTCGGTCGCCGTCCAGTCCGGTGTCCACCCAGACGGCCTCGCGGATGGCGTTCTCGTACGAGTGGACGGGACGGCTCTCGCGCGGGGCGGCGTCCGCCGCGGCCGGGGTGAGCAGGGTGGCCATCAGGGCGGCCGTGGCCGCCGTCGCGAGCGGTCTCCAGGTCGTGAAGCGCGTGCGTTTCGGCATGCGGCGGACGCTACATCGGTGAACTCCCGTTCAGAAGAGGGCAGCTGACGGACCGGCGTGTCCCGGACGGCCTCCTGGGACCGGTGTCCCATGTCGGCCGAATGGCGATCGTGTGACAGCAGGGGCCATGGACATGATCAGAGCACAGGGAGCCTCTGGGCTCCGGACAGACTTCGGGACCCTACGACTTGGAGTTTCGCGTGCACCGCAGAATCATCGCGCCGGGAGCCCTCGCCGCGGCCGTTCTCCTGCTGGCGACACCGGCTTCGGCCGCACCCCACTCCCCCGGCGCACCGGGTATCGGTGACCCCTACTACCCGGACTACGGCAACGGCGGATACGACGTCTCCCACTACGACCTCAGACTGAAGTACCAGCCGGCGACGGACGAACTGGAGGGCACGGCGACGCTCCTGGCCCGCACCACGCAGGACCTGTCGAGCTTCAACCTGGACTTCCTGCTGGACGTCGGCGAGGTGCGGGTCAACGGCGTGAAGGCGTCGTTCCGGACCTCGGGCGAGCAGGAGCTGGAGATCACGCCGAGGACACCGCTGGCCAAGGGCACACCCGTCACGGTCGTCGTGCGCTACCGCGGCGTGCCGTCGTCGAAGAAGGCGTACGGCTTCACCAGCTGGCACCGCACACCGGACGGGGGCGTCGCGGCGAACGAGCCCGAGGCGGCGGCGTGGTGGTTCCCCAGCAACGACCACCCGCTCGACAAGGCCACCTACGACGTGTCCGTGCAGGTCCCGGACGGCACGCAGGCCATCTCCAACGGCAGGCTCCAGTCGACGAGTTCACGCCTGGGCTGGACCCGCTGGAACTGGCGCTCCGACCGGCCGCAGACCACGTACCTCGCCACGCTCGCGGTCGGGAAGTTCGACATCACGACCGGCACGACAGAGGGCGGCATTCCGGTCCTCAACGCCTACAGCGAGGACCTGGGCGAACACGCCGGCGCTGCGCGGGCCAGCATCGAACGGTCCGGGGAGGTCGCCGACTGGCTGTCCGGCTACTTCGGGCCGTACCCCTACGACGCGCTCGGCGGATACGTGCCGAACACCACCACCGGGTACGCGCTGGAGACCCAGACCCGGCCGTACTACAGCCCGCGGCAGTTCGCGAACGGGTCGAACGTCTCCCTCGTCGTCCACGAGCTGGCGCACCAGTGGTACGGGGACGACGTGTCGCTCAAGGGCTGGAAGGACATCTGGATCAACGAGGGCTTCGCGCGGTACGCGCAGTGGCTGTGGTCCGAGCACGAGGGCGAGGGCACGACGCGGGAACTCGCCGACTACGTGTACGCCTCGCACCCCGCCGACGACCCGTTCTGGACGGTGAAGCCCGGGGATCCGGGGCCGGAGAACCAGTTCGACATCGCGGTGTACGACCGGGGCGCGCTGGCGGTCCAGGCGCTGCGCGACGAGATCGGCGACGAGGCGTTCTTCGCGATCCTCAAGGGCTGGCCGCGGACGTACGCCCACGGCAACGCGTCGGTCGCCGACTTCCAGCGGTATGCCGAGGAGGTGTCGGGCAAGCCGCTGTCCGCCCTGTTCGACACGTGGCTGTACCAGCCGTCGAAGCCGGGGGTGCCGGCGGGCCGGACCGCGGCGGTGGCGAAGGGGGCGGGGGCTGTGCCGCAGCCGAGGTCGTGGAAGAAGATCGCGGCGACCAACGGGGTGCACCGGGCATAGCTGCGGGCAGTCGAGCCGGCTGGGGGCCGTCCTGCGCAGGGCCCTGTCCGGCGGCGCTGTCCTCGGCCTCGCCGTCGCGATCTTCAACCCCCGGCTGGATCCCGGCGGGGCGATCGCGCGGCGCCTCGGGGACGGTCCGGTGCGGGCGTTCGACAGGGACGGCCCGGACTGAGACGGGGCCGGTCAGTCCCCGTGGTCGTACACCGTCACCGGTATCCCGCGCCGTATCAGCCGCTCCTCGATCAGCGGCTCGATCCGGGACCACTTGCCGCCGGCGAGGCCGCAGCCGATGCGGGGCATGTGGACGGTCGCGCCCAGTTCACCGGCCCTCGCGGCCAGGGCCGCCAGCGCCGTGTCGATCGCCTCGTAGCGGACGGGGACGCCCTTGCTGCCGGTCTTGGTGCCGCGCTGGCCGATCATGTTGGCCACCCACACATGCCGCTCGACCTGCATGAACTGCACCGCGCCCAGCCCGAAGTCGTTCCCCGCCCGGTCTCGGTGCCACGCCCGGTACGCCGCCTCCGGCTCGGGCCAGCGGCGCGACAGCGCCAGGACGAAGCCCTTGCCCCAGCCCCCGATGTCGTTGCAGACATGGGCGATGACCTTGACGCCCTTCACCGAAGGAACGGTGGCGTCACCCCGGACGTATGTGATCCCCGACATGACGCCACCGTAGGCGCTGCCACTGACAGTGGCCCTGGCCTGCTACTTCGTGAACCGCGACAGCTCCTGGTCGGCCGTTCGCGACACCCGGCGGCGGATGCCGAACCAGCCCGCGACCAGCATGGCCGCGATCACCGGGATGAGCAGCAGCGTCTTGCGGCCGACCTCCGGGTCGTTCCACATCATGCCGAGGCAGGCCAGCAGGAAGGCGATGGTGGTGATCTCCGTGACCGGGCTGCCGGGGAGCCGGAAGGAGGGCCGCTCCACCAGGCCCGCCCTGGCGCGGCGGACGAAGACCAGGTGGCAGATCATGATGATCACCCAGGTGCTGATGATGCCGAGCGAGGCGACGTTCAGCACGATCTCGAAGGCCTGGGCCGGGACCAGGAAGTTCAGGCCGACGCCGAGGACGCACACCGCGCAGGTCAGCAGGATGCCACCGTAGGGAACCTGACTGCGGTTCATACGGGCGGTGAACTTCGGCGCGGAGCCGGCCGTCGCCATCGAGCGCAGGATGCGGCCCGTGGAGTACAGGCCCGAGTTCAGCGAGGACATCGCCGCCGTCAGGACCACCAGGTTCATCACGTCGCCCGCCGCCGGGACGCCGATCTTCGACAGGACCGTGACGAAGGGGCTCTGGTCGGCCGAGTAGACCGAGCCGGGGAGCAGCAGAGCCAGCAGGACGACCGAGCCGACGTAGAAGAGGCCGACCCGCCACATGATCGAGTTCACCGCGCGCGGGACGACCTTCTCCGGCTCGGCGGTCTCGCCCGCGGCGACACCGACCAGTTCCAGCGCGGCGTACGCGAAGATCACGCCCTGCATGACCAGGACGACGGGCATCATGCCGTGCGGGAAGACGCCGCCGTTGTCGGTGATGACGCTCAGGCCCGGGCTCCGGCCGCCCACCTCGTGCCGGGTGGCGAGCAGGAAGATGCCGATGAGCATGAAGCCGACCAGCGTCGCGACCTTGATGATCGCGAACCAGAACTCCATCTCGCCGAAGATCTTCACCGAGATCAGGTTCACCGCCAGCACGACCGCGAGGGCGGCCAGCGCGAGCACCCACTGCGGGATGTCGGTGAACAGGCTCCAGTAGTGCGTGTAGAGGGCGATCGCGGTGATGTCGGCGATGCCGGTGGTCGACCAGTTCAGGAAGTACATCCAGCCGGCGACATAGGCGCCCTTCTCGCCGAGGAACTCGCGCGCGTACGACACGAAGGAGCCCGAGGAGGGGCGGTAGAGGACGAGCTCGCCGAGCGCCCTGACCACGAAGAAGGCGAAGATGCCGCAGACCAGGTAGGCGAACGCCAGCGCCGGGCCCGCGTCGTGGAGGCGGCCGCCGGCGCCGAGGAAGAGGCCGGTGCCGATGGCGCCGCCGATGGCGATCATGTTGACGTGGCGGGCCTTGAGGTCCTTGCTGTAGCCGGCGTCGCCCGCGTCCGCGGGCGCCTGCGCCGCGTCGCTGGGGGATGCGGCCGCTGCCGTGTTCACGGCGTCCTTGCTCACGGGTGGATCCACTCTCTGGTGCGCCCGAGCGGGTCGCGCTCGGCTGTCCGGACGTACATGAGGTCCGCGCCCTCGGTAAGGGCACAGACCAAGGGCCCGCCTTCCCCCGCCGTACGCGGGTCACGCGGTGGCGTACGTCACAGAGCGCAACTTCCCACACCACCGTCGGCCTTGGTCCCGGAGGTTTCACAGCACTGGTGAGACAGCGATACTGCTGCGCATGACGACCGACGCCGAGGAACCGGCCCTCACGATCGACGAACTGGCGGCCCGGGCCGGTGTCACGGTGCGCACGGTCCGTTTCTACGGCACGAAGGGGCTGCTGCCGCCGCCGGTGCTCGGCCCCCGGCGCGTGGGGCACTACGGGCGGGAGCATCTGGCCCGGCTGGCGCTGATCGAGGAGTTGCAGCAGCAGGGCATGACGCTGGCGGGCATCGAGCGCTATCTACGCCGGCTGCCGCCGGACCTGAGCGCGCACGACCTCGCCGTGCACCGGGCGGTGGTGGCCTCCTGGGCGCCGGACACCGTGGAGACGGTCACAAGGGAGGAGCTTCGGCGGCGGGCCGGGCGGCCGCTCGGCGCCGAGGACGTCGAGCGGCTGGTCGCGATGGGCGTGCTCCGGCCCGCCGACGGCGGGTACGAGGCCGATCTCGGTCTGCTGAGGCTGGGTGTCGGGCTGCTGGACGTGCCGCTGTCCCCGGAGGCGATCTTCGCGGCGCGCACGGTGCTCGTGGAGCACGCGCGCGGCGCGGCCCGTGAACTCTCCCGGCTCTTCCGCGGTGAGGTCGCCGAGCGTGACGCCCGGGACGTGCGGTCGCTGTCGGCGCACATGCACCCCTTGGTGGTGCAGGCGCTTCTCACCGCCTTTCAGCGGTCGCTGAGGGAAGAGCTGGGCGAGTGGCTCACCGAGCCCCCGGAAGAGTCACGCTGAGTCGCTGAACCGCTCCCCCTTCTGCGCCTTCTCCACCAGCAGCGCGGGCGGCGTGAACCGGTCGCCGTAGCGCTCGGCGAGTTCACGCGCGCGTGCCACGAATCCGGGCAGGCCGCCCTCGTAGCCGTTGATGTACTGGAGCACGCCACCCGTCCAGCCCGGGAAGCCGATGCCGAAGATGGAGCCGATGTTGGCGTCGGCGACGGAGGTCAGCACGCCTTCCTCCAGCAGCCGGACGGTGTCAAGCGCCTCGGAGAACAGCATGCGCTCCCGCATGTCCTCGAACGGGATCTGGTACCCGGGCTTGGTGAAGTGCTCGCGCAGGCCCGGCCAGAGCACGGTGCGCTTGCCGTCGTCCCCGTAGTCGTAGAAGCCGGCGCCGCCGCTGCGGCCCGTGCGGCCGAACTCGTCGACCATGCGGTCGATGACGGCCTCGGCGGGGTGGGCCGTCCAGGTGCCGCCCGCCTCCTCCACGGCCCGCCTGGTCTCGGCCCGGATCTTGCGCGGCAGCGTCAGCGTCAGTTCGTCCATCAGGGACAGCACCTTGGCCGGGTAGCCCGCCTGGGCGGCGGCCTGCTCGACGGAGGCGGGTTCGATGCCCTCGCCGACCATGGCGACGCCCTCGTTGATGAAGTGCCCGATGACGCGGGAGGTGAAGAAGCCGCGCGAGTCGTTGACGACGATCGGGGTCTTGTTGATCTGCCGGACCAGGTCGAAGGCGCGGGCCAGGGCCTCCTGCCCCGTGCGCTCGCCCTTGATGATCTCGACGAGCGGCATCTTGTCGACCGGCGAGAAGAAGTGCAGTCCGATGAAGTCGGCCTGGCGCTCGACGCCCTCGGCGAGCGCGGTGATGGGCAGGGTGGAGGTGTTGGAGCACAGCAGCGCGTCGGGCTCGACGACGTCCTGGATCTCCTGGAACACCTTGTGCTTGAGGGACGTGTCCTCGAAGACGGCCTCGATGACGGCGTCGCACCCGGCCAGGTCCCGCACCTCGGCGGTGGGGGTGATGCGGGCGAGCAGCGCGTCCGCCTTGTCCTGTGTCGTACGGCCCTTGGCGACGGCCTTGGCACACAGCTTCTCGGAGTAGCCCTTGCCCTTGAGGGCCGCCTCCGGGGAGACGTCCTTCAGGACGACGTCGATGCCGGCGCGGGCGCAGGAGTAGGCGATGCCGGCGCCCATCATCCCGGCGCCGAGGACGGCGACCTTGCGGACCTGGCGGGGCTCGATGCCCTTGGGCCGGTTGGCGCCGGAGTTGACGGCCTGGAGGTCGAAGAAGAAGGCCTGGATCATGTTCTTCGACGTCTGCCCGGCCGCGAGTTCCACGAAGTAGCGGGCCTCGATGACCTGGGCGGTCTCGAAGTCGACCTGGGAGCCCTCGACGGCGGCGGCGAGGATGTTGCGAGGGGCCGGGTAGGGGGCGCCGTTCGTCTGCTTGCGCAAGGTGGCCGGGAAGGCGGGCAGGTTCGCCGCGAACTTCGGGTTGGCCGGGGTGCCGCCCGGGATCCTGTACCCCGGCTTGTCCCAGGGCTGCTGTGACTCGGGGTGGGCGTCGATGAAGGCGCGGGCCTTGTCGAGGAGTTCCTCCCGCGTGGCGGCCACGTCGTCGACGAGGCCGTTCTCCAGGGCGCGGCGCGGGCTGTACTGGGTGCCTTGGAGGAGGACCTTCAGCAGGGCGTCGGCGATGCCGAGCAGGCGGACGGTGCGGACGACGCCGCCGCCTCCGGGCAGCAGGCCGAGGGTGACCTCGGGGCAGCCGATCTTGGAGCCGGGCGCGTCGAGGGCGATGCGGTGGTGACAGGCCAGGGCGATCTCGTAACCGCCGCCGAGGGCCGCGCCGTTGAGGGCGGCGACGACGGGCTTGCCGAGGGTCTCGATGCGGCGCAGGTTCCGCTTGATGGCCATGCCGCCGTCGAACAGCTCCTGGGCCGTCTCGGGTGTGACGCGGATGAGGTCGCGCAGGTCGCCGCCGGCGAAGAAGGTCTTCTTCGCGGAGGTGATGATGACGCCTCTGATGGTGTCCTTCTCGGCCTCCAGACGGTCGGTGACGGCGGCGAGCGAGTCGCGGAACGCCTGGTTCATGGTATTCGCGGACTGGGTCGGGTCGTCGATGACCAGGGTGACGAGGCCGGTGCGGTCCTGTTCCCAGCGGATGGTGGTGGATTCAGTGCTCATGTGGAGGTGCTCCGTGTGATCCGTGGGGAGGGGTCAGATGCGCTCGACGATCGTGGCGACGCCCATGCCGCCGCCGACGCACAGCGTGGCGAGGCCGTAGCGCTTGTCCTGGCGCTCCAGTTCGTCGACGAGGGTGCCGAGGATCATCGCGCCGGTGGCGCCGAGGGGGTGGCCGAGCGCGATCGCGCCGCCGTTGACGTTGACCTTGTCCAGGGACAGGCCCATGTCCCGCGCGAAGCGCAGCACGACCGCCGCGAACGCCTCGTTGATCTCGACGAGGTCGATGTCGTCGATGGTCAGCCCGGCCTTGGCGAGGGCCTTGCGGGTGGCGGGGGCGGGGCCGGTGAGCATGATGGTGGGCTCGGAGCCGGAGACGGCGGCGGAGACGATCCGCGCGCGGGGCGTGAGGCCGTAGCGCTCGCCGACCTCCTTCGAGCCGATCGCGACGAGCGCGGCGCCGTCGACGATGCCGGAGGAGTTGCCCGCGTGGTGGACGTGGTCGATCTTCTCCACCCAGTGGTACTGCTGGAGCGCGACCGCGTCGAAGCCGCCGAGCTCGCCGATGTCGGCGAAGGACGGCTTCAGCCCAGCGAGGGAGTCGGCGGTGGTGCCGGGGCGCGGGTGCTCGTCGTGGTCGAGGACGACGAGGCCGCTGCGGTCCTTGACCGGGACGACGGACTTGTCGAAGCGGCCCTCCTTCCAGGCGGTGGCCGCGCGCTCCTGGGAGAGGGCCGCGTACTCGTCGACGTCGCGCCGGGAGAAGCCCTCGATGGTGGCGATGAGGTCGGCGCCGATGCCCTGGGGCACGAAGTTGACCTGGAGATTGGTCATCGGGTCGTTGAACCAGGCGCCGCCGTCGGAGGCCATCGGCACCCGGGACATCGACTCGACGCCGCCCGCGAGGACCAGGTCCTCCCAGCCGGAACGGACCTTGGCGGCGGCCAGGTTGACGGCCTCGAGGCCCGAGGCACAGAAGCGGTTCTCCTGCACGCCGGCGACCGTGTCGGGCAGTCCCGCGGCGATGGCGGCGATCCGGGCGATGTCGGAGCCCTGGTCGCCGACCGGGCCGACGACGCCGAGCACGATGTCGTCGACGGCGGCCGGGTCGAGGTCCGGAAAGCGGGCGCGGATCTCGTGGATGAGTCCGACGACCAGGTCGATGGGCTTGGTGCCGTGCAGGGCGCCGCCTGCCTTGCCGCGCCCGCGCGGGGTGCGGATCGCGTCGTACACATACGCTTCGGTGCTCACGAGGGGGCCTTTCGCTCAAGGGTGCGGGACGACGGGAGGAGCCCGGGGACGTCCCAGTCCCGGGCGACGTCCGCCGTGTCGGCGCCCGGCCGGGCCGGGCCGGTGCGGACGGAGGTCGGGGTCGCGGAGAAGCGGGGGGCCGGGGCGGGCTGGGTGATGCCGCCGTGGTCGGTGAAGGTGCCGCGGGCGGCCAGGTGCGGGTGGTGCGGGGCCTCGCGCAGCGACAGCACGGGCGCCACGCACGCGTCGGTCCCGTCGAAGACGGCCGTCCACTCGTCCCTGGTCCGGGTCTTGAACCGGGCGGCCACCTGTTCGCGCAGTTCACTCCACCGGGTGACGTCCTTACGGGCGGCGGCCTGGTCCTCGATGCCGAGGAGGGCGAGGAACTCCGCGTAGAACCGCGGCTCCAGGGCGCCGACGGCCATGTACCGGCCGTCGGCCGTCTCGTACGTCCCGTAGTACGGGCAGCCGCCGTCCAGGAGGTTGGCGCCGCGACGGTCCTGCCAGCCGCCGGCGGCGAGCATGCCGTGGATCATCGTGGCGAGGTGGGAGGCGCCGTCGACGATGGCGGCGTCGACGACCTGGCCGGTGCCGGTCGCGCGCGCGTGGTGCAGGGCGGCGAGGACGCCCACGACGAGGTAGAGGGAGCCGCCCGCGTAGTCGCCGAGCAGGTTGGCCGGGGCCGGTGGCGGTTCGTCCGGGCGGCCGATCATGCCGAGCGTGCCGGTGGGGGCGAGGTAGGCGATGTCGTGCCCGGCGCGGTCGGCGAGCGGGCCGTCCTGGCCCCAGCCGGTCATCCGGCCGTAGACGAGGGCCGGGTTGCGGGCGTGGCAGGGCTCGGGGCCGACGCCGAGACGCTCGGCGACACCGGGGCGGTAGCCCTCGACCAGGACGTCGGCGCGAGCGGCCAGGCCGAGCACCTGCTCCGGCCCGTCCGGGGACTTCAGGTCGACGAGCACCGAGCGCTTGTTGCGGTTGGTGACGTCGTACGCCGGGTCGATCGCGAGGCCGGGGCCGCCGGGGCGGTCCACGCGCACGACGTCGGCGCCGAGGTCGGCCAGGAGCATGGCGGCGAACGGGCCGGGCCCGATGCCGGCCAGCTCGACCACGCGCACGCCGGTGAGCGGGCCCTGTCCTGGCGTCCTTGCCGTGGCCATGCAGCCCCCAGTGCTGTGACACAACTGATGTAACACCAGTGATGCTAAGAACGCGTTCCACTCTTCACAAGAGCTGAACGAGCAAGCGCTTAGCAATGTGCCCGACGGGTCGGCTCCCGTCCAGTTCCGCCGTCAGCCGGGCCCGTCGTCGCGCTCCGCACCCCTCACGCTAGCCTCGGCCACCGACAGCGGCACGGGCTGCACGACCGAGGGGTGTCATGAGCAGGCTGAAAAGGACGGACCGTCCGTACGACATCGTGCTCTTCGGAGCCACGAGTTTCGCCGGAGCGCTCACCGCCGAGTACCTCGCGGCCCACGCGCCCGAGGGACTGCGGTGGGCGATCGCGGGCCGCAGCGCGGACAGGCTGGAGCGGCTGCGTGAGCGGCTGCCCGGTGGCGCGGAGCCCGGGGTGCTGCGGGCGGACGTCTCCGACCCGGCCTCGGTGCGCGCCCTCGCCGAGCACGCGCGCGTGGTGGCCACCACGGTCGGCCCGTACGTGACGTACGGCGAGGAACTCGTCGCCGCCTGCGCGGACACCGGGACCGACTACCTCGACCTGTGCGGCGAGCCCGAGTTCGTGGATCTGATGTACGTGAAGCACGACGCACGCGCGCGGGAGACCGGGGCACGGCTGGTGCACGCCGCCGGCTTCGACTCGATCCCGCACGACCTGGGCGTGTACTTCACCGTGGGGCAGCTCCCGGAGGACGTTCCGCTGACCGTGGAGGGCTTCGTGACCGCCGACGCGGCGTTCTCGGGCGGGACCTTCGCCTCGGCCCTCAACCAGTTCGCGCGGCAGCGGGAGATGGCGGCGGCCGCGCGGGACCGGCGACGGCACGAGCCGCGACTGGTGGGGCGGCGGGCGTCGGCGCCGGCGGGTGCGCCGCGGTTCGCCAAGGAGGTGGGCGCGTGGGTGCTGCCGATGCCGACGATCGACCCGCAGATCGTGCGGCGGTCCGCGTCGGCCCTCGACCGGTACGGCCCCGACTTCCGCTACCGGCAGTACGCGGCCGTCCGGCGTCTGCCCGTCGCGGTGGGCGGTGTCGCGGCCGTCGGCGCGCTGGTGGCGGCGGCCCAGGTGCCGCCGGCGCGACGCTGGTTGTCGGGCCGGCTCAAGCCCGGGGACGGGCCGAGCCCCGAGAAGCGGGCGAAGAGCTGGTTCTCCCTGCGCTTCGTGGGCGAGGGCGGCGGCCGGCGGGTGTTCACGGAGGTCTCGGGCGGCGATCCCGGCTACGACGAGACGGCGAAGATGCTCGCCGAGTCGGCACTGTGCCTGGCCTTCGACGACCTTCCGGAGACCGCTGGGCAGGTCACCACGGCGGTGGCGATGGGCGACGCGCTGATCGGCCGGCTGCGCGCGGCGGGCATCCGCTTCCGCGTCGCGTCGGTCCGCTGAAGGTCCGCCGGCGGTTCTCGGCAGGACACCTTCGTGGGTGAGCCGCCCGGCGGCGCCACTGCCTCGGCAGCCCGGAGCACCGGGGACCGCACCCGGCGGCTCAGGCCGCGTTCCGGCCGGTGAAGAACGCGCGGAACGGGTCCATGCTCGGTTCGAGACCCGCGTCGATGGGGCCCTTGCGCAGGGCGTTCATCCGGGCGTCGTGGATGCGCTGGAGCCAGTCCTGGAACTTCCATGCCCGGCGGTTGATGAACGCGCCGCCGTGCAGGGCCGGGGCGAGGCCCCCCTTGATCTTGCGGGCCGGGTGGAGCTGCCAGTAGATGTCGGCGACGTCGTCGTACTTGCCCTCCGGCAGCATGGCCCACGCCGTCGGCCTCCTCCCCGGCTCGGGGCAGTGGCGTAGCGCGGGCCCGGTCCTACAGCGGCCACTCGGCGATGGTGTAGATCATCCCGGCGATCCAGCCGAGCCCCGCCAGCACGGCGAGGATCAGTCCTATCGTGACGGCCCGCTCGACGGTCTGGGTCGGGCCGGCAACAGGCTTCGGGGCGCGGTGCGTTGTCATGCGCCCCAGCCTGCCGACGGGGGTGAGGGCCGGGCATCCGTACAGGTACTCAGAGCCGGTACTCAGATCCGAGCCCCGCCCCGCACAGGCCCCTCCCCGCCGGTTTGAGACTCTCCGCCTTCCGCTCCTGGGGACAGCTCGAAAAAGTGCCAAGAAGGAGTTCAATGAAACCATTGAAGGCATGAAGTTCCTTCTCGAAGTCACCATGGACAACGCGGCGTTGGCCGAGGACCCGGCGGCCGAACTGGGCCGGATCCTCAGGTACTGGGGCGGCAATCTGCGCCACTACGCGCTCCGGCCCGGGGACGGGTCGGTCATCTACGACTCGGAGTACCGCGAGGTGGGCCGCTGGAGCGTGGCCGATCAGGCGGACTAGGTTTCCCGCAGCGCCCTCCGGCACAGCGCGTCCGCCCTGCGCGTGGTCTCCGGGAGGCGGTACCCGGGGGTGAGCGCGAGGGTGTGGGCGCAGGCGTTGGCCAGGGTCACGCGGTGGCCGACCGAGACGAAGACCGGCTTCACACCGTCGCGGGTGCGCAGGGCGCGGCCGACCTCCTCGGAGCCGGCGAGCAGCGCGGACGCGGCGCCGCGCCGGGTGTCCGGGGCGTCGTAGGTGAAGGTGAACGGGTTCTTGGCGACGCCGATCGTGGGCAGGCCGGTCAGGACGCCGAGATGGCTGGCGAGGCCGAAGCGACGGGGGTGGGCGAGGCCGTAGCCGTCGCAGACGACCAGGCCGGGCGGGCACGGCAGGGCGTCGAGGGCGGCGAGGACCGTGGGGATCTCGCGGAAGGCGAGCAGTCCGGGCACGTAGGGGAAGGAGACCCGGCCCACCGCCGTGGCCTCGGCGACGACGTCGAGACTGGAGGCGTCCAGGACGACCGCTGCGGCCGCGACGACATCGCGCTCGTCGTCGTAGGCGACGTCGACCCCCGTCACACGGCCCGTTCCGGGCGGCGGCCCGGCCTCGTCGAGGATCACTCGCTCGCGCAGGCCGTCCTGGACGGCGCGGGCCTGTTCCTCGGTGACGGGCCAGTCCTCGGGGATGCGTACGGTCGTCGTCATGATGCCCTGAGCCTATGGGCTGCTGATCCTTTCGGCTGCCGGGCCTGTGCGCAGCGCGAAGGCCGGCGGGACCCGGGAGTCCCGCCGGCCTCGCTGGGCGCTGCGGACTACTTGCCCAGCGCGCGCTGGAGCTGGCTTTTGTTCATGTTGGAACGGCCCTCGACGCCACGGCGCTTGGCCTCCTGGTACAGCTGGTCGTAGGTGGGGCCCTGGGAGCCCTGGCCCGACCGCTGGCCGCCGCGCCTGCCGGACGACATGTCCTTCGTCGAGGTGCGGCTGGCCGTCTTCGACTCGCCGGAGCGGGCGCGTTCCTTGTTGACCGTCCGCGAGGCGATCTCCTTGGCGCGGCCGGTGCTCTCGCCCCGGTCCTGCGCGCTCTTCTTGATGTGCTCGTACTGGCGCTCCCGCTTGGAGCTCGAACCGCGTGGCATGACCGCTCCCTTCCTGTCGCCTTCAGTGAACGAGTACCCACACTGCCAACAATCAGGGCATACCGCGCGTTCAATGCTCCAGGCGGGCAACCCGCCCCTTCTCGCCGGCGGCCCAGCACCCTTGGCCAGGGGTGCAGTCGACGGTGTCGTAGGAGCCGGTGTCGACCGTGCGCCAGGTGCGGCCGGCGTCCGTGGTGAGGTCGGTGCCGGTGGGGCCGACGGCCAGGGCGGCGGTGCGGCTGTGCGGGAGCCAGGCGACGCCGGAGCGGTAGGCCGGCGGGGGCGTGGCGGCAGGGCGCCAGGTGCGGCCGCCGTCGCCGGTGTGCGCGGCGGCGTCCGGTGAGGGCCGGCCGGGGGTGAAGTCGCCGCCGACGGCGAGGCCGTGGGTTCGGTCTCGGAAGGCCAGCGCGAAGACGCCGCGGGCCGGGTCGCCCGCCGGGAGGGGCGCGGTGGTGGCCGTCCAGGTGCGTCCCCGGTCGGCGGAGTGCAGCACGCGCGCGTGCGCGGCCCCGCCGGTGGCGAGCCAGACGTCCTTCGGGCCGGAGCGGACCAGACACTGGCCGCTCGCGGCGAATCCGGCCTCGCCCTCCTGCGCGGCCGGCATGCCCTCGCTCGGCAGCACCTTCCACGACCGGCCGCCGTCGTGGGTCGACAGGATGCGGAACTTCCCGTCCACCGGGTCGCTCATCGCGAGGCCGTGGCGGCGGTCGAAGAAGGTGAGGCAGTCGTAGAAGGCCTTCGGGTCGGTGTTGCGGAAGGACTCCGTCCAGGTCGCCCCGCCGTCATCGGTGCGGTACACACGGGACGCCTCGCCCTCGCCGATGGCCAGGACCACGGCCCGGCGCGCGTCGAACGCCTCGACGTCCCGGAACTGCAACTCCGCCGCGCCCGGGGGCGAGACGTTCCGCCAGGTGGTGCCGCCGTCGGTGGTGCTCAGGACGGTACCGCCGGTGCCCGCGAGCCAGGCGGTGTGCCGGCTGACGGCGGCCAGACCGCGAAACCGTACGTCCGGGGGGCCGGTGTCCTTGAGTTCCCAGCGCACCGCCCCGCGCTCCGGCTCGTGCGCCTGCGCCGGTACGGCGGTCAGGGCCGCGAGCGCGAGCAGCGACGCCGCGCCCGCCACCACCCCGGTCGCCCCGCTCCATGTGTGTCCCGTCCGTCGCGTGCTCCCCAAGCGCCTCATGGCCGGCGAAGCTAGCCCACCCCCAGGGCACCGTCCAGATGGCCTCGCCGCGCTCCGGATGCGCCGATGGGCGCCACAAGTGCCCTGCGCGGCACGCGAGGAGAGCCACGTCACTCCCGTGCATGAACGCGGTGACAGAGGTCACTCGCACTTCGTGTGCACGGATTGGCTGATTCCGTCGTCTCTTCCCATGCCCGGCCTCATCCGCCCGGAAGTGTCCCGTCCAGCCGTCACAAGGGAGCAAGGCGTTGTCCATCGTCATCGAGCAGCCCGTGGAGGCCCGCCTCGTCGCCGCCGCGCCGCGTATGCCGAGCATTCCCGCGACGCTCCACTACGACCGACGTGATCCGTTCGCCGTCCGCATGACCTTCCCGGCCCCGGCCACCCTGGAGGGCGTCGAGGTCTGCTGGACCTTCTCCCGCGAGCTGCTCGCCGCGGGCCTGAGGAACGCCGAGGGCTACGGCGACGTGCGGGTGCGGCCGTACGGGTACGACCGCACGGTGCTGGAGTTCCACGCCCCCGAGGGCACGGCCGTCGTGCACGTCCGTTCCGGGGAGGTGCGCCGCTTCCTGGAGGCCACGAGCGAGCTGGTGCCGGTCGGCCTGGAGCACCTCCAGCTGGATCTGGACCACGACCTGGCGGAGCTGATGCGGGACGCGTGCTGAGCTGACGCGCGCCGAGTGATCCCGGGGTCGACGGCCCCGGGGAGGAATCCGGCGTGGACGTGGCTCAGGGCAGAGCCGTCGCCGTCGTGGCCAGGGCCGTGCGGATCTCGTCGACGATCTCCCCGAGCCCGGGCGCCGACGCCACCGCACGCTCCGCCAGCTCCCGCACGCGCTCCTCGTGGGCGCCGGCGTCCTCTCCGGGGAGGAGTTCCGCCGAGGCGGCCAGCATCGCGACCGCCGCGTCCCGCTCGCAGACCCCGGCGACCGGCCGCGGCCCCCGCAGGATCTGACGCGTCTCCTCCCGCAGTGCCTCCACGGCGGCGACGCGCTCCAGCGCGTACTCCGCGGACGGGAACACCCCGAGGACCCGCTTCTTCTCCACGCGCAGATACCCCTCGGCCAGCAGCTGCTCCCGCACCGCGTCGAGGGTCACCCGCGAGTACAGCGTCACCCAGGTGCGCCAGCGGTGCGGGCACGACTCGCGGACGAGTTCCAGCAGCCCGTCGAGGACCGCGTCACCCGTGCGGGAGTCCAGGTCGACCGGCGTGGCGATGCCGTCCTGGTCGACGAGCAGGCCGTGCCGGGCCAGTTCGGTGAGGGCACCGGCCCGTACCGGGCCGGACAGGTGGGCGGTGGCGGTGCCCGCCGGCGGCGCGGGGGCCCAGGCCAGCAGGCAGAGCCGGGCCGGCAGCGAGAGCGGGCCGTCGGGCACGGGGCCTCCTCGGGGCGGGAGATCGGGTCTCACGTTAATTCGTTGACAGGTCCGACGCCCCCTCGTACGTTGTTCAGCGTCCTGTTGCCGCCGATTGGAGAAGGACGTTGCTCGTCTGAGGTCCTGAGACACCGCGTCACCCACCCCTGGTGTGTGCGCTGCGTGCGACCTCGGCGTTCGAGCCGTCCTCCGGTGCAGGGCTTTTTCTCTGCCCCCTGGAGCCCTCCTCCCTGGTCGCAGGTGTCTCGATACGCGTTTGCCCCTGACCGCATCAAGCAACCGCGAAAGAGGCCCGCATGCCTACTTCCATCACCGTCACGTCCCTCGCCTTCGCCTGGCCCGACGGCACCCCCGTCTTCGAGGGCCTCGACGTGGCCTTCGGGCCGGGCCGGACCGGCCTGGTCGGCGTCAACGGATCGGGGAAGTCCACCCTGTTGAAACTGATCGCCGGTGAACTCGCCCCGGCCGACGGCACCGTCCGCGTGGCCGGCGAGGTCGGGTACCTCCCGCAGAACGTCACGCTCGACACCACCCTGCGCGTCGACGAGGCGCTCGGCATCGCCGGCAAACGGGCCGCCCTGCACGCCATCGAGGCGGGCGACGTCTCCGAGGCGCACTTCGAGACCGTCGGCGACGACTGGGACGTGGAGGAACGCGCCCTGGCCACCCTCGGCGAACTCGGCCTCGGCCGCATCGAGCTGGACCGCACGATCGGCGAGGTGTCGGGCGGCGAGTCGGTGCTGCTGCGGCTGGCCTCGCTCCTGCTGCGCCGGCCCGACGTGCTGCTGCTGGACGAGCCGACCAACAACCTCGACCTGTACGCCCGCCGGCGGCTGTACGCGGCCGTCGAGTCCTGGCCGGGCGTGATGGTCGTCGTCAGCCACGACCGGGAACTGCTGGACCTCGTCGACCAGATCGCCGATCTGCGCTCCGGCGAGGTCACCTGGTACGGCGGCAACTACTCCGCCTACGAGGAGGCCCTCGCGATCGAACAGGAGGCCGCCGAGCGCATGGTGCGCGTCGCCGAGTCCGACTTCCGCAAGCAGAAACGCGAACTGGCCGACGCCCAGATGAAGCTGGCCCGCCGCAAGCGGTACGGGCAGAAGATGTGGGACCAGAAGCGCGAGCCGAAGATCGTCATGGGGGCGCGCAAGCGCGCGGCGCAGGAGTCCGCGGGCAAGCACCGGATCATGCACGAGGAGAAGCTCGCCGAGGCCAGGGAGCGGCTGGACGAGGCGGTGGACGCCGTACGGGACGACGACGAGATCCGTGTCGACCTGCCGTACACGGCCGTGCCGCCGGGCCGTAACGTCCTGACCCTGCTGGATCTGCGACTCCGGTACGGCGCCCGTGTGGACGGCGGTCTCGACCTGCGCGGACCCGAGCGGGTCGCGCTGATCGGGCGCAACGGCACGGGCAAGACGACGCTGCTGCGCACGATCAGCGGGGAGCTCGCCCCGGAGTCGGGCGAGGTGACGGCACATGTCCCGCTGCGGTTCCTGCCCCAGCGGCTCGACGTCCTCGACGGGGAGCTGACCGTCGCCGAGAACGTGGCCCGGTTCGCGCCGGGCGCCACCAACAACCGGGTCCGGGCGCGGCTGGCCCGCTTCCTGTTCCGGGGCGCGCGGGCCGACCAGAAGGCGGCGACGCTGTCCGGCGGCGAGCGCTTCCGGGCGGCGCTGGCCGCGCTGATGCTGGCCGAGCCCGCGCCGCAGCTGCTCATGCTGGACGAGCCGACCAACAACCTCGACATGGCGAGCGTGCGGCAGCTGACCACGGCCCTGGAGTCGTACGAGGGGGCGCTGATCGTGGCCAGTCACGACCTGCCGTTCCTGGAGTCGATCGGCATCACGCGCTGGCTGCTGCTGGAGGACGGGGAACTGAAGGAAATCACGCCAGAAGCTGTCGGGTTTCCCGCCTAGCGTCGGCGGCATGACCGACTTCACGCACGACGTCATCACCCTGACCGGAGCCCGCGAGAACAACCTCAAGGACGTCACCCTCCGCATCCCGAAAGGCCGGCTGACCGTGTTCACCGGCGTTTCGGGGTCGGGGAAGTCGTCCGTCGTCTTCGACACGATCGCGGTGGAGTCGCAGCGCCAGCTGAACGAGACGTACCCGTGGTTCGTCCGCAACCGGCTGCCCAAGTACGAGCGGCCGCACGCGGACGCGCTGGAGGACCTCTCCCCCGCGATCGTCGTCGACCAGCGGCCGGTCGGCGGCCACTCCCGGTCGACCGTCGGCACCATGACGGACATCTACTCGGTGATCCGGGTGATGTTCTCCCGGCACGGCACCCCGAGCGCCGGGCCGGCGACCGCGTACTCGTTCAACGACCCGTCGGGCATGTGCCCCGAGTGCGACGGCCTCGGCCGCACGGTACGGCCCGACTGGGACCGCATCCTGGACCCGGAGCGTTCCCTCGCGGACGGGGCGGTCCGCTTCCCGCCGTTCGCCGCGGGCACCTGGCAGGGCCAGGCGTACACGAACAGCCCCGATCTGGACCCGGACAAGCCGGTGGGGCGGTTCACCGCCGCCGAGCGCGCGTTCCTGATGCGCGGACGGCCGGGCAGCAAGGTCGCCGTCAACGGCAGCGGCGGCACCTGGACCACCGACTACGAGGGGCTGGCCGACCGTTTCGAGCGTCTGTACCTGAAGCGGGACCTGTCGGCCATGAGCCAGAAGACCCGCGACCTGGTCCGGGAGTTCCTGGTGGAGGGCACCTGCCCGGTGTGTCACGGAGCGCGGCTCAACGCGGCGGCGCTCGCCACCCGGATCGGCGGCCGGACCATCGCCGACTGCGCACGGATGCAGATCACGGATCTGATCGCCGCGCTGAAGGAGATCGACGATCCGGTGGCCGGGCCGATCGCGGGGGCGGCGGTGGCCGCGCTGGAGCGCGTCGAGGCGATCGGCCTCGGCTATCTCAGCCTCGACCGGGAGACGTCGACCCTCAGCGGCGGGGAGGGGCAGCGGCTGAAGACGGTGCGGCACCTCGGCTCCAGCCTGACCGGGATGACGTACATCTTCGACGAGCCGAGTGTCGGGCTGCACCCGCGCGACGTGGGCCGCCTGGGCGAGCTGCTGCTGCGGCTGCGCGACAAGGGCAACACCGTGCTGGTCGTCGAACACGACCCGGACGTCATCGCGCTGGCCGACCACGTCGTCGACATGGGGCCGGGCGCCGGCGCCGAGGGGGGCCGCGTGGTCTTCGAGGGCACACCGGCCGAACTGGCCGTCTCCGACACCCTCACCGGGCGCTGTCTGCGCCGCCGTACGACGGTCAGGGAACAGGTGCGGCAGGCCGACGGGGAGCTGTGGGTCAAGGGCGCCGGCCGTCACAACCTGCGCGACGTGACCGTACGGTTCCCGGCCGGTGTGCTCACGGCCGTGACCGGGGTGGCGGGGTCGGGGAAGAGCACCCTGGCCGGGGAGTTCACCGCCGCGCACCCTGACGCCGTGGTCGTGGACCAGTCGTCGATCGGGATCTCGGGCCGGTCCACTCCGGCGACCTACCTGGGGATCATGGACACCGTACGGAAGATCTTCGCCCGCGAGACGGGGGCCGAGGCGGGCCTGTTCAGCTTCAACTCCGGCGGCGCCTGCGGCACCTGCGAGGGCCGGGGCATCATCTACACGGACCTCGCCTTCATGGACCCGGTGACGACGACCTGCCACGACTGCGAGGGGCGGCGCTTCAAGGAGGAGGTGCTGGGGCTGACCGTGCGGGGCAGGTCCATCGCCGACGTCCTGGAGATGACGGCCGAACAGGCCCTCGCCTTCTTCGACGACGCGGGCGCAGGGCGCAGGCTGCGCGCCCTGCGGGACGTCGGACTGACGTATCTGACGCTCGGCCAGCCCCTGTCCACGCTCTCCGGCGGTGAGCGGCAGCGCATCAAGCTGGCCACGCGGCTGCACCGGACGGGGGCGGTCTACGTCCTCGACGAGCCGACGACCGGGCTGCACATGGCGGACGTGGAGGGACTCGTCGCCCTGCTGGACCGGCTGGTCGACACGGGCAACACGGTCGTCGTCGTGGAGCACAACCTGGACGTGGTCGCCCGGGCCGACTGGGTGATCGACCTCGGCCCGGACGGCGGCCGGGACGGCGGCGAGGTCGTCTTCGAGGGGACGCCGCGACAGCTCCTTCGGGCGCGAGGTTCGTTCACCGGGGAGCACCTGCGGCGGGCCGTCGCGGCAGCGGCCGTCACCGGGCCGATGTGAGCGACGGGATGCCGGGGGTGCGGGCGTCGACACGTCAAGGTGCGGCCCGCGGACGTGGACCGATGGGGTGGTTTGGCGCTCTGTCGGCCGATCACGCGTGCGGGCCCGCGAACACTGGGACGCGGGGGTGGCGCGGGGCCGCCCGGAGGGGGCGGCATGACCGACAGCACGGTTCTGGTGGCGGTGGCGGAGCGTCCCAAGGACGGGGGCGCGGCCGCCGGGCAGCTGGCGAGGATCGCCGAGGCGATCCGGGGGCGCGGCTTACAGGTCCGGTGGGTGGTGACCGTCGCGGACGCCGAGGCGGTGCTCAGAACCGAGGCCTCGCTCGCCGCCGCCGTGGTCGCCTGGGATCTGCCGCCCGGGCCGGGGGCCGACGGTGAACCGGGCGGGGCGGCGGTGCTGCGCCGGATCGGGCGCCGCTTCCAGGACCTGCCGGTGTTCCTCGTTATGGCGGACGAGGGGCTGCGCGATCTGCCGCTGTGGGTGTCGCAGTCGGTGGTGGGCTACGTGTGGCCGCTGGAGGACACGCCGGCGTTCATCGCGGGGCGGATCAGCACCGCCGCGCGCGGCTACCAGGAGGCCCTGCTGCCGCCGTTCTTCAAGGCGCTGCGCCGCTTCGACGACGCGCACGAGTACTCGTGGCACACCCCCGCGCACTCGGGCGGCGTCGCCTTCCTGAAGTCGCCCGTGGGCCGGGCGTTCCACGACTACTTCGGTGAGCGGCTGCTGCGCAGCGACCTGTCGATCTCCGTCGGGGAGCTCGGCTCGCTGTTCGAGCACACCGGGCCGATCGGGGAGTCCGAGCGCAACGCCGCGCGGGTCTTCGGCTCGGAGCACACATACTTCGTGCTGCACGGCGACTCCACCTGCAACCGGGTGGTCGGCCACTTCGGCGTGACCCGCGACGAGATCGCCCTGGTGGACCGCAACTGCCACAAGTCGGTCCTGCACGGCCTGGTCGTCTCCGGCGCCCGGCCGGTGTACCTGGTCCCCACCCGCAACGGCTACGGCCTTGCGGGACCGCTGCCGCCGGCCGAGATCGCGGCGGACTCGGTGGCGGCGCGGATCGCCGCGAGCCCGCTGACGGGGGACGCCGTGTCATCGCGGGCACAGTACGCCGTGTTCACCAACTCCACGTACGACGGGCTGTGTTACGACGCGGTGGCGGCGGCCCGGGCCTTGGCCGCCGGCACGCCCCGGCTGCACTTCGACGAGGCGTGGTTCGCCTACGCCCGCTTCCACCCGCTGTACGCCGGGCGTTACGGCATGTCGGTGGACGAGGAGAGCTTCCCCGGGCCCGACCGGCCGACGGTCTTCGCGACGCAGTCCACGCACAAGCTGCTGGCGGCGCTGTCGCAGAGCGCCATGGTCCACGTCAGGCCCGCGCCCCGGGCGCCGGTGGAGCACGAGCGGTTCAACGAGGCGCTGATGATGCACGGCACCACGTCGCCGCTGTACCCGATGATCGCCTCGCTGGACGTGGCCACGGCGATGATGGACGGTCCGCAGGGGCGGTGGCTGGTCGACGAGGCGGTGACCGAGGCGGTGCGGTTCCGCCAGGAGATGGTGCGCATCGGGCGGCGGATCGAGGCCGCAGGGGACCGGCCGCCCTGGTTCTTCGGCGTGTGGCAGCCGGCCGAGGTGGCCGACCCGGCCGGCGGGAAGCCCCTGCCCTTCGACGAGGCTCCGGCGGAACTGCTGCGGACGGAGCCCTCCTGCTGGCACCTCGAACCCGGAGCGGACTGGCACGGCTTCCCGGGGCTGACGGACGGTTACTGCATGCTCGACCCGATCAAGGTCACCCTGACCTGCCCGGGGATCAGCGCCACGGGTGAGGTGTCCGACTGGGGCGTTCCCGCGCGGGTGCTCACCGCGTATCTGGGGACGCGGGGCATCGTCGTGGAGAAGACCGACAGCTACACCGCGCTCGTGCTGTTCTCCATGGGCATCACCAAGGGCAAGTGGGGCACGCTGCTGGACGCCCTGATGGACTTCAAGGACCTCTACGACGGTGACGCGCCGCTCGACCGCGTCCTGCCGGCGCTGGTCGCCGAGCACCCGCGGCGCTACTGCGGGCTGACGCTGCGCGGCCTGTGCCAGGAGATGCACGACCAGCTGCGCGAGCTGCGCCTGGTCGAACTCCTCGACACCGCCTTCCGGGAGCTGCCGGAGCCGGTCGTCCCGCCCCAGCTGTGCTACCAGCGCCTGATCCGCGGCGGCACGCAGCGGATCCGCCTGGCCGACGCGCCCGGCAGGATCGCCGCGGCCATGGTCACGGTCACGCCGCCCGGCATCCCCGTCCTCATGCCGGGCGAAAGCGTCGGCACCGCGGACGCCCCGCTCCTGCGGTATCTGACCGCCCTGGAGTCCTTCGACCGCCGCTTCCCCGGCTTCGGCAGCGAGACCCACGGAGTGGTCCGCGACCCCGACACCGGCGACTACCGGATCGAATGCCTCCGCCCCGACACACCCGACCACGCAGACACCACAACGACACCGGCCCAGCGAAGCGCCCCGGAGGGGGCCGAGCCGGTGGGGTGAGCTCGAGGCAGGGGTGAGTTGACGCGTTTATGCCCGGGCTTCCGGGCCGGGGGTCCGGGCCCGGGGGCCGGGGGTCCGGGCCCGGGGGCCGAGGGCTGGGAATCCGGCCGTGGGCCTGGGTCCGAAACTGTCGGCGTGCGGAGACTCCCACCGAGCGGCATCAGCGGAGCGGTCGGGCGCAGGCCCGAACCGGGCGCGGATCCGAGCCGGATGCGGAGGGCAGCGGCGGCTCGGAGGCCGGGCCGATGGCCGGGCCCCCGGGCTCCCGGCCCGGGGGGAGGGCTCCCGGCCCGGAGACTCCCACCGGGCCAAACCTGGAGCAGGAGCGGAGCGGCCGGGCGCAGGCCCGGGTCGGGCACAGGCCTCAACGGGGCGCGGGTCCGAGCCAGATGCGGAGGGCAGCGGCGGCTCGGAGGCCAGGGCCGAGGGCCCGGCCGTGGGCCGAGGGCCGAGAGCCCGGCCTGTCGACGTGCGGAGACTCCCACCGGGCCGCACGCGGCACCGGGCCCGGGTCAGGCGCAGACCCCAGCCGGGCGCAGACCCGGGTCGGGCACAGGCCCGGGTCAAGCGCAGACCCCAGCCGGGCGCAGACCCCAGCCGGGCGCAGGCCCGGGTCGGGCGCAGGCCCGGGTCAGGCACAGGCCCCAGCCGGGCACAGGCCCCAGCCGGGCGCAGGCCCGAGCCCGAGGCGGAGGGCGGGGGCAAGCCGGGACTGAGATCGGCGGTCGTCCGGTTGCCTCGCTGAGGCGTCGAGCGGTGGTCGACCCCCCTCCACGGCCTCAGATCGACGCTCGCCCGGACGCCCCGCTCAGGCTCAGGAGGAAAGCCGGCCCGGCCCACGGCCACCCGGCCAGACGGCCGATGCCCCACTCAGGCTCGAGAGGGGAGGCCCGGCCCGCTGCCGCCGGGGCCCCTGATCCGCTGCGGCGCCACGGCAGGAGCCGGCCGCCGGGTCCGGAGGCGGGCACCCACCCCTGCTGCCTGCCAAGGTGCCGGGCCTCCCCCGGGGGTGTCCTCTTCCGGGCTCGCCCTGCATGATGGTCGGCCGACGCCCGATGGTTCCGGCCGGTCCCGGAGGCTCCGTCGGCGCCGGCCAGACACGTCCCATCCGATACGGAGTCACGCTCGTGCCCAGCAAGAAGGCCCTCGTCCGCCGCCCCAGCCCGCGTCTTGCCGAGGGGCTGGTGACGCACATCGAGCGGGAGAGGGTCGACGCCGACCTGGCGGTCGAGCAGTGGGAGGCGTACGTGACGGCCCTGCGCGCGCACGGCTGGGAGACCGTCGAGGTGGATCCGGCCGACGACTGCCCGGACTCGGTGTTCGTCGAGGACACGGTCGTGATGTACAAGAACGTGGCACTGATCGCCCGCCCGGGCGCCGAGTCCCGGCGTGACGAGACCGCCGGGGTCGAGGAGGCCGTGGCCGGTCTGGGCTGCTCGGTGAACTGGATCTGGGAGCCGGGCACGCTGGAGGGCGGTGACGTACTGAAGATCGGCGACACCGTGTACGTGGGCCGGGGCGGGCGCACCAACGCCGCCGGCGTCCAGCAGCTGCGGGCCGCGTTCGAACCGCTGGGCGCGCGGGTCGTCGCCGTACCGGTCACCAAGGTGCTGCACCTGAAGTCGGCGGTCACGGCGCTGCCGGACGGGACGGTCATCGGGCACATCCCGAAGATGGACGCGCCGTCGCTGTTCGCGCGCTTCCTGCCGGTGCCGGAGGAGGCCGGTTCGCACGTCGTGCTGCTTGGCGGTGACAAACTACTGATGGCGGCCAGCGCGCCGAAGACCGCGGAGCTGTTCGCGGACCTGGGGTACGAACCGGTCATCGTGGACATCAGCGAGTTCGAGAAGCTCGAGGGATGTGTGACGTGTCTCTCGGTGCGACTGCGGGGGCTGTACGCCTGAGGAGGCGACACACCCCCGGCCCAGCCTCTCGACCTGCGACTCCGGGGCGATGGGCGCGAGGTCGGGCGACACCGCTGATCAGCGGCCTTTACAGCGCCCTTAACCTACGGCATCGTAACCTACGGGAACGTAGCCTACGATGCCGTAGGTTACCGATTACCGCTCGTACGCATGTCCCCCTGGAGAGTCCATGACGATCACCACTCCCCACCTCGGCAGCCCCGCCGGCGCCTGGACCGACGCTCAGCTGCTGTACGCACTGGAGGAAGTGGTCGAGAAGGAACTCAACCGGCATCTGCAGGTCGCCAAGGACTGGATGCCGCACGAGTACGTGCCCTGGAGCGACGCGCGCAACTTCCCCGGCCTCTTCGAGGACGGCGAGGCCTGGGACAAGGAGCAGTCGAAGGTCACCGAGATCGGCCGCATCGCGCTCATCGTGAACCTGCTGACCGAGGACAACCTGCCCAGCTACCACCACGAGATCGCCTCGCTCTTCGGCCGCGACGGCGCCTGGGGCACCTGGGTGCACCGCTGGACGGCCGAGGAGGGCCGGCACGGCATCGTGATGCGGGACTACCTGCTCGCCTCGCGCGCGGTGGACCCGGACAAGCTGGAGCAGTTCCGCATGTCCCACATGAGTGAGGGCTTCGAGTCGGACAACAGGCACTCGATGCTGCACTCGATCGCCTACGTCGCCTTCCAGGAACTGGCCACCCGCATCTCGCACCGCAACACCGGCCACCAGTCCGGCGACCCGGTCTGCGACCGCATGCTGGCCCGCATCGCGACCGACGAGAACCTGCACATGGTCTTCTACCGCAACCTCCTCAAGTCGGCGTTCGAGCTCGCCCCCGACCTGACCATGCAGGCCGTGCGGGACGTGGTCGTGAACTTCCGGATGCCCGGCCACGGCATCCCCGGCTTCGAGCGCGCCGCCGCGCAGATGGCGATCGGCGAGGTCTACAACCTGCGCATCCACCACGACGACGTGCTCCAGCCCGTGCTGCGCTTCCTGAAGATCATGGAGATCGACGGGCTGGGCCCCGAGGGCCGCAAGGCGCAGGAGGAACTCGGCCTGTACATGGGCGGCCTGGACAGCGAGGCGGCGAAGTTCGACGAGAAGCTGGCCGCGCGCAAGGCCCGCATGGCGGCCCGGGCCGGCGCCACCGGCGCCTGACGGCCGGCCCGGCCCACCCGGACCCACGACTGCGAGGCCCCGACCGCCACGAGCGGCCGGGGTCTCGGCGTTGCGTACCCCCGAAAGCAGGCGTCCTGGCCCGTCTCCCCGGCGGGGACGCGCACGCGGCTAGCGCGACGAACGCCGCAGCTCCAGCCGCTCCTTCTCCGACAGACCGCCCCAGACACCGAACCGTTCGTCGTTGTCCATCGCGTACTCCAGGCAGGCGTCACGGATCGGGCACAGGCCGCAGATCCGCTTCGCCTCCCGTACCGAACTGCCGGGCTCGGGGAAGAAGAAGTCCGCCCCGGTCTGCGCGCACAACGCTTCCCGCTGCCAGGCGAGTTCGGGCGAGATCATGGTGTCGATGTGCATGCCCAGCAGCGTTCCCGAGGGCGAAAAACGTTCGATCAACGCGGGATCAACACCGCCTGGGCGGGCCTGAGGACACCTCGATGGTGGCCCGCCGGACCCGCCGACGCACGGCGGCGCGCGGCAGCGCGCGGAAACCCGGCGTCACGCCCCGGCGGCGCTCCGGCGGCGCGTGTCGGTGGCCGGTGCGAGACTCGGCAGAGCGGACGACGGAACCTGTGCGAGGAGACCGACGATGCTCACCACCCGTTATGTGACCGGCGCTCCGAACTGGATCGATCTCGGCACCCCCGACATCGACGGCGCCGCCGCCTTCTACGGCGGCCTGTTCGGCTGGCGGTTCCAGCCGGGCGGGCCCGAGGTCGGCGGGTACGGCCTCTTCCAGCTCGACGGCAGGACGACGGCCGGTGGCATGCGGACCACCCCGGAACAGGGCCCGTCCTCCTGGACCGTGTACTTCCAGGCCGCGGACGCGGACGCCACGGCGCGGGCGGCCGGCGAGGCGCGCGGTTCGGTGGTCATGCAGCCCATGGACGTGCAGGACCTGGGCCGCATGGCGATCCTCGCCGACCAGGCCGGGGTGTCCTTCGGCCTGTGGCAGCCGGGCCGCAACAGGGGCCTGGACGTCGTCCGGGAGCCCGGCTCGCTGTGCTGGCTGGAGCTGTACACGGCGGACGTCCCGGCCGCTGCCGCCTTCTACCACTCCGTGCTCGGCCTGGAGACCGTCGGCGTGGACTTCGCCGGCGGCACCTACACCACCCTCACCCCGCCCGGGCAGAGCGAGGACGCCATGTTCGGCGGCCTCGTCCCGCTGGCCGACGCGGGCGAGGAGGAGGCCCACTGGCTGCCGTACTTCGAGGTCACCGACCCGGACGGCACGGTCGCCCGGGCCCGGGACCTGGGCGGCACGGTCCGCATGCCCGCCACGGACCTGCCGGACGTGGGCCGACTCGCCAAGCTCACGGACCCGTACGGGGCGCGTTTCGCGGTGGTCCGCAGCGAGCCGCAGGCGGCCTGAGGCACCCGACCGGGACTACGCGGACGCCCGCCGTACCAGCGTCGTCGGCAGGACGACACCGGAGGGCGTGTCGCCGACGCCGTCCCGGGGGGTGCCGCGGTCGAGTCCCCGCAGCAGCAGGCGGGCCATCAGGCGGCCCATCTCCTCGATGTCCTGTCGGACCGTCGTCAGGGGCGGATCGGTCTGTTCCGCGACGGGCAGCATGTCGTCGAAGCCGATCACGGCGACGTCGTCGGGGACGCGGCGGCCCGCCTCGCGCAGGACGCGCAGCGCCCCGGATGCGGTGAGGTCGTTGGCGGCGAAGACGGCGTCCAGGTCCGGGCAGCGGGCGAGGAGCTCGCGCATCGCCCGCTCGCCCCCGGCGGGGGTGAAGTCGGCCTCGGCGATCAGCCGCGGGTCGGCGTCCGCCATGACGTCCCGGTAGCCGTCGAGCCGGTCCACGGCGGACGTCTGGTCGAGGGCCCCGGTGATGTGCGCGATCCGGCTGCGGCCGAGGCCGGCCAGGTGGCGGACGGCGTCGCGGGCGCCGCCGCGGTTGTCGCTGTCGACGTACACCACACCGCGCCGGTCTCCGCTCCAGCCGGGCCGCCCGCCGAAGACGGTCGGGACGCCGGCCCGCTGGATCAGTTCCGGCAGCGGGTCGTCGAGGTGCAGGGAGAAGACGAGCGCCCCGTCGACATGCCCGCCGGCGAGGTACCGGCCGACCCGGGCGTGGTCGTCCCGGCCCTCCGTGAGCAGCAGGACGAGCTGGTTGTCGTGGGCCGTGAGTTCCTTGCTGATGCCGCGCAGTTGGAGTGCGAAGAACGGGTCGGCGAACACGCGGGTCTCCGGTTCGGCGACGACGACCGCAATCGCGTCGTGCCGCCGGGTCACCAGGGAGCGGGCCGCCTGGTTGGGCACGTACCCGAGCTCCTCGACCGCCTTGCGGACCCGCTCGACGAGGATGTCCCTGACCCCGTCCCCGCCGTTGACCACGCGGGAGACGGTGGCCCGCGAGACACCGGCCCGGGCGGCCACGGCCTCCAGGGTGGGACGCGGCGCTGTGTCGGTCACTTCGGGGCTCCTCACCTGCGGCTGCGGATCAGGATAGCCCCGGTCGCACAGGTGGTGAGAGCGCTCTCGCACCCGTGCGAGCGTCAGTGTTCGTGCTCCCCCTGCGGGTCGTGCCCGGAGTGATCACCCCCGTGCTCGTGCGGGTCGTAGCCGGGAATCGTCCCGTCCGGCTTCTTCACCAGGAACAGTCCCACCATCCCCATGTCGGAGTGGCTCTGCACATGGCAGTGGTACATCCAGGCGCCGGCTCCGACCCCCTCCCCCGCGATCACCTGGAAACCGAACGAGTCGGCCGGGCCCGTGATCTTGTTGTCGATGACCTGGCTGGGGTCGTCGGGGCCGGTCAGCATGCCGGTGCGGTTGTCCGCCCAGCGATGACCGTGCATGTGGAACGTGTGGTAGAACTCGCCGTGCGTGATCACGATGAACTCGACGCGATCACCCACCGTGGCCTCGAAGTCGGGCCCGGAGTGCGGCGGCCTGTTGTTGATGAGCATGTCGTTGAAGACGACCGTGTGCGTGCGGTCCGGCAGGACATCGCCCTTGCGGCGGACGATGACCGGGCCGAACAGGCCCTTCTGGAGCCCCTGTGTGCCGTGGTCGGTGCCGACGACGTGGTCGTGGTAGTGCCAGTACCCCGCGCTGCCCGCCCGCCAGGTGCCGTCCTTGCGGCGGCCGGGGGCGTGGGTGCGCCAGGTGTAGGTGCGGGTGCCGCCGGGCTCGACGTGACTCCGGTTCAGTTTCGTGCCGTCGCTGGTGATCTCGTAGTCCAGGCCGTGGACGTGCAGGCTCACCGCCACGTCCAGGGTGTTCTCGAACTCGATGTGCAGCGTGTCGCCCTCGTTGAGCTCGATGAGCGGGCCGGGGACGGTCGCCTTGCCCTTCTCCAGGCCGTAGCCCAGCTGTCCGTCGGCGAGTTTCTCGGCGTACAGCTTGATGCGCTTCACCTCGCCCCCGGCCGGTGCCGTCCTGGCCGGTCCGTCCGCGCTGACGGCCTCCGGCGCCACGGACAACGAGGTCGCGACGGCCGCGCTCCCCAGCAGGACCCGCCGGTTGAAGCTGCGTCTGTCCATGCGGAACTCCCCACCCTGGTAAGGCTTTTACGACAGACGTACCTGGGATGAACCCGTGAGACGGTACCGGTCGCTCTCCCGTTTATCCACACTCAAGACAAAGTTGGTGCCATCGCGGTCATAGGTATTGGCGGGACGTGCAAAGGGGTTTAGCTTCCTTGGCGGTGTCGCTGTGACCGTGGAGGTGCCCATGCACTTACGAGGGTTGAGCAAGGGAAGACATGTCTGGGCGGCCTCCGTGGCCGCCGGAGTCGTGACCGCCGGACTGCTGTCGGGACCCGCCCACGCGGGCCCGTACCCGGAACCCCCGCTGACAACGATGTCGATCAAGTCGCCGCCGGGCGGCGCGAACGTACGGGTGCTGATCTTCCACGGTTCCGCGGCGGCCGGTGAGGAGTCGCCGGTGGTGAACGCCGGGATCGAAGCCATCGAGGACATCGGGCTGTCGGGACCGGCGAACCGCCGTTTCAAGGTGCAGGCCACCGACGACGCCTCGGTGTTCACTGACGAGACGAAACTCGGCCGCTTCAACGCGATCGTGTTCCTGACCGGCGGGGGCGATGTCCTCGACGCCGAGCAGGAGGCGGGCCTGGAGGCCTACATGGAGGCCGGCGGCGGGTTCGTCGGCATTCACGACGCCGCGCGCGCGGAGCCGTACTCGGACTGGTTCACCGGACTGGTCGGGGCCCGCCCGGCCGCGTCGAGCCCGGCGGCCGTCCAGCGGGCGACCGTCGAGGTCGGCGACCGCCGGCACCCGGCCACCAAGGACCTGCCGGTGCAGTGGAAGCGCCCCGACCAGTGGCTGAACTGGGTGAAGAACCCGTCGGGCGACGTCCACACGGTGGCGCGGGTCCGGGAGTCGACCTATCAGCCGGGGGCCGGCGCCAACGGCTGGGATCATCCGGTGAGTTGGTGCCGTGACTACGACGGCGGACGCTCCTTCTACACCGGCATGGGCGGCACGGTGTCGTCGTACGACGAGACCGACTTCCGGGCCCATCTGCGCGGCGCGCTGATGTGGACCACCCGGCTGGAGCAGGCCGACTGCAAGGCGACCATCAACGCCAACTACGCGGCCGAGCGGCTGACCAAGCCCAACCAGCCGGGGCAGAACGACCAGATCGGCGAGCCGCACGGGCTGGTCACCGCGCCCGACGGCCGGGTGTTCTACATCGGCCGGGGCGGCGCCGACTCCTCGCAGCCCGTGGTCACCGACTGGAACGACCCCGACATCGGCAAGGGCAAGGGCGAGATCCACGTCTACGACCCGAAGACCAAGCAGGTCACGCTCGCCGGTGCGCTCACCGTCTTCGGCAACAAGGGCGGCGGCGACGAGCTGGTCAAGGTCGAGGAGGGGCTGCTCGGGATCGAGCTGGACCCGAAGTTCGAGCAGAACGGGTGGGTGTACCTGCACTACACGCCCCACAGCCGGATCAACCGGGACACGCGGATGGCCGAGCGGCGGGTCTCCCGCTTCACGCTGGACCAGGCCACGAACAAGCTCGACCTGGGCAGCGAGAAGGTGCTGCTGAAGTGGCCGGTGCAGATCCACAGTTGCTGCCACGCGGGCGGCGGGATGGCCTGGGACTCCCAGGGCAACCTGTACATCGCCACCGGTGACAACAACTCCAGCGGGTTCAGCGGCGGTTACTCGGGCAACAACCCGCAGCCCAACTACAAGGGCGTCTCCTTCGCGGACGCGCGCCGCACGGCCGGCAACACCAACAACCTCAACGGCAAGATCCTGCGTATCCACCCGGAGCCGGACGGGACGTACACGCTTCCCCCGGGCAACCTCTTCACCGGGAAGGAGACCGACGAGGGCGGCGGCAAGACACGCGGCGAGATCTATGTGATGGGCGTCAGGAACCCCGCCCGTATCTTCGTCGACAAGTCGACCGACGTGCTCTACGCGGGCTGGGTCGGCCCGGACGCGAGCGCGCCCTCGACGACCTGGGGGCCGGCCAAGTACGACACGTTCGCCGCCATCACCAAGGCGAGCAACCGGGGCTGGCCGTACTGCATGGGCAACAAGCAGCCCTACCGGGACCGCAATCTGCCCGACCCGTCCCAGCCGCTCGGCTGGTACGACTGCGACCACCCGAAGAACGAGTCGCCGAACAACGACGGTCTGGTCAATCTGCCGCCGGTGACCGGCAACAACATCTGGTACTCGCCGCAGGGCGGCGCGCCGGACTACCCGCGGGACGCGAACGGTGTCCCGTCGTACAAGGCGGAGGAGGCCACGTACCGGCTGCCCTGGCTGAAGGGCGGCGGACAGGCCGCGATGAACGGGCCGGTCTACCGCTACGACGGTGACAGCACGAGCACGGCCAAGTGGCCCGCCTACTGGGACGGCAAATGGTTCGTCGGTGACTTCTACGACGCCGACCAGCCGCGCAACGCGGTGCTCATGGACCCGAAGACGCAGGGCGACGGCGGTCTGCCGGTGCACTCGGAGTCGCTGAAGAAGATCGTGCCGGTCGGCAACGACGGCATCAGGAACCTCATGGACTGGAAGTTCGGTCCGGACGGCGCGCTGTACGTCCTCGACTACGGGCGCGGCTTCTTCACCTCGGACTCCAAGTCGGCCCTGTGGCGGGTCACCTACAAGGGCGGCGGGCCGACCCCGGCCGCCGGTCGGCTGGCGAGGGGGACCGAGTGATCCGGCAGCGAAGAATCTGGGCCGCCCTGCTGGCCGCCCTGCTCGTGATGCTCGGCGTGCAGGCGATGCCCGCCGCCGGGCAGACGCAGGCGCCGGCCGCCGAACAGGTCCTCACCTGGACGGCCGGCAACGACATCGACAAGTACCTCTCGGCGCCGCAGACGGCGGTCGCCGGCACCGCCACGATCGTGTTCGAGAACAGCGTGGCCACCGGCAACACCACGGGTATGCCGCACACGCTGACGTTCGTGACCAGCGATCCCGAGTTCAACAACGACGTGCAGCTCAACATCCTGGCCAATCCGAACGACGCCCAGGGCGGCAAGCACACCGCCCAGGTCACGCTCACCCCCGGCCGGTACTTCTACCACTGCACGATCCCCGGCCACGGCCAGATGCAGGGCATCCTGGTGGTCACCGAGGGCACCGGCGAGGACACGACCGCGCCCGAGGCGTCGGCGCAGGTGAGCGGGACGCAGAACACGCAGGGCGAGTACGTCGGTTCGGCGAGCGTGGCGCTGCGCGCCACCGACGAGGGCGGCTCCGGCGTCGACAGGATCGAGTACGCGATCGGCGACGCGGGCGCCTGGCAGCCGTACACCGCGCCGGTCGTCATCGACCAGGTCGGCACCCACAAGGTCCGCTACCGCGCCTTCGACAAGGCGGGCAACGTCTCCGCCGAGAAGAGCACCGCGTTCACGGTGGTGGCGCCGCAGTCGGACGACACGACCGCGCCGGAGACCTCGGCGACGGTGAGCGGCGAGCGCGACCCGGACGGGGCGTACATCGACATGGCGACGGTCACCGTCTCCGCGTCCGACACGGGCTCCGGGGTGAACACGATCGAGTACGCGGTCGGCTCCGGTGCCTGGCAGCCGTACACCGCGCCGGTGATGGTGCACGAGGTGGGCGCGCACACCGTCCGCTACCGCGCCACGGACAAGGCGGGCAACGTGGCGGCCGAGAAGAGCGTGCGGTTCACGGTCGTCGCGGCGCCGCCGCAGGACACCACCCCGCCGGTGACGGGCGTGACCGTGGAGGGCACGAAGAACTCCGACGGGGCGTACGTCAACAGCGCCCGGGTGACCGTCACGGCGACCGACGAGCACGGTTCGGGCGTCGAGAAGATTGAGTACTCGCTGGACGGCGGGCCGTACCTGGCCTACACGGCGCCGGTGGTGGTCGACCGGGCGGGCGCGCACACCGTGGCGTACCGCGCGACCGACAAGGCGGGCAACACCTCGGCGGCGCGTACGGTGACCTTCACGGTCGTCTCGGGACAGGTACCGGCGCCGAACTGCCCGGAGTACGACGAGCGGCTCACGGTGATCGTCGGCGAGGTCGACTCCGGGGTGCGCAACCGGGTCACCGACAACCGCTGCCGGATCGGCGAGCTGATCGAGGACGAAAAGGAGTGGACGTCCCACGCGCTGTTCCTCAAGCATGTGACGTCCGTCCTCGACGCGCTGCTGAAGGAGGGCGTGATCGACCAGCGCGAGTACACAGCCATCCGCAAGGCCGCCCGTCAGTCCGGCATCGGCAAGCCGGGGCAGACCGAGGGCTACCGGGCGCTCTTCGACGGCAGCGCCGAGTTGCTGGCCAAGTGGCAGCAGGTGGGCGGTGGTTCGTTCGCGCTGAACCCCGACGGGACGATCACCTCCAGCACGACGACGCCGGGCATGGGCATGCTGTGGTTCCCGCAGCGCAAGTACGGCGACTTCTCGCTGAAGCTCCAGTGGCGTGACGACGCTCCCGGCGCGGGCAACGCCAACTCGGGTGTCTTCGTGCGCTTCCCGTGGGTCCTCGACCACCCGGAGGAGTCCCGGCCGGAGTGGGTCGCCATCAAGTACGGGCACGAGGTGCAGGTGCTCGACCGGCCCGACGGCGACATGTACAAGACCGGCTCGGTCTACGGGTTCGACCGGGTGGGCCTCGCCGGCGCCGGTGTGACGCAGAAGGGCACCTGGAACGACTACGAGATCCGTGTGGTCGGCCAGCACTACTCGGTGTTCCGTAACGGTGTCCTGATCAACGAGTTCGACAACACCGGAGGCCAGGAGTTCACCCCGCCCCGCTCGGACGACCCGGGCACGGACGGGCGGCGGTTCGCCTCCGGCTACATCGGGCTCCAGGTGCACAGCACGACGGACGTGGTCTCGTACCGCGACATCCGGATCAAGGAGTTGTAGGCCCGCCGCGCGTCTTCCTGGCCCTGCTCGGCTGTACCCGCCTCGGTTCCCCCGGCATCTTCGGATACTCGGGCGGGTACGGCAAGTCTCCCAGACCGTGGTCGTGCTCGTCGCGGCGGGCGAGGTCGAGCAGGGCCTCCAGGGAGTAGCGGTGGTCGTCCATGTCCGCGTGCACGTCGCCGAGTTCGGCGAAGCGCGCGGGCATCGTCGCGAGGTCGAAGTCCTGGGGGTGCGCGACCCCCACCTCGTCCCAGCGCAGGGGCGCGGAGACGGGGGCGTGCGGGCGGGGGCGTACCGAGTAGGCGGAGGCGATGGTGCGGTCGCGGGCCGTCTGGTTGTAGTCGATGAAGATGCGCTTGCCCCGCTCCTCCTTCCACCACTTGATGGTGACCTGCTCGGGCATCCGCCGCTCCATCTCCCGGCCGATGGCGATGGCGGCGCGCCGGACCTGGGTGAAGGTCCAGCGGGGTTCGATGGGCACGAAGACGTGCAGGCCCCGGCCGCCGGAGGTCTTGGGGAAGCCGCGCAGTCCGCCGAACTCGTCGAGGACGGCCCGCAGTTCGTGGGCGGCGCGGACGGCGTCCTCGTAGTCGGTGCCGGGCTGCGGGTCGAGGTCGATGCGGAGTTCGTCCGGGCGGTCGACGTCGTCGCGGCGGACCGGCCAGGGGTGGAAGGTGAGGGTGCCGAACTGGGCGGCCCACACCACGGCGCCGACCTCGGTGGGGCACATCTCGTCGGCGCTGCGGCCGCTGGGGAAGGTGATGTGCGCGGTCGGGATCCAGTCGGGCATGTTCTTGGGCGCCCGCTTCTGGAAGAAGTTCTCGCCGTTCACGCCCTCGGGGTAGCGCTCCAGGGTCGTGGGGCGGTCGCGCAGAGCGCGCAGGATGCCGGGGCCGACGGCCAGGTAGTAGCGGGCGAGATCCAGCTTGGTGAAGCCCCGCTCCGGGAAGAAGACCTTGTCCGGGCTGGACAGCCGTACGGTCCGGCCGCCCGCCTCCAGCTCCACCGCGTCACCCATGCGAGCCACGGTAGGCGTACCCCGCATACCTCGCACATCGGGCGCAGTTCGGCACAGGGGCGCAGAATCGGACCATGGATCTGCCGGTGATGCCCCCTGTCCTGCCGATGCTCGCCAAGTCCGTGGCGACGATCCCGCCGGGCATGCAGTACGAGGCGAAGTGGGACGGGTTCCGGGCGATCGTCTTTCGCGACGGGGACGAGGTCGAGCTCGGCAGCCGTACCGGCAAGCCTCTGACCAGGTATTTTCCGGAGCTGGTGACGGCCGTGCGGGAGTGGTTGCCTGGGCGCTCGGTGGTGGACGGGGAGATCGTGATCGCCCGGGAGGGGCATCTGGACTTCGACGCGCTGACGGAGCGGATCCACCCGGCGGACTCGCGGGTGCGGATGCTGGCCGAGCGGACGCCGGCCTCGTTCGTCGCCTTCGATCTGCTGGCACTGGGGGACGAGTCGCTGATGGACGCCCCGCTGACCGGCCGGCGGGAGCTGCTGGACCGGGAGCTCTCGGGGGTGAGCGCGCCGGTGCACCTGGCTCCGGCGACCACCGACATCGAGGTGGCGCGCAGCTGGTTCGAGCAGTACGAGGGGGCGGGGCTGGACGGGGTGATCGCCAAGCCGCTGACCGTGCGCTACCGGCCGGACGAGCGCGCCATGTTCAAGATCAAGCACGAGCGGACGGCGGACGTGGTCGTCGCCGGGTACCGCCTGCACAAGAGCGGCCCCGTGGTGGGCTCGCTGCTGCTCGGGCTGTACGACGACCGGGGCACCCTCCAGCACGTGGGTGTGTCCGCCGCGTTCCCGATGAAGCGGCGCGCCGAGCTGATGGAGGAGCTGGAGCCGCTGCGCATGGACGATGTCCGGGGGCATCCGTGGGCGGCCTGGTCCGAGGAGGCCGCGCACGAGAAGGCCCGGCTGCCCGGGGCGCCGAGCCGCTGGTCGGGCCGCAAGGACCTGTCGTGGGTGCCGCTCAGGCCCGAGCGGGTGGCCGAGGTGGCGTACGACCACATGGAGAACGGGCAGCGCTTCCGGCACACCGCCCGGTTCCGCCGCTGGCGCCCGGACCGCACTCCGGAGAGCTGCACGTACGCGCAGCTCCAGGAGCCGGTCCGCTACGACCTGGCTCAGATCCTGGGCGCGTAGGGCGCGCACGGACCCGTCAGGGCTGCATCAGCACCTTGACCGCGCCGTCCTGCTTGCGCTGGAACATCTCGTACGCGTGCGGGGCCTCGGACAGCGGCACCCGGTGGGTGGCGAACTCCTCGACGCCGAGCGGGTCCTCGTCGGTCAGGTACGGGATGATGTCGTCGCTCCAGCGGCGGACGTTGGCCTGGCCCATCCGTATCTGGATCTGCTTGTCGAACAGGGTGAGCATCGGCATCGGGTCGGCCATGCCGCCGTACACGCCGGACAGCGAGATGGTGCCGCCGCGGCGGACCAGGTCGATGGCGGTGTAGAGGGCGGCGAGGCGGTCGATGCTGAAGCGTTCGGCGAGCGGGCCGCCCAGCTTGCGCGGCAGCATCGCGGAGGTCTGCTGGACCAGCTTGGCCGCCGCGCTGCCGTGGGCCTCGGTGCCGACCGCGTCGATCACGGCGTCCGGGCCGCGGCCGTCGGTCTCGTCGCGGATCGCCTCGATGAGGTCCTTATCGTCGTCGAAGGACCTGAGGTCGTACGTCTCCACACCGCGCGAGCGCGCCCGGCGCAGCCGCTCCGGGACCAGGTCCACGCCGAACACCCGCCCCGCGCCCCTGGCCTGGGCGACCCGGCAGGCCATGTCGCCGATGGGGCCGAGGCCGAGCACGGCGATGCTGCCGCCCTGCGGGACATCGGCGTAGGCGACCGCCTGCCAGGCGGTGGGCAGGACGTCGGAGAGGTAGACGAAACGGTCGTCGGGCGGGCCTTCCGGCACCTTGATCGGACCGTACTGCGCCTGCGGGACGCGCAGGTACTCGGCCTGGGCGCCCGGTACCGAGCCGTACAGGCGGGTGTAGCCGAACAGGGCGGCGCCCATGCCCTCGCCGTGTACCTGGGTGGTCTCGCACTGGGTGGGCAGGCCGGTCAGGCACATCCAGCAGTTGCCGCAGGCGATCTGGAACGGCACCACGACCCGGTCCCCGGCCTGGAGGTCCGGGACGCCGGCGCCGACCTCCTCGACGATGCCGATGGGTTCGTGGCCGAGGATGTCGCCGGGGGTCATGAACGGCGTGAGCACCTCGTACAGGTGCAGGTCGGAACCGCACAGCCCGGTGGAGGTGACGCGGATGACCGCGTCCGTCGGCTCCTGGATCTCCGGATCGGGCACGTTCTCCACCCGGACGTCCCGCTTGCCCTGCCAGGTCACAGCCCTCATCGCCTCGCGCTCCCTCCGTCAGCTGCGCGTCGGCCGGCCGGTCGGTCAGTCGGCCAGGCCCGAGTACCCGGGCGTTGCGCGCTGAATCTTGAGCCGGTGGGCGGACGAAGCGGGAACCCTTTGTCAAAATCGATCAGGTATGGCCATTGGTGGGCATATAAGTACACAATCTAGACACGTCGAGGACATGGGGCCGGTGGCGACGGTGGGCAGAGAACGAGGGGCGCGCGGACGGCGCGCCGCGACGACAGCGGCGCTGCTGGCCGCCACGGTGACGGCCGCCCTGGCGGCGGGCTGCACCAGCGGGGGCGGTCCCGGCGACGACGGACGGGGCACCTCCAGACAGCCGGAGCAGAGCACATCGCCGTCGGCGACCGGCTCCTCCGTGCTCGCCGTCAAGCTCGACAACGCCGCCGCGGCCCGGCCGCACACCGGTGTCGACGCGGCGGACGTGGTCTACGCGGAGCAGGTCGAGGGCGGGCTGAGCCGGCTGATGGCGGTGTACGCGACGCGGTTGCCGAAGGCGGTCGGCCCGGTGCGCAGCGCCCGCGAGTCCGATCTGGAGCTGCTGCGCCAGTTCGACCGGCCCATCCTCGCGTTCTCCGGGGCGCAGAAGAAGCTGCTGCCGCTGATCGACAAGGCACCGCTGCAGGCAAAGACCCCGGGCGACGCCCCCGACGCCTACTTCCGCGGCTCCGGCAAGCCCGCCCCGCACAACCTCTATCTGCGGCCCGAGCGGCTCCTGCCCAAGGCTCCCGGTCCGGCCGCCCTGACCACCGGTTTCCGCTACGGCGCCGCCCCGGCCGGCGGCACGGCGACGACCTCGCAGACGGTGCGCTACCCGGCGGCCCGCTTCACCTTCACCTGGTCGGACTCCCGGGACCGCTGGCTGGTCGGCATGGACGGCGCGCCCGCCACGACGGCCGACGGGAAGCGGATGGCGGCCGCGACGGTCGTCGTGCAGTACGTGAAGGTGCGCGCGTCCGACTTCCGCGACTTCCTCGGCAACAACACGCCGTACACCGAGACCGTGGGCTCCGGAAAGGCCAGGGTGCTGCGCGACGGACGGGCCTACGACGTGCACTGGAAGCGCGAGCACGCCACGGACGGCACGGCGTTCACCACCGGCGACGGCACACCGGTGAACTTCGCGAAGGGCCAGGTGTGGGTGGTGTACGCCAAGGCGTCCTGACCCGCGGGAACCCGCGCCCGTCAGCCGGGCGCGACCAGGGACTCCCCCGGGTTGCGCAGCCCCTCGGCCGCGTCCGCGACACGCCGGATGAGGTCGAAGAACACCGTCCGCTCCTCGGCGGACAGCGGGGCGAGGAACACCTGGTTCATCCGGGCGGTGCGCAGGGTCAGCTTCCGATGGGTGCGCTCGCCCTCGTCCGTGAGACGCAGCAGGGAACGGCGGCCGTCCTCGGGGTCGCGGACCTTGTCCAGGAGTCCGCGCCTGCTGAGCCGGCTGATCACCTCGGCGACGGTCGACCGGTCCAGGCCCACCCGCTCCCCCACCGTGCGCTGGTCCAGCCCGGGCTCGTCGACGAGGGTGTTGAGGACCGCGTACTGGGGCGAGGTGATCTCCTCGGAGACCATCGTGTTCCACAGCAGGTAGTGCGCCTGCTGGAGCCGCCGGGCCAGGTGCCCGGGGTGGGTGGTGAGGTCCGCCGCCGCCATGTGCACCCCTCGCTCGGATTCATCCCGCTCGTATTCGTCGGTGCACTGAACAATACCCGGCAGCTCCGGCACTGTCTGCCGTCCGCTCAAGGGACCAGCGCCGGATACTCCGAGGTCTTGACGCCCTTCCGTCCCGATGGCAGCGTGAGAGAAGCTTCGCGGAAATACTCAGTGCCCTGACTAAATGGGGTCGGGTCGCTCGGAAGAGATGGGGCTTCTCGGATGGACAAGGTGGTCGCCACAGCCCTGGAGGCGGTGGCCGACGTCCCGGACGGCGCGTCGCTCGCGGTGGGCGGTTTCGGGCTGAGCGGTGTGCCGAACGTGCTGATCGGCGCGCTGTACGAGCGCGGGGTGACCGGGCTGTCGGTGGTCTCCAACAACTGCGGGGCGATGGAGACGGGCCTGGCGGTCCTGCTGGCGGCCGGCCGGATCGCGCGGGTGACGGGGTCCTACATCGGCGCCAACAAGGAGTTCGCCCGGCAGTACCTGGCCGGTGAGCTGGAGGTCGAGCTGATCCCGCAGGGCACGCTCGCCGAGCGGCTGCGGGCCGGCGGCGCCGGGATCCCCGCCTTCTACACCCCGGCCGGGGTGGGCACACAGGTCGCCGAGGGCGGGCTGCCGTGGCGCTACGACGGGCAGGGCGGGGTCGCGATCGCCTCCCCGGCGAAGGAGGTCCGGGAGTTCGACGGCACGCAGTACGTGCTGGAGCGGGGCATCCGCACGGACTTCGCCCTGGTCCGGGCCGCGAAGGGCGACCGGCACGGCAACCTGGTCTTCAGCAAGTCCGCCCGGAACTTCAACCCGCTGGCCGCGATGGCCGGCCGGGTCACGATCGCCGAGGTGGAGGAACTGGTGGAGCCCGGCGAGATCGACCCGGACGCGGTGCATCTGCCCGGCATCTTCGTGCGGCGGGTGCTCGCGCTCACCCCTGAGCAGGCGGCGGACAAGAAGATCGAGCAGCGGACGGTGAGGTCCTGATGGCCTGGAGTCGCGAGCAGATGGCCGCGCGGGCGGCACGGGAGCTGAGGGACGGCCAGTACGTCAACCTCGGAATCGGCCTGCCCACCCTCATCCCCAACTACCTCCCCGAGGGCGTCGAGGTCGTCCTCGAATCCGAGAACGGCATCCTGGGCACGGGCCCCTACCCCACGGAGGAACAGGTCGACCCGGACCTGATCAACGCGGGGAAGGAGACGGTGACGGTCCTGCCGGGCGCGTCGTTCTTCGACTCGGCGCTGTCGTTCTCGATGATCCGGGGCGGGCACATCGACGTGGCGGTGCTCGGTGCCATGCAGGTGTCCGAGCGGGGCGACCTGGCCAACTGGGCGATCCCCGGCAAGCTGATCACCGGGATCGGCGGGGCGATGGACCTGGTGCACGGCGCCCGTACGGTCGTCGTCGTCATGACGCACACCGCCAAGGACGGCTCGCCGAAGATCCTCACCGAGTGCACCCTGCCGCTGACCGGCAAGGGATGCGTGAACCGGATCATCACCGACCTCGGCGTCCTCGACGTCACCGACGACGGACTCGCCCTGGTCGAGACGGCGCCGGGTGTGACCGCCGCCGAGATCGCCGACCGGACCGACGCCGACCTGACCGTGCCGGAGGGCGTGAAATGAAGGACGTCTACATCGTCGACGCGGTCCGCACACCGATCGGCCGCTACAACGGCGCACTGGCCGGTGTGCGCCCGGACGACCTGGCCGCGCACGCCATCCGCGAACTCCTCGTCCGCGTGCCCCGGTTGGACCCGGCGCGGATCGAGGACGTGTACGTCGGCAACGCCAACGGCGCCGGTGAGGAGAACCGCAACGTCGGCCGGATGGCCGCCCTGCTCGCGGGCCTGCCCACCTCCGTGCCGGGCGTGACCGTCAACCGGCTGTGCGCGTCCGGCCTGGAGGCCGTGATCCAGGCGGCCCGGGCGATCGCCGTCGGGGACGCCTCGATCGCGCTGGCCGGCGGGGTCGAGTCGATGACCCGGGCCCCCTACGTCCTGCCGAAGAGCGACAGGCCCTTCCCGGCCGGGCACACCGAGCTGTACTCGACGACCCTCGGCTGGCGCATGGTCAACCCGCGCATGGAGCCGAAGTGGACGATTCCGCTGGGCGAGTCGGCCGAACTCATCGCCGACAAGCACGAGATCGGCCGGGAGCAGCAGGACGAGTTCGCGCTGCGCAGTCACGCGAAGGCCGCACAGGCTCAGCGGGCCGGGTTGTTCGACGCCGAGTTGGCGCCGGTGGAGATTCCGCAGCGCAAGGGCGACCCGGTTGTCTTCGCCGCCGACGAGTGTGTCCGTCCGGATGCCTCCCTGGCGGCGATGGGCAAGCTGAAGCCGTCGTTCAGGGCGGAGGGCGGCACGGTGACGGCGGGTAATGCGTCGCCGCTCAACGACGGTGCGGCGGCTCTGCTGCTGGTCGACGAGGAGGGGTTGAGGGCGACGGGGCGTGAGCCGCTGGCCCGCGTGTCCGCCACCGGTGTCTCCGCGATCGACCCGCACTACTTCGGGCTGGCGCCCGTGGAGGCGGTCGACCGGGCGTTGGCCAAGGCGGGCAGGGGGTTTGGCGACCTGTCCGTGCTGGAGCTGAACGAGGCGTTCGCCGCGCAGGTGCTGGGATGTGTGGCCGAGTGGCCCGAGTTCGATCCCGCGATCCTCAATCCGCAGGGTGGTGCGATCGCGCTCGGGCATCCACTGGGGGCGTCCGGGGCGCGGCTCGCCGGCACGGTCGCGCATCAGCTGGCGCGGCGGGGCAGCGGTGTGGGTGTCGCCACGCTTTGTATCGGGGTGGGCCAAGGCCTCGCCCTCGTCCTCGAACGTTGACGAAACGCGGGATCACGATGACTCTCACTCAACACGACATCGACCAGGAGATCGCGGCCGAACGTGCCGCGTACGAGAAGCGGCTCGCCGACGGTGGTCCCGTCGAGCATCAGCCGCGGCGTGACTACGCGCCGTACCGGTCCTCGGTGCTCCGGCATCCCAAGCAGCCGCCGGTCACGATCGACGTCAGCAAGGATCCGGAGCTGGTGGAGCTGGCCTCCCCGGCCTTCGGGGAGCGGGACATCACCGAGATCGACAACGACCTCACCCGGCAGCACGACGGCGCGCCGATCGGTGAGCGCATCACCGTCTCCGGGCGGCTGCTGGACCGCGACGGCCGTCCGGTGCGCGGCCAGCTCGTGGAGATCTGGCAGGCCAACTCGGCCGGCCGGTACGCCCATCAGCGCGAGCAGCACGACGCCCCGCTGGACCCCAACTTCACCGGTGTGGGCCGCACCCTCACCGACGACGAGGGCCGCTACCACTTCACCACCATCCAGCCGGGCCCGTACCCGTGGCGCCAGCACCTCAACGCCTGGCGGCCCGCGCACATCCACTTCTCGCTCTTCGGCACGGCGTTCACCCAGCGGCTCGTGACACAGATGTACTTCCCGAGCGACCCGCTGTTCCCCTACGACCCGATCATCCAGTCCGTGACGGACGACGCGGCCCGGCAGCGGCTGGTCGCGACGTACGACCACGGCCTGTCGGTGCCGGAGTTCTCGATGGGCTACCACTGGGACATCGTGCTCGACGGACCGCACGCCACCTGGATCGAAGAAGGGCGCTGACCTGCCATGACGAAGATCGACACCAGCCGGCCGGAGAGCGTGCTGCCCACCCCGTCGCACACCGTCGGCCCGTTCTACGGCCACGCCCTGCCCTTCCGCGGCGGCGAGGACATCGCGCCCCTGGGGCATCCGGACACCGTCACCCTGCACGGGTACGTCACCGACGGCGCGGGCAGTCCGCTGCCGGACGCCCTGGTGGAGCTGTGGGGCGCGGACCCGGACGGCAACGTGCCGACGGCGGACGGGTCGATGCGCCGCGATCCGGCGTCGGGCGGCTTCCTGGGCCGTAACGGCGTGGAGTTCACGGGCTGGGGACGTGTCCAGACCGATGCGAACGGCCACTGGTACGCGCGCACCCTACGGCCCGGCGCGCGCGGGCGGAGCGCCCCGTACATCAGTGTGTGCCTCTTCGCGCGGGGGCTGCTCGTGCACCTTTACACCCGTATCTACCTGCCGGGCGACGATGCCGCGCTCGCCGCCGATCCGCTGCTGTCCGGGCTGGAGGACGGACGCCGCGACACGCTGATCGCCGTGGCGGAGACGGCCGGCACGTACCGTTTCGACATCCGCCTTCAGGGCGAAGGCGAGACGGTCTTCCTGGAGTTCCAGTGACAGCTGCCCACGGTGACACCGGCCTGCTCGCCCCCGGGTGGGCCGACTCGGCGGCCGCGTCCGCCACGAGCGACCAGGCGTATCTGCGGGCGCTGCTCGACGCGGAGGCCGCGCTGACCCGGGCGCAGACGGCGCTGGGGCTGGCCCCCGCGGGGGCGGCGACGGCGGTGACCGAGGCGGCCGGCGGCGCCTTCGACGTACGGGCCCTCGCCGAGCGGGCCCGCGCGGGCGGCAACCCCGTCATTCCCCTGGTCGCGGAGCTGACGAAGGCCGTCGGCGAGGAGTACGGCCCCTATGTCCACCGGGGCGCGACCAGCCAGGACATCATGGACACCGCGACGATGCTGGTCGCCGTGCGCACGCTGGACCTCATCCTCGCCGACCTCGGCCGCACGCAGCGGGCGCTGGCGCGGCTGGCCGCCGAGCACCGTGACACCGCGATGCCGGGGCGGACGCTCACCCAGCACGCCGTACCGACGACCTTCGGGCTGAAGGCGGCCGGATGGCGGGCGCTCGTCCTCGACGCACGGGACCGGCTCACGGCCGTACGAGACTCGCTGCCCGCCCAACTCGGCGGCGCCGCAGGAACGTTGGCGGCATTCGGAGCGTACGGCGCGGACGATCCGGCCGCGCTGCCGGCGGCCTACGCCCGTGAACTCGGCCTGCGCGCCCCCGATCTGCCCTGGCACACCCTGCGGACACCCGTCGCCGATCTGGCCGGCTGTCTCGCCTTCACGGCGGGCGCGCTCGGGAAGCTCGCCGTGGACGTGCTGACCCTCTCGCGCACCGAGATCGCCGAGGTCGCGGAGAGCAGCGGCGGCGGCTCGTCGGCCATGCCGCACAAGTCCAATCCCGTACGGTCCACCCTCATCGCCTCCGCCGCGCGGCGGGCACCGCAGCTCGCGGCCACGCTGTACGGGTCGCTGGCGGCGGAGGACGAGCGTCCGGCCGGGGCCTGGCACGCGGAGTGGGAGCCGCTGCGGGACCTGCTGCGGCTGGCCGGCGGGGCCGCCCGGGACGCCGCCGAGCTGGCGGAGGGGCTGCGGGTCAGGCCCGAGGCCATGCGCGAACACCTGGATCTCACCGGCGGGTTGATCGTCTCCGAGCGGCTGTCCGCCGAACTGGCCCCGGTGCTGGGCCGCGCCGACGCCAAGGAACTCCTCACCCGGCTGGCCGCCGAGGGACGCCCGCCGGCCCAGGCGCCGGAGCTCGCGGACGCCGACCTCGATCCCACCCACTACACCGGCTCCGCCGGAGCCCTCACCGACCGTGCTCTGGAGCGACGTTGACACTCCTCGCCCACCGTGCCGAAGGGTCCCCTTCCGCACCCCCACTGCTGCTCGGCCCCTCCCTCGGCACGTCGAACGCCCTGTGGGACAAGGTGGCGCCCGAGCTGTCGATCACCCACCGGGTGGTCCGCTGGGATCTGCCGGGACACGGCGGCTCGGCGGCCGGTCTCATCGAGGCGGGCGCGACGGTCGGTGACCTCGCCGACCTGGTGCTGGCGCTCGCCGACTCGCTCGGCATCGAACGGTTCGCGTACGCGGGCGTGTCCCTGGGCGGCGCCGTGGGGCTGCACCTGGCCGTACACCGTCCGCAGCGGCTGTCGTCCCTCGCCGTGATCTGTTCCTCCGCGCACTTCAACGGGGCGAAGCCCTGGCAGGAGCGGGCCGCGCTGGTGCGGCGGGAAGGACTGGCCGGGCTGGCGGAGAGCGCGGACGCGCGCTGGTTCACGTCCGGGTTCACCGTGCCGGAGCTGGTGGAGGATCACCGTCGCGCCGACCCGGACGCGTACGCCGCCTGCTGTGACGCGCTCGCCTCGTTCGACCTGCGGGACCGGCTGCCGGAGATCGCCGTGCCGACGCTGCTCGTCGCCGGACGACACGATCCGGCGACGCCGCCCGCACATCTGCGGGAGATCGCGGACGCTGTGCAGGGCGCGACACTCGTGGAACTCCCGGGCGCCTCGCACCTGGCGCCCGCGCAGTGCCCGGAGGCGGTGCTGACCGCGCTGCGGGCACACCTCGGCGGGCCCGCCGGACGCGGGATGGAGGTGCGGCGCGAGGTGCTCGGCGACGCGCACGTCGACCGGGCGCAGGCCCGGCAGACCCCCTTCACGGCGCGCTTCCAGGACTTCATCTCCCGCTACGCCTGGGGCGAGATCTGGACCGATCCGACGCTGTCGCGCCGCGAGCGCAGCATGATCACCCTCACCGCGCTGGTCGCGCACGGCCACTACGACGAACTGGCCATGCACGTCCGGGCGGCCCGCCGGGGCGGGCTCACGCCGGAGGAGATCGGCGCGATACTGCTGCAGAGCGCGGTGTACTGCGGGGTGCCGGCGGCGAACTCCGCGTTCGCGACGGCCCAGCGGGTGCTGGCGGAGGAGGACGGCACGGCAGGGTGATCCTGCTGGTCGTAGGCTCGGCCGTGCCGGCGGCTGCCGTGCGGATGCCCCAGCCTCGTGCCTACGGTGGGGGCATGTCCACCATCCTGATCACCGGCGCCACCTCGGGGCTCGGCCGGTACGTCGCCTTCGAGCTGGTCCGTGCCGGGCACGTCGTCCTCGTCCACGGCCGCGACGAGGACCGTATAGGGCGACTCGTCGAGGAACTGCGGGCCGAAGGTGACGCCGAGGCGTTCGTCGCCGACCTGGCCTCACTGGCGCAGGTGCGCGAGCTGGCCGGGCACGTCGCCGACGCGCATCCCGAGCTCGACGTGCTGATCAACAACGCGGGCGTGGGGTCCGGGACGCCCGGCGCGGGCCGTGAGCTGAGCACCGACGGGCACGAGCTGCGGCTGGCGGTGAACTATCTCGCGCCGGTGGTCCTGACCCGGGCCCTGCTGCCGGTGCTGCGGGCGAACGCGCCGGCGCGGATCGTCAACGTCGGTTCGGCCGGTCAGGAACCCCTCGTCGTCGAGGACCCCGAGTTCACCCGCGGCTACGACGGCGTGTCGGCGTACTGCCGCAGCAAGTTCGCGCTCGTCGCGCACACCTTCGCGCTCGCCGGGGAACTGGACGGCACCGGCGTCTCGGTGAACGTGCTGCACCCGGCGACCTACATGGACACCGCGATGGTCCGCGAGGCGGGCATCACGCCCTGGAACACGGTCGCCGACGGGGCGGCCGGTGTGCTGGCCCTGGCCACGCGCGACCTGGGCAGCGGCCGGTACTACGACGGGACGAGCCCGGCACGGGCCCATGAGGCGGCGTACGACCCGGCAGCGCGGGCGCGGCTGGCGGCGATGACGGACCAGCTGGTGCGAGCCTGACGGCATCAGGCTCGCCGGCCTGGGCGTGCGTGTCCGGCCGACCGCGGTGACCGATCAGCCGGTGCCGGCGAGTCACCGGGGCTCCGCGCTCACCGCTGCCCGGCCCCTGTCTCCAACTCCGCACGCGCCCGCGCCGCCAGCCCGTCCGCACCGCACGAAACAGCCAGGTCCAGACCGCGGTTGAGGTCGCTCACCGAGCGGGCGAGGACGCCGTACTCGATGCGGGCCGCCGCGTGTTCGTACTGGCAGGGCGAGGACTCCAGGTAGGCGACGGCCTGTGCGGCGAGGCGTACCGCGCGCTGGCCTGTCTCCAGGGCGGCGGCGCACCGCAGGGCCTCGCCGATGGCGGTGTCCGTGCCGAAGCGCTCGGCCTGCCGTCGGACGTCTACGGCGAGCCGGGCTGCGCGGGCCGGGTCCTCGGCGGCGAGGGCACGGGCGAGGTCCACCGCCCAGGGGACGAGTACCGGGTTGTGGTGGCCGCGCACGGCCGCCGCCTTCTCGGCGGCCTCCAGTTCGTTGATGCCGTCCTTGGTGCGGCCGACGGCGAGCAGCAGCCGACCGCGCACCGCCCGCGGATCCGGAAGCACTATGGTCGACGGGTAGGGCGGGGCGAAGCCGTACCGTTCGGCGGCGTCCCAGGCCTCGTCGACTTGGCCGCGGGCGAGCAGCGTGTCGACGAGATTGCAGATGACGGTCCAGTACAGGGGCAGTCCGCGGCCGACGCGCTCGGCGAGGGGCAGCGCCTCGCGCAGGGATTTTTCCGCGTCCCCGAGGCGGCCTCGCCTGCGGTGTGCGACGCCGACATAGGCGTGTGCGAGGGCGAGGTGCCCGCCGGTCCAGCCGGCGATCTCGTAGGCGCGCACGGCGTCGTTGAAGAGGTTTTCGGCGCGGTCGAGGCGGTCGGTGTAGGCATACGCGTTGGCCAGCATCAGCAGCAGTTCGATGCCCCACTCGGTGCCGGTCCACCCGAGCCCGGCAGCGAGGCGGCCGTTGACGAGGGTACGGTCGCACAGCTCCACGACCTCCTCGGCGTTCTCACCCTGCATCAAGGCGTCGAAGCCGCGCAGGATGAGCAGCGCGCGTTCGGAGTTGTCGCGGCCGGTGCAGGTCCGCGCGAGCGCGGCCAGGCGCTCGGAGCGGCCCGGTGAGGCGACCTCGCCGGCGTGGATCCCCTCCCACATGAGGCGCACGGCCTCCAGCCGTATCCGGGCGGGCCCGGGTGCGAGCCGGGCCGCCTCCGCCTCGACGGTGCGGACGGCCTCCTCGAGTTCGTCGTGGTGAACCAGCGCCTGCGAGAGACGGACGACGGCGTCCACCCGGTCGTCGCCATCGAGGCCGGGCATGCCGAGCGCCGTCCGCAGGTGGCCGATCGTCCTGCCGGGCGCCGTCAGGAGGGTGGCGAAGCCCAGTTCGCACAGGACGTGCGCCTGGATGTCGGGCCGGGGCGGTTCTTCCAGGGCGCGCTCCAGGCAGCGGCGGGCGGCGTCGGGCGCGCCCACGGCGAGGTGCTCGCGGGCGGCCTCGCGCAGTTGCCCGACGAGTTCCTCGTCGTCGTCCGGGTGGACTTCGAGGAGGTGGCGGGCGGCGGCAGCGGCGCCGTGTCCTTCGTCGGTGACGATACGGGCGGCGATGCCGTGCATGGCGGTGCGCAGGGCGTCCGGGATCGAGTTGTAGACGGCGGTGGCGATCAGCGGGTGGACGAACTCCAGGTCCCCTTCGGCGGTGCGGCCGGTGGCGGGGTCGGGCGGGGTGAGGATGCGGGCGGTGCGCAGCAGTTCGGCGCAGCGGCGGGCTTCCTCGGGCTTGAGGGTGGCGAGCTTGGCGACCAGGTCGACGGAGATGCCGGTGCCGAGGATGGCGGCGGCCCAGGCGAACCTGGTGGCGTCGATGCCGAGTTCCTCCAGGCGGGCGACGATGCCGCCGCCGCGGGCCGAGCGGTTCAGTGCGCGCAGTTCCCCGGCCCGGGCCTCGACCGGTTCGAGTTCGCTGTCCTGGACCTTGGCGAGGAGTTCGACGGTGTCGTAGGGGTTGCCCGCGGTGACGGCCCAGACCTCGCGGCAGAACGCGGCGTCGGCGTGCGCGCCCAGGGTGGCGCGGGTGAGTCCGGCCGTGGCGTCCGGGGTGAGGGCGCTCAGGGTCGTGCCGGGGCCGTCCGCGGCGGCGGCGACGGTGTCGAGGAGCCGGGCGCTCGTGCCGGAGACCTCGCCCGGGCGGCGGGTGACGACGACCAGGACGGACATCTCGTCGCGGCGTTCGGCCAGCGCGGCGAGCCAGTGCAGGGTTTCCTGGTCGGCCCAGTGGGCGTCGTCGACGAGCAGCACCAGCGGCCAGTCCCTGCGGGAGAGCCGGCGCGCGGCGGCGACCAGGCCGTCGCACACGCCCTGCGGGTCGGCCTGCCGGTCGCCGGGGTCCGCGATGCCGAGGGCGGGCCCGGCGATGTCGTACCAGTCGCCGAGGTACACGCGGGCTTCCTCCGGCAGCATCGACATCAGCGCGGGTTGCAGTAGCTGCCGTACGACGTTGAAGGGGACCGACCTGAGGGTCTCGCCGCCACGGGCCGACCACACCTGGCAGCCGCGTGCCTCCGCGATGCGGCGGGTTTCGGCCAGCAGCGTGGTCTTGCCGAGTCCGGCCTCGCCGCAGAAGAGCAGCAGCCCGCCGGACGAGGAGCGGTCCGCGCACAGGCTGTCGACCGCCCGCGCGACGGCGGCGACCTCCTCGTCGCGCTCCCACAGGGGAGCCGAGGCGGCGGCCGTAGGCCGTACCTCCGTCATCCCGCTACCTCCCCAAGTCGCCCGAATGACGTACAGACGTCGAGCGTAGCCGTCCGATTGCCTGAGTGGAGGATGGTCGGGGCACCTGTTGCCGTGACGGGTGACACCGGGTGGGGTCGGGCGCCGCATCCGGGCCGTCACCAGCCGTCTTCGCGTCAACGGCGTGCAATTGCGAGGGAGGTGACGTTCATTCACCACACTGGGCGGACACGGCGGGGCCGACGGGCGCTGGTCGCCGGGTCGGTGGGCAATCTCATCGAGTGGTACGAGTTCGGCGTCTACGGCTACTTCGCGACGATCATCGCGGCGCGGTTCTTCACGCCGGAGGGCGGCAGCGAGATCGAGGGGCTGGTGAAGACGTACGCCTCGTTCGCGCTGGCGTTCTTCTTCCGTCCCGTCGGCGCGGCACTTTTCGGCCGTCTGGGCGACCGTATCGGCCGTCGTCCGGTGCTGGTCCTGGTGATCACGCTGATGACGGTCGCGACGACGCTCATCGGCGCGCTGCCGACGTACGCGCAGGCGGGCGCCCTGGCGCCCTGGCTGCTGACGTTCCTGCGGGTGCTCCAAGGGTTGTCGGCCGGTGGAGAGTTCGGCGGGGCCGTGTCGATGATGACGTAGTTCGCGCCGCCGGGCCGGCGGGGACTGTACGGGTCGTGGCAGTCGTTCACGGTGGCGCTGGGGCTGCTGGCCGGTGCGGGCGCGGCGGCGGCGTTGGCCACGGTGCTGACGGAGGAGCAGCTGGGATCGTGGGGGTGGCGACTGCCGTTCCTGCTGACGCTGCCGCTGGGCCTGGGGGTGTTGTGGCTGCGGCTTCGGCTGGACGAGACGCCGGCGTTCGTGGCGGAGGCGGCGCAGGAGACGCCTCCTGCGCGCGAGGTCGCCAAGGCCGTCGTACTGGGCGCGGGGCGGATCATGGGATGGGCCGCGGCCGGTTACACGTTCCTCGTCGTGCTGCCGTCGTATCTCCAGAGTTCGCTGGGCGCGACGTTCCAGCAGGCGCTGGTCGCCACCGTGCTGGCCAACCTGGGCTTCGCGGTGACGATCGTGCCGGCGGGGCTCCTCAGCGACCTGCTCGGGCGGCGGGCGGTGATGCTGACCGGGGCCGTGCTGGTGGTGGTCCTCGCGGTGCCGCTGCTCAACCTTCTTCAGGAGCCGGGCGTTTCGAACACCGTGAAGGGTGCGGCGGTGTTCGGCGCGGGCGCGGTGGTGGGGCTGCTGGCGGGTCCGGGGCCGGCGATGCTGTCCGAGATGTTCCCGACCCGGGTGCGCTGCACCGGCCTCGGACTCGCCTACGCGCTGTCCAACGCGGTGTTCTCGGGGTGCGCCGGGCTCATCATCACGGAGACGATCGAACGGACGGGGAGCGTCGACATCCCCGCGTACTACGCGGCGGCGGCGTGCGCGGTGAGCGTGCCGGCGCTGGTCACGCTGTCCCGACCGCGGGCGGGTGTGGTCGAGGTGGCGGAAGAGAAGGCGGGTTGAGCGGATGCGGGTGAACGGATGCGGGTGATCGGGCTCATGTCCGGGACGTCGTACGACGCCATCGACGCGGCGGCGGCCGAGCTGGACCTCGTCGGCGCCGGCCTGGTGCTGAAGCCGCTCGGCATGGTCAGCGAGCCGTACGACGGTGAACTGCGCGAGTCCCTGGCCGCCGCCCTGCCGCCGGGCACCACCACGCTCGGCGAGGTGTGCCGGCTGGACACCCTCATCGGGCAGGCCTTCGCGGCCGCCGCGCTCCGGGCCGACCGGGAACTGTGCGAGGGACGGGCCGAGTTGGTGGCCTCGCACGGGCAGACCGTCTACCACTGGGTCGCCGGGAAGGAGGTGCACGGCACACTCCAGCTCGGGCAGCCGGCGTGGATCGCCGAGGCGACCGGGCTGCCCGTGGTCGCCGATTTCCGGCCGCGGGACATCGCCGCCGGCGGGCAGGGCGCCCCACTGGTCAGCCTGTTCGACGTGCTGTGGCTGCGGGGCCGGCCGGGCAGGCCCGTCGCGCTGAACATCGGCGGTATCGCCAACCTCACCGCGCCCGACGGGACCGCCTTCGACACGGGGCCGGGCTGTGCGCTGATCGACGCGGCGGCCCGGGGGTTCAGCGGCGGCGCTCTGGCCTACGACACGGACGGGGCCCTGGCCGGGCGCGGGCGGGTGCACGGGCCACTGCTGGACCGGCTGCTGGAGGAGCCGTACTACGCGCTGCCCGCGCCCAAGACGACGGGCAAGGAGCTGTTCCACCTCGGTCATCTGCGGGACGCGCTGACCGGGTTCGGGACGCTGCCGGCCGAGGACGTCGTCGCCACCCTGACGATGCTCACGGCCCGGACGGTGGCGGACGCCGTGCGGTCGGTGGGCGCGACGGAGGTCGTCGCCTCGGGCGGCGGGACCCGCAACCCGGTGCTGACAGGGATGCTCGGGGAGCTGCTGCCGGGGGTGGCGGTGCGCACCTCGGACGAACTGGGGCTGCCGTCCGGCGCGAAGGAGGCGTACGCCTTCGCGGTCCTGGGGTTCCTGACCCTGCACGGCCTGCCCGGCACCGAGCCGGCGAGCACGGGTGCGCGGCATCCGAGCGTGCTCGGTTCAGTGACCCCGGGCCGGGACGGGCTGCGGCTGCCCCCGCCGGCCGGCCGTCGGCCGACGCGCCTGGTGCTGGACTGACGCGATCCGTTCGCCTCCTCTCATCCCACTTTCACCGACGCCTCATACGGTGGGGGCATGACGCAGGAGACTCCTCCCGGGTGGTACCCCGACCCCGGACAGAAAAGTGACGGGCCCGCCACCGTGCGCTGGTGGGACGGCAAGACCTGGTCGGACCGCATCCGCCCGGCACAGCCGACCGCGGCCTGGGGTCCCCCTCCGCAGGATCCGGCCCCTGACGAGGCTTCGTCGGGAGAACCGGCCCCGTCGGGTGATATGCCGGCCGCAGGGCAGCAGAGCGCCACCGGGCAGCCGGAGGAGGGGACTTCGGCTGGTGCCGGGGCACGAGGAGCCCCCGGGGTTCCCGGCGGTGCCGCGCACCCGGCCGGCGCCGGACAGTCGGACACGGGGCAGCCCTCCGATGCCGGGACGCCAGGAGCCTCCGGAATACCGGGAGACTCCGGGTATCCGGGTGGTGCCGCAGCCCCGGGGACCGCCGGGAATCCGGCCGGTGCGGGAACCCCGGGAGCCCCCGCTCATCCGGCTGGTGCCGGACATCCGACCGTCGCGGCCTATCCGGGCGGACCTGGATATCCGGCCGGCGCCGGGTATCCCGCAGCCCCCGGGTATCCCGCCTACCCCGCCGCGCCTCCGGCCGCCGGCCGAGGGCGAGGGCTGCGGATCGGGATAGCCGTGGCGGCAGCCGTCGCCGTCCTCGCCAGCATCGGTGTCGGCGTGTACGCGCTGACCGACGACGGCGGCTCGGGCGGCGGTACCGCCACCTCGCAGGGACCGGGCGGCCCGGGCGGTCCCGGGCTCCAGGGCGGGCCGTTCGGCGGACCGGGCGGATCCGGAGGTTCCGGCGGGGACGGCGGGAGCGGCGGGAGCGGCGGGGACGGCGGGGACGGCAGCTCCGGGGGGCAGAGTCCCTCGCCCGAGCAGTCCGAGCCGCCGAAGATCAGGAGCGGGTCGGTGACCGACGCGGTCAGCGGGATCAGCCTGCCGATCCCCAAGGGCTGGTACGGCCAGGAGGTCAGGGCCGGCGCGCAGGTGACCTCGGACGACTCCTACAAGTGCCCGGGCGACACCTCCGCGACCTGCACGAAGGGCGGTGCCTACTCGGCCCCGGCCCTGGCCCTCGGCACCAAGGGCAGCACACCCGAGGAGATCGCCAAGGCGGACATCACGGCGAACGCCGAGGAGTCCTACGGCGGCAAGTCCTACGGCGGGATCACCTCCCACGAGGTGCTGGACTCCAGGGCCGTGACCGTGGCCGGGCAGAAGGGCTATCTGGTCCGCTGGAAGGCCGTCACCAGCAAGGGCGCCGACGGCATCGTGGAGTCGCTCGCGTTCCCCTCGCCCGCGAACGCCAAGCAGATGGTCGTCGTGCGCTTCGGCGTCGACGCCGACCAGAAGGAAGCCGTCCTGGACGAGATCACCAAGGGCATCGAGGTGTCGACGGGCGGCGGCAACGGCCAGACCGTCTGACGGGCCCCGGAGAACCGGCCGGGCCGGGACACCATCGGCCGGGTGGGGCGCCCCCGCCGCTCACAGGGGCACCCCACCCGGCCGGGGGGTGCGCGCCGCCCCCGTCCCCACGGGTCGGCGCGGTCGGGTCACCGTCCGGTCATCCCGTGGACGGCGGCCCGGGTCTCAGGTGAGGCCCAGTGCCGGCAGCACGGCCGCCTCCACGAACCGGACCAGATAGTCCGGGTCCGGCTCCGCGTCCTCGCCCTCCAGCAGGGGACGGATGCGCATCACGCCGAACATCTGGGCCGGGATGTACTCCAGCGCCGGGTGATCGGCGGGCACCTCGCCCCGTTCGACCCCGCGGCGGATGATCTCCTTGAGCGCGGCGATCTCCGGTTCCACCAGCGCCTCGCGCAACGCGCCCTTCAGCTCGGGGTCCTGGGGCGCGGCGTGGGCGAGCGCCTGGAGGAGCTTGGTGTCCCGGCCCGACAGCTCGCCCGCCGCCCGGGCGGCCTCGCGCAGATCGTCCGCGAGCGAGCCGGTGTCGATACAGCGCGTCCGCCGGTGCGAGCGCAGCGCCGCCGCCACGAACTGGGGCTTGGTCTTCCACTGCCGGTAGAGCGTGGACTTGCTGCACCGGGTGCTGGCCGCGATCCCCTCCATGGTGACGGAGTCGTACCCGCACTCGCGGAGCTGCTCCAGCACGGCGTCGTAGAACTCCTGCTCACGCTCCGGCGTGATCTTGGAGCGGCGCGAGGCACCGACCGCCTCGGGTCGGTCCGCAGCCTGCGACGTCATGGGCTGTGCTCCTGGCGTCCTCGGGCGGCCGGAAAATTCCCGGCCGGCGATGTGTCGTTCGTCTATCGATACACCAGTGTACCGGTACGCGGCCGTATCGGTACACTGGCGTATCGGTACGCACTCGTACCGATAACAGCACCACCGTCACCGAAGGGGCCGGGGGAATGAATGCCCGCACCGAGCCTGCGCCGACGGGGGCCGACGCGATAGCGCGACCGCCGCTCGTCCGGGAGCTCCTGCTCGTCGCAGGGCTCTTCCTCGTCTACAAGTTCGGCCGGCAGCTGGCCACGGGCCACACCGGCGAGGCCTTCCGCAACGCGCACCGCGTGTGGGACCTCGAACGAGCGGTCCGGCTGCCCGGCGAGGGGGCGATGCAGTCCCTGCTGCTGCACGGCGACGGCCTGGTGCACCTCGCGAACACCTACTACGCGGCCGTCCACTTCCCGGCCACCGCCGCGTTCCTGATCTGGCTCTACCTGCGCCGCCCGGCCCACTACGTGTGGACCCGCCGGGTGCTGGCCGCCGTCACCGCCGCCGCCCTGGTGCTGCACCTGCTGTTCCCGCTCGCCCCGCCGCGCATGCTGGCGGCGACCGGCCTGGTGGACACGGCGCGGGTGTACGGCCCTTCGGTGTACGGCAGTCCCGCGACGGACTCCCTGTCGAACCAGTTCGCGGCGATGCCGTCGCTGCACTTCGGCTGGGCGCTGATGGTGGCGGTCGGCCTGATCGTGGCGACCCGCTCGCGGTGGCGCTGGCTGTGGCTGCTGCATCCCCTGCTGACCCTGCTGGTGATCGTCGGCACCGCGAACCACTACTGGCTCGACGCGATCGTGGCGAGCGCCCTGCTGGGTCTGGCCCTCGCGGCCATCCACCTGCCGCACCGCACGGCGACGACGGCGGGCCGCGCGCAGGGCGGGCTCGTACCGGCCCAGGCGTCGGCACAGCCCCAGGCCCGGGCCGAGGAGCAGGTCCTGGCGGGGGCGGGCCGATGAGCGCCGTCCTCGTCGCCGTGGTCCTGTCCCTCGTCTCCGCCGTCGCCTACGCGGCCGCGGCGGTCGCCCAGGAGCGGCTCGCCTCCCGCTCACCCGGCTCGGGCACGCTGCGGATGCTCGGCAGCGCTGCCTGGTGGTGGTCGGTCGGGCTGAACGCGGCTGCCGCGCTGCTGCACGTCGTGGCGCTGAAGTACGGTCCGCTGACCGTGGTCCAGCCGCTCGGCGCGCTCACCCTGGTCGCGGCGGTGCCGATGGGGGCGCGGCTTTCGGGGCGGCGGGTGAGCGCCGTCGAGTGGCGGGGCACCGCGCTGACGCTGCTCGGCCTGGCCGCGATCCTGGTCACGGCGTCCGGGCCGGCGCCCGACGGCGTGCTGAGCGTGCCCGAGGCGCTGACGGTCGCGGGCGCGACCGCGGCCCTCATCGGGGTGCTGTCCCGGCCGGGCGCCCGCCCCGGGCTGCGGCACGCCGGCGCGTCCGGCGTGGCCTCCGGGGTCGCCTCGGCCCTCACGCAGACCGTGACGGTGGCCGCGACGGACCGGTCCGGTCCCCTGCTGAGCGTCCAGGTGGTCGGGGTGGCGCTGCTCGTGGCGGCGTTCGCGGCCGGCGGGCTGCTGCTGTCGCAGACGGCCTACCGGGGCGGTCTCGGCGGCCCGCTCGCCATGGTGACCCTGGCCAACCCGCTGGCCGCCGCGGTGATCGGCCTGGCGCTGCTGGGCGAGCGCCTCCAGGGCGGCCCGGCGGGCATACTGCTCGCGCTCGCCGGGGCCGGCCTGGCGTCGTGGGGCGTGGTGCTGCTGAGCCGGACGACGCCGGCGGCCCTCCCGGCGGACGGCGACCATCCGGTGGCCGCCGTCCTGGCTCTGGAGCCCGGTTCGGCCGCGGCGGAACCGGCGCTGGTGCCCCGGCCGCACGATCCGGGGCAGCTCACCGCGGCTACGCGGTGACGATCGCCGGGTCGCTCACGCCCGGCTGCCCGTTATCCACGTGTCCCGCGAACCGCCGCAGGAACGCCGGGTCGCCCTCGGCGGTGACGGTCAGGTCGTACCAGCGGCGGCCGGCGGCGAGGTCCACGGTCCGGCACACCCTCGCGCCCGGGCGGACGGTGACCGTCGAGCGCCGGCCGGCGTAGCCGTCGGAGAGCTTCAACCGTGCCGTGCCGGAGCCCTTGTTGGTGAAGGTCAGCTCGATGTCGTCACCGGTGTGGCGTGCGGTGACCTCGCAGCCGGGCGTGGTGTCCGATCCCTTGAAGACGCGCACGAAGCCGTTCGGGCCGTGCACGGTCAGGTCGTACGACCCCGCCGAAAGGGCCGAGTTCCAGGTGTCGGAGAGCGTCTTGCCGGCCTCGGTGGTGTACATCCAGGGGCCGTCGGTGCGGTTGCCCGAGGTGACGTGGAAGGCGGCGCCGGCCTTGGGCCCGGAGGCGAAGGCGAGGGTGAGCTTCCCGGCCGCCGCGTCGACCGAGGCGTCCACGTGCGGGGCGTACGTCAGCGGCCGGGTGCGGCGCAGGCCGCGTTCCTGCCGGGGCATGCGCGGGTCGGCGGGCGGGGTGGGCTTGTAGTCGGGGTGGCGTTCGCGGTCCTGCGGCTCGTACGCGTCCGTGCCGGGCAGCGGGACGGGGCGCGCGTCCTTGCGGGAGAAGTCGAACGCGGAGGTCAGGTCACCGCAGATCGCCCGGCGCCACGGCGAGATGTTGGTCTCGCGCACGCCGAAGCGGCGTTCCATGAACCGCAGGATCGAGGTGTGGTCGAACGTCTCGGAGCAGACGTATCCGCCCTTGCTCCACGGCGAGACGACCAGCATGGGCACTCGCGGGCCGAGGCCGTAGGGGCCGGCCGTGTTCTTGCCGTCGCCCGGGAAGAGGTCGAGGGCGACGTCGACGGTGGACTTGCCGCGGGAGGCGTCCTTCGGCGGCAGGGGCGGTACGACGTGGTCGAAGAAGCCGTCGTTCTCGTCGTAGGTGATGAACAGGGCCGTCTTCGACCAGACCTCCGGGTCGGCGGTGAGGGCGTCCAGGACCTGGGCGATGTACCAAGCGCCGTAGTTCGACGGCCAGTTGGAGTGCTCGGAGAAGGCCTCGGGGGCGGCGATCCAGGAGATCTGCGGCAGCCTGCCGGCCTTCACGTCGGCCTTCAGCTGGTCGAAGTAGCCGTCGCCGGCCTTGGCGTTCGTGCCGGTGCGGGCCTTGTCGTACCAGGGTTCGCCCGGCTTGGCGTCCCGGTACTTGTCGAAGTACAGCAGGGAGTTGTCGCCGTAGTTGCCCCGGTAGGCGTCCTCGATCCAGCCCCAGGAGCCCTTCGCGTCGAGGCCGTCGCCGATGTCCTGGTAGATCTTCCAGGAGACTCCGGCCTGCTCCAGGCGCTCGGGGTAGGTCGTCCAGCCGTAGCCGAGTTCGTCGTTGCCGAGGACCGGGCCGCCGCCGGTGCCGTCGTTGCCCGTGTACCCGGACCACATGTAGTAGCGGTTGGGGTCGGTGGAGCCGATGAACGAGCAGTGGTAGGCGTCGCAGACGGTGAAGGCGTCGGCGAGGGCGTAGTGGAAGGGGATGTCCTCGCGGGTCAGGTACGCCATGGTCGTGGTGCCCTTGGCGGGCACCCACCGGTCGTACCTGCCGCCGTCGTAGGCCTGGTGGCCGTCGGGCCAGGAGTGCGGCAGGCCCTCCAGGAACTGCATGCCGAGGTCGTCGGCGTCCGGGCGGAACGGCAAGATCTCCTTGCCGTCCTTCTCCTGGTGCCAGACCGGTTTGCCGTTGCCGAGGGCGACCGGACGCGGGTCGCCGAAGCCGCGGACGCCTCTCAGGGTGCCGAAGTAATGGTCGAAGGAACGGTTCTCCTGCATCAGGACGACGATGTGCTCGACGTCCTCGATCGAACCGGTGCGGTGGTTGGCCGGGAGCGCGGCGGCGCGCTGGATGCTGGCGGACAGCGCGCTGAAGGCCGTGGTGGCACCCGCGAGTTGGAGAAAGCGGCGCCGGTTGACTTCGGACATGAAGGACAGACCTCTCATCCTGAGGTGCGGGATGGCCGGAACGTGACGGAATCTGCGCGGAAGGAGTGTTTCAGCGTCACCGAACGTCAAGGAAGGGGCCGGTGACACTCGTGTGAAAGTCGCCGGTACGCGAGGTGTGCCGGGGCATCGCCAGGGGAGGGTCATGAACGTGACAGAGACGCAGACGGCCTCCCCGCCGACGAAACGGCCCGTTCGCCAGCTCCTCGCCGCCTCCGTGGGCAACGCGGTGGAGTGGTACGACTGGTACGCCTACACGTTTCTGGCCACCTACATCGCCGCCCAGGTCTTCCCCAAGAGCGCGGACAACTCGCTGGTGCCGCTGCTGTCCACGTTCGCGGTGTTCGCGGTGGGCTTCTTCATGCGGCCGGTCGGCGGGCTGCTGATGGGCGCGGTCGCGGACCGGCACGGGCGCCGGGCCGCGCTGACGGTCACCATCCTGCTGATGGGCGGCAGCAGCCTGCTGGTCGGGCTGACCCCGACGTACGCGGCGGTGGGTGTGCTGGCGCCGGTGGTCCTCGTCCTCGCGCGGCTGCTGCAAGGACTGTCCGTGGGCGGCGAGTTCGCGGCCTCGACGACCTTCCTGGTCGAGTCGGCGGCCCCGGGCCGGCGCGGGCTGTTCTCCAGCTTCCAGTACGTGTCGACGACCGTGGGCCAGCTCGTCGCCTCCGGCATCGCCACGCTGCTCGTGGACACGCTGAACGACGGGCAGATGAACGGCTGGGGCTGGCGGGTGCCGTTCGTCCTCGGGGCCGTCCTCAGCCTGGTCGGCTTCTGGATCCGGCAGGGTGCGCAGGAGACCCGCAGCGCCGAGCAGCAACAGGCCCCGCGCCCCGGCCTGTTCGAGGCGCTGCGCCGGCACCCGCGCGAGTCGCTCCTCATCGGCGGCATCACGGCGGGCGGCACCATCGCCTACTACACGTGGACGTCGTACCTGCCGACGTACGCCGAACTCAACGCGGGGCTGGACAAGTCGGACGCACTGCTCGCGGGCACGATCTCACTGGCCTTCTTCGCCCTGCTGCAGCCGCTCGGCGGCCTGCTGTCGGACCGCTTCGGGCGCCGCCCGCTGCTCCTCTTCTTCGGCCTGGGCTTCGCCCTGCTCACGGTGCCCCTGCTGCACGCCCTGCGCGACTCGTTCGCGGTACTGCTGCTCGTGCAGTGCGCCGGGATGGTGCTGCTGACGGGGTTCACCTCGATCAGCGCGGCCGTGAACGCGGAGATCTTCCCGCCCCGGGTCCGCGCGGCCGGTATCGGCTTCCCCTACTCGCTGACGGTGGCCCTCTTCGGCGGCACGGCTCCGTACGTGGGCACGCTGTTCAAGGAGGTGGGCCACGCCGGGCTGTTCCCCTGGTACGTCGCGGTGCTGTGCCTGCTGTCGTCTCTGGTGTACCTGCGGCTGCCCGAGACGGCTCACACACCTCTGCGCCGGTGAGCGGGCGCCCGGGATACGGGCCGGTCAGGGCCCGGCTCCTGGACGGGCCCCCTCCGCTCCCTCCTCCGCGGGCGCTCTCGCGCGCGACTCCTCCGATGTGCCCTCATGCGGTCCCGCGCCGTCCTGGAAGGCGGCCGGCGGTGCCGCCCCGGTCTCTGCCTGCACGTCGCTCTCCTTGACGGCGGCTCTCTCGGGGTCGACCACGGCTTCGGTCGTCCTGCCCACCTCCGACAGCGTCATCTGGGCGCGGTCGTCGACCAGCCGGGTCACCAGGTGCTGGGCGGCTCCGAAGGCCGCGGCCCAGCCGAGGACCTGTGCCCTGCTGTCGAGATCGCTGAGCCCGGGGACGAAGGCGCCCCGGATCAGCAGCAGCCCGAGGAAGGCGGACAGGGCGCCGGTGGGGAACTTCAGCACCGCCGACGCCAGGGGCAGCATGTAGGGGGAGTCGGTGCCGCGGATGCGGCGCAGTGAGGCGATGACGGTGAGTGCCGCGCCGGCGAGCCCGGCGATCTCGACGGTGAGGATGTCCCTCGACTCGGCCAGGCTGCCGGCGGGGGTGCCCACCGCCTCGTCGGGATGCTCCGCCGTGGGGCACACGACATCCACCCCGCCCGCGTTCCCGGGGTCGACCTTGGGGGTGAAGCACATGCTCAGCGACTCGGGATACAAGCCGCCGTAGACGGCGAGGCCCGCGACACCGAGCAGGACGAGGAGCGTCGCGGTCCACAGGATGTTGCGCAGGCTGCGCACCCGGGCCAGTTCGTCGTCCAGCGCGTTGTACGCGGCGTCGAGCGCCCGGACCATGAGGTCACGGTCGCTCGGTGAGATCTCGCCGGAGATGATGGAACGGAGCCGCCGGGTCAGGCGGACACGTCGCGGGTCGTCCGCTTCCAGATGATCCTTGACCAGGGCCATGACCTCGCTGGCACGGCCGGCGGCTTCCTCGTCGGAGACCAGTTGCAGGAGCATCACCTCCGCGCTGCGTATGTTCGACCAGACGCCCTCACGCGCGGCCGACCCGGACCAGGCACGCCGCCATCCGAAATCCTCGTCGGCAGCCGCGCCGGCCTTTTCCAAATGGGCCCGCATTCCCTCGACGAGCGTCTTGCGGTCTTCGGAGCAGGGCTTGACGCGCTCGTGCTGCAGCTGTGCTTCAAGATAGGCGATCCGGGTTTTCGCCCGTGCGCGCCAAGCGGTCCGCGGTGGCCGGCCCGGAGCATTTCCGGTCACTCGTAGACTGCGGGTACGTGCAGCCTCTCCCACGACTTCCGGCCCGGTGTGCCGTCAGCGTCCTGGCCTCTGAATCCGAGTTTCTGCTGCCAATTCGAGTACGACTTCCGGTCCGCTTCGCTCCACTGCGAGTCGGGCCCGTCGGCGTATGCCGAGCAGCCCTCCTCGATGAGGCGGTAGCCCATGGCCTCGATGACCGGGCTGGTCACGGACGACTGGAAGAAATCGGCGCCCGGGAACGGCTCGTACTCACCCTGTGTTTCCGGTGCCGCCACGCGGATTCGCTGGCCAGGCCGGATGACATCCGGATTCGCGATCTGAGGATTCCATTCCAGAATCTGGTCCAGCGTCACGTGGTACATAACCGCGATCTTGCTGAGCGTGTCGCCACGCTTCACTACGTAGAACTCCGCTGTTTTTTCCATGCGTCCATGCTAAGGGAATCATCCGCGGTGAAAAAGTCGAGAATTCCGTTTCGCTTTCACTTTTTGATACGGAAACGACTTCCGCTGAAATCGGTTCACAGGCGGACGACGACCAGAGCGATGTCGTCGTCCTGGCCACCGCCGGGGACGCCCATGCGGGCCAGCAGCCCTTCGGCGATGTCCTCCACGGGGAGCGTGCCGTACCGGGCCAGAGCGTCGATCAGCCGGTCCAGGCCGACGTCGATGTCCTCGTCCCGGCGCTCGATGAGGCCGTCGGTGTAGAGCACGAGGGTGTCGCCCCGGGAGTAGGACAGACCCGCCTGGGGGCGGGGCACATGGTCCGGCCGGGCGCCCAGCGGCGGGTCGGTGGCCTGGTCCAGCAGTTGGCAGCTGCCGTCGGGGCTGAGCAGTATCGGCGGTGGGTGGCCGGCGTTGCTGTAGATGATCAGCAGGCTGCGCGGGTCGACGAGCACCTTGGCCACGGTGGTGGCCAGCGCGCCGTCGACCGCTCTGGCGTACAGGCCCAGCACCTCCAGGGCCTGTGCGGGGCTGGGGACGGCCCGGATGGCGGCGCTCAGGGCGCTGCGCAGCATGCCCATGATCGCGGCGGCCTCCAGACCGTGGCCGACGACGTCGCCGATGGCGACGGAGAAGCGGTCGGGCGGCAGATCGACCACGTCGTACCAGTCGCCGCACACGTTGAGCGATCCGCTGGCCGGCAGGTAGCGCACGGCGATGTCCCGGTGCCGGTCCAGGTCGGGCGAGCGAAGCATGACTTCCTGGAGCGTGACGGCGATCTCCCGCTCGCGGGCATGCGCCTGGCGCAGCCGCTCGTTGAGCCGTTCAAGATCGTGGGAACGGGCGTACACCTGGGCCGCGATCCCCGTCATCTGGTTGCTCAGCGGTGGGGTGAGCTCCCGGATGAAGGGGGAATGCATCAACTCGGTGACGTCGTCCGCCCGCGCGATGATCCATTTCACGGCGCCGTCCGTCCCGAGGACGGGGCTGGACATCCCGCACCACCAGCGCTCCTCCACATCGCCCGACGTGCCGTCGACGGGAATGTCGAAGCGCCGCGGTGCCACCACGTCGGGTGCGTGGGAGTCCAGCACGCGCTGGAGCGAGGCGCCGAAGTCACGCGCCGCCTCCGGCGCGCCGGGGGTGTCCGGAAACGCCTCCAGGATGTGCCGTCCGGCCAGTTCTTCGCGGCTCCTGCCGGTGACCTGGAAATAGGCCCGGTTGGCATGGCAGACCACCAGGTCGGCGTCGAGCACCAGGTACGGATTCGGTGCGGCGTCGAACAGCTCCTCGAAATCGATCTCCGCTGACGTCACGCGTGACCTGCCGATCTCTACAGGCGCGACCGCTTCAACTCCAACCTACGAGCAGCTCGCCGGGCACGCCCGCCGGACGACGCGTCGCGCTCTGTTGTCCGGCCGGCCCTCGTCGTGGCGCTCGCTCCTCGCACTCGTAGGACAGGAGAATACGCGCGCGCCCGCACGGGTGCCCCCGGCCGGCCGCTCGGGCAGGCCGGGGTGAGCCGACGATCCGGCTCACCCCGGGCACGGATCAGCGATCGGCGGCAGCCGCCCGCACGGTGACCGTGTCCCAGATCAGCGGTGTGTCGTCGAAGACCACGGCGACCTTGATCTTCCTCCCGCCGGCGATCGTCGCGGGAAGCGTCACACTGCCCTTCTGGTGCTCGTCGAAGGAGACCGGACCGAGGCCGGTGACCGTCCCGTCGGCCGCGACCACGTAGACGCGGCCCGTCGTGTCGGCGTGCAGGGCACGGCCCGAGGGGTCCGACGCCGCCGCGTCCAGCGGCACGGTCGCCTTCACGCCGACCTCGTTCGCCGCGATCAGCCCCTTCGACCGCTTGTCCCTGGTCAGGTCCGAGGGGGCGGGCGCCTGCTGGACGAGCTGCCACTCCTGCGAGCCGTCCGTGGCCGCGTTCTGCAGGGTCAGCGCGGCACCCTGGGACGCGCCGGTCAGATAGACGTTCGTGTTCTTGGCGGCCTGGAACTTGTAGTACCCGTCGGCGGTCTTGATGAGGTTCCAGACGCCCGTCGGGCTGTTGTCGACCCACTGGCCGATCCTCTGGCCGGCCGTCGCGTTCCCGGTCCAGATGCCTGCCATACGGCCGCCCGACTTGTTCAGCAGCGTCGTGCCGCCCTTCGGCGCGGCGACCACGTGCCAGTACTGGGTGTCCTGGTCCGCCGCCGACCCGGCGTCCTCCAGGCGGACGTCGGGAACGTCGCCGTTGCCGATGTTCGCGTCGTTGGTGCTGTTCCCGGTGCCGATCACCTGGCCGGTCTTGCGGTTCACCAACTGGTAGTAGGCGCCGTCCGAGTGGCCGAGGTCGACCTCGGCGTAGGCGAGCGTCGACGTGCCCTGGTTGTTGAGGATGGAGACGCGGCCGGTGCCCTCGACGTACTGCAGGTTGCGGCTGTAACCGGCCCGCGAGGTCGTCTGGTACTCCGTCCACGCGCCGTCGCTGCGTCCGCTGTCGTTGACCCAGACGTTGCCGCTGCCGGCGGCGTTGTAGACCAGCCGCCCGTCGGGGAGCCGGATGACGACCGGGCTGCCGCCGGTGGCGAGCGGACGGGAACCGGCGTCGACCGGCAGCGAGGTGACCGGGTTGCCCGCAGAGCCGCGGTAGAACTTCAACGGGTCGTCGGCTATGACGTACCGGATGTTGGTACCGCCGCCCCAGTACTCGTACGGGAGCAGCCACTTGCCGTCCGCCGTCGGGACGACGGTCGTCATGCCGGGACGGCCGCCGCCGATCTCCGTCTTGCCGCCGCCCATGTCCTGGGTGAGTCCCGCGACGTCCACGACGGGCTCGCTCCACTGCTTGCCGCGTCCGTCCCAGGTCTTGTGCACGAGGATCTGGCCGTGCGAGTCCGGGGCGGTGTCGTTCGCGGGGTCCGGTATCGGCACACCGGTGACCGGGTCAAAGCCGAGGTAGTCGTTCTCGTCGGAGTAGTAGCAGACGAGCCGGCCCTTGTAGACCATCAGGTACGGCTCCCAGAGGGGGTCCACCTGCTTGTACGTGTTGGCGTTCGCGACGTTCCTGCCGATCGCGCCCGCGCTGCCGCCCTGCCAGCCGCCGGTCGCGATGACGTTGACGACCTTCCACGTCACGCCGTCGTCGGTGCTGGAGTACAGGGCGATCGCCATGTCACTGCGGTCTCCGTCGTTGGACGGCGTCCAGTCGGGGTCGGCCGCCTTGTGCTCCAGGTAGTACTGGTCGTCGCCCGTCACGACGCTGGCGAGGAGCAGCGTGCCCTTCTTCAGGTTCCCGACGTCCTGCGGAAGGGCGTAGAGGAAGGGGGCTCCCCAGTTGCTCGTGTACTTGGCGTACGCGGGGTCGCCGGAGAGGTACGCCGGAGCCTTGACCTCCGACAGCGGCTGCCACGACGTGCCGTAGTCGTCGCTCTTGTAGACCGGCAGCGTCTCCCCGTCGGCGCTGCCCGTCGTCGGTACGACGGTGGCCTTCTCGAACGAGGCGACCAGCCGTCCGCTCGGCAACTGCGCCGACTTCACGTAGATCGCGCAGTTGCCCCGTCCTTTGAGGCACGGTTCGTTGCCGAGCTGGTACAGGATCCCGCCCGTGGGGTTGTAGGCCTGCGCGCCTGTCATGGGGACCGCCACCATCGCTGATGCCGCGAGGAAGGTTCCCAGCGCCTTTCCCAGCCGTCTTGTCTGCATGTGCCTCTCCTTCGGGGGATGACCAGGGGGATGTTCGTGCGTCACTGCTTGACGCTTCCGGTCGCCAGACCGCTCTGCCAGTAGCGCTGGAGCAGGAGGAAGGCGACGACGAGCGGGACGATGGAGATCAGGGAGCCGGTGACGACGAGCGGGAGCATGTCGCCGCCGGCGCCGGCCCCGCCGTTCTGCGCCTGGGCGGCCCAGGAGGAGAGGCCGACCGTGATGGGGTACAGCTTCGGGTCGTTGAGCATGATCAGTGGCAGGAAGTAGTTGTTCCAGGTCGCCACGAGCGTGAAGAGCAGGACGGTCACCAGACCGGGGGCCAGCAGTCTGAGGGCGATCCGCAGGAAGATCCGCGCCTCCCCCGCCCCGTCGATGCGGGCGGCCTCCAGGAGGCTGTCCGGGACGGCGTCGGCCGCGTAGACGCGCATGAGGTACAGGCCGAAGGGGTTGACGAGGGAGGGCAGGATGATCGCCCATGGCGTGTTGACCAGGCCGGCCTTGGCGAACAGCAGATAGGTCGGGATCGCCAGCGCGGTGGCCGGGACCATGACGGCGCCGAGGACGAGGTTGAAGGCGGCCCGGTCGCCGCGGAAGCGGAACTTGGCGAAGCCGTACCCGGCGGCGGCTGCGAGCAGGGCGGCGCCGACCGCGCTGGCGACGGCGTACACGGCCGTGTTGAGCAGCCAGTGCACAAAGACACCGTCGTCCTGTGTGAAGGTCGCCCGGATGTTCGCGAGCAGCCGCGGAGTCCGGGAGAACCACAGGCCGAAGCTGGTGAACAGGTCCTGCGTGTTCTTGGTGGAGGCGACCAGCAGCCAGAACAGGGGCAGCAGGAAGTAGGCCAGGGCGGCCAGCATGGCGATGGTCAGCGGGGTGCTGCGGCGGCGGGCGGCGGTCCGGCGCCGCGTGGCCGTGGTGCGGGCCGCCGGTGCGGTCGTGGGCTTCTCCAGGGTGGTCGTCACGCGGGCCTCCTGCGGTTCGCGGTGAGCAGTACGGCGTAGGAGGCGATGACGATGACGAGGCCGAGGAGGAAGGACACCGTGGCCGCGTAGTTGACCTGCTGGCCGGTGAAGGCGAGGGAGTAGGCGTAGAGGTTGGCCGTGTAGGAGCTGCTGATGACGTCGGGGGCGATCTTCATCAGGAGGCTGGGTTCGTTGAACAGCTGGAAGCTGCCGATGACCGAGAACAGCAGCGTCAGCAGGAGCGCGGGGCGCAGCGCGGGGAGCTTGATCGACCAGGCGACCCGCCAGGCGCCCGCCCCGTCCATCGCCGCGGCCTCATAGAGGTCCTGCGGGACGGTGCGCAGGGCCGCGTACAGGATGATCATGTTGTAGCCGACGAACTCCCAGGTCACGATGTTCGTCAGGCTGCCGAGCATCCAGCCGTCGCTGAGGAACCGCGGGGCCGGCAGGTCCAGTTGCCGGGTCAGCTGGGCGAACGGGCCGAAGTCCGGGCCGTACAGATAGCCCCACATGAGAGCGGCGACCACGCTCGGGACCGCGTACGGCACGAAGATGCCCAGCCGGATCACGCGCGCCAGCCGCAGCAGGCCGCTGTCCAGGGCGAGGGCGAACAGCAGCGCCAGCAGCAGCATCAGCGGCACCTGGATCACGAAGAACAGCGCCACGCGTCCCACGCCGTGCAGGAGGAGCGGGTCCTTCAGGGCGGTGACGTAGTTGTCCAGGCCGACGAAGACCGTGCCGCCGACGAGCCGTTGCTGGAAGAGGCTGAGGTAGCCGGCGTAGCCGAGGGGGGCCAGGAACAGCAGGACGAAGAGGATCAGGAACGGGGCGACGAACCATGGCCCCGATCGGGAAGCCATGTTCACGCCCCCTTGACGGAGAAGCCCTGGTTCTTGGCGTACGCCGTGAGCCGCGACTGCCACGCGCCGAGCGCGTCGACGGTCCCGGACCCGCCGGCGAGGGACTTGCCGACGGTCTCGGTCCAGTCGGTCGCCGCCTGGTCCAGGAACGGCGGCCACTGGAAGGACGTGGAGACCGTGTCGCTGATGTCGGCGAAGACCTGGTTGACCTTCTGGCCGCCGTAGAAGGCGGGCGCGTCGTCGGTGAAAGCCGAGTCCGTGAGCAGGGCCTTGGTCGCGGGGAAGGAGAACTGCTTGGTGACGAACATCCGGGCGCTCGCCGGGTCGTTGTTGAGGAACTGGGCGAACAGGGCTGCCGCGATCGGGTTCTTGGTGGAGCGGATGGCCGCGGTGGTGGAGCCGCCCCAGTTGCCGGAGGCCGGCTTGGACGCGTCCCACTGCGGCAGCGGCGCCGCCCGCCACTTGCCGGCGGTGGGCTTGGCCGACCCGGACAGGAAGCCCGGGCCCCAGGCTGCGGTGAGCCAGGTGGCGTACTTGCCCTTGTTGAACCCGGCGTACCAGGCGTCGGTGAAGTCCGGGTCGGTGCTGATGACGCCTTCCTTCGCCAGCCCGCCCCAGTACCGGGCGAGTTTCTTCGAGACGGCGTCGTCGACGCCGATGGACAGGGTGCTCTTGCCCGAGACCGCGTACGGCTGGGCGCCCGCCTGCCACATCAGGCCGTGCCAGGCGGCGGGTTCGTTCGCCGCGAGGTTGGTCAGGTAGACGCCGGGGTCGGCCTTGTGGAGCTTGCGTGCGGCGGCCGCGAACTCGTCCCAGGTCCTGGGCACCTGGATGCCGTGCCGGTCGAAGATGTCCTTGCGGTACAGCATCCCCATGGGTCCGGTGTCCTGGGGGATCGCCCAGACCTCGCCGCCGGGGCCGCTGACCTGTCCCCACGTCCAGTCGACGAACCGGTCCTTCAGCGCCGAGGCGCCGTACGGGCTCAGGTTCAGCAGGCTGTTCGTGATCGTGAAGGTGGGGATCGCCTGGTACTCGATCTGCGCCAGGTCCGGGGCGCCGGTGCCGGCCTTGAGCGCGGTGCGCAGCTTGGTGTAGTGGGCGACGCCCTGGCCGGCGTTGACGACCTTGACCTTGATCGCGGGGTACTTCTTCTCGAAGAGCGCGACCTCCTGCTGGATGTTCGGGACCCAGGTCCAGAACGTCAACTCGGTCGGCGTCTTCATCGCCTTGTCGATGTCGGCCTGGCTCACCGGCTCGGCGGACGCGGAGGAACCGGTGTCGCCGTCGCCGCCGCACGCGGCGAGCGCGGCGCCGAGGGACACCGCCCCGGTCGCGGCGAGGAACCGCCGACGGCTCAGGGAGGACGGGGGGAAGAAGGATCTGGGCATGGTGAACTCCCGCCGGTGGGCGAAGGGGCGCAGCGCCTGGCGAGGGCGCGTCGCGAGAGTGGGAAGGAAGGGAGTGACGAGCGTGCGGGGCGCGTACGTCGCTACCGGGGCATCGGGGTCGCCATGGTCGGTCTGCGTCGCGAGGGCCGCACGCCGGCAGGCGCGTAGCGTGCCGTACAGCGGAAGTCCACGGTGGTGGAGGGGTGCTGAGGGGTGGTGAGCGCGGACGGCTCACCGCCCGGCCCTGAGCGAGCGCCGCTCGGGCCGATGAGTCTGTACGAGGAGTGCGGCCGGCGGCTCAGGGGCCGGCGGCCGCGCACGGTGGTCAGGGGCCGGCAGTGCCGCCCGGAGGCCACCGCCCGTGCCGCGCCGGGGCCACGTCCTCGGTGCGCCGCGCGGGCGGACCCGCGCTGCGCCTCACTGCTCGTGCCATGAAGTCTCCCGACGGCGTATGCCCGCATCAGGCGAGGTCGGCTGTATGACCGCGCGGTCAGTGACCGCGCGGTCATATCTACGCAGCCGGAAGGGCACGCGTCAAGAGACCGCACAGCGCCACTCCCGTCCCGCGGGACTTTTCCCCGGGGGAAGGAATCCGCGCCCGCACCCTTGACGCGCGATCGCGCACTGCGTAGACAATGACCGCGCGGTCATACAGGTGACCTCGAAAGGTTCCCGGGTCCGGCCAGAGGAGAGACCATGACACGAGTGGCAGGGCGGGGCGGAAGCCCCTCCGCGCCCCGCAGTGCCGATGTCGCCCAGCTGGCCGGCGTCTCGCGCAAGACCGTGTCGAGGGTCCTCAACAACGAGCCCTATGTCTCCGACGACGTACGGCGACGCGTTCTCGAAGCGGCCGGGGAACTCGGCTACCGGCTGAACAACGCGGCCCGGGCGCTGGCCTCCGGGCGGAACCGTTCCATCGGTGTGGTCGCCCTGGGGACGGCCGGATACGGAACCGCCTCACTGCTCGTGGCCATCGAGAAGGCCGTGCGGGACTCCGGTTACGGACTCCGCGTGGTCAACACACTGGGCGGCGAACCGGACGACATCGCCCATGCCGTGGACGCCCTCCTGGAACAGGGCGTGGACGGCATCATCGTCTCCGAGCCCGTCATCGAGGGAGAGGTGTCCGTCCGCGTCGACGTGCCGGTCCTCTTCCTCGGCGCACCGCCGGCCTTCGGCGGCCCTCGCGTGGTGACCGCGGGGGTCGGCGCGGATCTGCTGGCCCGGGCCGCCACGGACCACCTGCTCGATCTGGGACACCGGACCGTCCACCACCTCGCCGGACCGCTGCGCTGGTACGCCGCCAGGGACCGGGTCGAGGGATGGCGAGCGGCACTCGCGGCACGCGACAGGCACCAGCCGCCCCTCGTCGAAGGCGACTGGTCGGCCGACTCCGGTTACCGGGCGGGCCGCGAACTGGCCGCCGATCCCGAGGTGACGGCGGTCTTCGTCTCGGGCGACGACATGGCGGTCGGCCTGATCCACGCCCTGCGGGAAGCCGGGCGCCGGGTGCCGGAGGACGTCAGCGTCGTGGGATTCGACGGCAACCCCGTCTTCGCCCACGTCACCCCGCCCCTGACCACCGTGCGCCAGCCGTTCGACGCCGCGGCCGGAGACGGACTCAGGCTGCTCGTCCACGCCATCGAAAAGCCCGACACCGAGATTCCGCCGCCGAACGACCTACCGGTCGAACTGGTCGTCCGAGCCTCGACCGCACCCCCACCGCCGGCCCGCGACTAGGGCCTGTCATTGCCGCGGACACCGGGTCCGGCACCCCGTCCGCACCGAACCCCGCCGACGCTCCCCCGCGACCTGAGGGGCGCTCGACTCCACACCTCCCGAGAGGTTGACCTGCCATGCCTGGATCCCGACGTACCTTCATCGCCGCCTCCGGCGCGGCCGCCACCGCAGCCGTGCTCGGCGCGGCGTCTCCGTCATCGGCATCGCCGTCATCGGCGCCGGCTGCCGCCGATCTCATGCGGCTTCCCGACATGCCCCTGCACGACCCGTTCATCGTCGCCGACGACAAGACGCGGACCTACTACCTCTACACGTCCAACGTCGCCTCGGTATCGGGCGTGGACGGCACCGGCACGATGGTCTACCGCAGCCGCGACCTGCGCGAGTGGACGCGCCCCGTCGTGGTCTTCCGCGCCGCCGACCAGAAGGGGCTCTGGACGACCGACGGCGGCTGGGCGCCGGAGGTGCACGCGTGGGGCGGCAAGTACTACCTGTTCACCACGCTGCACAACCAGAACAAGCCGCTTCCGATACCCCCGCCCAACCAATGGGGCACGCCGTTCCCGATCGGTAACTACATGCGCGGCACGGTCATCGCCGTTTCCGACTCGCTGCTGGGGCCCTTCACCGTCATCGACCCCTCACGCCCCACCACTCCCGAGAAGCTCATGGCCCTCGACGGGACGCTCTACGTCGACCCGTCCGGGCAGCCCCACATGGTGTACGCACACGAGTGGCTGCAGACCATCGACGGAACCATGGAAGCGATCAAGCTGGCTCCCGACCTGTCGAAAACCGTCGGCGATCCGGCCTATCTGTTCAAGGCATCGGACGCGTTCTGGCTCAGCGAGCAGATCCCCAGCGGCGTACCGAACCAGCTCCCGCCCTATGTCACCGACGGCCCGCAGCTGTACCGCAGCCCTGACGGATCCCTGATCATGCTGTGGTCGACGTACGAGAAGAACTCGGCCAACCCGGACGGCACCGTCGGCGGCACCTATGTGCAGACCTATGCCGTCTCGAAGTCCGGTGACATCAAGGGGCCCTGGAGTCAGCGCCGGCCGCTGGTCCGCGACGACAGCGGTCACGGCATGCTGTTCCACACCTTCGACGGCAAGCTGATGATGGTCCTCCACCGCCCCTTCAACAACGCGCGGGGAAAGCTGTACGAGATGCAGCTTCTCGGCCACGAGCTTCGGGTGCTCCGCCAGCGCACCGACCTCGACGGCGGCGGGTGACCTGAGCACGATCGACTTCGACGGACTCCCCTACTACGAGGACGTCTCGCCGGGCAGCGGGGCCCTGCCGCCCCGTGGACGAGTCCTTCGCCCGCCCGGAGTTCGACGACCGCGGCTGGGACGAGCTGCCGGTCCCCGGCCACTGGGTGCTGCACGGGCACGGAGGGCCCGCGTACACCAACACCGGCATGGGCGCAGACGCGCTGCTGCGCTTCGAGGGCGTGGAGTCCCGCGCCCGGGTCTGGCTCAACGGCCGGGAACCGGGCGCCTTCCAGGGCAGCCGGCTGCCGCACGAGTTCTCCGTCGGCGCGCCGCTGCGGCCTCAGGGCAATGTGCTGGCGGTTCGGGCGCACCAGTGGTCCGCGGGCTCGTGCACGCCTCCTAGGACCACCGCGACGGCTCCGGCACCCTGCGGGTGGACAGCGAACCGGGCGGCCGCGTCACCCTGCCCGAGCCGGGTCTCGACATCGCGACGGGCGGGACCGTGACGCTGCCCGTCGAGCCGTGGTCGGCGGAGCTGCCGTGGCTGTACGAGGGCGAGCTGGTCACGGCGGGTGAGCGGATCCCGCTGCGGATCGGCGGAGGCCGGGCACGAGATCGCCTGGGCGCAGCTGCCGGCCGGCACCCCGGCAGGGGCGAGCCGCTCGCGGACCGCCCCAGCGGCGCGGTGCCGGCGGGGCCCGGCCGGCAGCGGCACCTTCGACGCCCTGAGCGGAGCGCTCACGCACCTCGGCGGCATTCCGGTCACCGGCCCGCGCCTCGATGTGTGGCGGGCGCCGACCGGCAACGACAACGGCGCGCCCTGGCAGCCGGATTCCCGCCACGGCCTGGTCTGGCGCGAGCTGGGCCTGCACCGGATGCGCCACCGCCTCGACGCGTGGAACAGGCCGACGAGGCGCCGACCGTACGGACCCGCGTCGCCCCCGCCGCCACCGACCTCGGCGGAGGGCGAGTGGAGCTGCCCGCTGCCCCGGCTGGGTGTACGGCTCGGGCTGCCGGCGGCGTACGGCCGGGCCCAGTCGTAGGGCGGCGGGCCGGGCGAGGCGTACCCCGACACCCGGGCCGCCTCCCGCACCGGGCCCTCGTCGTCCACGGTGTACGCCCTGCAGACCCCGTACGTACGGCCGCAGGAGAACGGCGCGCGGGCCGACGTCCGTTGGGCCCGGCTGGTCGACGAGCACGGCTGCGGCCTGCGGATCGACGGCGAGCCCGTCCTCTGGTTCACCGCGCGCCGCTGGACCACCGAGCTGCTCGACGCCGCCGGGCACCTGACGGACCTGCGGCCCGGGACACGGTGTGGGTCAACCTCGACCACGCCCAGCACGGCATCGACAGCCAGTCCTGCGGGCCGGATGTCCTGCCGCAGCACCTTCGCTCGAGTTCCGGCAGCCGGCGGGCCGTGCGGCGCCCGGTCGGCCCGTCGGCCCTCGGCGGGCAGCACCGTCGCCGGTGGGCTCTGTCGGTCAGGCGCCCGGTGTGATGCGCAGCCTGATGGTGCGGGCTTCGGGGCGCAGCGCGAACTCCGGCCACACGTCCGGCCCGCAGGACCGGGAGCCGAGTCCGTGCTGGACCGCGTCGATGATCAGGTGGCTCGTGGTCGACTCCGGGAGCTCGAAGGGATGTGCGGCCCGGGCGATCTGCTGGGGGGTGTGGCGGCCGAGGGTGAAGCCGGGGCGCCGCCCGCGGGTATCGGGGAGGGCCGCGAGCCGCAGTACCTCGGTGCCGCCGCTGGTCAGCGTGAGGCGGCGCAGTCGGGAGCGGTGGCCGGTCTCCTGGGGGCGGGCGTAGGCGACCGCGAGGTCCTGGACTGTGGAGGAGAAGCGGCCGGTGCGGGCCGCGCGAAGACTGTCGGGGTAGGACTCCAGCGGGCCCAGGCCGAACCAGTCCGCACCGTCGACGGGTGCCGCCCCGTCGGGCAGTTCGAAGCGCACCCCGATCCGCGGCCACACCGACCGCCAGCCGCGCGAGGGCTCGATCTCCACACGGAGTTCGAGTTCGCCGTCCTCGATCGACCAGACGGACTCCACGGTCACCGAGAGGGCGGAGTCCGCGGCGGAGACCCGCTCCACGGTGCGCAGGGCGTCCGCGGCCTGCTCGACCCCGAGGCGCCGCGTGGTCAGCCGGTCAAGGCCGTCGCGGCGCCAGGTGTCGGCGCTGGACACCCCGAGGACGCTGTTGTCGCTGCCCTCCAGCCGGTCGGCCCGGCTCTCGTCGTTGTCGGTGGGCGCGCGGAACAGCTCCAGGCGTGGGCCGGTCACGGGGCGCCCGGCGAGGCGGGTGAGCAAGCCGCCGGTGAACTCGGCGATGCCGAGCGTGAGCGTTCCCTCGCCGGGCCGCCAGTCGTGCCGGGGCCGGGCGGCGGGCACCGGACGCCGTACCGAGCGGTCGAGTTGGGCGGTGGCGATCTCATGCCCCTGCGGTGCCCAGGCGGTCGCCGCCGCCAGCACCGCCTCGACCGTCAGCCAGGTCTCGCCCTCCGGGGCCACCACGACCGGCGGCAACGGCACCCGCCCCGACTCGCCCGCCGCGAGGACCGGGCCATCCCACTCCCCCGAGTCCACGAGATGTCCGTCGTGCTCGACGCGCCAGCAAAAGCGCAGGTCGGACGTGTCGGCCGAGTGCCGCAGATTGGTGATCACGAGCTTGTCGCCGTCGAACGCGAAGCGGATCGGCTGCACGACCGCCTTGAACTCGTACAGGCTCGGCGTCGGCACGTCGTCGCTGAGCACCATCCCGTCCATCACGAAGTTGCCGTCGTGCACGACCTCCCCGAAGTCACCGCCGTAGGCGTAATACGGCGTCCCGTCCGGGGCCGTGGCCAGAATGCCGTGGTCGCGCCACTCCCAGACGAAGCCGCCGTGCAGCCGCGGGAACCGGTGGACCAGTTCCTCGTACTGGTCGAGGGCACCCGGCCCGTTGCCCATCGCGTGGGCGTACTCGCAGAGCAGGAACGGCTTGGTGCGCTGCCGGGCACCCTGTGCGGGGGTGCAGCCGAGCAGCGGCTCGCTGGAACCGTCCGTGCCGATCTGCTCGATCTCCGGGACCGTCGCGTACATGCGCGAATAGACGTCGGTGTACTCGCCGGTGTAATCACCTTCGTAGTGCACGGGACGCTCGGGGTCGCGGGCGTGGACCCAGGCCGACATGGCGGCGAGGTTGGCGCCGGTTCCGGCCTCGTTGCCGAGCGACCAGATCACGACGCTGGGATGGTTCTTGTCCCGCTCGACGGTGCGCTGGACACGGTCCAGGTAGGCCGCGCGCCAGGCCGGGTCATCGCTCGGGTTGCCGGCCCAGTCGACGTTCTCGAAGCCGTGGGTCTCCAGATCGCACTCGAGGACGACCCAGAAGCCGAGTTCGTCGGCGAGGTCGAGCAGCCGGGGATGCGGGGGGTAGTGGCTGGTGCGGATGGCGTTCACGTTGAACCGCTTCATGCGGGCCAGGTCCGCGCGGGCGTGCTCCTCGTCGAAGACCCGGCCGCGCTCGGGGTGGGCCTCGTGCCGGTTCATCCCGTGGAAGACGACACGGCGGCCGTTGACCAGGAACCGGTCGCCGCGTATCTCGACCGTGCGGAAGCCGACCCGCAGGGCGATGCTCTCCGCGGCCGAGGACACGGTGACGTCGTACAGGCGGGGCCGCTCGGCCGACCACGGCTCCACGCCCGCGATGTCGAGGGGTGCCACGTCGGCCGGGGTGGCCCAGACCCGCTCGACGCCGAGTTCGGGGATGCGCAGGGTGACGGGGAACGCGGCGGCGTCGGCGGTGACCTCCGGGTCGATACGGCCGTTTCCGTGGTCGTAGCCGGTGCGCAGCCAGACGTCCTCGACACCCCCGGCCGGGCGGGCGAGCAGGGTGACGTCCCGGAAGATGCCCGGCAGCCACCACTGGTCCTGGTCCTCCAGGTAGCTGGCGGCCGACCACTGGTGCACCCGTACGGCGACGACGTTGTCGCCCGGTCGCACCGCGGACGTCACGTCGAACTCGTGGGCCAGCCTGCTGCCACTGGCGCTGCCGATCTCGACGCCGTTCACCCAGACCCTGAACAGCGACTCCACTCCGTCGAACCGCAGCAGGACCCGCTCGGCGTCCGACCAGTCCTCGGTGAGGTCGAAGTGGCGGCGGTAGTCGCCGGTGGGGTTCTCGTCGGGGACGTGCGGCGGGTCGATCGGGAACGGGTACTGGACGTTCGTGTAGATCGGCCGGCCGTAGGCGCCGTCGCCTTCCAGCACCCAGTGCGCGGGCACCGGGATGCTGTCCCAGCCCCCGTCGTCGAAGTCCTCGGAGGCGAAGTCCTCGGCGACGGCCGCCGTGGGCGACAGACGGAACTGCCAGGGGCCGTTCAGCGACTGGGAGGAGGCGTCGGAGTGCAGCCAGGAGCGGGCCGGACGCAGGGCGCCCCGCCACGGTGCGGTGTCCGACACGTACGTGGAGAGCTGGGAGGGCAAGGGGCTCACAACCTTGTTGGGCAACGGGTCCTCGGCCCGCACCTCCTCGGGCCACTGTTCGGGGTCGTAGTCGCCGCCGTAGGCGATGCCGGGCAGGCGGAGACGGCGTTCGGTGGTCACTGGTGGGACTCCGGGAGGTGTGGGGAACGAGTGGGAGGCGTGCTTCAGCCCTTGTTGGCGCCCAGCGTGAGGCCGCTGACGAACTGACGCTGGAGCACGAAGTACACGATCAGGGTGGGGATCGCGGTGAGCAGGGCGCCGGCGGCGACCAGGTTGGGGTCGGTGAAGTACTGGCCGGAGAGGTTGTTCAGCGCCGAGGTGATCGGCATGTTCTCGCCGGTGGAGATCAGGACGATGGCCCAGAAGAAGTCGTTGTAGATCCAGATGGAAAGCAACGTCGCCAGGGCGGCCATCGCCGGCTTGCACAGGGGCAGCACGATCTGCCAGTACAGGCGCCAGACCGAGGCACCGTCGACCAGGGCGGCCTCGGTCAGCTCGTGGGGCAGGGAGCGCATGTAGTTGGCCAGCACGAAGGCGCAGAAGCCGGACTGGAACGCCACGTGGATCAGCACCAGGCCCAGCGCCGAGTCGTACAGCTTTCCGCTCATGGTGATGCCGGGCAGGTCGACGAGCAGGTACAGCCGGTACAGCGGGGTGATGATGACCTGCTGCGGCAGTAGGTTGCCCGCCGTGAACACCAGCAGCAGGAAGAGGTTGACCCGGAAGTCGAAGCGGCTGACGTAGAAGGCCACACACGACGACAGGAACAGCGTCAGCAGCACCGCCGGGATCGCCACCAGCAGTGTGTTCCCGAAGTAGTGCAGCATGTCGGACTGCTGATACGCGTTGGTGAAGTTGTCGAGGCTCAGCTTGTCCGGCCAGGAGACGTAGCCCTTGGCGCTGGTCTCGGCGTACGGGCGCATCGCCGCGTACATCGCCCACAGCAGGGGCGCGAGCCAGGCCAGCGCGGTGCCGACGAGGAAGACGTGCAGCAGGATCCGGGCGGGGCGGACGGGGGTGCGCTGCTTGCTCACCAGGGCGTGGCTCATGCGCGCCGCTCCTTGCGGAAGGTGCCGATCAGGTACGGGATGATCACCGCGAGCGAGATCACCAGCAGGACGACGGCGATCGCCGACCCGTAACCGATGCGGCTGGACTCGCCGATGATGTTGTTGGTCACCAGGATCGACAGCAGTTCGGTGCCCTGGGCGCCCTTGTTGAACACGAAGACCAGGTCGAAGGCGCGCAGCGCCTCGATGATGGTGACGACCAGGACGACGGTGTTGGTGGGGCGCAGGGTGGGGAAGACGACGTTCTTGAACGTCTGCCACTCGCCCGCGCCGTCCAGCGCGGATGCCTCGCGCAGGGCGGGGTCGACGCCCTTCAGGCCGGCCAGGTAGAGGATCATCATGTAGCCGGTGTGCCGCCAGGACGCGGCGATGAGGACGGACCACAGGTTCAGGTCCGGGTCGCCGATCCAGTCGATGTAGTGGCCGGGCTCGTTCGCGCCGATCAGGTTGTTGATCAGGCCGGTGTCGGGGTTGTAGACGAGCTGCCAGACGAACCCGATGACAGCCATCGACAGCACGACCGGCAGGAAGAACGCGGTCTGGTAGACCTTGCTGAACCGGATCTTCTTGTCCAACTGCACGGCCAGGAACAGGCCCAGCGGCGTCGGGATCAGGATGAGCACGACGAACCAGACGACGTTGTGCTCGACGGCCGGCCAGAACTGCGGGTTGTTGGTGAACAACTCCTTGAAGTTGTCCAGGCCGACCCAGTGGATGGAGTCGAAGCCGATGCCGTCCCAGCTGGTGAAGGCCAGCGCGATCGAGGCGAGAGCCGTGAGCCAGACGAGCATGACGTGCAGGATCGTCGGCACCCCGGCCATCAGGCCGAGCGTGATGCGGTCCCGTCGAGTGAGCAGCCGCCGGTGGCCCAACGGGGCCCGCGGCCCCTTGGTCTGATCCTTGGTCAATTTCTTCGGGTGGCCCGAGGGCGGCATTGCGGCCGTCCCCGGGGTGCTGGTGGTGCCGGTCCCGGTACCGGTGTTCGTCGTGACGGTCATGCGGACGCGAAGATCGTCTTCTTCTGGCGCTCGATCGACGCCAGCAGGCTGTCGACACCCTTGGGGTCGCGGATGAACTTCTGCAAGGCGGGCTGCATCACCGTGGCGGTGAAGTCCGGCCGGCTGTCACGGTCCATGAACTGGGTGAGGTGCTTGGCGCCGGAGATCGTCGCGTACGCCTTCTTCTGCAGCGCGGTGTACGAGGAGGTGTCGGCCTTGTTGGACGCCGCGACCAGGCTCGGGTCGGACTTCAGGTAGATCTGCTCGGCCTCCGGCGTACCCAGGAATTCCAGGAGCTTGAGCGCGCCGGCCTTGTTCTTCGGGGCCTTGGAGAGCATGAAGCCGTCGGTGGGGGCCTCGACGGTGTCCTGACCGTACGCGGAGTTGATCTCCGGGAAGGGGAAGAAGTCGAGGTCGTCCAGGTCGGCCTTGTTCGTGAACTGCTGAGCCACGAAGCTGCCGAACAGGTACATGCCCGCCTTCTTCGAAATCAGCGTCTGGGCCGCGTCCTGCCAGGTGCGGCCGACGGCGCCTTCCTGGTGGTAGGGGAGGATCTCGGCCCAGTGGTCGAAGGCGGTGCGGACCTTGGCGTCCGTCCAGGACGCCTTGCCGGCCATCAGCTCGACGTGGAAGTCGTAGCCGTTGGTGCGGAAGTTGATCTGGTCGAAGGTGCCGAGCGCGGGCCAGGCGTCCTTGTCGCCGAAGGCGAACGGGACCAGGCCGTCCTTCTTCATCTGCTTGCACAGCGCGACGAGTTGGTCCCAGGTGGTGGGGACCTCGTAGCCGTACTTCTTGAAGACGCTCTTGCGGTAGAAGACGCCCCAGAGGGAGGTGGAGATCGGCACGAAATAGTACTTGCCGTCCTCGCCCTTGCTGAGCGCCTTCATCGCCTCGGGGAAGTTGCCGCCGATCTTCTGCCACACGTCGTCGATCGGGGAGGCCAGGCCCTTGGCCGCGAAGAACTGCATGCGGTAGCCGGCGAACCAGTTGAACACGTCGTCCGGGGTGCCCTGGAGGTAGGAGTTGATCTGCTCCTGGAACGTGTTGTGGTCCTTGGTGTTCACGTCGACCGTGATCCCGGACTGCTTCGTGAACGCCGCGTAGATCTCGGCGAACGCCTTCTTCGGCACCGCGTCCGACGCGTTCGACCCGAGGCTGACGGTCTTCGGGTCGGCAGCCGTACCGCTGCCGCCGCAGGCGCTGAGCAGCGGTATGCCCGCGCCGAGAACGGCCGCGCCACCAATACCGCGCAGGACGGTGCGCCGACTGGCAGCAGGCATGGGCCGACCGAGGGAGGAAGAGTGCATTTCGGCTCCTGACAGGGCGGCCGTGCCCAGACGGCACGTCGGCCCGGCGGGGTGTGACGGGGAAGCGGTCGTCCACGCGACCAAGACTCAACACGATCGAACAAATCCGACCGGCGGTTGCGAGGAAGATTGAACGTTCCAGGGAGTCGCTGTCAAGTCCCTTCGACCTGAGTGCTGGGCCGACCGTACATGTCGAGAAGTCAGACGGCTTGCAGTCGGACGGGAGCGACGGCTTCGTTTCGTGAGCGCGCTCGTGAGTGCGTTCCTGCCGTTTGAGCAGCACATATGCCCGGCAGCGATGCCCCCTCACGGCGGCTGCGCAACCCGTCGCCGACCAGCCACCCTCCATCGAATCCGCTGCCGCCCACCGGAATCGATACTGCGGGAACCCTTGACGTACGGCTGTCGCCTACGTAGACATGACCACGCGGTCAGACCACGTGGTCATATAGTTGACCTCCTTCGATGCAGACGCACGGCCGTCGGGAGACTTCATGGCAGCAGTGGTGGGACGGAGCGAGGGCTCCTCTGCGCCGCGCAGCGCGGACGTGGCCCGTCTGGCCGGGGTGTCGCGCAAGACGGTGTCGCGGGTCCTCAACAACGAGCCCTATGTCTCCGAGGAGGCCCGGACCAAAGTCCTGGCAGCCGCTGAGGAACTCGGCTACCGGCTGAACCAGGCGGCCAGGACACTGGTCTCCGGGCGTACCGGCTCCATCGGCGTGGTCGCCCTGGGCACCGCCGGGTACGGAACCGCTTCACTGCTCGTGCACATCGAGCGGGCGGTGCGCGACGCGGGTTACGCGCTCCGCGTGGTCAACACGCCGGACGGCGACCCCGCGAGTATCGCGGGTGCCGTGGAGTCCCTGCTCGAGCAAGGCGTGGACGGCGTCATCGTCTCCGAACCCATCGTGGAAGGGGACGTCAGCGTCCGTGTCGACGTCCCCGTCCTCTTCCTGGGGGCACCGCCCGCCTTCAACGCCACCCGCACCGTGACCATAGGTGTGGGCGCCCACGAACTGGCCCGGGCTGCCACCGAGCATCTGCTGGACCTGGGGCACGCGACCGTTCATCATCTCGCCGGCCCGCGGCGCTGGTACGCCACCAAGGACCGCATCGAAGGATGGCGGGCGGCGCTCGCGGCGCGGGGCGCGCACGAGCCGCCGCTGCTCAACGGCGACTGGTCGGCCGCCTCCGGCCATGCCGTGGGCCGGGCGCTGGCCTCGGACCGTTCCGTGACCGCTGTCTTCGCGGCGGGCGACGAAATGGCCATCGGCCTGATCCACGCCCTGCGGGAAGCCGGGCGCCGCGTACCTGAGGACATCAGTGTCGTCGGCTTCGACGGCAATCCGGTCTTCGCCTACGTCTCCCCTCCTCTGACCACCGTGCGCCAGCCCTTCGAGGCCGCGGCCCGGGAAGGCATCCGCCTTCTCGTGCACGCGATCGACAAGCCCGACACCGACCTGCCGCAGGCGAGCGACCCACCGGTCGAACTCGTCGTCCGCGGCTCGACCGCGCCTCCGCCATCGCACCCCGACACGACGGGCCGGCGCACCACCTGAGAGCACCCCGGCAGCAGAGAACGCACCGCGCCCCGGGCACAGCTCTGCCACTCGCACCGGTCGTCTCACCCGAGAGGCGGATCGGTCCGATTCCCGTGCCGCACGACGCCGCAGTTCCTCGCACGCGGTGGACGCGCACTCCGGGCTCGCCGCTTCCTACCCGGTTTCGTACCGGGGCGGCAGGCCCCGGCCCCTCCTACTCCTCCCCTGTCCTGAGAGCCGCACATGTCCCCTGCACTGTTGGGCGCCAGACCCGGCGCCGCTCAGCTTTCCCGCCCCACCACCCTGCTGTTGCTGTTCCTGGCGCTGATCGTCGCCTCGGCGACGGTTCTGCTGCCTGCCGCGGGGCGGGCGCAGGCCCTGTCCCGTCCCTCGCAGACGATGTACACCCCGCCCGCGGGAGCGCCTTCGCCCGGTTCGCTGTATCCCCGGGCGCTGCGCCTGCGGCACAACGGATCGGCCAACGGCACCCTGCTCGCCACGTTCGAGCAGTACACCTCCGGCACGCCCGTCTTCCCCATCTACCGCAGCACCGACAACGGCAACTCCTGGAGCAAGCTCTCCGACATCGCCGACACACAGAACGGCTGGGGCATGCGCTGGCAGCCCGAGCTCTTCGAACTGCCCACGGCCATAGGTGACTTCCCGGCCGGGACCATCCTGGCCGCGGGTGACTCGGTGCCCTCGGACCGGTCGGCCACCAAGATCGATCTGTACGCCAGCACGGACCGCGGTCAGACCTGGAGCTTCGTCAGCAACATCGCCACCGGCGGCGCCGCCTTCGACACGAACGGCAACACCCCGGTCTGGGAGCCGTTCTTCCTGGTCTTTGGGGGCAAGCTCATCGTCTACTACTCCGACCAGCGCGACCCCGACCACGGCCAGAAGATCGTGCACCAGGTCTCCACGGACGCCCGTACCTGGGGCCCCGTCGTGGACGACGTGGCCATGCCCACCTTCAGCAACCGTCCGGGTATGCCGACCGTCGCGAAGCTGCCGAACGGCAAGTACGTCCTGTCCTACGAGTACGGCGGCGCTCCCGAGGGCAACTTCTCCGTCTACTACAAGATCTCTTCCGACCCGGAGGCGTTCGGCTCGGTCACCGGCATCCCGTTGCGGACGACGGACGGCGTGGTGCCCCAGAGCGCCCCCTACCTGACCTGGCTGCCCGCAGGAGGCCCCAACGGAACCCTCGCCCTCAGCGCCAACAGCGCCGAGGACCTGTTCATCAACACGCAGAACGGCGCCGCGAACACCTGGACGCGCATCAGCGCCAACCTGGCCGGCGGCTACAGCCGCGGCATGACGTCCCTGCCCGACGGGCACAGCCTGCTGATCCTCAGCGCCGGACGCGGCGGCAGCAACCTCTCCAACCCGGTCACCTACAGCACGATCGACCTGGGCGGCGGCGTCTCCGACGGTGCGACCTACACCATGACCAACGCGAACAGTGCCCTGAACCTCACCATCGCCGGCGGCTCCACCACCAACGGGACCACCGCCACCCAGCAGAACCCCACCACCTCCACCAACCAGCAGTGGCGCTTCGAGCAGCAGTCCTCGGGCCACTTCAAGATCTTCAACGTCGCCAGTGGCAAGGTTCTCGGTGTCCAGAACCAGTCCACCGCCGACGGCGCAACCGTCCTGCAGTGGGATGACAACGGCACGCTCGACCACGAATGGTCCGTCGCGCCCCACCCGGCCGGCGGGTACAGCATCACGAACCGCGTCAGTGGCAAGGTGCTCGAAATACCCAGCGCCTCCACCACCGTCGGCACCACCGCCGTGCAGTGGAGCAGCACCACCTGCGACTGCCAGCGCTGGAACCTCACTCAGACTGCCCTGCCGCCCCTGGGCACCGGCCAGTACGTCCTGGTGAACAAGAACAGCGGCAAGTACCTCGACATCCCGAACGGCTCCACCACCGCCGGCACCGCCGTCGGCCAGTGGCAGAACACGGCCTGCGCCTGCCAGCTCTTCACCTTCCAATCCGCGGGCAGCGGCGCCTGGAACATCAAGAACGTCAAGAGCAACCTCAACCTCGACATCCAAGGCTCCTCCACCACAGCGGGAGCGGCCATCGTCCAGAACACCGCCTCCAGCGCCGACTCCCAGAAGTGGACCCTCACCGACGCGGGCGGCGGCTACTACAGACTCCGGAACGTGAACAGCACCCTCGTCGCCGGCGTCGCCCAGTCCTCCACCGCCAACGGGGCAGCCGTCGTCCAGTGGGGCAGCGCCAACCTCGACGACCAGCTCTGGAAGATCGTCCGGATCAACTGACAGCTCCCACTTGTGTCATGACCAGGCGCGGGAACCGCAGGCGAAGCGGTTCCCGCGCCTGCCGTCCGCGCCGGCCGACCGGCCGAGGCGCAGCTGACCGCTCCTCTCTACAGTGACCGATGTGAACCTCCTGCCCGCGACGGACGACATCCCCACGACGCGGACCCGTCGGCAGGGCCACCTGCGTGCGATGGGCGTCACCACGCTGGTCCTGCTGGCCGCCGCGGACGTGCTCATCGCCGTCGCCAACGGCACGACCCTCTGGCCGGTGCTCCTGCTGCTGTCGCTCGGCCTCACGGCCGTCCTCTGGCCCTCCGCGCGGCAACCCGCGTGGCTCACCCCCCAACTGCGGACCGCCGTACCAGCAGGCGTTTCGCTGGCCTTGACCGCCTTGGCCGCGACGACCGAGCGCGTGCGGACACTCGGCCCCGGTGAAATGGCGGTCCTGCTCTGCCTGTTGTTGATCGCGGTCCGTACCTGCTCACCATGGTGGGCGTGGCTGTGTGCCGTCCTCACAGGCGGAGCGAGCGTTGTGGTGCCGCTGCGCTTCTACGACGTCATCGCCAAGGAAGACGCGTTGCTGTTCGCGCTGCCGTTGGCGCTGCTGACCGGCGTTTTCGCCGGCCTCGGCGGCTATCTGCGCTCCCTGGACCACAGCCGTGGCGTCGCGGTCACCGAGACCCGCCGCGCCGAACGCCTCGCGATGGCGGCCGACCTGCACGACTTCGTCGCCCACCATGTCACCGGCATTCTGGTCCAGACACAGATGGCCCGCATGATGGCCACCACCGAACCCGGCCGCCTGGACCCGGTCCTGGCGGGCATCGAACGGGCCGCGACCCAGGCGCTCGACTCCATGCGCCTGACCGTCGGCATCCTGCGCGGCGGTCCGGAGAAAGCGGCCCAGCCCAAGCCTGGCGAGAACCGCCCGGTAGGCAATCTGACATCCCTCGCGGAACTGGTCGAGGGATTCGGCGGGCCGCCGGGGCCGAAGGCCGAACTGCAGCGTGAAGCCTCACTGCCCCGGAACCTGCCCCACGAAGTGCAAGCTGCCACCTACCGCGTCGTCCAGGAAGCCCTCACGAACGTACGCCGCCACGCCGCCGACGCCACCGACGTCACCGTGGCCCTCGCCCACGCCGACGACGCCCTGCGCGTGACGGTGCGCGACAACGGCCGCGGAGGCGCCCCGATGCCGTACGCCGCCCGCGGCGGAGGCTTCGGCATCGTCGGCCTCACCGAACGCGTCACCGCCCTCGGCGGCACACTGCACACCGGCCCACGCGAGGACCACGGCTGGGAGGTCGTGGCCCTCCTCCCCACCGTGAGGCGAGCGGACTGACCGTGCTCCACAAGCATGACGGTTGCGCCCGCGTATGGCCTCAGGCATGCCGGAGGCCATAGCGCGACGCGCTCCGTCTACTCGGTCTTGATGGCTGTGAGCATGTTCAGCCGGGCCGCGCTGCGGGCGGGCCACATGGCGGCCAGCAGGCCGACCAGCGATGCCAGCAGCAGGAAGAGGCCGAAGCGGCTCCACGGCAGCACAAACACGTATCCCGGGATGTCCGCCTTGGTGACCTCGCAGACGGCCCAGCCCAGCAAGGTTCCGACCGCGATGCCGATCGCCGCGCCGAAGAGGGAGATGACCACGGACTCCAGCTGGATCATGCGTGTCACGCCCCGCCGGTCGAGTCCGACGGCCCTCAGCATGCCGACCTCCCGCTGCCGTTCGAAGACCGACATCGCGAGGGTGTTCACCACCCCGAGCACCGCGATGACCAGGGAGATCGCCAGCAGTGCGTACAGCACGTTCAGCACGGTGCCGAAGGCTCCGCTGAGCTCGTGGCGGATGGCCTGCCGGTCATCGATCTTGATCCCCGGGCGCCCGGCGAGGGCGTCGGCGAGTGCCTTCTCGTTCGTGCTGCCATCCGTCTTGAGGTAGACCTTCGAGAGAGTGGTGGAGGTGGCGTTCGGATCGATCACGTCCGCGGAGACGACGACGGGCATGACGACTTCGTTGGACTCGAAGACGGCCCCGACGGTCAGCTTGCGGCTCTTGTCGGAGTCCCCGTAGACCGCCGGCAGGGTGTCCCCCACTTTCCAGCCGTGGGCCCGCGCTTCGTCATCGGCGACGGCGACCTGCCCCTTCGCGAGCGTGCCCTGCGAGCCGGAGACCACCGGGAGACGGATGGTCTTGCCGAATTCCGCCGGGGCGACGGCGGAAACATCCTCCTGGATGCCGTCGAGTCGCATCCAGGCCTGCTGCTCCGGCGACACCGTCGTGACGCCGGGGACCTTGCGCAGTGCGGCGGCCGCCGAGGTGTCCAGGTCCGCGCCGCTGTCCCTGGCCATGTAGTCGGCCTTGACGATGTCCGTGGTCATCTTGTCCGTGGACTGGCCGAGGGTGGTGGCGAGCACGGTCATGGCGCTGACCACCGTGAGGCCGATGGCCAGCGCGGAGGCGGTGGCGCCGGTACGGCGTGGGCTGCGTACGGCGTTCTGGCCGGCGAGCTTGCCGGAGACCCCGAAGCCGGCCCGCAGCAGCGGCTGTAGGACCGCGATCACGGGCCGGGACAGCAACGGGATCAGCACGAGGACACCGGTCACCGCGAGGATGGCCCCGAGCCCGACGAGCCCTTTGCCGATGGAGCCGCCGGCCCCGGCGCCCGCGACGACGGCGGCCGCGCCGAGCAGCGTGATGATGCCGCCGAGCAGGTTCCGGATCAGCAGGGACCTTGTGGTGGCGGGCAGGTGTGCGCTGCCGATGGCCGCGACTGGCGGGATCTTCGCGGCGCGACGGGCCGGCAGCCAGGCGGCCAGCATGGTGACCAGGACCCCGACGACAGCTGCGACCAGGACGGTCGTCGACGTGACGACCAGCGGCCCGTCCGGGTTCTTCGTGCCGAAGACACCGACCGTGGAACGCGCCACGGCGGCCATGGCGGCGCCGACTCCGAGCCCGCCGGCGGCGCCCACGGTGCCGACCACCATCGCTTCGATCAGTACGGACCGGGTGACCTGCCTGCGGGAGGCGCCGACCGCGCGCAGCAGAGCGAGTTCGCGGGTGCGCTGGGCGGCGAGCATGGTGAAGGTGTTGGCGATCAGGAAGACGCTGACGAAGAGCGCGACGGCGGCGAAGGCGAGCAGGAGCGTACTGAGCGTCGACGCGTCTCCCGCGCCTCCCTTGGCCCGCTCGTCGGCGAGTTGACGGCCCGTCTTGACCTCCATTTCGTCCGGAAGCACCTTCCTCAGGGTGGCGGCGAGTTCGGTGCTCGACGTGCCCGGGGCGGTGGTGACGATGGCGTACTCGTAGGAGCCGGGCTGGAGGAAGAGCCGCTGAGCGGTCGGCGTGTCGAACAGCGCCAGGCTGTCGCCCAGGGCCACCCCGGTGTCGTCGGTGGTGAAGATGCCTGAGAGCTCGTACGTCTTCGCCGGCCCCCTGAAGGCGACGCGCACAGTGTCGCCGACCTCGTAGCCGCCCTTCTCGGCGGTGTCCTTGTCGAGCGCGACCTGGCCGGGGTCGGTGGGCCCGCTGCCCTGGGTGAACACGTAGAGCGGGTCCTTGCCGCCCTTCCCGGGCGCGAAGTTGGCACCCATGCCGGACGAGCCACTGCCGATGAGCCCGCCGTCCTTGTCTGCGACGCCGGCGAGCCCGCCGACCCGTCCGGCGGCTCCGGCGACCCCGTCGAGCCGGGCGATCTCGTCCAGCGCCTTCCCACTGATGCCGGGGACCTTGTCGGACTGGCCGTAGGAGCGGACCTCGACGTCCACGTGGGCGTAGCTCTTGGCCGCCTGGTCGCGGTAGCCGCCGCTGAGGGTGTCGGTGAAGATCAGGGTGCCGGAGACGAACGCGACGCCGAGCATGACGGCGAGCACGGTCATCAGCAGTCTGGCCTTGTGCGCGAGGACGTTGCGCAGGGCTGTGCGGAACATCGTGATGTCTGTCCTAGGTGAGGTGAGGGGAGGACGGGGGTCGATCAGGGGGTGCGTGTCGGTTCGTGCGACTCGGTGCGCTCCAACTCGGCTCAGCTGGTACGGAACCTGGGGGCGTCGAAGGACTTCATGAGTTCGAGGACCCCGTCCGCAGTGGGCTCGTACATCTCGTCGACGATCCGCCCGTCCGCGAGGAAGACGACCCGGTCCGCGTAGGAGGCGGCGACCGGATCATGGGTGACCATGACAACGGTCTGACCCGATGTCCGTACGGAGTCACGCAGGACCCCAGGACCTCCGCGCCCGCACGCGAGTCCAGGTTCCCGGTCGGCTCGTCCCCGAAGACGATGTCCGGCTTGGACGCGAGCGCCCGGGCGACGGCGACACTCCCCCAGTGCCTTAAGGGCCTGGGGGGACCCCCAGCTGCTGGCCGCCCGAGAGCTGGGCGGGGCGGTGGCTGAGTCGGCCCGACAGGCCGACCATCTGGATGACGCTGTCCAGCCACTCCTTGTCCGGGGCCCGGCCGGCGATGTCCATCGGGAGCGTGATGTTCTCGAGCGCGGTGAGGGTCGGCAGCAGGTTGAACGCCTGGAAGATGAAGCCGACCTTGTCCCGGCGGAGTCTGGTGAGCTGCCTGTCCGTCAGGGCTCCCAGCTCGATGTCGCCGACGCGGACGGAGCCGGAGGAGAAGCTGTCCAGCCCGGCCACGCAGTGCATCAGCGTGGACTTGCCTGACCCGGAGGGTCCCATGATCGCGGTGAACCGGGACTGCTCGAAGCCGACACTGACCCGGTCGAGGGCGACCACCTGGGTGTCGCCCTGCCCGTAGACCTTGGACAGCTCGGTGGCGCGGGCAGCGAGGGTAGGAGTGCGGGGAGCGGGCGGCGAGGTGGTCACGAGGGTCTTGCTCCGATCAGGGGCACGGACAGCCCGGTGCGCGCGTACGGCCCACACCGAGCTGAGGACTCCTTCATCGTCCGGTCCGCACCGCACCCTCCGGATCAGCCGAAGTACCGACCACCTGAAGCTGACGTCCGAGCGGGCCTCGTCATCCTCTGGTATGGCATTGCGTCAGTTCCGAGGATGACGCGCAGGAAAAGCCGCCTCGGAAGGGGGCAGGAGTTGGCGATCCTCTCGCCGGCTCTACACGCCTCAAACCGACAACCCGTCCCGTCGCCGTCTCAGCCATTCGGCCGATGCAGAGCCGTGCAGTGCGAACGTCGCCTGAGCAAGCCCACCCTGGAGCTGCTGCCCCTGGAGATCGCCGCCCGTCTCGCGCTGCGACTGGGCTCCTGCAGCATCACCGATCACCACCAGTCCCGTGTCTCCAAGTACGATCGTGCCGATCAACAAGGACGCCGAGGCCTCGATCTGCGACCTCGTCGGCTACGGCGTCGTCGGCGGCCTCTTCGACGTCGTCTCGGCCCTGACCTGGGAGATCAAGACCCGCAAGGGCTGATCGCCTCCCGGCGTCCCGGTCGGTGCCGCTCCACTTCCGCCCGCACTCCTCGTCTCGTCACAGCCGCGGAACGCGATCAGGACGTGTGCCCCGCGGAACGCCATGCGCAGTGGTGCTCAGCTCACCCGGCGGGCTTCATGCGAAAGGCGGGGCCGGGAACGCTCTCGATGTCTTCCGCCGGCACGGCATGGCCTTGTTCGCAGCGGATCTGGACGCCGACGTACGCGCCGCATGCGCGGTGCCTCGCCAGCACGGCGGGCCCCTCAGGGTCGGCACGGTATCGGTCACCCCACTGCAGGAGCCCCAGCACGGCCGGTACCAGATCCATGCCCTTGGGAGTGATCACGTACTTGGGCCGGCTCCGCGAGCCGGGCTCCTTGTAGGTCTCGGTGGCCAGGATCCCTTCTTCCACGAGCATCCGAAGCCGCGCCGCGAGGAGGTTGCGAGGACACCCGAGGACACGTTCGAAGTCGCTGAAGCGGGACGAGCCGTACCAGACCTCGCGCAGGATCAGGATCGTCCACTTCTCCCCCACGATCTCAAGGGTCCGCGCGATGGAGCAGTTCGACACGTCCCGGTCGAGACGGGGGTCCATGCCGGCATCCTGAACAGCTTCGGTCCACGCATCCATGGGGTGATTCTAGCCTCACCTGAGTTTACTTTTATATACTCAGCCGGTAGCGTCATGGCCGGTGCGGGACGCGCATCGACCACCGAGAAGATCACCCAGTAAGGCGCCCGGCATGAAGGCATTCGTCGTCGCGAAGTACGGCAAGGACGGCGCACGCGCCGCACAGGTACCCGAGCCCACCGTCCGGGACCGCGATGTCCTGGTGCGAGTGAGGGCCGCCGGCATCAACCCGCTGGACAAGATGGTCCGCAACGGCGAGTTCAAGCACCTCCTGAAGTACAGGCGCCCGTTCGTGCTGGGCCACGACGTGGCCGGTGTCGTGGTGCGGGTCGGCTCCGCCGTACGCGGTTTCAAGGTCGGAGACGAGGTGTACGCCCGTCCACGGGACCTTCGGATCGGGGGTTTCGCGGAGTTCATCGCCATCGACGAGGACGACGTCGCGCCCAAGCCGGCCTCGCTCACCTCCCAGGAGGCAGCCGCGGTGCCTCTGGTGGCCCTGGCCGCCTGGCAGATCCTCGTCGACCGCGCCCGTCTTGGGCCGGGCCAGAAGGTGCTCGTCCACGCCGGTGCCGGGGGCCTCGGATCGACGGCCATCCAGCTCGCCAAGCACCTCGGCGCCACGGTGGCGACGACGGCGGGCACCGACTCCGAGAAGCTGGTCAGGAGCCTTGGTGCCGAGATCGTCGTCGACTACGCCAAGGAGGACTTCTCGAAGACGCTGTCCGGCTACGACCTGGTACTGGACTCCCTGGGCGGGGCGAACCTGGAGAAGTCACTGACCGTGCTGAAGCCCGGCGGCCTGGCCGTCGGCGTCGCCGGCCCGCCGGACGCCGCGTTCGCCAAGCAGCTGGGAGCCCCTTTCCCCCTGGGGGTACTCATGCACACTCTCAGCCGCAAGGTCCGCAAGCAGGCCAAGGCACTTGGTGTGCGCTACGAGTTCTTCTTCATGCGGGCCGACGGCTCCCAGCTGCGCGAGCTCAGCGCCCTGTACGACAGCGGGAAGCTCCGCCCGGTCATCGACACGGTCTTCCCGTTCGACCAGACGCTCGAGGCGATGGCGCACGTCGAGCAGGGCCGGACCAGGGCCGGCAAGGTCGTGGTCTCCATGGCGCCCGACAACGACTGACCCGGCCGCCTGCGGACTTCTGCCCGCCATCCACTCTGAGTTCTTCCGCACTCAGCTCATGGCGTCATGACCGGCACATCAACCAGTCCCCCGCGAGCAGCGGGCGTGGCACCGAACCGCGAAGGAGCACCACCATGGGAGCAAGCCCAGAGGCACAGCAGTTCGCACAGTTCCTCGAGAGCGTGAGCGCGAAGGCCTCGACACCGGGCCTCGACCTCGCCGTCATCCGCGACATCGTCGAGACGAACCACATGGCGTCGGCCGAACCGGAAGGCGTCACCTACGCCGAAGTCGACGCGGGCGGTGTCCCCGCCCTGTGGTGCATTCCCGAGGACGCCCACCCCGACCGCGCGCTGCTCCACTTCCACTTCGGCGGGTCGGTCACCGCCTCGATGCACTCGGACCGCAAGGCCGCCGGCCACATAGCCAAGGCCGCCGGCGCCCGCTCGCTCGTCGTGGACTTCCGCCTGGCACCCGAACACCCCTACCCGGCACAGCTCGACGACGCCGAGACCGCCTACCGATGGCTGCTCTCCCAGGGCTACGAGCCGCGGAACATCGGCAGCACGGGCCACTCGATCGGCGGCACCCTCGCCGTGATGCTGCCGCTGCGACTGCTCGCGAAGGGCGAGGCAGCCCCGGGCGCGATCGTCAGCGTCTCCCCGTGGACCGACCTCACCCTCCAGAACGCGTCCGTGGACGAGAACGAGGACAACGACAAGATGCTCAGCAGGAGCACCCTCGAGCTGTTCCGGGCATCCTGGCTGCGGGAGCCCGGAGTGGACTTCGCCGCCCCCGAGATCAGCCTCGTGAACGCCGACCTGACCGGTCTGCCGCCCACCACCGTCCACTACGGCGAACACGAGACCCTCGCCGACGACGGCGCCCAGCTCGCCCGCCGCCTCGCGGACTTCAAGGTCACCTCCGAGGTCCACCCGCTGCCCGAAGGACAGCACTCGTTCATCCTGGGCGCGGGACGCGTGCCCGAGATCGACCGGGCCATCCAGCAGATGGGCCAGTGGCTTCGCCGGCACCTGGGCACCTGAGCAAGGACCCGACATGCAGGGCCCGAACGTGACGACGATCGCGATGCCGGCCTGCGCACGTATCGGCGATCCACTCGGCCGCCTTCGGCGGGTTCGCCCCGTGAGAACTCGCCGTCCGTATCGATGACGCGGCCCTCAAGGCGGTCGTCTCCGCCTTCTGCGGCATCGAGGGCAAGCGTGTCATCAAGAGTGCTCACGACCGAAGCCGGGCACCGGGTCCCAGCCGGGCGGTGACGTGCTCGGCGGTGAGAGAGGAGTGCCCCTCGGAGCACTCGACGACGACGCGGACCGGAGCATCGCAGTCGGTGTGGCGAACGTCCAGCACAGGACTCTCGGAGTCGAGGGCGTACGCCTCGCCCCACTGCCTCAGCGCCATCAGGACGGGCCACAGGCCCCAGCCCTTGCGGGTCAGGTGGTACTCGTTGCGGGAGCGGCTGCCCGGCTCCCGGTAGGGGACGGTCTTCAGGATGTCGGCCGCGATCAGCTTCCTCAGGCGGTCGCTGAGGACGGCCTCCGACAGGCCGATGTGGCGGTGGAAGTCGTCGAAGCGGCGGACTCCGTTGACGGCGTCCCGCAGGATCAGCAGCGTCCATTTCTCTCCGACCACGTCGAGCGTGCGCTGGACGGGGCAGTTCTCCGTGCTCGTCTCAAGCCACTCCATTCGGCCATCGTAAGAGCCTGGCTTCGTCATTGACAGTCAGGCGAGGCGGAAGCTAGCTTCACTTGCAAAAGCCAGATGGGAAGGCGCTCGATCGTGGGACGGACACGTACGTACCAATGGGAAGATCCCGCGGTCTCGGCGGAAGCCGCCGGACGCATGGCCGGCATCGACTTCCTGCGCGAGTTGCAGGCGGGGCGACTGCCGGGGGCGCCCATCGGCTACGCCATCGACCTCCGCCTGGACGAGGTCGAGCCCGGCAGGGTGGTCTTCTCCCTGACGCCGGGCGAGGAGCACTACAACCCGATCGGCAGCGTGCACGGCGGCATCTTCGCCACCCTGCTCGACTCCGCCGCGGGATGCGCCGTCCAGACCACCCTCCCGCAAGGCATGGCGTACACCTCACTCGACCTGACGGTGAAGTTCCTACGGCGGATCACCGCGGAGACAGGCACGGTGCGCGCCGTCGGCACGGTTGTCAACAAGGGCCGCCAAACCGCCCTCTGTCAAGCGCAGTTGGTGGACACGAAAGACCGTCTGCTCGCCCACGCCACCAGTAGCTGCCTGCTCTTCCCGGTTCCGCCCCCTCAAGGGTGAACTCCGCACCACGGCATGAGCACTTGCCGCCCCCGGCCTGAGGCCCGACGAGCTCTGGCCCGCCTGGACGACCTCGTCGCCCAAGCTCATATCGGCATTATCTCGAACTGCGGTCGGCACGGGTGCGGGTGGCTGCCACAGCCGACGGGTCACGCGGCACCTGTTGACTGACCATGCCGTCGGCGTCGTGAGCCCTGTCCTGCACCAGGCCGTCCGCGGAGAAGGCGATTCGGCCGTCAGGTGAGGTCAGCAGGACATGACCTCCACGCCGAGTTGGTCGTCAGCGAGCTCGTGACGAACACGATTCGCTACGGGGAGGAGCCCATCAGTCTGCTCCAGGACCGGGACCGCACCCTGATCTGCGAGATCTCCGACGCCGGCCACATCTCGCCTACCTGCGCCGCGCCCGAGGACGAGGGACACCGCGTATGCAGCCAAGAACTATTGCGCCCCACTGAGCCCCGTCCGGACGAGGCAGCCACGACAGAGAGACGGGAGCCGGCCCCCATGCGTCACATGACCGCCTTCGCCAGGAACCAGTGGTACAGCTGAAGCGCGTTGCGCAACGCCATGATCTGAGCATTTCCCTTGTATGCGTGGGGGGTTGAGGGCCGAGCCGGTGTGGGTGGAGACGTTCACGGGGCTGCGGGTGAAGCAGTTCGAGGGATTGTTGCAGGTGGTGCGGGAACGGGGTGGCGACGGTCCTCGGATCGGGCGGCCGTGGTGTCTGCCGCTGCAGGATCGGGTGCTGATGGTGGCGGTCTATTACCGGACGAACCTGACCATGCGGCAACTCGCGCCGCTGTTCGGGGTCTCGCCGGCCACGGTGTGCAGGGTCATCCAGCGGCTGCGGCCACTCCTCGCGCTCGGGCCGGTCTCCCGTCCCGTTGACGCTGCGGAGCGGCTGTGGATCGTGGACGGCACGCTGATCCCGGTCCGGGACCGCAAGGTGGGCGCATCGAGCCGCAACTACCGGTTTTCAGCGAACGTGCAGGTCATCACCGACGCGGACACCCGCCTGGTCGTGGCCACCGCCCGTCCGGCCCCGGGCAACAAGGCCGACGCCCATGTCCGGCGCAACTCCGGCCTGCCGGAGCAGTGCCAGGGCGTCACGTTGCTCGGCGACGGCGCCTACATCAACACCGGCCTGGTCGTCCCGCACCGCAAACGACCCGGCCGGCCTCTGCTGGGCGGCGAGGAAGCCGACAACGCGGAGCATCGCCGGGTCCGTGCGCGGGTCGAGCATGCGATCGGCCGGCTGAAGCACTACAAGATCCTTCGTGACTGCCGACAGCGCGGCGACGGCCTGCACCACGCAGTCCAAGCCGTCGCTCACATGCACAACCTCGCCCTGACCGCATGATCAGAACAGCCGCGGCAAGGCCCTGACCTGCAAAATCACGGCATTGTGCAACGCGCTTCAGCTAGTCGACTAGTGGGCCGCACTGGAGTACCCCATGCCCGATCTCTCGCGCCACGCCCGTCAGTTGCGTGAACTCGCAGACGCTCTCGACGTCCCCGACGCTCTCCAACTCCAGCGACGCATCCGCCGCTACCACGCCGACCACGGTGTCCAACACGGCGACATCGTCGCACTCGCCCTTGACTGCCGCCGAAAACATAACGGGGCAGCGGATGAACCCGCTGGTGTCCGGGGCCGCGGCGGTCTGATCTGCCGCTGCCTGATGAGAGGCGGTTAGTGTCAGGCGGGGATGTCGGTGATCAGCTGGCTGAGGGCCTGGCCGGCCTTGAGGCCGGAGCCGGTCAGGACGAGGACGACGGTGTCGTCACGGCTGATGTGGCCGTCGGAGTGGAACTGGCGCAGCGCGGGCAGGACCTGAGCGCTGGTCGGCTCGACGAATACGCCGGTGCGTGCGAGTTCGCCGACTGCGGGCAGGAGTTCTTCTTCGGCCACGGCCGTGGCGGCGCCGCCGCTGTCGTGGATGGCCTGGAGGACTTCCCGGTCGCGCACGGGCCGAGCGATGGCGGTTCCTTCGGCGAGTGTCCGGGGCCAGGTGCGGGCGTCGACGGTGGAGGCGCCACTGTCGAGGGCCTGGACAAGGGGGCAACACTGTTCGGGTTGGCTGACCAGGATGCGGGGCACCTGGTCGATCTCGCCCGCGCGCTGGAGTTCGGCGAAGCCCATGGCGCAGCCCAGGACGAGACTGCCGGCGCCGGCCGGGACGAGGACGGCCGAGGGGGCGCTGAATCCCAGGTCCTCCCAGATCTCGTAGGCGATCAGCTTGATGCCCTGGAGGAACTGGGGGTGCCAGTTGTGGCTGGCGTAGAAGCGGGTGTCGGCGCGGCGGACGGCTTCGTCGGCGACGTCCTGGCGGCTGCCGGGGACGAGGTCCACGCTTGCTCCGTGCAGACGGCTCTGCACGATCTTGGAGGGAGAGGTGGATGCGGGGGCGATGATCTGCGCGTCGATGCCTGCTGCGGCGCTGTAGGCGGCGATGGACGCACCTCCGTTGCCGCTGGAGTCCTCCAGGAGGCGGCCGACGCCCTGGTGGCGCAGCACGGTGACCATCACGGAGCTGCCGCGGTCCTTGAAGCTGCCGGTGGGGTTCATGGATTCGACCTTGACAGCGACGTCGAGTCCGGCCAGGGTCCGCGGCAGCAGGGGGGTGCGTCCTTCGCCCAGGGTGACGGGTTCGGCTTGGGCCAGCGGGAGCGCGGCACGGTAGCGCCACTGGGTGTTGACGCTGGTGTCTATCTGCCGACGGGTGATACCGGGCAGCGGTTCCATCATGAGCGGGGAGCCGTCGTCGCCGCGCCAGCGCGGCTGGTCCGCCGCGTACCGGTGTCCGCTGCGGTCGGTGAGCTGCGGGAAGTCTTTGGACATCTGTCGTGCCGTCCGTTCGTTGGGTAGGTGTTGGTGAGGCCGGCGTCAGCGCCGCGCGGGCGCGGTGGTTCACGAGACCGGTTCGGGGATGCTGCCGTGGAGATCGGCGGCAAGTTCGCCGGCGATGTTGGTGCGCACCCAGGTGCTGAGCTGGCCGGGAGGTATCTCCTGGCTGAGCAGGAACTGCAGCTTCGCGTACAGGGCTTCCAGGGACATGTCGTCCGCGCCGATTGCCCCGGCTCGGGTGAAGAACTGGGCGGCTGCGTACTTGTTCAGGTTGATGCGGGTGTGCAGGCACTGGCTCATGACGACGACAGGGGTACCGCCCGTGACCAGATTGCGGATGGCCTGCTCCAGGCCGGGCTCGTCGCAGGGGCCTTCCCCGGCGCCGTATGCGCGCAGGATGACGGCGGCCGGGGCGGCGGTCGTCATCGCCCGGAAGCGGGCGGCTGTCATGCCGGGGGCCATGGTGATGACTGTTACGTCGTGGCGCCGGTAGGGGGCGGGATGGGCCCATCCGTGGCGTGGCGCGTCGGGCGTGCCGTCGTACGGGTTGACGAAGCCGTGCAGGTCCAGCGCCGAGACCTTGGTGGCACGCATGGCGGGCAGCAGGGTGCCGTCGAAGTACAGGCTGACGCCGCTGCCGCCCGATGCCGCGGCCAGGAGGGCGCCGATCACGTTGCCGGGGGCATCGCTGCCGGGCATGCCGAAGGGGACCTGGGAACCGGTGAACACCACGGGCTTGCCGAAGTCCGACAGGGCGAGAGCGGCCGCAGCCGCCGAGTAGGCCAAAGTGTTGGTGCCGTGCAGGACCACGAAGCCGTCATGGGCGTCGTGGTGCGCGCGGAGGTGGTCGATGATCTCCTGCCAGTGCTCGGGGGTGATGTTGGAGGAGTCGATGACCTCTTTGAGCTGGGCGAAGCCGAGGTCGAGGCCGGCGAGGGAGGCGTCAGTGCCCTGGGCGTGGACAGCCCCTTGGACCTGTGCGTGGATGTCGCCGCCGGGTTCGAATCCGCGGGGCGAGGGGACCATGCCAATGGTGCCTCCGGTGTAGAGGAACTGGACGCGGCGTGTGGTGCGCATGCGGAGTTTTCCTTCGTGTGGTGGGCCGGCCGAGGGCTCGTGGCCGGTGATCAGGCGGGCTCGGTCCCGTCGGGGGCGGCGTCCGTGCCGGGCGCGGAATGCGGTCCCTGTGCAGGGGGCAGAGTGGTGGTGGCGATGCGGTTCCTGATGCGGTACCAGCCGATGACCATGAGCACGCAGATGCCGAGGAACAGCAGGATGGTGGGCTCGCCGATGTCGTCGGCGAACCACATGCCGACGATGACCATGGTCAGGAAGAGCACGGTGAGCAGGTTCACCCAGGGAGCGCCGGGCAACCGGAACGCAGGCCGGGTCAGCAGTCCCTGCCGGGCGCGCCGGACGAACAGCCAGTGGCTGACCATGATGGAGATCCAGGTACCGGCGATCCCGATGCCCGCGAGGTTCATGACGATGTCGAACGCCTGTGAGGGACGGACATAGTTGATGACGACGCCGATCACGCCAAGTCCGGCGGTGATCAGCACACCGGCGAAGGGCACCTGGTTGTGGTTGAGGCGGGCGGCGATCCTGGGGCCGCTGCCCGCGATGGCCATGGAACGCAGGGTGCGGCCGGTGGCGTAGAGGCCGGAGTTCATCGAGGACATCGCCGCGGTGATGACCACGAGGTTCATGGCACTGCCGATGCCCGGCAACCCGAGCGCGAAGAAGAACGTGACGAAGGGTGACTCGGACTTGCTGTAGGCGGTCCAGGGCAGCACCAGGGTCATCTCGGTGCCGCCGAAAGCGAAGACCACGCCCAGGGCGAGGGTGATGGCGGTCAGCCAACCACGAGGGAACAAACCGCCGTTGTCGGTGATCAGGGCCGGCCCGGGACTGTGTCCGTCGACCTGGAACTGCAGGAGCACGACGGCGGAGGCCACGACCATGAAGCCGACGATCGCGACGATCTTGATCATGGCGAACCAGAACTCGGTCTCGCCGAAGATCTTGACGCTGAGCATGTTCACCGCCACGACCAGCGCCAGGGAGATCAGGGCGAGGATCCACCGGGGCACTGGCTTGAAGGCGTCCCAGTAGTGCAGGTACAGAGCGATGGCCGTGGTCTCGGCCATGACGCTGGCGCACCAGTCGATGAAGAACAGCCAGCCGGTGACGTAGGCGCCCTTCTCGCCCATGAACTCCCGTGCGTAGGAGACGAATGCGCCCGAGGACGGCCGGTGGACGGCCATCTCGCCCAGGGCTCGCATCATGAACCACGTGAACACGCCGCACACGGCGTAGACGAGGGCCAGGGCCGGCCCGCCCTGCGCGAGGCGCCCGCCGGCCCCGAGGAACAGACCCGTGCCGATGGAGCCGCCGATGGCGATCATCCGGATGCGCCGGGGGCGCAGCGCCTTGGCGTACCCGGCGTCGGCCCGGTCGACACAGCCGACGCGGGCTCGTCAGCTGGCTGTCTCGGTGACCGCCTGCCATCGCTCTGCCTCCATCGTAGGTGAACGGTGTCGATCGACATCTGAAACTGGACGGGAACTCTAGAACTGGATAGAGTATCTGTCCATAGCTGGACGAAAGATCTAGATTGGTTTTCGGTGGCCTGCTTCTCGTGGCCCGTGGCATGTGCATCGCATGCCTTCAGGGCGGACTGCCCGCAGAACACAAGGCGGGTAATGGTGGGGAGCAGGATGAGCGGCAGCAACGACAGCGAGGGAAGGGACCGACCGATGTCCGTGAAGGGCGAAAGCCGCGGCGGCCAGGACGATGCGCAGCTGCAGGGCGGGCCGGCGGCGGTGGCAGCAGAGGACGAGCATCTCCTCGCGGAGACCGAGAAGATCGCCGTCGCGCTGGGGCGCATGTTCCCCGGCCTGTGCGAGGTGGTCCTGCACGACCTGCGCGACCCGGCCCACGCCATCCGCGTCATCGAGAACAACCTGTCCGGTAGGCAGGTCGGCGACTCGGCCACCGAGCTGGGCCTCGCCCGCATCAAGGACCCCGACTACCCCAGCGTCATTCAGAACTACGCCAACCAGTTCCCCGACGGACGGCCCACCAAGAGCACGTCGATCGGGATCAAGAACACGGCCGGGGAGTACATCGCCGCCCTGTGCCTGAACCTGGACGTATCGACGCTGTCGCCGGTCACCCTGTCTCTGTCCAACCTGGTGGCGACCGACCCCGAGAACCGCGACGTCGAGCTGGAGACCCTGCGCGACCGCTCCCGCCGGGAACTGCGTGAGGTCATCGAGGCGGCCGCCGCCGAACGCTCCACCACCCCGCGGGCCCTTCACAAGGACGTCAAGAAGGAGCTCGTACGCCGCCTGCACCAGGACGGCTACTTCGACACCCGCAACGCGGCCCAGACCATCGCCGACCTCCTCGGTATCTCACGGGCCAGCGTCTACGCGTACACGAAATGAGGACGATGGCCACCGGTGGGAACACCCTCCACAACGCCGGATCAGGCACGGGCGGGGGTACCTCGATAGCGACGTTCGACAGCGCGCAGCTGGTGCCGCGGGCGGGCCATTACTCGCACATCGCCACCCACCGTGGCGTGGCCTATATCTCCGGCCAGCTTCCCCTGGCGCCCGACGGAACCCGGCTGGCCGACGAGCCGTTCGAGGTCCAGGCCCGGCAGGTGCTGGACAACCTCGACGCCTGTCTGGTCACCGCCGGCTCCAGCCGGGAACGGCTGATCTCGGTCACCGTCCACGTGACCGGCATCTCCAACTGGCCTCTCTTCGACCAGCTGTACCGTGCCTGGCTCGGCCCGGTCCGGCCCACGCGGGCCGTCGTGGGTGCCAAGGAACTGCACTACGGCTCCGCAGTGGAGGTGCACGCAATTGCCGCCCTCGACTGAGCCCCAGGACGCCACGGGCGAGCTGAGAAGCGGACTGCGCTACGTTCCCGAGGCGCAGACCGCAGCAGTGATCAGCCACGAACTGGCGCTCCAGGCCGCCAAAGAAGCCTTCGAGGCCACCGTCGGCTGCGCGGTGCTGGACACGCTGAACGTACACGGATCGGACCCCACGAACCGATACACCGTCAAACCGGCCGCCTCCTCCGCCCACGCAGGGCTGAAGATCGGCACCTACTGGCCCGCAAACGGCCGCCACGGACTGCCCAGGCACCACTCCACGTTGCTGATCCTCGACCAGAGCATCGGCCGCATTGCCGCCGTGCTCGAGGCCGGCACCGCCAACGCCTACCGCACCGCGGCCGCCGACGCCCTGGCCGTCGACCTGCTCGCCCGCCCGGACGCACGCACACTCGCCGTCCTCGGCACCGGCCACCAGGCCGGCTACGACGTACGCGCCGTCGCCCGGGTCCGCCCTGTCGACCTGGTCCTGGCCGTCGGACGCGACCCGGACCGGACCCGGGCGTTCACGGACGCGCTCGCCAGTGACGGGATCCCCGCACGGCCCGCAGCGGCCGAGGAAGCCGCCACCAGCGCCGACATCATCATCACCGCGACCACCTCCACCACCGCAGACCCGGCCCTGTTCCAAGCAGAGTGGGTCCGGCCCGGCACTCATGTGTCAGCTATGGGCGCTGACGCCCCCGGCAAACGCGAGCTGCCCGCCGAACTGCTGTCCCGCGCACAGCTTTTCTGCGACATAACCAGCCAGTCCCGCAGGATCGGCGAGTTGCAGCACGCCCCGGCTGACGCGCCCGTCACCCAACTCGGAGACGTGCTCACCGGGCGAGCGCCGGGCCGACGCACACCCCAGGACATCACCCTTTTCGACAGCTCGGGCATCGGCCTTCAGGACCTCTACCTGGGCCTGGCCCTCCTCGACCGACTGGACACCGCACCATGACCACGCCGCCCCCGCACCCCGCCCCGACTACCTCCGACACCGTGGGCGCACTCAGCCTGGTCGACCCGGACACCCCGTTCGCGGTGCTGGACACGGCCAAGGCCACACACAACATCGCCAGGCTGGCCGACCACGTCAGTACACTCGGCGTCAGCCTGCGACCGCACCTCAAGACCGCCAAGTCCCTCGCCGTCGCCGCCCTGATCCACGGCGACACCCCCGGACCGATCACCGTCTCCACCCTGGCCGAGGCGGAAGCCTTCGCCGACGGCGGGTATACCGACATCCTCTACGCCGTCGGCATCGACCCGCACAAACTCCCGCGCGTCATCGCCCTGCTGCAACGCGGGATCACCCTCAGCGTTCTGCTGGACAGCACCGAACAGGCCCGCGCCGTGCGGGACGCCTCCGCCGCTGCCCGCACGCCCATCCCGGCCCTGATCGAGGTCGACTGCGACGGCCACCGCGGAGGCGTGACCCTCCAGGACCCCACGCTCGTCGAGATCGGCCGCATCCTCGCCGAATCCGACAGCCTCGCCGGCGTCCTCGTCCACGCGGGCGAGTCCTACTTCGCCACCACCCGCGCCGAACAGCACAAGGCCGCCGACCACGAACGCGACGTCGCCGTCGCCGCCGCACAGCAGCTGCGCGAGGCTGGCCTGCGCGTGGACACGGTCAGCGTCGGATCTACTCCGACCGCCCACGCCGCAACCGACCTCACCGGCGTCACCGAAGTCCGCGCCGGTAACTACGTCTTCTTCGACCTCGTCATGGCCGGCCTCGGCGTGTGCGAGGTGGACGACCTCGCGCTGTCCGTTGTGGTCACCGTCATCGGTCACCGCCCCGAACACGGCTGGATCCTCACCGACGGCGGCTGGATGGCCATGTCCCGCGACCGAGGCACCGCCAACCAGCGTGTCGACCAGGGCTACGGGCTCGTAACCGACCTGAACGGAAACCCCGTCCCCCAGCTGCTCATGAGCGGCGCCAGCCAGGAACACGGCATCCTTTCCACCCGAGATGGATCCCCCCTTCCGGACCTGCCCGTCGGCACCCGGCTGCGCGTCCTGCCCAACCACGCCTGCGCCACCGCCGCCCAGCATCACGGCTACCACGTCATCGACAGCAGCCGGGACACCCCGGGCACGCCGGTGATCCAGGGCTACTGGGGGCGTGTCACGGGCTGGTGAGAACATTGGCGGCCAGCGCCGATGCTCTCACCCCGAACTCTGTGCCGTACGCATCCGGCGTACGCGTGCTCGGGCTCGGCGCGGCCTGGATGCCCAGGACGTGGGAACGGGGCGTCAGGCTTTGGTGGGCAACTCGGCCGGCCGTGGGACTCGCTGAGACCGCGCTCCTGCACACTGAACAGCGCCGACCAATCCGCGGTCGCTCCTTCGGCTGTCGAGGCACAGGGAACCCACAACGCCGGACACCGTCGTCATGACGCGAGCGCCGAACGCGTGGCACAGCCGGCCGGCGTGCGCTCCCGGGCTGAGCGTCGTGCGCCGGCCATCAGGCGGTGTGAACCCGCACTACCGCGTGCCCACAGTAGGGCAAGTCGGCCTCGCACCGGCGGGTCATGTGGCGGCCGTCCTCGACGAGCCGGTGCCTGTGGCATCAACGGGCGAAAGGTAACGCAGGCGGGGGCCCGTCCTGTCTTCGAGCGGACGATCACGCCCGCCATCATGCTCGTACGTGTCTGGTACTTCCTCGCTGCCGTCGCCGGCACTTGCGTCTACGGCGATCGCAGCAGCCGGCGTGGCCAGGCCGTGTTTTAGGTAGCGGGTGGCTCTTGGGCGGATAGTTCTTCGGCCAGTTCCATACAGCGCAGGCGGGCTGGGGAGAAGTCGTAGGGCATCTTGCCGGTGGCTTCGAGCACGCTCATGGAGTCAGCCTCCCGCCTGCCAGAGCTGAGGTCGGCCTCGTCCTCGCCGTCATCGGCGGTGGCAGGGTGCAAAGTGTCCCAGGCGTCGCAGAGGGCATCGTCGTCTTTCCCTAGGCCGGACTCCTCGATGACGGCCTGCAGGGCGCTTTCGAAGGCGTGCCGCTCGACGGCCACTTGAGCCACCCGTGGATCATCGACGGCGACGCTGTCATCGAGTGTCTCCTCGGCGTCATCGATGCGGTCGGAATCCTCCCGCAGAGTGGGATGCGTGGCCAGGATGACGAAGCGGGTGGCCTGGATGGCCGCGCCGAGCGGGCCGAAGATCCGCTCAGTGACCAGCAGACTGTCCAGGTCCGCCTGACGCAGGGAGCCCTCAGGCAGGCTCTTGAGGCGTTCGGTGACGAAGTCGGAGAGCAGGCCCATCCGGCTGCCTTCGGTGCGCATCCGCTGCACGGCGGTCCGCTGCCGCCGCAATTCCGCCTCCTGCTCGGCGAGGGTTTCCTCCAGCCGCTCCAGGATGCCCGCGATACCGTCTCCGCTGTCCGCACCGGCGGTAGCCGTGCCGGTGGTAAAGGCGTCACGGATGTCGTCCAGGGCGATCCCGGCGTCGGCCATCTTGCGAATCCACAGCAGGCGGATCATGTCCTCGTACCCGTAGCGGCGGCGGTCATCGCCGCCCCGCTCAGGCTCGGGGAGCAGGCCGATCTCGTGGTAGTGGCGAATCGCCCGCGGCGTGGTGCCGGCGAAGGCAGCCGCGTCACCGATCTTGACCTGGCGAGGTGGCATGAACGGCGAATGCATGAGCAAGGACCTTTCCTCAAGGGACCGGGACGTAAGTCCACCGGACCACATGCCGCTACGGAAGGTGCAACCCCATACACACCGCCCCGCGCCAATGCCAGGAAACGCGCTGTTCCTCCGTAATAAATCGCCGCGACCTGAACCATCGCCTCGAACCGAACTGCAAGTTTGTCGAACCGGGTCGCCACGGCCCGGTGCTGCTTGAGACGGCTGATCCCGCATTCGACCGCATGCCGGGCCGTGTAGTCCTCGCGGTCGAAGACGGGCGGACGGCCACCGCCACGGCCGCGGCGCCTGCGGTTGCGGACCTGACCGACCGGCTCAGGAATCGTGCACCTGATGCCACGTCTGCGCTGGCGGCTTCTCGGCCGGCCGACACCAAGCCGGGGCACACCGATCGCGTTCAGGACCGGCTCGAACTGCGGACTGTCACCGCGCTGCCCGGCGGTGATCAGCAGCGACAACGGCTTCTGTCCCTGCTCACACGCCAGATGAATCTTCGTGGTGAACCCGCCTCGCGACCTGCCCAGTCCATGGTCTTCAGGTTCGGCGCTCACTCCGCCCGGCGGTTCCTTCTGCACAGCACCGCGTCGGCGGGCACCGGCAGCATGCTGGTGTGCCCGGCAGATGGTGGAGTCGACGTTGACCTCCCAGAAGATCAGCCCGGCCGCATCAGCCCTCGCCTGCAACAACGTCAACAGTCGGGCCCACACACACCGACGCTGCCATCTCCGGAACAGTCCATACACCGTCTGCCACGGTCCGTACTCGAACGGCAGGTCCCACCAAGGAACTCCGGTCCGAACCCGCCACCGCACACCGTTTACCAGCCGCCGAAGCCAGGCCACCTGCGACTTATGCCCACCGCAGGCAGCAACGACTCCAGCACCCGCGCGCCGCTCAGTCGGACACAGGCCGGGCCCCGGGGCCCGGCCTCGCGATGACCTGTCCGGGCGCGGTGATCTCGTGTCCTGAGGCGCAGGTCACCACCGTGCGGACGGGGCTGCCGCAGTCGTGGTGGAGCAGGGAGATCGTGGCGGCATCGGCCGGGACGATCCAGCGCTCGGCCCAGTCGTTGAGGGCGATCAGGATGGGCAGCAGGGCGCGGCCTTTGTCGGTGAGTCGGTACTCGTCGCGTCCGCGCGTGCCGGGAGCCCGATAGCGGGTCTTCTCCAGGATGCCGTCGGCGACGAGGTCCCTCAGGCGGGCGGACAGCACGCTCGGGCTGATGCCGCAATGGCGCTCGAAGTCGTCGAAGCGGCGTGTGCCGTAGAAGGCCTCCCTGATGATCACACCCGTGGTCCGCGGGCTGAGGGACCGCAGGGCGAGATTGATCGAGTCGGGTTCGATGTCCCACGCGTCCCGCTGCCACCGTTCCGGATGGCCCTCAGTCTCTGCTTCGGCTGCGTCGCTCACGTCTCCCTCTCCTGTGTGTTGCTCGATTCTATCCACCCCCGTAGGCTGACTACTGTTTTGCGAAGCCAGATGAAGGAGTCACCGCGTGAGCATCGGCGAGAGCTACCACCGCAGTACAGCCGGCCGGACATGGGACGCGATCGTCATCGGATCGGGGATCGGCGGCCTGACCACGGCCGCCTTCCTGGCCCGGACCGGGCAACGGGTCCTCGTGCTGGAGAAGCACTCGACGGCGGGCGGCGCCACCCAGACGTTCCGGCGCGCCGGATACGAATGGGACGCCGGGCTCCACTACATGGGCGACGTCCACCGGCCCACCAGCGGCCTGCGCCGGATCTTCGACCACATCAGCGGCGGCAAGCTGGAGTGGGCTCCCATGCCGGACGTGTACAACCGGGTCTTCATCGGGGACCGGGAGTACGAGTACCGGTCCGGTGTACAGCGGTTCAAGGACCGCATGAAGGAGTACTTCCCCCACGAGTCCGGGGCCATCGACCGGTACGTCGACATGGTTCACACGGCGAACCGTGCGGCTCGCCCCTACCTCGCCCACCGCAGCCTCCCGCACGCAGTGGGAGACACCCTCTACGACGACCTGGCCGCACCCTTCCGCTCGCATGCGGACCGGACGGTCACCGAGGTCCTCACCGACCTCACCGACGACGCGGAGCTGCGCGCGGTGCTCAGCGGCCACTACGGCGACTACTCCCTCGCCCCCGGCCGCGCCTCGTTCGGCATGCACGCCATGCTCATCCGCCACTACATCGACGGCGCGAACTTCCCCGTCGGAGGCTCCGCACGACTCGCGGAGACGGCGACCGATGTCATCACCGGAGCCGGAGGAACCGTCCTGATCTCCGCGGAGGTCGAGAGGGTCATGCTGGACGACAGCGGCTCGGCCCGCGGCGTTCTCATGGCGGACGGGAAGAGTTTCCTCGCGCCGTTGGTGATCAGTGACGCTGGCGCGCTCAACACCATGACCCGGCTGCTGCCGGACCGGACTCCCGAAGCCACCCGGCTCGTCGACTCCCTGCGGTCCATCGGCCCTTCGCAGACGTACGTCATGCTCAACATCGGCATCCGGGAATCCGGCGACCGGCTCGACCTGGATCCGGCCAACATCTGGGCCCACGCCGGACCCGACATCGACGGCGACATCGCCAAGTTCGAGGCCGACCCCGAGAACCGCGCCATGCCGACGTACTTCATCACCTTCCCGTCCGTGAAGGACCCGTCGTGGGAAAGCCGCTACCCGGGACGCACCACCATCGACATCGCGGGGCTGACCAGCTGGTCGTTGTTCGAGCCGTACGCGGACAGCGCCTGGATGCGCCGGGGCGCCGACTACGAGCGCCTCAAGGACAGGCTGACCGAGGAACTGCTGGGCCAGGTGTTCCGCTTCTGCCCCCAGCTGGAGGGACGCATCGACCACACCGAACTGGCGACGCCGCTCAGCTTCAACCACTTCCTCGGCCGGGAGAGGGGCGACTTCATGTCCCTCGCCCACACCCCGCAGCGGTTCGCCCTGCGTGACCTCGGTGCCCACACCCATGTCCCCGGCTTGCTCCTCACGGGCCAGGACGTGGCGTCGGCCGGCGTCAGCGGCGCCATCATGGGCGGCGTCGTCGCGGCCTCGGCCGCCCTGGGGCGCGACGCCCTGGAAGACATCGTGACCGGATGAACGGCGACGGTGAGGCAGCGAACGCAGCGTACGCACGTGCCCGGACCGGGTCTCGGCACCCGGGGACCGCTCCCGCGCCGCGCGGGACGGCAGGCACCACCACGACCCTGAGCGACACCGACTTCGCCGCCTCGGTCGAGGACCGGTACTTCGAGGACTACGTGCCGGGTGCCGTGTACGTCTACGGCAGCATCACCATGCCGAGGGAGGACATCCTTCGGTTCGCCGACGAGTTCGACCCGCAAAGCATCCACAACGATCCCCAGGCGGCCCGGCAGGGCCCGTTCAGCGGTCTCATCGCCAGCGGGTGGCACACCTGTTCCGTCACGATGCGCATGTATGCCGACCACTACGTCAGCAAGGTGGCCTGCCTGGCCTCCCCTGGGATCGACGAACTGCGCTGGGTCCAGCCGGTCAGACCCGGCGACAGTCTGTCCCTGCGGGCGACGGTCCAGGATGCCCGAGTGTCGCGCTCCAAGCCGGATCGCGGTCTCGTCACCACCGGCATCGAGGTCATCGACCAGCACGGACAGACGGTGCTGACCATGAGCGCCATGAACCTCTTCCTGCGCCGCCAGGCCGTCAGCGGGCGAGGATGACGGTTCGCTGCCGCCACCATCCACGTACACCGGTGTAGTGCACCGCACTGCCCGGACGCTGTCGCCGGTGCGCGCAGGTCCCGCCAGGTGGAGCGATCGCGGCGGAGCTCCACCCGGCGGTTTCACAACGCCATCCATGAACGGAGTCGGCAGCCGTGTGGCCGGCTCGGCCCGTCCGTCCATTGGGCGCACAGCAGGACCGGAGACGCGGGGCGAGTACGGAATCCGTGGGCGCGCGGGTCTGCCGGGTGGAGGAGATGCCACACCGTGTGCGAGTTCCTGTCCCCAGCCAGACGACAACGCACGGGTTCAGTGGTTCGCCCCTCTGAGAATCCTCGAACTCACGCGCTTCCTCGTACGGGCGGGCGTTGGCCTGATCACGCTGAGCGCGGTGGCGGTGGAGCGACAGGGATTTTCCTTTGCCCGGTCAGGGTTACCCCTTCGGTAGGATACCCAAGGGGGTATCTCGAAGGAGCGTGGGTTGTGGAACTGGCGATGGCTGCTGAAGAACTGAAGACGGTGGTCAACCGGCTGCGCCGGGCGCAGGGTCAGATCGCCGGTGTGATCAAGATGATTGAGGAGGGGCGGGACTGCGAGGACGTCGTCACCCAGCTCGCCGCGGCGTCCCGGGCTCTGGACAAGGCCGGTTTCGCGATCATCGCCACCGGTCTGCAGCACTGCCTGACCGATACGGACATGGCCGCCTCCGGCGACCGGGAGCAGATGCGCACCCGGCTGGAGAAGCTGTTCCTGTCTCTGGCCTGAGCCTTGGTGCCGCGACGCCGGATCACCCGCCCGGTCCGGACGGTTGGGCTACGAAAGGGGAGGGATCCGGAGCCGGTTCCCTCCCCTTTGTGGTGTGGTTCAGCGGTTGCGCAGTGCGGCCAGCGTGTGGTCGAGGTCGGCGGCGCGGGGGCGGTTGTGGGGGAGCTTGGCGAGCATGGCGGCCATGCCGCAGGTGTTGGTCAGGGCGGAGAAGACCAGACCGCCCGCGATGCCGGCGGAGAGGAACTGGAAGGCAGGGTGGACGACGAGCCCGAGCAGCAGGCCGAGCAGCACGATCGCTCCTGCGGTGAGCCTCACCTGCCGCTCCATTCCCCAGGTGGCGCGGGAGGCGCCCTGGGGGCGGTGGAGCTCGTGGCCGTCGGCCGCCCAGGCGCCGGTTCCTCCTGACAGGGTGGCGGTGGTGACGCCGTTCTCTGCGAGGATCTTGCAGGCGTTCTCGGAGCGGGCGCCGGAGGCGCAGACGACCAGGACGTCGCCGCGGTCGGTGGCGTGACGGATGTCGGGCAGCGCGCGCCGGATCTGGTCGAGGGGGATGTTGAGCGCGCCGGGGAGATGGCCGCCGGCGTATTCGCCCGGGGTGCGCACGTCGATGATGGTCAGTTCGTGCAGGCGGGTGCGCGCCTCGTCGGTGGCAAGGGCCGTGGGTGTGGTCATGGCAGATGTCATCCTTGTGTGTCGGAGTGTGCTGAGCTTGATCTGACGGGAGCCGGACCGAGGGCGGTCCTGAGATGCGCGGTGGGGCTGGAGAAGCTCTCCTGGTCCTGGTCTGAGCCGGTCGCGGCCCTCGTGTTCAGACGATCACGTCAACGAGCATGAAGGCCGCCACTGCCAGCAGTACGCCGGCGAAAACTTTCTGAAGGGTGGTGCCGGAGATCTTGGTCGCGAGGCGTTTGCCGTCCCAGGCGCCGAGGATCGCGGCTCCGGTGAAGGGGCCGATGACCTCCCAGTGGAGCCCGCCGCTGGTGCCGGTGCGAGCGGCGAGCGCGGCGAGTGAGTTCACCGTGATGACGAGCAGGCTGGTGCCTACCGCCCGCCGCATGGCCAGTCCCAGGACGCCCACCAGGGCGGGCACGGCGAGGAATCCCCCACCGACCCCCAGAAAGCCCGTCACGGCGCCGAGTCCGGCACCGGCGCCGGCCGCCTTGCCGGGACGGATCCGGTCCGGCGGCCCGGACTCGGACGGACGCAGCATACGCAGGGCCGCCAGCGCGGCGATGACCGCGAACGCCGCCGTCAGCACCGTTTCGGGCAGGCGCCCGGCGACAGCTCCGGCGAGAAAGGCGGGGACGATGCCCGCCGCGGCGAACAACGCCCCTGTCTTCCATGCCACGTTCCCGTCGCGGGCGTGGGCGTACAGGGCGGTGGCGGAAGTGGCGGTGACGATGATCAGGCTGGCGGTGGTGGCGGCGGCCGGAGTGAAGCCGAGCAGATAGATCAGTGCCGGTACGGCAAGGACGCTGCCGCCGCCGCCGAGGGCCCCGAGCGCGAGACCGATGACGGCCCCGGCGATGAGGGCGAGAACGAGTACGGTCACGCTATCCGGCCGCTGTTCCCGCGTTCGTCGACGACGGGGTGTCCGGCGGCGGCCCACGCGTTCATGCCGCCCTCGACGTCCACCGCGTGCGCTCCGCGTTCGGTGAGGAGCTTCACGGCCTGCTGGGAGCGGTGTCCACTGCGGCAGATCACCACCAGCGGACGGCCCTGCGCCTCGGCGGGCAGGGTGGCGCCTGCGACCAGGTTCGTCAGCGGTACATGGACGGCGCCCGGGGCGTGGCCCGAGTTCCATTCGGGCTTCTCGCGGACGTCCAGCAGGACGGCGTCAGGCCGGTCGCCGCTGGTACGGCTGTGTGCCTCGTCGACCGTGACACGGTGCCCGTTTCGGCGAAAGAGGAACATCACACGCTTCCTTCCTTGCTGGGGAACGGCCGAACTCAGGCGGAGGCCAGGGGCAGCCCGGCATCCGTCGCGGCGTCGAAGCCGTCGTCGACGGCGACCACCTTGCGGCCGGCGGCATCGAGCAGGGAGGCGGCGATCGCCGCGCGCATCCCGCCCGCGCAGTGCACCCACACCGTCCCGTCCGGCACTTCTCCGATACGGCCGTGCAGCTCGTGGATCGGGATGTGGACCGAGCCGTCGATGTAGCCGCCTACGCGCTCCGAGTCCCGGCGCACATCCAGGACGACCACCTCGTCGCCGCGCTCGCGCAACCGGGCAAGGTCGGCGAAGCGGGCACGGGGGAAAGAAGCGAGCCGCTCGCCCTCATGGACCCAGCCGGCCGGGTCGCCGGTGGCGGCGGCGGCCGGGCGGTCGATGCCTACCCGCGCGAGTTCCCGCTGCGCGGCGCTGATCTGCTCCGGGGTGTCGGCGAGCAGGGTGACGGGCTTGCCCCAGGGGATCAGCCAGGCCAGGTAGGTGGCGAGCTTGCCCTCGCCCTCGAAGTTGAACGAGCCGGCCACATGCCCCTCGGCGAAGGCCATGCGGCTGCGCAGGTCCACCACCCACTCCCCCGCGGCCAGCCGGGAGGCGATCTCCTCGGCGTCCGCATGCCTCGGCGGGGTGAGGTCGACGGGGGCGGGGCCGGCGGCGTTGGCCGGGCCCATGTGCGCGTAGTAGGCGGGCACGTCCTCCAGCCCGGCGAGCATCCGCTGAACGAAGGTGTCCACATCCAGGGTGAGCGCCTCGTTGCTGGTGCGTTCCTTGCCGATCGTGGTCGCGTCCCCCTCGGCCTGGGCGGAGGAGCAGAAGCTGCCGAACCCGTGGGTGGGCAGCACCGGAACCTCGTCGTCCAGCTCAGCGGCCAGGCGGTGGGCGGAGGCGTGCTGGGCCCGGGCCAGCTGCTCGGTCAGCCGAGGCTCGACCAGATCGGGGCGGCCCACGGTGCCGATCAGTAGGGATCCACCGGTGAACACCGCCACATCCCGCCCACCTTCGGTGAGGGCGTAGGAGGTGTGGTGCGGGGTGTGCCCGGGCGTGGCGATCGCACGCAGGACCAGACCCGCGTCCACGTCCACGGTGTCGCCGTCGGCGACCGGGGTGCGGGCGAAAGACACGTGCGCCGCGGCCGGCACCAGATAGGAGGCGCCCGTGACGCGGGCCAGCTCCAGGCCACCGGTGACGTAGTCGTTGTGCACATGGGTCTCCGCCACGTACGCGATGCGCACCCCGCGCCGGGCGGCGGCGGCGATCACCTGGTCGATGTCGCGCGGCGGATCGATGACCACCGCGGCAGCGGCCCCGCCGGCCAGGTAGCTGCGGTTGCCCAGACCCTCGAACTCAAGGATGTCGACGAAGAACACGACTGCGGCTCCTCCACAAGAACGGTGTACCCCGGGGGGTATTCGGCACCTACCTTAACAGAGATACCCCGGGGGGTATTCCTGTGATCCTGGGCGTCCCCCATATCCCCGGGTGCGGCGCCGCCGCCGTTGAGCGATTGGTGCCGGATGAGTTATGGACGCTGTTCCGGCGGGTTGTTCCGCCGACGGGGGTCATACGTCCGCAGGGCGGCAGCCGACAGCGGGCGGCTGATCGCGAGTGCCTGGCGGCGATCATCTTCGTAGCCACTCCGGGTGCACCTGGCGGCAGTTGCCCCCGATGTCCGGCCCGGCCTGGCCGACGGACTACCGGCGTTTCGCCCGGTGGAGCCAGGACCGGGTCCGGGCCAGGCTCCACCGGGTCATCCTGGACGAGCTCGGCGCCCGTGGTGAGCTCGACTGGTCGCGGCGCGCCATCGACTCCGCCAGCCTCAGGGCCGCAAAACAGGCCCCTGACCGGACCGAATCCGACCGACCACGGTAAGAACGGATCGAAAATCCACCTGATCACGGACCGGAGCGGTCTGCCCATGTCGCTGGGCATCTGGCGCCAACATGCACGACAGCCTCGGCCTGAAGCCGCTGGTGCGGGGGATCCCACCGATCCGCTCCCGGCGCGGCCCGCGCCGTCGGCGGCCGGCCAAGCTCCACGCCGACAAGGGCGATGACTACGACCACCTGCGCCGATGGCTCCGCAAGCGGGGCATTCGTCATCGCATCGCCCGCAAAGGCATCGAGTCCTCGCAGCGGCTGGGCCGCCACCGCCGGGTCGTGGAGAGGACGGTGTCCTGGCCGGCCGGATGCCGACGTCTGCACCGCCGCCATGAGGGCGGCGTCAAGCCCAAGTTCGTGACGTTCGACATGAACGGAACGCTGATCAAGTTCAGCATCAACGACACGATGCGCGAGGTCCTGGGCGACCGACTGCCGGCCGAGGTCGCCGACGACTTCCTGCGGATCTGCAAGGCGTACCGCATCGACGAGTGCACGGGTGCCTACCAGCCGTTCCACCAGGTCGTCGCCCGTTCCATGGAGCGCGCCCTGCACAAGGTCGGTCTCGAGTACCGCGAGGACGAAGCACAGGCGGTGTACGAGCGCATCCCCACTTGGGGCCCCTACCTCGGTGTCACCGACGCACTGAACCGCCTCGCTGAGGCGGCCCCGCTGGTCATCAGGAGATGGGCGTCTACAAGCCCCGGCTCCGCGCCTTCGAGTACGCGTTCGACAAGCTCGGCGTGACACCCGACGAGATCGTCCACGTCTCCGCAAGCCCGATGTACGGCCTGCGCTCCGCGGCCAACCTGGGCGTCAGGAACAAGGTGTACATGGACCGAGGCTGGGAGCACGACGAGCACTGGCTCGGCTACGAGCGGATCACCGACATCGCCGACCTCCCCGTCCTCCGCGCCCTGCTGCCTAAAGCCGCGCCCTAACTGGTGAGGCGAACGAGACGCATGTAGCAGCAGAGTTGTCGACGGTCATGGAAATACGTGAACGTCCACAGCTTCCGACGACGATGAGATCCGGAGGGACCTGACTGCGTGCGCCGGTCACTTCTCAGGGGGCGAAGGAGAAGCCAGTCAGTCTCTCTGAGACCTCCCACAAGCGGCGGGCGGCATCGGTGTCGGTCGCCGACGGGACAGGCTTGACGAGCTTGGGGTGGCCACGGTTCTCGCCCCGGCCGTCGGGGCCGTAGAACTCGCCGCCCTGGACGGCGGGGGCGGTTGCGGCGTGGAGCTGGTTGAGGGCTCCCATGGTGACGTGCTGGGCCCTCAGGAGGTTGCCGATCCGGCCGCCCAGGTTAAGCAGGCCGGTCGGGCCGGAGGTCTGCAGGTTGGTGGCGGTGTAGCCGGGGTGAGCGAGCACGCTGATCGCGGGGCTGCCGGCCGCGCGCAGCCGCCGGTCCAGCTCCAGGCCGAACAGGACGTTGGCGAACTTGGACTGGGAGTAGGCGGCGGACGGGGAGTAGGAGCGCGCGGATTGCAGGTCGTCGAAGTCGATCCGCCCCCGCCGGTGGAGGGTGGAGCTGATGGTGACGATCCGGGGCGCCGACCCGGCGCGCAGCACGGGGTACAGCAAAGCGGTCAGCGCGAAGTGCCCCAGGTGGTTGGTGCCGAGCTGGAGCTCGAACCCCTGCGCGGTGGTCCGCTTCGGCGTCATCATGACGCCCGCGTTGTTGACGAGTACGTCGGCGTGCTCGACTCCAGCGGCGAACCGGGAGACCGACTCCAGGTCCGCCAGGTCCAGGGTGCGGACCTCCACCGAGCCGGGCAGGTCTGCGGCGGCCGCCCGGCCCTTCTCCGGGTCACGCACCGTCATGATCACATGCGCGCCGTGCTCGGCCAGCCGACGCGCGGTCTCCAGGCCAAGGCCGCTGTTCGCGCCGGTGACCACGAAAGTGCGGCCGGTCTGATCGGGGATGTCGGCTGCTGTCCATTTACTCATGCTGTTCCGTTCAGAGGGCCGGTGCGGCGTCGGCCGGGGCCAGGTGCGGGAGGGTACTCGTGCGCTGGTCAGTGCCAGGTGGGCGTCATGATGTCGAGGTAGCGGGAGCCGGCTGCGCCGTGCGGCAGGACATCCAGTGGTCCAGCCGCTGTCAGGACCCGCTGGGCCCCGTCCGAGGCTCGAGGAGGGCGAGGGAGAACTCGAACGCCCGGTCGGCCCGCGCGCGGTCTCCCGAGACGAGAAGGTCGAGCTGGAGCCCCCTGATCTGAGCCAGGAGGAGGGTGGCCAGGGCTGAGGCGTCCTCGGGCGCCCACCCGTCCTGCCGGAGCCATCCGGAGACGAAATCGACGTCGTCCAGCATCGGCTGTGTCAGCTGCCCGCCGTCGTCGGACTGCCACGCCTTGCCGGCGACGATTTCGAACATGAGCAGGAACTGCCGCTGCGCCTTCGGCTCGCACAGCCGTCGCCAGGTGATCCTCAGCAGCTCTGCCGTCGACCCGGCTTCTTGGAGTTCGCTGTCGGCGGTCACCTGAGCGAAGAGATCGGTGCGGATCTTCTCCACTACGCACTTGATCAGCTCGTCCTTCGACGAGAAGTGGCGCAGCAGAGTCGCATGGGTCACCCCCAGCGCCTGGGCCACGGGGCGCAGCGACAGGCCGGCGATGCCGTGGTCGAGGACGTACTCGGTGGCCGCGGCCAGCAGCTCAGGCCGCCGGTGCTGAAACCGGAGGGTCCGCCCGTCGACGCGCTCGGAACTCATCAGCTGTCGTCCTCACTTCGGATGCCTGGTTTCGATTAAGCGTACCACTCGGTTGCCCTAACCGAGTGGTACTGCTACTTTCGCTCACGCCGAAGCCGGAAGCCTCCGCATCGGCCGAGATCACCGGAGGGCAACGATGACTGATCAAAAGTTCGTGAGCATCGCTGATCTGAACCTGTTCACAGGTGTCCCGCAGCACGAGAACTTCTCCCGCATCAAGGATCTGCTGCCGACCCGCGCGATGGCCCCCTCGTCGAAGCCCACCGTCTGGCCGCAGGGCGAGGCCGTCACGCTTCCCGAGACCTACTCGTTCGACGGCGCATCGCGCTCGACCGAGCAGTTCCTGGAGGACACCGACACCGGGGCGCTGCTCGTCCTGGTCGACGGCGTCGTGCGGTACGAGCGCTACCGGCTGAGCGGCGGGCCCGACGTCCCCTGGCTGGCGATGTCGGTGACCAAGAGCTTCACCTCCGCGCTCGTCGGCATCGCGCTCGCGGAAGGCCACATAGCGAGCGTCGACGACGCGATCAGCGACTACGTGCCCGTGCGGGCCGGTTCGGCGTACGACGGCGTGTCCATCCGGAACGTGCTGCAGATGTCGTCCGGTGCCCGGTGGGACGAGAGCTACAGTGACCCGCAGTCCGACAGCTCCCGGCTCGCGGCCGTCATGGCCGGCCTCGGCACGTTCGACGAATTCGTCGCCACCGCGGTCCGTGAGAGCGAGCCGGGCACCGTCTGCCGCTACAACTCCACCGACACCCAGGCACTGGGAGCACTGGTGATCCGGGCGACCGGGCGTCCCCTCAGCGAGTACATGCAGGAAAAGCTGTGTGAGCCCCTCGGCATGGAATCCCCCGCCTACTGGATCGTGGACTCCACCGGCTCGGAGATGGCCTTCGGCGGTCTGAACATGACCGCACGGGATTTCGCCAGGTTCGGTGAGCTCTTCCGCAACGGCGGGCTCTGGCAGGGCCGTCAGATCATCCCGGCGCAGTGGGTGCGCGACTCCGTGGCCATGACGGCTCCGCATCTGGAGGTGGGCCGGCCCTGGGTCGGCCCGGACACCGTCGACCTGGGCTACGGCTACCAGTGGTGGCGTCCCGCGGGAGACCGCGGCGACTTCGCCGCGATCGGCGCCTACAACCAGTTCGTCCTCGTCGATCCGCTCAGCCGCACCACCGTCGTGAAACTGTCCGCCAACCACAGGTTCGGGATGTCCGAGCTGGAGTCCGACAACCGCATCCTCGAGAACGTGGCCCTGCTCCGCGCGATCGCCGCCCACACCCACTGACAGTCGCCGTGCCCACCGGCACATTCAGGTGAGGAACATATCCGTGTCCACCATCCCTGCGGCCCGCATGAGCGGACGGTCCTGGGCCCTGCTGCTCGTCCTTTGCGGCGTGATGTTCCTGGAGGGCATCGATGTCTCCATGCTGGCCGTCGCCGTCCCCGCCATCCGCGACGACCTCGGCCTGACCACCGGCACCACGGCATGGGTCATGAGCGGCTACGTCCTCGGCTACGCCGGTTTCACCCTGCTCGGCGGCCGGGCCGCCGACCTGCTGGGCAGGCGGCGGATGTTCCTCACCTGGCTGGGCGTCTTCGTCGCCTTCTCCACCCTGGGCGGCTTCGCGACCGACAGCTGGATGCTGGTCGTGGCCCGGTTCGCCACCGGCGTGGCGGCGGCCTTCATGACCCCCGCCGCCATGTCGATCATCACGACCTCCTATCCGGAAGGGCCGCAACGCGACAGGGCCCTGTTCATCTTCGCCGGTGTCGCCGGCGCCGGCTTCTCCCTGGGCCTCGTCATCGGCGGGCTGCTGACCGAACTCGGCTGGCGCTGGGTCTTCTTCGCCCCCGTGTTCATGGCCACCGCCATCCTGATCGCAGCGATCCGGCTCCTGCCGCCCGAGACCCGCCCCGCGCCCGCACCCCGCGGCTACGACCTGCCCGGCGCCACCGCCGCCGCCGGCGCGATGCTGCTGCTGGCCTACGGCATCGTCCGCCTCGAACACGGCGGCGACGGCCTCGGGCTGACCCTCGGCGCGTTCGCCGCCGGGCTGACGCTGGTGGCGGCGTTCATCCTGATCGAACGACGCGCCCCAGCACCCCTCGTCCGCCTCGGCATCTTCCGCAGGGCCACGATGGTGCGCGCCGACCTCGCCGCGCTGCTCTTCCTCGGGGCGTTCTCCGGCTTCCAGTTCATCCTCACGCTCTACCTCCAGGAACTGCGCGGCTGGTCCTCCCTCCAGACCTCCATGACACTGCTCGCCATCGGCATCGACGGCATACTGGCACCCACCCTCACCCCACGGCTGATGAACCGCTACGGCAACAGCCGGGTGATCTTCGGCGGCTTCCTGCTCGCCATCGTGGGCTACGCCCTCTTCCTCCCCCTCGGGATGGACTGGACCTACGCGGCGATGTTCCCGGGCCTGCTCCTGACGGGTGTCGCCTTCGCCCTCGTCTTCGGTCCGCTCGCCATCGCGGCGACCGACACCGTGGCCAAGGAGGAACAGGGCCTGGCCAGCGGACTGCTGTACACGTCCACCCAGTTCGGCTCCGCGGTCGGTATCTCCGCGGTGACCGCGGTGTACGGGATCGCCTCGGCCGGCTCCGACGGCTCACCGGGCGCGGAACTCGACGCCTACCGCACCGCACTCATCGTCCCCGTGGCCCTGGTGCTGCTGGGGGCGGCGGTCTCCGCCTTCGGGCTGCGCGGCGCCAGGTCCGCCGGCCGGCGCAACGACACGGAGCCCACGGCTCGCTACGACGGGGTTCCCGGGTAGAGCTGATCACCGGGCAAGGTGCGGGCCAGGGTGGAATTCACCGTGTCCCGCACCTTGCCTCCCCGACGACCCGGCGCAGGGTCCCGACCGGCCCTGCGGCGCGGCCTGGTTTTTTCCACCATCAACGCAGATCGGAACAGTAATGAACGTCGTGCTCTGGGTCATGCAGGCGGTACTCGCCGCGGTCCTCCTCAGCGCGGGCCTGCCGAAGATCACCAAAACGAAAGAGGAACTCGTCGCCCCCATGGGCCAATGGGTCAACTCCTTCCCCGCCCCGGGAATCAAACTCCTCGGCCTGGTCGAAGTCCTCGGCGCCATCGGCCTGGTCCTCCCGCCCCTCGTCGGAATCGCGCCGGTACTGGCCCCGGTCGCCGCCGTCGGGATCGTCCTGATCATGATCGGCGCCATCGTGGCCCACGCACGCGCATCGGAGAATTCCAAGATCTTCATGAACGTCGCCCTGAGCGTGCTCGCGGTCGTCGTGGCATGGGGACGCTTCGGGCCGTACGCGTTCTGAACGGAAGCGAGGTCGCCGTCCACCAGCGGGCGACCCCGCTTTCCGAACGCCCGCTCAACGTCGGCCAGGGGCACTGTCAATTTTGACCGGGTATCAGATGATCAAGAAGAAAACCCCCAGCCAGATCCCCCCTCCGGCAGGCCGATTCGGCGCTTCATTCGCGGAATCAGAGGTGAAGATCGCCAATCACCTTTGTGATCATCTGACAGGGCGTCAAAATTGACAGTGCCCGGCCCGGGACGGACCGGCAACTGAAGAGCTGAAAAGGAACAGGAACAGAACGAACAGACCGACCACCAATTGAACAGAGCGACTCAGTCCGAACGGCGCAGCGCAGCACGGACGATCTGAGGAGACCCCCCACGGTGAACGTACTGATCGTTTTCGCCCACCCCGAACTCTGCTCATTCAACGGCGCGTTGAAGGTCAGGGCCGTGGACGCACTGAAGGGCGCCGGGCACGAGGTCGTGGTCAGCGACCTGTACCGGCTCGGCTGGAAGTCGGCGGTCGACGCCGAGGACTTCCCCGGGGTCTGGACCGACCCCGACTTCCTGGACGTCGTCGCCGAGCAGGAACGCGTGTCGGCGGCGCGGGAGACCCCGCCCGACGTCCTCGCGGAACAGGAGAAGGTCGCCCGGTGCGATCTGATGATCCTCCAGTTCCCGCTGTGGTGGTCCGGAATGCCGGCCATCCTCAAGGGCTGGATCGACCGCACGATGGCTCGCGGCTTCGCCTACGGAGAGGGACGTGCCTACGACACCGGCCTCCTGAAGGGCAGACGCGCCCTGGTGTGCACGACCACAGGCGCCCCGTCGGGCCTGTACGACCCCGACAGCACCGACGGCGACCTCGACCGCGCCCTCTGGTCCATCCAGCACGGCATCCTGCGCTGCCTCGGCTTCGACGTCCTCCCGCCGTTCGTCGCACGGGCCCCGGGGGAGGCGAGCGCGAAGCAGCGGGAGGAGTACCTCACCGAGCACGCCGAACGGCTGCTGACAGTAGCCCCGTAGAGGGCGCGGGGGACTCCCGCACGCTCTGCTCCCGTACGAGGGCGGCCACATGGCCGGTGACAGTGTCGATGATGTCCACACAGGTCTTCTCGTCGCCCAGGGCCAGGAAGTTGAGCGTCAGCCCGTCCGTCATCGCGGCCAGATATCCGGCCAACACCGGTACAGGCACGCCCAGTTCGAAGCCCATGGTCCCGCGCAACTGCTCCAGCAGTTCGGCGTACGTGTCGGTGTACAGCTCGTACTGCCGGCGGGCCAGATGTGTGAACTCCGGCTCGCGCAGGGCGTACTGGGTGAGTTCGTACGTCAGCATGTGCTCGCCCGGATGGGCCGCCGCATGATCCCAGTACGCCCTGAAGCCCGCCCTGATCGTCTCCTGGAGGGTGGACTGCGGCTGGATCGCCTCGCGCACCACGTCGACGAAGTGGTCCGTGACCGTCGTGATGACCGACTCGATCAGGGCCTGCTTGGAGTCGAAGCAGTAGTGGAAGACGCTCAGAGAGACGCCTGCCTCGGCCGCGATGGACCGGGTCGTCGTCGTGGGGGGACGACGACCCGGGTCATCGCGCGGAGGGCCGCCTCGGTCAGCTGCCGGCGTCGCTCGGCCGACGGCTTGCGTGCCATGAACTCCCCCCAGGTGCGGAACTCAGGTGCCGTAGAGGCACTGTCAAGTTTGACGCCCCGTCAGATGATTACAAAGGTGATTGGCAATCTTCACCTCTGATTCCGCGAATGAAGCGCCGAATCGGCTTGCCGGAGGGGGGTCTGGCTGGGGGTTTTCCTTCTCGCGGAGCACGCTCAGTCAATCAGGGCGGACCGGCCTTCCAGCTGCTGGCCTTCGCGTCGCAGTCGGGAAGGTGACGAGCCGAACCACCGGCGTACCGCACGAGTGAGGCTTGACTGTTCGTGCATCCCCAGTCTGGTCGCAATCTGCGAGAAGGACAGATCGGTCGTAGTGATCAAGTCCAGGGCCTTACTCTTGCGTACGCGATCGACGACGCCGGAGAAGGTCGTCCCTTCCCTGGACAGGCACCGCTGCAGTGAACGCGGGTGGAGACTGAGCAGCCGCGCCACTGCCGACAGGTCCGGATCGCGGGATCCGAGGTGTTCGTCGAGAATCGCTGCGACCAGGCCCGCCATCGGCACGTGCTGGTGGCCGAAGTGCGTCTCAAGATGGTCCACCGCAATGTCGCGGAGGAGGTCGCTGCCTCCGCTGACCGGGGTCGAGAAAAGGTGGCCCGGGACGCGCAGAACCGCGCTCGGTGCATCGAATCTGACCGCCGCTCCGAAGTACTCCCGATAGGAGCTTTCCGGTGCCAGGGGGGCGTGTGGCAGCAGAACCGAGCGAAGTCCATAGGGTGTGTCACCGCTGATCAGCTTCAGAACGCGGTGAACGATACCAATGCCGTAGTCGATCGCCTGTGGGGATGCGTTGACGGTCGTGCCCGCGTAGCGAAGCCCGGCCACACCGGGAATTCCCAGCGGATCATCGGTCTCCTCGAGCGAGAGGGCCGGGCTGTATACGAACAGGTACCGGCTCGCGTATTCGACGGCCTCGCCGATAGTGCGTGAGTTTTCCATCGCGATGGCCAGCGGTCCCAGCACATGCAGATCCTCCTGCGCCGCCAGCCGCAACCCGAGGTCCGGAAGCGCGAACCGGTCGGCCGCTTCCTCGAGAACGCGCACGGCCAGTCGGAGGCTGACGAACGACTCCCCCTCGGCGATCGACGCCTCGTCGAAGCCGTATGCCGCGAGGAGTTCCGGCCCCGAGCCACCGGACTCAGTGAAGAGTGCGGACAGCCCCCGCAGGGTAGAGCACCGGATGGGAAGATCGGTGTCACGCAAGGACAAATCCTTGTCGCTTCAGGGCAAGTGCTGGCTTGTTTCAGCGAAGCAGACTACACGGACCCGGCTTCGAGGAACTCTCGGCGGCCGCACGGGACCACTTCGTCAAGCACCTCCAGGCCTGAAGCCCCCTCGTCGGCCGCGTCGACGAAGCGCGTCTCCCCCATCCATCCCGCAAGGAGCCGCCATGCCGTACTGGGAGATCTTCACCCCCGAGAACGCCTTCACCCCGGCGGACAAGGAACAACTGTCCGAGAGGATCACCTCGCTCTACGTGGACTACGTCAACCTGCCCAAGTTCTACGTCGTCGTCCTGTTCAAGGACATGCCGGCGAACACGATGTACGTCGGCGGCAAGGCGAACGACAACTTCGTACGGATCCGCGTGGACCACATCGCCCGGCAGATGGACGACCCCGCGATCCGGGCCATGTGCATGGAGGCCATCGAGGAGAAGCTGGCGCCCTTCGTCAAGGACCGCGGCTACGACTGGGAGGTCCACCTCAACGAGACCCCCATGGACCTGTGGCGCACCCAGGGCCTTGTTCCGCCCCCTGCCGAGTCCGCCGTCGAGAAGCTCTGGGCCAAGGAAAACCGACCGGTGCCCTACGAGCAGCCGGCCGGCTGACCGAGGTCCCGTGGGGCCTGTCCACCGTGCGGGCCCCGGAACCCCATCCATCTTCGCGGTTCGGCACCGGCGGGAGAACGCCGCTCCGATCTCCGCGATCGCCCTTGGCGCGTGAGTGATCCGGAGCACCGTGGCGCTCGCGTTCCAACGCTCGGCGCACCCGTTCCATGAGTCACCGACAGCGCCCCCACGCGCGCGCACCCGCGTACGCATGCGATTCAGGTCAAGTTCTTGACGTGACTTCGCCTGCCGGCGTGCGCGATGCCGCGTCGGCCGATGCCCCCGCAACCGGAGATATCCCGTGACCACTGACGCCCACTCCACGCCGGCCGCACCCATCCGCGCGACGGTCTTCGTCGGTCGCTGGCCGAATATTCCCGTCGAGAAGCTTCCGGGCCTGCCGGACGGCACCTTCTCACCCACCACGGCCACCCTCGTGAGCGGCGCCACCGAGGTGGTCCTGATCGACGCGCTCTACCTCAAGGAGGACGTCCGCGACCTCGGCGACCTGATCGAGCGGACCGGCAAGAAGCTCACGACGATCTACATCACCCACGATCACGCTGATCACTACCTGGGCCTCGGACCGCTCCTGGAGCGGTTCCCGGAGGCGAAGGCTGTGGCGCTGCCCCATGTGGTCGAGTCCATGAAGCAGACCATGCAGTTCCAGATCGATCAGTGGCGCATGCTGTTCGGCGATACCTGCGTCATGGCGGGACCGCTTCCGGAGCCGATCGAAGGCGACACGCTGTACGTCGACGGATCGCCCCTGCACATCATCGAGGCGAAGCAGGCAGACATCCACCCCACGGGCATTGTGCACATTCCCGAGATCGGCGTCGTCGTAGCCGGTGACTCCATCTACAACGAGATCCACCCGATGCTCGGCCTGTCGACACCCGAGGAGTGGCAGGACTGGCTCGACACCGTCGACACCGTGGAAAGCCTGCGGCCGCGCATGATCGTGTCTGGACACCGCAGGCCCGACGGGGACGACTACGCGGTGGACACCATGATCGCCCAGACCCGCTCATACATCCAGGACTTCGCGGCTGCCTCCAAGGACGCCAAGGACGCCAAGGAAATGGTGGCCACCATGGTCGCGAAGTACCCGCACCACGGCAACATCTGGACGCTCCAGTTCTCCGCCGGCGAGGCGATCACCAAGCGCGATGGCGCGTGACCGAGCCTGGCATCCGAAGTCCGCACAGTTGCCTTGGCGTTGAAACGCGTCACACCCCGATAGGGTGCGCTTGACGATCTCCAAGGTCAGAGCGATTTTGTCCCGGCACCAGCCGACGAGGCCGCCGGTGTAGCCGCCGTCGGCCCAGACGAGGGTGATGTCGCGGTGCAGACGGCGCAGCCGCCTCAGCAGGCCCGCCGCGGCGTCCCGGTCGCCCATGTTCGCGGCGGTGACCGCGACGACCAGGAGCAGACCGAGCGTGTCGGTCACGATGTGTCGTTTGCGGCCCGGTACCTTCTTCCCCGATGTTCTCGTCATCGGCAGCGGACCCGCCGGCGGAACCGCCGCCCTGCTGTTGGCCACCTGGTGACCGTCCGGCGACCAGCCCGGCGCCGGCGGAAACGCGCGAGGGATCACCGGTCCGAGCTCCTCGGCGGAGACGACCGTGGCGCCCTCGGGCGGGCAGGTGTAAAGCCCGATGATCCTGGTCCTTTTCCCTCGAACTCCGGGTCCTTCGAGCGGGTCCAGGACCGGGTGCGGCGCCAGCGCACCCCCTCGGTCAGCAGGATCCGACGGACCTGACTGCGGCTGACTTCGATGCCCAGCCGCTGTGCCTCAGCAGCCAGTGCGTCCAGGGTCCACTCCGGCGGCCCGGACTCATCCGCCGCGGCCAACTCACCGTCCGCCCGCACCGTCAGCCGGCCCGGTGGTGGCTGTTTGACCAGGCCGATGACCCTGGAGCGCTCCGCTTCGGTGATCCGACGCTTGCGGCCCTGACCGCCCAGGTCCTCCAAGCCGTCCAGGCCCAAGCGGTCGAACCGGTGCAGCCAGCGGCGGACCGTCTTGGGACTGCACCTCAACTCATCCGCGACGGCAGGCACTCGCTGTCCGGACCAGCTCAGCTCGATCATCCGCGCCCGCATGACCAGATCACGAGGAGCCTTACGTGCTCGCGCCAGTCGATGCACGAGCTCTTCCTCGCTTTCGTCACGGCTCGGCCGTGCCCGTAACACCACCAGCCAGCACCCGCCCCCGAGCAGCCGAACACCCCGCCACCAGGACATATACCCAGCAAAAGAGGAATCCAGCACTAGACGCTCACCACACGATCTTGTGCCGACGCCGGGTTACAGATCGGGGCCGCTCCGGAGAACATCAAGTGGGACGCGGGCCGCATCTGAGCCAACGCCGTTCTTGATCAGCCATCGCTCGACCGCATCGCCGATCCGAAACGGGAGGCCGTCGAGTACCTGCTGACGCCGACGCTGGAATTCCGTAGCCCAACCGGACCCGCGCCAATGAAGCGGCATCCAAGTCGGCGACGAACGAGCTTGTCGCCTGCGCAACAACCCGCCTGACACCCATCACGAGGGTCCTCAGCGTGAGAGCGAGCTGGACTGCCCCTAGCCGGTGCGTTCGAACAGTCGCGTTGCCGCGGTCTACCAATCCCCTGACCTGCACTTATGCGCTGCAGCGGCAAAAGCACGGCGAATTCGACCCGGATTCGACCCCACGGCTCCGATACACGGCTAGAACCATGTCTGATCAGCAGTGATGCAACTTCTGCCGCTGTACCAACGAATTACAGAAATTGAATCACCGCAAATGCCCCGATAGGGATCAGCTTCGTAAGTCGACAGCACTGAAGTGGACACACAGCCCACCGCTGTAGGCACGGCGCGACGGGATGGCCCGAGCCCATCCCAACTCGGCCCCGCGAAGGAATGCGCGCTCTGAACAGGCCTTTCACCGATCCCCTTCCGCGAGGCGGAAGAGGTATTGCGGCACAGCAGCGCGCTTCCGGACGATGCCATCACAGCAGAGAGACGGGAGCCGCAACGATGCCTCACACGACCGCCTTCGCAAGGAACCAGTGGTACGTCGCCGCCTACAGTCACGAGGTCGGGCGGGAGTTGCTCGGACGGACGATCCTCGGTGAGACGCTCGTGCTCTACCGGACCGAGGAGGAGGGCACTCCGGTCGTGCTGCACGACCGGTGTGTGCACCGCCGGTACCCGCTGTCCGAGGCCCCGACGCGCCTCGACGGCGACCGGATCGTATGCGGGTACCACGGGTTCACGTACGACACGACCGGTACGTGCGTGTACGTGCCGGGGCAGAAGCGGGTGCCGCGCACGGCCCGGGTCGCCTCCTACCCGGTCGTCGAGCAGGACTCGCTGATCTGGGTGTGGATCGGCGACCCGGCGCTCGCCGATCCGCAGAACATCCCGCGGGCCAGGCACCTCGACTCCCCCGGCTGGGTCACCGTGCGCGGCATGGAGCCCATCGACTGCGACTACGGACTCCTCGTCGACAACCTCCTGGACCTGTCGCACGAGACGTATCTGCACGGCGGGTACATCGGCACCCCCGAGGTCGCCGAGACGCCGATCACGACGGAGGTCGACGAGGGCGCCGGGATCGTCCGGGTGAGCCGGCACATGGACGACGCCGCGTGCCCGCCGTTCTACGCCAAGTCCACCGGCATCACGGGCCGGATCACCCGCTGGCAGGACATCGAGTACCACGCGCCCTGCCTGTATCTGCTGCACAGCCGCATCGCCCCGGTCGGTGTGCTGCCCAAGCCGGACGGCAGCGACCCGAACGGCTTCCACACCGAGATCACGTACGCGATCACCCCCTCGGGCGACGGCAAGGTATACGACTTCTGGGCCGTCTCGCGCGACTGGGCGACGGACGACGCCGAGGTCACGGAGTTCCTGCGCGGCAACAACCACACGGTCGTGATGCAGGACGTCACCGCCCTCAACCTGCTGCAGAAGACCCTCGGCACCGAGCGCACCGGCTACCAGGAGCTGAGCATCAACATCGACACCGGTGGTCTGGCCGCCCGCCGTATCCTCGCCCGGCTGGTGGAGCAGGGCGAGAAGCCCGTGGAGAAGGTCCAGTGAGCAGCCCGACCGGCGAGATCTACCGCATCGACTGGCTGCCCGGCACCGACGTCCTGCACGGCACCTGCCACTGCGGCCGTGAGCACACCGCGCAGGACCCGGTGGAGATGTGGGAGTGGATGCTCGCCCACCCGCAGGGGCATGACGTCGACGAGCCGCGAGGGAACAGTTCATGAGCGTGTACGAAGCCGGACTCGTCGTCGAGCGGCGCGAGTTCGCCGCCGACGGCGTGCTCGCCCTCACCCTGCGCCACCCGCTCGGCGAGCCGCTCCCGGCGTGGGAGCCGGGCGCGCACATCGACGTCGTGCTCGGCCCCGGGCTGGAGCGGCAGTACTCGCTGTGCGGCGATCCGGCGGACCGGTCGGCGTGGCGGATCGCGGTGCTGCGCGAGCCGGACGGCCGGGGCGGTTCGGCCCATGTGCACGAGCGGGTGGGGCAGGGCGACCAGGTCCGGGTGCGCGGGCCCCGGAACAACTTCGGCCTGGAGCCCGCCTCCCGCTACCGCTTCGTCGCGGGCGGCATCGGCATCACCCCGATCCTGCCGATGCTGGCGGCGGCCGAGGCGGCGGGCGCCGAGTGGACGCTGCTGTACGGCGGGCGCACCCGCCGGTCGATGGCGTTCGGCGAGGAACTGGCCCGGTACGGCGACCGGGTGACGATCGCGCCCGAGGACGAGACGGGGCTGCTGGACCTGGCCCCGGTGCTGGACGACGTACCCGAGGGCACGCTCGTCTACTGCTGCGGCCCCGGCCCGCTGCTGGACGCGGTCGAGAAGCGCTGCCCGTCCGGAGTGCTGCGCGTCGAGCGGTTCCGGCCGAAGGAGCAGGAGACGGGCGGCACCACCGAGTTCGAGGTGGAGCTGGCGCGCAGCGGCAGGACGCTCACCGTGGCGCCGGACGTGTCCGTCCTGGACGCCGTGCGCGAGGCCGGTGTCGAGGTGCTCTACTCCTGCACCGAGGGCACCTGCGGCACCTGCGAGACCGACGTGCTGGAGGGCGAGCCGGACCACCGTGACTCGGTGCTCACCGACGATGAACGCGCGGCCGGCGAGACCATGCTCATCTGCGTGTCCCGCTGCCGTGGCAAGCGGCTCGTGCTGGACCTGTGACCGGCCGCCGGCGCCTCGCGGGCCCCTCGCCGTCCCGGTCCGGCGCCGGGGCGGCGAGCAGGCGTCAGGGTCCGGCGGGGCCCGCCCACATGCCCCGGACGTGCCCGAGATGCCGGGGCATTACGGCCCGTACGGCCTCCTCGTCCCGGGCGAGCAGCGCGTCCAGGATCTCCAGGTGCTCCTTGGCCGACGCCTCCAGCCGCCCCTGCTCGACGAGCGCGGTCAGTCCGTACAGCCGGGAGCGGCGCCTGAGGTCCCGTACGACGTCGACGAGATGGCCGTTGCCCGCGAGGGCCAGCAGGCCGAGGTGGAAGCGCAGGTCGGCCTCGACGTAGGCGATGAGGTCGCCGGCCGCGGCGGAGGTGACGATCTCCTGGGCGACCGGCCGGAGCGCCTCCAGCGCCGCCGGGTCGGCCGTGGCCGCCAGGCCCGCCGTGGTGGGGATCTCGATCAGCGCCCGGATGTGGGTGTACTCGTCGAGTTGCTTCTCGGAGACCGCCGTGACCCGGAAGCCCTTGTTGGGCACGGTGGCGACGAGGCCTTCCCTGACGAGGTCGAGCATGGCCTCGCGCACGGGGGTGGCGGAGACGCCGAAGCGGGCGGCGAGGACCGGGGCCGAGTAGACCTCGCCGGGGAGCAGCTCGCCGGCGATCAGGGCGGCCCGCAGCGCGTCCGCGACCCGCTCCCGGTGGCTGGGCTTCCTGCTGCCCAGCACGGGCAGCGCGGGGGTGCGGCTCACAGGACGAACCCCGCCGGGAACGGGTCCTCGGGGTCCAGCAGGTACTGGGCGGTGCCGGTGATCCAGGCGCGTCCGGAGAAGCTGGGCAGCACGGCCGGGCGGCCGGCCACCTCGGTGGTGCCGAGCAGTCGGCCGGTGAACCGGGTGCCGATGAAGGACTCGTTCACGAACTCGGTGTGCAGCGGGAGTTCGCCGCGGGCGTGCAACTGTGCCATGCGGGCGCTGGTGCCCGTGCCGCAGGGCGAGCGGTCGAACCAGCCGGGGTGGATGGCCATGGCGTGCCGGGAGTGGCGGGCGGTCGAGCCGGGGGCGGCCAGGTACACGTGGTGGAGGCCGTGGATGGACGGGTCCTCGGGGTGGACGGGCGGGTCCTCGGCGTTGACGGCGGCCATGAGGGACAGGCCGGCCCGGAGGATGTCGTCCTTGCGGGACCGGTCGAAGGGCAGGCCGAAGCGCTCCAGCGGCAGGACGGCGTAGAAGTTGCCGCCGAAGGCGAGGTCGTACGTCACCCTCCGGCCGTCGGCGAGGGTGGCCTCGCGGTCGAGGCCGACGGCGAAGGAGGGCACGTTGCGCAGGGTGACCGACGTGGCGGCGCCGTCCGTCACGGCCACCTCGGCGACGACCGGGCCCGCCGGGGTGTCGAGCCGGATGGTGGTGACGGGCTCGGTGACCTCGACCATGCCGGTCTCGACGAGCACGGTCGCCACGCCGATCGTGCCGTGCCCGCACATCGGCAGATAGCCGGAGACCTCGATGTAGACGACGCCCCAGTCGCAGTCGGGCCGGGTCGGCGGCTGAAGGATCGCGCCGCTCATGGCGGAGTGGCCGCGCGGCTCGTTCATCAGCAACTGCTTGATGTCGTCGCGGTGTTCACGGAAGTACAGCCGCCGCTCGTTCATGGTGGCGCCGGGGATGGTGCCGATGCCGCCGGTGATGACGCGGGTCGGCATGCCCTCGGTGTGCGAGTCGACGGCGTGCAGGACGAGTCTGCTGCGCATGATCGGTCCTTCGTCAGGCGAGTCCGGCCGCGACGGCCTTCTCGGTGGCGGCCCGGACGGCGGCCTCCTGCTCGGGCAGCAGCGGCATGCGCGGCGGCCGGCAGGGTCCGCCGTGGCGGCCGACCAGGTCCATGGAGCGTTTGATGGCCTGGACGAACTCCACGCGCGAGTCCCACCTCAGCAGCGGATGCAGCTGCCGGTACAGGGGCCGCGCGGTGTCGAGGTCGCCGTCGACGGCCGCGTGGTACAGCTCGACGGACGCCTGCGGCAGCGCGTTCGGGTAGCCGGCCACCCAGCCCTTGGCTCCCGCGACGGCCAGCTCCAGCAGGACGTCGTCCGCGCCGATCAGCAGGTCGAGTTCGGGGACGAGTTCGGCGATGCGGTAGGCCCGGCGGACGTCTCCGGAGAACTCCTTCACCGCCCGGATGTACCCCTCGCCGTGCAGCCGGGCGAGCAGCTCCGGCACGAGGTCGACCTTGGTGTCGATCGGGTTGTTGTAGGCGACGACCGGCAGGCCCGCCTGCGCGACCTCGGCGTAGTGGGCGAGGACGGAACGCTCGTCGGCGCGGTAGGCGTTGGGCGGCAGCAGCATCACCGCCCGGCAGCCCGCCTCGCCCGCCTGCTCGGCCCAGCGCCGGGACTCGGCGGACCCGTACGCGGCGACGCCGGGCATGACGCGCTGCCCGCCGATCGCGGCGACGGCCGTCTCGACCACCCGGGCACGCTCCTCGGGGGTGAGCACCTGGTACTCGCCGAGGGAGCCGTTCGGCACGACGCCGTCGCAGCCGTTCTCGACCAGCCAGGCGCAGTGCTCGGCGTACTTGTCGTAGTTCACGGAGAGGTCGTCGTTCAGTGGGAGCGCGGTGGCGACGAGGACGCCGCGCCAGGGGCGGTGGTCGGTCATGACGGTTCCTCCTGGGTGTGTTGCCGTGCGAGGACTCCGAGCGGCACGGGACGGGCGAACGGCCTTCGGGACGGGGTGGGCGGGCGGCCGGCGAGACCCGCGACGGCGACGGCGCACATCCGGCCCTGGCACCAGCCCATGCCGGCCCGGGTCAGCAGCTTCACGGTCCGCTCGTCGCCCGCGCCGAGGGCCAGTGCGTCGCGCACGGCACCGGCGGTGACCTCCTCGCAGCGGCAGACCAGGGTGTCGTCGGTGACCTGCTCGGGCCAGTGCGCGGGCGGCGCGTAGGCGGCGTCGAGTGCGGCTGCCGAACTCCTGTGCCTGGTACGGGATGTGAGGGCGGCGGGTGCCGGGGTGGGGGCGGTGCCGCGCAGGGATGCGGCGGCGGAGCACCCGGCGATGTGCCCCTCGGCGAGGGCGAGGGCCGCGCCGCCGATTCCGGTGGACTCGCCGGCCGCCCACACGCCGGGTACGTCCGTGCGCTGCTCGGTGTCGACGGCCACCGCGAGCCCGTCCAGGCGACAGCCGAGGCCCTCCGCCAGATCGGTGTGCGGGAGCATGCCGTGGCCGACGGCCAGGGTGTCGCAGGCCAGCCGCCGCTCGGTGCCGGGCCGGACGCGTCCGGCGGTGTCGAGGGCGGCGACCGTGACGCCGGTCAGCCGGTCGTCGCCGTGGGCGCGGACGACGGTGTGGCGGGCCAGGACCGGCACGCGGTGGCGCAGCAGCCGGGCAGCGTAGGCGGCGCCCTCCGGGAGCTTGCCGGCCAGGGCCGGGCCGTGGCGGGCCAGGCGCGCGGCGCCCGTGGACTCGACGAGCGCGGCGACCTCGACGCCGGCCGCCGCGAGCCCGGCCGCCACGGGCAGCAGCAGCGGCCCGGTCCCTGCCACGACGGCCCGGCGCCCCGGCACCACCAGGCCGCCCTTGAGCATGGCCTGGGCGCCCCCGGCGGTGACGACGCCCGGCAGGTTCCAGCCGGGGAAGGGCAGCACGTGTTCGTATCCGCCGGTGGCCAGGAGCACGGCACGGGCGTGCACCTCGGCCGGTTCCTCCTGCTCCGGGCCGAGCAGCGCGTGCACGGTGAAGCCGCCGGACGTCCGTTCCACGCACCACACGTGATGATCCGTCAGCACGCGTACGGAACGGGCGGCGAGGCCGTCCCGCAGCCGCTCCCAGGTCCGCCACCGGTGGTGCAGCGCCTCGGGCCGTCCGGCTGCGAGTCCGGCGGCGGGTTGGCGGTAGAACTGCCCGCCGGTCTGCGTCGCCGCGTCGACGAGCGCGACCCGGATGCCGCGCGCGGCGGCCGCCAGCGACGCGGCCAGCCCGGCCGGTCCGGCGCCGATCACGGCGAGTTCAGTCCGCATGGCCGTCTCCCCCGTCGTTCGCCCCCATGTGGTCCGCCTCCGCATGGCCCGTCCCCTCCTGCGTGCCGATCACGTCTCCCGGCCGCACCGGGAGCAGGCAAGCGCGTTGGTTGGGGCGGCCGTTGACGGTCACCAGGCAGTCGAAGCAGACGCCGATCCCGCAGAACACCCCGCGCGGACGGCCCTCGCCCCGGGTGGTGCGCCAGGAGGTGACGCCCGCCGTCCAGAGCACGGCGGCGACCGTCTGGCCGGGCAGCGCCTCGACCGGCCGCCCGTCGAACGTGACCGTGAAGGCGGGGCCGGGCCTGGCCCCCGCCAGTTCCAGGGGATTCACTTGGCCTCCTCGGGAAAGCGGTCGGGCCGGAACGGACCGAGATCCAGGTCGGGCGTCCGCCCCGTCAGCACCTGGGCGATCAGCTGCCCGGTGCCGGTGGCCAGACCGATGCCCGCGCCCTCGTGCCCGCAGGCGTGCAGCAGTCCGGGCGCCCGGGGGTCGGGGCCGATCGCGGGCAGATGATCCGGCAGATACGGCCGGAAGCCGGCATACGTCCGTATGGCCCGGACGCCGGCGAGGAACGGGAAGAGCCGCGTGGCGCCCTCCGCCAGCGCCCGCAGCGCCGGGAGCGACAACGACCGGTCGAAGCCGACCCGTTCGCGGCTGGCGCCGATGAGGACCGGCCCGGCGGGGGTGCCCTCGACCACCGGGGAGGTCTGGAGGGCCGCCGAGTCGCTGGCGACGTCGGCCACGTAGTCGGCGGCGTACACCTTGTGCCGGATCCGGGGCGGCAGCGGCTCGGTGACCAGGACGAAACCTCGCCGGGGCAGCACCGGCAGCGACACCCCGGCGCGGGCCGCCACCTCGCCGCCCCAGGTGCCGGACGCGTTGACGACGGCCGGGGCGTGGACGTCGCCCCGGTCTGTCCGCACCCCGCGCACCGCACCGTCGGAGCCGCGCAGCACCCCGGTCATCTCACGGCCGGTGAGCAGCCGGGCGTTCGAGGCGCGCAGGAGGTGCGCCGCCGCCAGGGCGGGCATCACCTGGGCGTCCTGCGGGTAGTGCACGCCGCCCGCGAGGCCGGGGGCCAGGTGGGGCTCCAGGTCGGGGAGCCGGTCGGGCGGCACCGGGACCGCCTCCACCCCGGCCGCGCGCTGCCCGGCGGCGAGTCCCTCCAGCCCGGCCAGCACTTCGCCGGTGCCGGCGACGACGACCCCGCCCTTTGCCTCGTACTCGACCGCCTTCCCCAGCCCCTCCTCGGCCAGTTCGGCCCACAGCCGGGCCGACAGCAGGGCCAGGTCGAGCTCGGGCCCGGGCTCCTTGTCGGAGACGAGGAGGTTGCCCTCTCCGGCGCCGGTCGTGCCGCCGGCCACGGGGCCGCGGTCCAGCACGACGGTGTCCAGGCCCGCGCGGGTCGCGTACAGGGCGCAGGCGGCGCCCACCACTCCGGCACCGACCACCACGACATCGCAGGTCAGCGGCTCGCTCACGCCAGTACTATGTCACACACCACACTGCCGGGGAATGGGGCGAACGCCGACGGTGCGGTGCTGTGTGACGCGGTGAGGTGGAGACGCGGTGCTGTGACGACGGGCAACCGGCGCGGGGCTCAGTGGGACGCCGGGACGACTCTCAGATGGGAGGCGGTACGGCGGGTCCGGCGGTCCCGGGACGGGGTGCGGCGGGCCTCGCGCAGCACGAACGTGAGCCGGGCGCAGCCCAGTTCCTCGAGCGCCCTGGACGTCTCGACGACGATCCGGCAGTCGGTGGCGCCCCAGCGCGGATCCGGGTGCAGCAGCGGCCGTACGGCACCGTCCTGCTCGACGGCGCTCTCGCCGACCGAGCGGATCCAGTGCGGCAGGCCGTGCCGGTAGGCGGCATCCATGATCGGGTCCTGGGCGATGTCGCGGCGGATGGCCTGGAGGCCGTGGTCGGGGCCGTGGCCCTCCACGGTCCGCGCGAAGTGCGCGAGCATCGGCAGGCACCAGCTCGCCTCGTGGTCGCCGAGCACCGTGGGGGCGTCGGGGTGGAACAGCACGAATCTGAGGAAGTTGTCGCCCGGCATGGCCGTCGGGTGCGGGCCGACACCACCGAAAAGTGACCGGAAGGCGCTGTTGGCCAGCACCACGTCCCAGCCGTGGTCGACGACGAGCGAGGGGAAGGAAACGGCCTCCAGAAGCCCGGCGTAGTCCTCCAGGTAGGCCTGGACGTCGGAAGTCTCGGGGACGGGCCGCGGTGCCGGCCGCTGCCCTCCTGCCTGATATGCCATCGGGAGGTCACCCCTCTTGCCTGTGCGGCCCTGACGCGGCGCCCCGATCCTGGTGCCCGGAGTTGAGGCGTGTCAACTATCGTGGCATTTCATGCTGGTTGACGGCTGAAATTGGCCACAGTTGTGGCGAGACCTGGATGTGAGTTCGAACCACCGGCTACGCTCCGGGAAGTTCACGCCGGGGTAGGTCACGGCATCCACTTGTGAGAAGCCTGTGAGAGACGTAGGAGATCTGTCGGTGACGGGTGGCTTCGTCGAAGGTCCGGGCGCCACGCCGATGGCCGTGCTGGCGGCCGTCGTCTCCCGTGTCACCGCGCTCGCCGACCGGCTCGGCGTGCCGCAGGCCGAGGTCTTCGACATCGGCCGGCTGTCCGTCGCCTCCGGCGTCCCGGAGCCCGTGGTCAAGGCCCTGCTCGGCGGCCGGCCGGCGGGCGAACCCGATGTGCAGGCCCGGTTCCTGCAGCGCCTGGACCTGCTGCGCCGGACCCGGCTCAAGCCCAACGGCCGCAAGTACACCCAGCAGGAGATCGCCGACGGCGCGGGTATGTCCCGGCAGCAGGCCGGCGCCCTCATCAACGGCGACCGGCGGCCGACCATGGAGCACTGCGACGCCCTCCAGCGGTTCTTCCGGGTGCATGCCGGGTTCCTGACGGCCGAGGACCCCGAGGCGCTGGTGAGCGCCCTCCAGCACACCGAGCAGGAACTGCTCCACAAGCTCGCCGACCGCGAGCGGGAGGCGGCCGCGGCGGCCGACGACCCGCTGGAGCGGCTGCTGCAGGACCACGGCGTGCGCGGCATCGCCTGGCGGGCCGCGCAGCTGCCCACCGACCAGCACCGCGACAAGGTGGCGGAGTGGCTGGACATGCTCCTGGAGAGCGTCAAGCGGCCCGAGTCGTGACCGTGGGGAGAACTGTGGGCATCGGTAAGGAAATGCGCCGCCTGTGCGGCGAACTGGTCGCGGAGCTGACCCTCCCCGCGCCGGCGCGGCCCGAGGAGCTGTACGCCGCGCTGTGCGACGCGATGAGCAGACGCCGGGGTCGCCCCGTCCACTTCCGTACGGCCGCCTTCCCGCCCGGGACCGCGAGCGGGCTGTGGCTCGACATGGCCGAGCAGGACCTCGTCGTGATCGAGGAACGCACGGCTCCCGACCACCAGTTGGTGATCCTGGGCCACGAGCTGTGGCACATGAAGGCGGGGCACTGCTCCCACCACGTCGAGGGCGCCGCCGTCGCGGCCCGGCTGCTCCACGACGGCGCCGACCTCCAGGAGACGGTGCTGAAGGTCGCCGCGCGCACCCGCTTCGACCTCGACGACGAGAAGGAGGCGGAGAGCTTCGGGCTGCTGCTGGCCAGCAAGTGCCGGGCGTGGCTTGCGGGTTCGTCGTCGCGGGGGCCGGTGCAGCGGGACCACCTGGCGGGGCGGATCGAAGCGTCGCTGGGGTATCCGGGGTCGCAGGGCTGAGCTGGGGTTCTGCTCCGCCGAGCGGGCGAACCGGCGGGCATCGGGGCCGGATTGTCAGTGGTGGGCGGCAAGCTGGAGGTGCGCCCCTTGTGTGCGGGGCGTGACCGATGACTCCGACACGGGGAGAGCCGACCGATGCCCACCGCCGTACTGACCGACCGCGAACGCACCGCCGTCCAGGCCTATCTGCGGCTGCTGCACACCGTCCGGGCCGCCTTCGACCTGGAGCCGGGCCCGCCCGGCGCCCCCCGTCCCGCGGTCGTCCCGCCCGCCGTCCTCGCCGAGGCGGAAGAGGCCCTCGAACAAGCGGGCCTCACCGGCAACGAGGAGGCGTTCTTCCGCCTGCTCCAGAACTGGTGCCCCCAGCCGGGCCCCTGACCCGACACCGGGCAACGGTGCCGAGCCGACCACCGACGGCCCGGCCCCGACCGAAGGACGCGCCCCCGGGCCGAGGCTGCGGCCGACCGCACGGCCCGGAGCCGGTGCCCCGGCCGGAACCGGTGGCACGGCCACGGCCTGGGCAGGTGGCACGGCCCGGAACCGACGCCCGGCCCGGGCCGGAGCCGGAGCCGACGGCACGACCCAGAACCCCGAGCCGGGGCAGCTGGCACCGCCGAAAGCCGGAGCCGGCGGCACGACCCGGCACCCCGGGCGGCTGGCATGGCCCCGGAACCGGTGGGGCGACCCGGAGCCGGGGCCGGTGGCAGGCCCCGAACCGACGACGAGTGACAGGCCTCCAACCGACCACCGACAGCCGGGCCCTGTGTCGAGCGAGGACCCGCGGGGTGATCGCCCGGCTCAGTCGTGCGGTACCGCGATCGCCGTCGTGACCAGGCCCCGGGCGGCGGTCCACTGGCCGTCGAAATGGGCCAGGCGGCGGTCGCCGACCCGGGGGCCGGGGACGAGGAGCGTGGCGCGGAAGGTGCCGCGCGGCCGGTCGCCCGGGTCGGCGGAGAGTTCGATGTCGGCCTCCGCGAAGTCCAGCCACTTGCCCGTGAGGGGGAACCACGCCTTGTAGACGGACTCCTTCGCGCTGAACAGCAGCCGGTCCCAGTGGACGTCGGGGCGCTGCGCTGCCAGCCGTCGCAGGCGCTCGGCCTCGGCCGGCAGGGACACGGCGGGCAGGACCCCCTCGGGCAGCGGCCCGTGGACCTCCGCGTCGATGCCGAGGGAGGCCAGGTCGGTGGCGCGGACCAGGGCGGCGGCGCAGTAGCCGTCGCAGTGGGTCATGCTGCCGGCCAGCCCGGCCGGCCAGCGCGGGGCGCCTCGTTCACCGGGCAGGACCGGCTGCGGCGGCACGCCGAGCTTCTCCATGGCCCGGCGGGCACAGGAGCGGACGGCGGCGAACTCCCGGCGCCGCTTGGCGACCGCCCGCGTCAGGAGCGCCGCCTCCTCGGGGAACAGCGGTGTGTCCGCGCCCTCGTCGCCGTACGCCTCCACCGTGACGACGGTCTGCGGCAGCAGTTCCTCGATCACCGTTCCTCGCCCTCCGCGGGCAGGATGCGCCGCAGCCGCCCCGGCTCCCCGGCCCGCTTGCGCCACTCCCGGGGGTAGCCCACCGACACCTCCTCGAAGCGCACGCCCTCGTGCCAGGTGGTGCGGGGGATGTGCAGATGGCCGTAGACCATCGTGTGGACGCGGAACCTGCGGTGCCAGTCGGCGGTCAGGCCGGTGCCGCACCACATGGCGAACTCGGGGTACCAGAGAACGTCCATCGGGTGCCGGTGCAGCGGATAGTGGTTGACGGGGATCACGGGCAGGTCGCCGGGCAGTTCGGCGAGTCTGTGTTCGGTCTCGGCGACCCGGGCCCGGCACCAGGCCTCCCGGCTCGGGTACGGGTCGGGGTGCAGCAGATGCTCGTCGGTGCACACGATGCCCGTGCCGCGGGCGTACGCCAGGCCCTGCTCCTTGGTCGCACAGCCGGCCGGCAGGAACGAGTAGTCGTACAACAGGAACAGCGGCGCGACGGCGACGGGGCCGCCGGGCCCGTCCCAGACCGGGTAGGGGTCCTCCGGCGTCGTCACGCCGAGGTCCCGGCACAGCTCGACCAGGTGGTCGTACCGGGCGACACCGCGCAGGGTGACGGGATCGCTCGGATGGGTCCACAGCTCGTGGTTCCCGGGCACCCAGACGACCTTGCGGAAGCGGCCTGCGAGGGTCTTGAGGGCCCAGCGGACATCGGCCACGGTCTCGGCGACGTCCCCGGCCACGAGCAGCCAGTCGTCGTCCGACCCGGGCCGCATCCCTTCGACCAGGGCGCGGTTCTCCGGGTAGCCGATGTGCAGATCGCTGATGGCCAGCAGTTGTCCGGCACCACCGGCCGTCGACGTCACCCCTCGTCCCCCTCCGCCCACCGACGCGAACGCCACCACGAGATCACATCACCGCGCCCGGGGACAAGGGCGGCCGGACGGCCGGGAAATCCGGATCCGTAACTCGCGTGTTGCACGACACCGGCCGCCGAGGCCGTATGATCTGCCCCAACACCACCGCTGAAAACTTCCCTTTCGCAGGGGCGGTTTGGTGTACCTCCATTCATCCTGCCCGGGCACGGGCCGCCGAGCCCTGCCCGCGAACCGTGAAAGGCGGCCTGCATGGTCTCTCGCGTACGCGTCTGGCTCAACCGCACGTACGCGGAGAACGTGTTCTTCATGGATCAGCTGCGGAGAAATCCCAGCGACCGGGCCGTCGAGATCCATGCCACGCACGGCGACCCCGACTCCCCCGTGCTGGCCGCCGCCGACACCGCCGAGCTGGAACCCGAGAACCTCTCCCCCGCCGGGTACGTCGAGTACGCGCTGGACCAGTGCGCGCGGCGCGGTATCGACGTGTTCGTGCCCCGGCTGCACCAGTCGGCGATCGTGGCGCACCGCGCCGAGTTCGAGGCGGCCGGTACGGCGGTGCTGGCCCCGCCGCCCGAGGCGGTGGCCGTCTTCCACGACAAGGTGATCGCCTACGAGGCGGTCCAGGCGATCGGTGCTCCGGTGCCGCCGTGGTGGCGGGTCCGTTCGGGTGACGAACTCGTCGTCGCCGTCGAGGAGTTGGAGGCCGCCGGGCACAAGGCGTGCTTCAAGCCGGCGTCCGGGGCGGGCGGAGTGGGCTTCCGGGTGATCACGCGCACGCCCTTCTCGCTGATGCACCTGAACGGTTTCCCCAGCCCGTACGTCCCGCTCGATGTGGTGCTGGAGGCGCTGGAGCATGCCGAGGAGCCGGTCGACTGGCTGGTGATGCCGCGCCTGGAGCAGCCCGAGGTGTCGGTGGACTGTCTGACCGGTCCGGACAATCGGATCCGGCTGGCCGTCGGCCGCACCAAGAACGGCCGCCGCCGGGGCTTCACGCTGCACGAGCAGTGGCTGGACCCGGCCCGGCGGATCGCGGAGGGCTTCGGTCTGCACTACCTGTCCAACATCCAGTTCCGGATGTTCGGCGACCGGCCGGTCCTGATGGACGTCAACACCCGCCCGGCCGGCGGCCTGCACCAGCTGTCGCTGTGCGGTGTCAACGCCCCCTGGGCCGCCGTCCAGCTGGCGCTCGGCGAGGACCCGGGCGAGGTGGTCCCGCCGTTCCTGGGCCAGGACTACTCGGTGGTGTCGGGACCGCGTCCGCTGCGGCCGGTGCAACTGCCGCAGCAGCGACCGGAGGTCACGGAGCCGCTGTCGGCGGTGCCCACGCCCTCAGCGGCCGGACCGGTCGACTCCCTCGGGGCGCCGGCGGCTCAGGCGGTGCCGCTCACCGGCCTGGCCGCACACCACCCGACTCGGTAGCCGGACAGAGGACGTCACCGGCCCCCAGCACGAGTCAGGAGCGGCCCCCACCCCGGTACAGCTCCAGTTCGCCGTCCAGTTCGACGGCGAGAACGGTGGCGTGCGGGTCGAGGTCCCGCGCGGCGGGAGGTTCGATCCACAGCATGCCGGGGGTTTCGTGGAGCCCGCCCGTGACGCTGTGGGTCAGTTCCGTGCCGCTGCCCAGGACCGAGACGCGGCGGACCTTGCTGAGCAGGCCGCGCACGTTGATCTCGGCGCGCGGGGCGTCGAAGAGGGTCAGATAGAGGGTGCGGCGGTCCTTGGAGAGGGTGCTCGGGCCGTAGTGGTGGCCCGGCGGGAGTCCCCGTTCGGTGCCGTACACCGCTTCCGCGTGCCGGGCGATCCAGGCGCCGAGCGCTTCCAGGCGCTCGGCCTGTTCGGCGGGGATCGTGCCGTCCTCGCGGGGGCCGACGCTGAGCAGCAGGTTGCCTCCGCCGCCGATGGTCTCGGTGAAGTAGCGGATCAGCTGGTCGACCGACTTGTGGTGGTGGTCGTGGTGCTGGTGACCCCAGGAGTCGTTGATCGTCAGGCACAGCTCCCAGGGGCCCTCGGGCGGGAGGACCGGGGCGCCCTGTTCCGGCGTCGCGTAGTCGCCCTCGCTGAGCATGCGGGCGTTGAAGACGGCGTCCGGTACCTCGGAGCGGATGAGCGCGGCGAGGTCGGGGATGCGCCACTGCTCCTCGCTGCGCTCCCACTCGCCGTCGAACCACAGCAGGTCCGGCTTGTAGCGGGAGGTCAGTTCGCGGATCTGGCCGTCGCGGTAGGCGAGGAACCTCTCCCAGGCCTCAAGGTCCTCGTCCTCGGCGGCGGCCTCGGAGTAGCGGTTGTCCTCCAGCTCCGGCGGGCGGCCCGGCTTGCGGGTGGAGGCGTAGTCGGGGTGGCTCCAGTCGGAGTGCGAGTAGTAGAGCCCGACCTTGAGGCCCTGCTCGCGCAGGGCGTCGGCGTAGCCGGCGATCAGGTCGCGGCCCGCGTTCAGGTCGCCGTAGGCCGTGTCCCACAGGGCGACGCCGTCGTGATGGCGGCTGGTCAGCACGGCGTACTTGGCTCCGGCCCGCGCGAAGAGCTTCGCCCAGTCGCGCGGGTCGTAGCGGGAGGCCGTGAAGCGGTCGAACTGGGACATGTACCGGTCGTAGGGGACGATGTCGTCGTAGAACGACCAGGACTCCTGGACGCCGTCGACGGCGTAGATGCCCCAGTGGATGAAGATCCCCAGCTTGGCGTCGGTGAACCAGGGCTGCATGGCCATGGGTCAGCTCCTGCGCAGACGCAGGGTCAGGATCTGGAAGGGCCGCAGAGTGACGGGGACACCGCCGTCGCCGTCCACGCTCGCCTCCTGAAGCGGTCGCTCCAGCAGGTCGGTGATCTGCGCGCCGGCGAGCGGGAAGCCGGTGCGCAGGACGCCCTGGGCCCGGCCGCCGCGGGACTCGTAGAGCCGCACGACGACGTCGCCGGAGGCGTCGTCGGCGAGCTTGACCGCCTCCACGGTCACGCCCTCGCCCTCGACGGAGACGACCGGTGCGGGGGCACCCGCCGCGTCGGCCACCCTGAGCGGGAGGTTCAGGGCGTAGCCCTCGGCGACGGCGTCCTCGATGGTCGCGCCGGGCAGCAGCGCGTAGGTGAAGCGGTGGCGGCCCTGGTCGGCCTCGGGGTCCGGGATGCGCGGGGCGCGGACCAGGCTGAGTCGGACGGTGGTCGTGGTGCCGCCGTCCTCGCGGACCGTGCGGGAGACGTCGTGGCCGTAGGTGGAGTCGTTGATGACGGCGACGCCGTAGCCGGGTTCGCCGATGTGCACCCAGCGGTGGCCGGAGACCTCGAAGCGGGCCGCCTCCCAGCTGGTGTTGGTGTGGGTGGGCCGCTGGATGTGGCCGAACTGGATCTCGGCGGAGGAGTGCGGAGCCCGGATGTCGACCGGGAAGGCCGCCTTGAGGATCTTCTCGGTCTCGTGCCAGTCGATGTCGGTCTCGATGTCGATCCGCGGGCTGCCGGCGCGGACCGTGATCGTCTGGGTGATCTTCGAGCCCTTGCCGAAGTCCCGCTCGACGCGGATCGCTCCGATGAGCGGGTCCTGCTCGACGACCGAGACGGAGGACGCGTCGAGGAGGTCCGTGTAGCGGTTCTTGTAGTGCTTGTCGATGTCCCAGGCGTCCCAGTAGTTGGGCAGGTCGGTGTGCAGGCGGAGCAGGTTGCCCGGGTCGGCCAGGACCTCGCGGTCCGCGCGCAGGTCGCGGACGGACGCCAGGGTGCCGTCGTCGGCCACCTCCACGCGGACCAGTCCGTTGTCGAGCACCCGGCCGCTCACGGTCACCGGCTGCGGGGGCTCGGCGTCGGCGAGGGGCGCGGAGCCGCTCGCGGGCACCTCCACGTACACCGGTGCGCCGTCGGCGGTGCGGACGACCTCGGCCCGGTCGTAGGGGCTGGTGTTGAAGACGCGGGTGGTGCCGGAGCCGAGCGCGGCCACCGCCTCGGCGGTCAGGGCCTGGAGCTCGCGGGCCACGCGGGCGTACTCGGCCTCGGCCTCGCGGTGCACCCAGGCGATGGAGGAGCCGGGCAGGATGTCGTGGAACTGGTGCAGCAGCACCGTCTTCCAGAGCCGGTCCAGCTTCTCGTGCGGGTACGCGTAGCCCGGCGCGTGCAGCGCGGCCGTGGTCGCCCACAGCTCCGCCTCGCGCAGCAGGTGCTCGGAGCGGCGGTTGCCCTGCTTGGTGCGGGCCTGGGAGGTGTAGGTGGCGCGGTGCAGCTCCAGGTAGAGCTCGCCGACCCAGACGGGCGCGTCCGGGTACTCCTCGCGGGCCTTGGCGAAGAACTCGTCGGGGTGTTCGACGACGACCTTCGCGGAGCCCTCCAGGTCCGCCAGCCGGCGGGCGCGTTCCATGATCTCGCGGGTGGGGCCGCCGCCGCCGTCGCCCCAGCCGAAGGGGGCCAGGGAGCGGCTGGCGCCGCCCTTCTCCTGGTAGTTGCGGACCGCGCGGGACATCTCCTCGCCGCTGAAGCGGGCGTTGTAGGTGTCGACCGGCGGGAAGTGGGTGAAGATCCGGGTGCCGTCGATGCCCTCCCACCAGAAGGTGTGGTGGGGGAACCTGTTGGTCTGGTTCCAGGAGATCTTCTGGGTGAGGAACCACTCGTTGCCGGCGAGCTTGGCGAGCTGCGGGTAGGCCGCGTTGTAGCCGAAGGAGTCCGGCAGCCACACGCCCTTGGTCTCGATGCCGAAGTGCTCGATGAAGAACCGCTTGCCGTGGATGAACTGGCGGGCGACGGCCTCGCCGCCGGGCAGGTTGCCGTCGGCCTCGACCCACATGCCGCCGACCGGCGCCCACTGGCCCTTCTTGACCGACTCCTGGATGCGGGACCAGACCTTGGGGTAGTGGTCGCGGACCCACTCGTACTGCTGGGCCTGGGAGCAGGCGAAGATGAAGTCGTCGTACTCGTCGGCCAGGGACGTGACGTTGGAGAACGTGCGGGACGTCTTGCGCTTGGTCTCGCGGATCGGCCAGAGCCAGGCGGAGTCGATGTGGGCGTGGCCGACACCGGAGACCGTGTGCGCGCTGGCGTGCGCGGGCTTGGACAGCACCGGCTTCAGCGCTTCGCGGACGACGGCTGCGGAGCCGGAGACGTCGTCCAGGTCCAGCAGGTCCATCGCCCGGTCGAGGGCGTGCGCGATCTCGTGCCGGCGCGGGTCGTGCTCGCCGAGCTCCAGCATCAGCTCGCGCAGCACCTGGACGTCGAGGTCGAGGTGCCAGACCTCCTCGTCGAGGATGGCGATGTCGGCGCTGCGGAAGGTGTAGAGCGGCTTGTCCCCGGCGGTGCGGATGTCGCCGAGCGGGGTGGTCCTGGAGAAGTTGTCGGCGAGGATGTCCGGGTTGGAGGCGGCCTCGACCAGGTACTCGACCGTCTCGCCGCCCGTCGCCGGGTTGGCGATCGCCACGTACTGGTTGAGCGGGTTGACGGCCTTCAGCGGGGTGCCGTCCGTGAGGTGGACGAGGGCCTCGGCCTGGTTGCCGGGCCAGTCGCCCACGAATCCGAGGTCGATGACGGCCTCGACACGGCGGCCCGCCCACGCCTTCGGCACCTGGCCGCGCATGCGGAACCAGGTGGTGCCCCAGGGCGGGCCCCAGGGGGTGCCCATCGCGAACGGCGCGTACGAGGCGTCGGCGGCCTCCTCGAACGGGACCGGCTCCCCCGGGGCCTGCCAGGCCTCGACCTCGAAGGGGACGGTGGCCGCGTAGATCGCGGTCTTGATGCGCTGGTCGTGAAGGCGCTGCACGCGCTCCTCGATCCGGCGGCTTTCGTCATGCATGGGATGTCTCCAGGAAGCGGGAAGAGCGAGCAGGCGGGAAGCGGTGGGGGAAAGCGCTTACCGAGGGGCGTTCACCCAAGGTACGCCAGCCCGGGGTGGACCTCGGTGTAGCCCTCGACCAGCCTGCGGGCCACGTTGACCGAGTCGACGAGCGGGTGCAGCGCGAAGGCCTTCACGGCGGTGGCGCGGGAGCCGGAGTCGGCGGCGGCCAGCACCTCGCGCTCGACCGCCTTGACCGCGCAGACCAGACCGGTGGCGTGGCCGGGCAGCGGGTCGACGGTGACGGGGTGGGCGCCGTTGGCGTCGACGAGGCAGGGGACCTCGATGACGGCGTCCGTGTCCAGGACCGACAGGGTGCCCTGGTTGCGGACGTTGAGGATCAGGGTCGTGCGCTCGTCCCGGGCGATCGCCCGCATCAGGGCGAGGGCCACCTTCTCGTAGCCGCCGGACAGGTCGTCCTCGTCGCGTTCACCGGCACCGGCGGTCTCCCGGTTCTCGGCCATGTAGGTGGCCTCGCGCTCGGCGCGGGTCTGCTCCCAGACCTTCCACGCGGGGGCGTCCGGGTTGCTCATCTCGGCGTAGAAGCGGGCCTGCTGGTCGTGCAGGAAGGCGCCGCGGGTCTTCTCGGCCTGCTGGTAGGCCCGGACGGCTTCGCGGTTGAAGTAGTAGTAGTGCAGGTATTCGTTGGGGATCGCGCCCAGGGAGCGGAGCCAGTCGACGCCGAAGAGCTTGCCCTCCTCGAAGGAGCCGAGCAGGTCCGGGTCGGCGAGCAGGCGCGGGAGCTCGTCGCGGCCGGCGACGCGCAGGCCGCGCACCCAGCCGAGGTGGTTGAGGCCGACGTAGTCGATCCAGGCCTCCTTGGGGTTCGCGCCGAGCACCCGGGCGATGCGGCGGCCGAGGCCGACCGGGGAGTCGCAGATGCCGATGACGCGGTCGCCGAGGTGGCGGGACATGGCCTCGGTGACCAGGCCGGCCGGGTTGGTGAAGTTGATGACCCAGGCGTCCGGCGCCAGCCGGGCCACCCGCCGGGCGATGTCGACGGCGACCGGGACGGTGCGCAGGCCGTAGGCGATGCCGCCCGCGCCGACCGTCTCCTGGCCGAGGACGCCCTCGGCCAGGGCCACGCGCTCGTCGTTCGCCCTGCCCTCCAGACCGCCGACGCGGATCGCGGAGAACACGAAGTCGGCGCCGCGCAGGGCCTCGTCCAGATCGGTGGTGGCACTCACCTCGGGCGCGTCGGGGACTTCGGCCGCCTGCTCGGCGAGGACGCGCGTCACCGCGGACAGTCTCGCGGGATCCAGATCGTGCAGGACGACATGTGTCACCCGGCCCTCGGCGTGGTCCTGGAGGAGCGCCCCGTACACCAGCGGCACGCGGAATCCTCCGCCGCCCAGAATCGTCAGCTTCACGTGTGCACCCTTCCCGTCACGACGACCTCGACTCCTGCCTCCTGAAAGGAGGACCGCGTCGCCGTGTCGACCGGCTCGTTCGTCACCACCACGTCCAGTTCCTCGGGACCGCAGACCTTCGCCATCCCGTGCCCGGGGAACTTCGCCGCGTCGGCGAGCAGCACGACCTTCTCGCCCGCCTTGATCATGGCGCGCTTGACCGGCACCTCCACGACCGTCGTGTCCATGACCTGCCCGCCGGGCCGCACACCGCTGGTGCCGAGGAAGAGCCAGTCGGCGTGCAGCTGGCGCAGGTTGTCCTCGGTGAGGAAGCCCACCAGGGAGCGGTACTCGCGGCGGACCATGCCGCCGAGCAGGACCAGCTCGATGCCCTCGTCGTCGGCGAGTTCCTCGTAGACCACCAGGTTGCTGGTGATCACGGTGAGCCGGCGACCGTGCAGCTGCCGGGCCAGGCGGTAGGCCGTCGTCCCGATGTCCAGCAGCACCGACTGGCCGTCCCCGACCATCGCCGCCGCGCGCTCGGCTATGGCGTCCTTCTCGGCCACGCGCACCTCGGCGACCTCGGCGAAGGGCTGGTCGCCCTCCTCGACCACGGCGCCGCCGTGGACGCGCGTGAGCAGCCCGTCTTCTTCCAGTTTGACCAGGTCACGCCTGATTGTGGCGGGGCTCACGCCGAGTTGCTCCGAGAGGTCGGTCACGGAGGCGGGCCCGCCGGAGCGCAGGGCCCGCAGGATGAGTTGGTGTCGTCGTTCTGCCAGCACGGCGTGAACAGTACTCGTCATCCTCAATCATTTCCATGCTCACTTCTGCTCGGGTATTGACCAATCTCTTCGATCGGCGCACGATTCCGGTCACCGAAATGAAGAGTTTTGACGAGCTCGCGGGGTGGGCTCCTCGAACGCTTCCGAACGAGAGGACCCCTTCCGTGGACGACGACCGGCCCGATGTGCTGCTGACCGGGCTGCTCTTCTACGACCTCGTCCTCACGGGGCTCGGCAGGCCCCCGACCCCGGGCGAGGAGATCTGGACGACGGGCATGGGCTGCGGCCCGGGCGGCATCGCCAACCTGGCGGTGGCGGCCAGCCGCTTCGGCCTGCGCACCTCGCTGGCCACGGTGTTCGGCGACGACCTCTACGGCGAGTTCTGCCGGGACATCCTGTGCGACCAGGAGGACGTCGACCTCTCGCTCTCCCGTACGGCCGACGGTTGGCCCACCCCGGTCACCGTCGCCCTGGCGCACGGCACGGACCGTGCCCTGGTCACCCACGGCCAGGAGCCCCCGTACTCGCAGGACGTGCTGGTGGGCGACCCGCCCGCGGCGCGTACCGCCCTGGTGCACATCGAGGCGCAGCCGCGCGAGTGGCTCGCCAAGGCCGCCGCGGGCGGCACGCAGATCTACGCCGACGTCGGCTGGGACCCCAGCCAGGAGTGGTCGACGGCCCTCCTGGACCAGCTCACGCTGTGCCACGCCTTCCTCCCGAACCAGACGGAGGCCATGGCCTACACCCGCACGGACAGCGCGGTGGCCGCGCTCGGCACGCTGTCCGAGCTGGTGCCGGTCGCGGTCGTCACCCGGGGCGGGGACGGCGCGGTGGCCGTCGACCAGACGACCGGCGAGTACGCCGACGTGCCCGCCCTCGACGTGGAGGTGCTGGACGCGACGGGCGCCGGGGACGTCTTCGGCGCCGCGTTCGTCACCGCCTCGCTCGGCGGCTGGCCGCTCGAGCAGCGGCTGCGGTTCGCGGTGCTCGCCGCCGGGCTGTCCGTCCGGCACCACGGCGGGGCGCTGGCCGCCCCCGGCTGGTACGGCGTGGACCGCTGGTGGCGCTCCCTGACCGACCCCGAACTGAAGCGGACCTACGGCTTCCTGGCGGAGCGGCTCCCGGAGAACCCCGGGCCGCCCGTCGCGTACGCCCCCGTCACCCCTCCCGCACGGCAGCAGTGACCCTCACCCACCCCTCGGCACCACGAACAGGAAAAACAGGAGTGACCCGTGGACCTTTCTCGTAGAGGCTTCCTCCAGGCCGCCGCGCTCACCGCGGCCGCCTCCGGCCTGACCGTCGCATGCGGCGGCGGCTCGGGATCGGGCGGTACCAAGAACGGCAAGAGCCTCACCATGTGGTACTGGGGTGGCGCACTGAGCGACAAGGTGGTCGCGGAGGCCAAGGCGCACTTCGGCGGCCAGACCAAGCTGACCGCCGCCTCCATCGGCGGCGACTTCAAGCAGAAGCTCACCACCACGCTCGCGGCGGGCAGCTCCGTGCCCGACATCACCGGCATCAAGGGCGAGGACATCGCGTCCTTCCTGCCCAACGCCGGCCGCTTCCTCGACCTGAACGACCTGGGCTTCAAGAAGATCTCGTCCCAGTACCTGGACTGGAAGACCAAGCTCGCCCAGACCGAGGACGGCAAGCAGATCGGGTTCCCGATCGACATCGGTCCCACCGCGCTCTTCTACCGCGCGGATCTGTTCCGCAAGGCCGGGCTGCCCACCGACCCCGACAAGGTCGCCGCCGAGGCCGGGACCTGGGACGACTACTTCGCGCTCGGCTCCGAGCTGAAGAAGGCGGTGCCCGGCACCTACCTGATCAACAACATGGGCTCGGTGTTCAACATCGCGGTCGGCCAGGGCACCAAGCGGTTCATCGACGAGAACAACCACTTCATCGGCGACCAGGACCACATCCGCGCCGCGTGGACTACGGCGATCCGCCCCTACACGCTCGGCATCGACGCGAAGATCAACGACCAGACCTGGAACGCCGCCATCGGCAAGAACCTCGGCACCGAACTCGGCGCGGCCTGGCACGCGCTGGACATCGAGCAGGCCGCCCCGGGCACCAAGGGCAAGTGGCGGGTCTGTGCCACGCCCGGCGGACCGGCCAACCAGGGCGGCTCCTACCTGGCGCTGCCCAAGCAGTGCCGTAACCCCGAAGAGGCATTCAAGATCATCAGCTGGATCCTCAGCCCGGCCAACAACGCCCGCGGCTTCACCGACGCCGCCATCTTCCCCGCCTCCCCGGCCTCGTACGCCATGCCCGCCATGACGGGTCCCGACGCCTTCTTCGGCGGGCAGAAGATCATCGAGGTCTTCGGCCCGGCCGCCAAGGCCATCCCGGTCAGCTACGAGGCGCCGGCCGACGCCGCGGTCATGGCCCCCTACTTCACCGAGCTGACCAACATCGAGGCCAAGGGCAAGAAGCCCGACGCCGCCTGGAAGGACGCCGTCAGCCAGGCCAAGCAGATCGCGCGGCGACAGGGGGTGAACTGAGGTGTCCTCACCTCCGGTCACCGGTCCCGCCACGGTGCCCGAGCACCGCGGCGGGCCGGGCCCGGCCCGGTTCCGCCCGCGGCGCACCCCGCCCGCGGGCGCCGTCCGGCCGAGCCGGCGCGGGGTGCTGTCGCACTGGCGGCAGTACCTGGCGATCTCGCCGTTCTACCTGATCTTCATCGGCTTCTCCTTCTTCCCCGTCCTCTACTCGCTGTATCTGGCCTTCCAGCGCTACGACGGCCTCGGCACCAAGCAGTTCGTGGGCCTCCAGCAGTTCGAGTTCCTCTGGAACGACCCGGTCTTCTGGCTGTCGATCCGCAACACCCTGGCGATCTGGGTGCTGTCCACCGTGCCCACGCTCTTCGGGGCCCTGGTCCTGGCGACGCTGCTGCATTCGGTGCGCCGCTTCAAGGGCTTCTACCGCATCGCCCTCTACGTGCCGAACGTCACCTCGATCGTCGCCGTGGCGATCTTCTTCGGCGCGGTGTTCAGCAACAACTTCGGCCTGGTCAACGCCATCCTGGGCACGGTCGGCATCTCGCCCGTGCCGTGGCTGAGCAACCCGTGGCTGATCAAGCTGGTCATCGCGCTGCTGATGACCTGGATGTGGACCGGCTACAACATGATCATCTATCTGGCCGGTCTGCAGGCGATCCCCACCTCGATCTACGAGGCGGCCAAGATGGACGGTGCCGGCCCCGTCCGCACTTTCTTCCAGATCACCATTCCGATCATGCGGCCGATCATCCTGTTCACCGTCGTCATCTCGACCATCAACGGCCTGCAGAGCTTCAGCGAACCCCAGGTCCTCTTCGCCAGCAACGCCGCCAACCAGAACCTCGGCGGCCCTGGCCAGGCGGGCCTGACCACGCTGCTGTACTTCTACCAGTCGGCCTTCCTCAACAACGACTACGGCTACGGCGCGGCCATCGTGTGGGCCTTCTTCGTCCTGATCATGGTGCTCGTCGTCATCAACTGGCGCCTTGTGCAGCGCGGGAGGAAGGCATGACGACAGCCGACACGACGCGGCCGGCCACGGGCACGCGGCGACTGCGCCGCCCCAGGGGCCTGACCGCGCACATCCTCCTCGTTGTGGCCGTCCTGGTCTCGGTCTTCCCGTTCGTGTGGACGATCGTCATGGCGACCAACACCACCGAGGACATCTACAAGAGCCCGCCGAAGCTGACCTTCGGCTCCCATCTGCTGGAGAACATCCGGCACGTGCTGAACACCATCGACTTCTTCGGTTCGATGCTCAACACGATCGTCGTCGCCTGCGTCACCACCGTCCTGGTGCTGTTCATCGACTCGCTGGCGGCCTTCGCCTTCGCCAAGTTCGACTTCCCCGGGCGCAAGGTGCTCTTCGGCACGCTGCTGGTGTTCATGATGCTGCCGCTCCAGCTGGCCGTCCTGCCGCAGTTCATCCTCATGTCGGAGATCGGCTGGGTCGGCATGCTCAAGGCGCTGGCCCTGCCCGCCCTCGCCAACGCCTTCGGCATCTTCTGGCTGCACCAGTACATACAGAACGGCGTGCCCGACGAACTGCTCGACGCCGCGCGCATCGACGGCGCCGGGTTCTTCCGCCAGTACTGGAACATCGCGCTGCCGATGATCAAGCCCGCGCTGTCCTTCCTCGCCATCTACGCCTTCGTCAACGCCTGGAACGACTACGTCTGGCCGCTCATCGTGCTCACCGACCCCAGCCACGTCACGCTCCAGGTGGAGCTCGCCCAGCTCCACGTCGGCCACACCACCGACTACAGCATGGTCATGGCCGGAGTCCTCATGGCGGCCCTGCCGCTGGTCGTGGTCTTCGCGATCTTCGCGCGCGGCTTCATCGCGGGCGCGACCGAGGGAGCGGTGCAGGGCAGCTGACGCGCCCCTTAGGGGCGCGGGGCGGTGTCGATATGCGGCTCCGCCGCGTGGGCGCGACAAGCCACGACGGACGCGCGGTCGACAACCGTCCGCAGGCCCCGAGCTCGTGGGCGCCGGGCCGCAAGCGCGAGCGACGAGGGAGGCAAGCAGTGACGGAATGCAGCGCACGCGCCAAGGTGCTCGTCGTCGGCATGGACGGGCTCCGCCACGACCGGCTGATCCGGTCACACGCCGCCGCACCCGTGCTGCACGGTCTGATGGCCGCCGGCGCCCACGGCAGCAGCCTGCTGCCCTACGGCGAGGCGGACGGCCAGGCCGAACACGGGCCGTCGACCAGCATGGCCTACACCGACTCCGGCCCCGGCTGGTCGAGCGTGCTGACCGGGGTGTGGCCCGACCGCCACGGGGTGACCGGCAACGACTTCGCAGGCGCCGACTACACCCGCTACCCCGACTTCCTCAGCCGCGCCGTCACCGCGCGGCCCGCGCTGCGCACCGTGGCCGCGGTGTCCTGGCCGGAACTGGTCCACCGCGGCACCCTCGGCCCGGCCATCGGCCGGCGCGCGGTCCACGACGGCGAGTCCGACGGCTACGAGAGAGCGGACCGTCTCGTCGCCCGCACCGCCGCACGGTGGCTCACCGAGGACGACCCGGACATCGTGTTCGTGTACTTCGGCGCCACCGACGAGGCCGGCCACGCCACGGGCCCCCTCAGCCCCGCCTACGACCGGGCCCTGCTCGCCCAGGACACCCACCTCGGGCGGCTGCTGGACGCGATCGGCTCCCGGCGCTCCGATCCCGCCCGTGCGGACGAGCGGTGGACGGTGCTGGTCACCACGGACCACGGGCATCTCGACGCCGGCGGCCACGGCGGCGACACCCGGGCCGAGCGAGAGGTGTTCGTCGTCCTCGCCGGGCCGGGCGTGCCCGGCGGCACCCGGCTGGACACGCCCCGCCTCGTCGACATCGCCCCCACCGTCCTGGACCGTCTCGGCATTCCCGTCGACCCCGACTGGGGCCTGCGGGGCCGTGCCCTGCCCCGGCCCACCCCACCGACTTCGGAATGGTCATGAGCGACGCACTCCCCGATCCCCTGATCGCCCTGCGCCCCTGGGAGGCGCCCGAGGTGACCTCCTGGCGGCGGCTTCCGATGAACGCCGTCGACCGGAGGGCCGGGGCCGTCTGTCTGGACGGCGACTGGCGTTTCCAGCTGCTGCCCGCGCCGGACACCCCGCTCGGGGAGGTCTGGTCGTCGGCGTACGTCCCCGGTGTCTGGACCATGCAGGGCACGGACGACCTTCCGCAGTACCTGAACGTCCGCATGCCGTTCCCGGAGTTCCCGCCGGGGGTGCCCGCCGCCAATCCGACGGGCGTGTACGAGCGGGCGGTGGACGTGCCGGCCGAGTGGGCCGGGCGGCGGATCGTGCTCCAGGTCGGGGCCGGGGAGAGCGTGCTGCTGGTGCACGTGGACGGGCGGCCCGCCGGGATCTCCAAGGACTCCCACCTGGCCGCCGAGTTCGATCTGACCGAGGTCGTGCGCCCCGGGGAGCGGGCCACCCTGCGCCTGACCGTCGTGAAGTGGTCGGACGCCTCGCACGTCGAGGACCAGGACCAGTGGTGGCACGGCGGTCTCACGCGCTCGGTGCTGCTGTACGCCACCGACCTGCTGTATCTCGCGGACGTGACCGTGCGGGCCCGGCGGGACGGCGACCTGACGGTGGACTGCCGGGTGCGGGACGCGGGCGGCGCCCTGCCCGAGGGCTGGTACGTCAGCGGGGAACTGGACGGGGTGCTGCTCATGCAGGACGCCGCGTTCGACCGGGCCAACGCCGAGGACGAGCGCGTCTCCGCCTTCCTCGGCGAGGCCCGGCTGCGGGCCGCCGTGCCGGACGTGCGCACCTGGAACGCCGAGACGCCCGAGCTGTACGGCCTGACCGTCCGCCTGCACCGCGCCGACGGCACCGTCGCCGACACCTCCCGGCACCGCGTCGGCTTCCGCGACGTCGAGATCACCGGCCGGGACCTGCTGGTCAACGGCGAGCGCGTGTTCATCCGGGGCGTCAACCGGCACGACTTCCATCCGCTGACCGGCCGGACGGTGTCGTACGACGACATGCGCGCGGACCTCGTCCTGCTGAAGCGGTTCGGCTTCAACGCGATCCGCACCGCCCACTACCCGAACGACCCGGCACTGTACGACCTGGCCGACGAGCTCGGCTTCTACGTCGTGGACGAGGCCGACATCGAGTCCCATGACCACGCCCACGAGATCGCCGACGACCCGCGCTATCTGGGCGCCTTCGTGGACCGGGTCGCACGGATGGTGCTGCGGGACAAGAACCACCCGTCCGTCATCATCTGGTCGCTGGGCAACGAGTCCGACTACGGCGCGAACCACGACGCGGCCGCGGGCTGGGTCCGCCGGCACGACCCGACCCGGCCGGTGCAGTACGAGGGCGCGGCCAAGCTCGGCTGGGCCGATCCCGGCCTGGCCTCCGACATCGCCTGCCCGATGTACGCCCCGCTGGAGGAGTGCCTGGCGCACGCCATGTCCGGGACTCAGACCAAGCCGCTCATCCAGTGCGAGTACTCGCACGCCATGGGCAACAGCAACGGCACGCTCGCGGACCATTGGGCGGCCATCGAGGCCACCCCGGGTCTTCAGGGCGGGTTCATCTGGGAGTTCTGGGACCACGGCATCCTCCAGCGTGTGAACGACGGCAGACCGGCCGGGCGTGGGGGCGCCGGGCTCCATGACAACGGTGTCGCCGCGCCCGGGCACCGCTGGGCGTACGGCGGCGACTTCGGGGAGAGCGACCACGACGGCGCCTTCGTCGCCGACGGGGTCGTCTTCCCCGACCGGACCCCCAAGCCCGTGCTGTTCGAACACCGGGAGATCGCGGCGCCGCTGCGCGTCGAGTGCTTCCGGCACGAGGGCGTGGTGCTGGGCAACCACCAGCACTTCCGGGGCCTGGACTGGCTGTCCGGCGAGTGGGAGCTGTCCCTCGCCGACGGCGGCACCCGGACCGCCCCCGCCGTGCTGCCCGCTCTGCGGCCGGGCGAGACTGCCGCCGTACCGCTGCCGTTCGAGCTGCCGGAGGACGGCGGCGAGGCATGGCTGACGCTGCGGGTCACGACGGCCCGGGACGAGCCGTGGGCGCCGCGCGGCACGGTCGTGTGCCTGCCGCAGGTGCGGCTGCGGGCGGCGGAACCGGTGCGGCACACCCCCGTCACGAACCACCCGGTCGAGGTCGGCGAGGACGGGCTGCTGGTCCATCCGCTGCTGACGGCCGGACCCATGCTGTCGCTGTGGCGGGCGCCCACCGACAACGACGAACGGGGCGGCATGGCGGCCCGCTGGCGGGACTGGGGGCTCGACGCGCTCACCCGCGAGGTCGTCGCCGTCCGGCGTGACCCCGGGCGGGTGGAGGTGGTCTGCGACTACCTCGGCCCGGGCGGGACCGTCCGGCACGAGCAGGTGTTCACGGCGGTCGAGGGCGGGCTGCTCGTGGAGGAGTGCGCCGAGCTGCCCGAGGCGCTGGACGACGTGGCCCGGGTCGGGTCGGTCTTCGAGACGGCCGCCGGGCTGAATCTGCTGGAGTGGTTCGGGCAGGGCCCCTGGGAGTCGTATCCGGACCGGGGAGCGGGGGCGCCGGTCGGCCACCACTCGCTGCCGGTGGACGAGTTGTTCACGCCGTATCTGCGGCCGCAGGAGAGCGGCGGGCGGCACGGCGTGCGGCGGTTCACGCTGTCCGCGCCGGACGCGACCGGGCTCGCGGTGCGGCTGGACCGGCCCCGCCAGGTCTGCGTGACCCGGCATCGCGCGGCCGACCTCGCCTCGGCCGCGCATCACGACGAACTGGTGCCGCGGGCGGGGTGCGTGGTGCACATCGACGCGGCGCACCGCGGTCTCGGCACGGCCTCCTGCGGGCCCGACACCTTCGCCGCCTATCTCGTCCCGGCCGGCGTCCATCGCTGGAGCTGGGCACTGCGCGTTCTCTGAGTTCTCCCCCTCTCAACTCCACCTCTGGAGCACCCGTGTGCACTTCGCATGATCACGACCCGGGCGAGGCCCCCCAGGCCGGCGCCGGAAGACGCGGTTTCCTGCGCGCCACCGCCCTGCTCGGCGCGACCGCCGCGACGGTGGCCGCGCTGCCGGCGGTCACCGCCCAGGCGGCACCGGCGCGTTGGCGCCCCGACCCGGGCAGCCGCCGCTTCACGCTCGCCGTGATGCCGGACACGCAGTACCTCTTCGACGGCCCCAGCATCGACAGGGCTCCGGTCGAGGCGTCGCTGCGCTATCTGCTGGAGCACGGCGGGGAGGAGAACCTCGTCTTCCTGTCCCATCTGGGGGACCTCACGCAGAACGGCGCGAAGGAGGAGTTCGCCGCGATCGGCGAGGCGTTCTCGCTGCTGGACCGGCGGGGCGTCGGCTACAGCGTCCTGGCCGGCAACCACGACGTGAAGTCGTCGACCACCGACCAGCGGGGTGCGACGCCGTATCTGGACGCCTTCGGGCCCGAGCGGTTCAAGGGGCAGCGGACCTTCGGCGGTGCCTCCCCGGACGGCTACAACACCTTCCACCTGTTCACCGCGGGCGGCCGGGAGTGGCTGGTGCTCGCGCTGGACTGGCGGCTGTCGCCGCAGGGCTACGCGTGGGCGAAGGAGGTCCTGGCGCGGCACCCGAAGACGCCCGTGATCCTCACGACGCACGAACTGGTCGCCGAGGACGACTCGTTGTCGGCCTACGGGCAGCAGCTGTGGGACCAGTTGATCGATGACCACGACCAGATCTTCCTCACCCTCAACGGGCACTACTGGCCGGCCGCCCGCGCGACCCGCGAGAACGCGGCCGGGCACGACGTCCATCTGCATCTGACGAACTACCAGAACCGCTACTTCGGCGGTGCGGCGATGATCCGCCTCTACCGGTTCGACCTGGACCGGAACGTCATCGACGTGGAGACCGTCTCCCCGTGGATCCTGGGCCGGGCCGGGAAGGGGCTCAACGAGCTGGAGCGGCAGGAGATGGAGCTGAGCGGCGACGCCGACCGGTTCTCCGTCGAGATCGACTTCGAGGAGCGCTTCTCCGGCTTCGCGCCCGTGCCCCCGCGTCCGGCGCGGCCGGCCTCCACGATGCTGGTCCCGGGCACGGTGGCGTACTGGCGCTTCGAGAAACCCGTCGACGGCACGGCCGGCACGGTCCGGGACCTGTCCGGGCGCGGCAACGACCTCTCGCTCGTCACGGTGGGCGGCGGCGCGCTGGGCTGGTCGGCGGACCACCACCCCGACCAGCCCGGCCACGGCAGCCTGGAGTTCGAGGGCTTCAAGTCACCGCTGAAGGGCGCCTACCTGCGCACGGTCGACGGGGCCCCGCTCAACTCGGCCACGTTCGGGGACGGTTACACCATCGAGGCGTTCTACCGGCTGCCCGCCGACTGGGACCCGGACCACAACGCCTGGTCGGGCCTGGTGAGCCGCACGGGCACCGGCGGTGCCGCCGGGAAGACCGCCGACGACCCCGACGAGCCGCTGGCCACGCTGTCCCTGTCCAACGACCGCGAACCCCAGTGGGCGATGCGCCCGCTCAACCAGCAGGGCATCGCCACCAACTGGGGCCAGGAGACACCGCTTCAGACCTGGTGGCACCTCGCGGTCGTCAACGAGGGCCGGCACACCACGCTGTACGTCGAGGGCTGCCCGGTCGTGCGCAACCCCAAGGCGCCCTCCGTCGGCATCACCTCCGTCGGCCTGCCGTGGCTGCTGGGCGGCTACGAGTACGCCGGCACGATCGACCAGATCTTCCACGGCCGGCTCGGCGACGTCCGGATCGTCGCGCGGGCGCTGCCCGTCACCTCCTTCATGAACCACTGACCTCCAGGGAACCGTCATGACAGAGCAGCAGCTGCCCGCCTGGGCCGACCCGTCCGTCTCCCCCGCCGCCCTCGACGCGCAGGGCGTCTCCCGACGCGGGCTCCTGCGCCGCGCGGGCCTGTTCGGCGCCGCGTTCGCCCTGGGCTCGGCGACGACGACCCCGGCCCTGGCCGCCGACAGCGCCGACGGCGGCGGACGGCTCGGCGGCGAGGACCCCCGCCTCGCCTACCTCGTCGGCGACCACCACATCCACTCCGTCTACAGCCACGACGCCAAGTACACCTTCTCCCAACTGGCCGCCGCGGGCGCGAAGTACGGCCTGGACTGGATGGTGTTCACCGAGCACTCCAACTTCGGGCACGCCGACTTCGGAGCCGCCCTGGAGCACCAGGAGATCCTCAGAGCCCGAGCGGAGAACCCGCGTCAGCTGGTCTTCCAGGGCCTGGAGTGGTACATCCCGGCGGCCGAGCACTGCACGGTGTTCACCCCGCCCGGCCGGAACGAGGTCGACCTCCTCACCCGGTTCGAACGCGCCTACGACGGCAAGCTCCTCGGCTACGACAAGGGCGGCCCCGCCGACGCGGACACCACCCGCAACGAGGCGCACGCCGTCAAGGCCCTCAAGTGGCTGGCGGAGCAGCGCCGTTCGGGCTATGTCGACGACGTGCTGGTCATCGCCAACCATCCCCTGCGGCTCGGCATCGACTCCCCGCACGAGATGCGCGCCTGGCGGGACGCGGCACCCGGGATCATGATCGGTATGGAGGGCGCGCCGGGCGCCCAGGGTGCCGCCATCCCCGGCTGGCGCGGCGCCGCCGCCATCCGCGGCGAGTACGAGAACAAGCCGTCCGCGCAGTCCTGGCCCGGCTACCCGGCGGACGCCTATGTGACGTACGGCGGCTTCGACTGGGCGACCGCCACCGTCGGCGGCCTGTGGGACTCGATGCTCGCCGAGGGGCGGCTGTTCTCGGTCACCACCAACTCCGACGCCCACCGGATCGTCTTCGACACCTGGCGGAACGGCGACTGGCAGCCCGGCCAGACCTTCGACAGCACCGGGAAGCTGCCCGACCCGGTGAACACGGACACCCCGCAGCCCGGCAGCGACTTCTGGCCCGGCGAGTTCAGCCGGACGCACGTGGGCGTGACCCGCTACGGCTACCGCGCGGTCATGGCGGGCCTGCGGGCGGGCCGGGTCTGGCTCGACCACGGGCATCTGCTCGACGGGCTCGACGTCCGGCTGAAGCGCGAGGGCGACCGGGGCCGGGGGGTGACGCTGGGCGGCCGGCTGCGGGTCCGCAAGGGCGAGAAACTCAGCCTGAACGTGACCGTGACGACCGCCTCGCGGCCCAACCCGCAGGGCATCCTGCCCGAGTTGGCGCACGTGGACGTCATCCGCGGCGCGGTGCGCGGCCCGGTCGCCGACCGCGACACCTGGAAGGCCCCCGACACGCGCGTCGTCCGCTCGCAGGACGTCACCGGCCGCACGGGCACCTACACCCTGCGCATCCCGCTGACCGCGGGCGAGGAGTCCTTCTACGTCAGGCTGCGCGGCAGCGACGGCAACCGGAACGGCACGGGCTACCTCGGCGCCTCGGTCGACCCGCACGGGCCCGTTCCGCACACGCCCGGGGACGGTGACCCGTGGGCGGATACGTGGTTCTATGCGAACCCGGTATTCGTCGACGTGGAAGGTGCCTGACCTGATGAGACGTCAACTGCTCGCCACCACCGCGTTATTGGGTGCCTTCGCGCGGGGCACCGGCACGGCCTCGGCCGCCGGTGCCCCGCGGTGGGCCGAGACCGGAACGGCGTACACCGACAGCCTCGGCGGCGGGCAGGGCCTGGCCGCCCGCGCGGACGGCTCCCTGCTGTACCGCGGACTGGCCTCCATCCCCCTGGACCTGCGGGTCAAGGGCTGGAACCACATAGGCGACCCGGACATCGCGCGCGGCCATGTCTTCGACGCCTACCAGGGACCCGACACGGCCACGTCCAAGATGTTCGCGGTCACCACCCCGGCCGGGAAGCGCTACGAGTACGTCCACCCGCTGAACCCGGGCGAGAAGCTGAACAACTCCTTCGCCGCCGTCTCACCCGACGGTCAGTGGCTGGTCTCGGGCGAGTGGGGCACACAGAACCGGCTCCAGGTCTTCCCGGCGCCCCTGCTCAACCCCTCCACACCGCCCACCGGCGGCGAGCTGAAGGAGGCCGGGCAGATCACCCTGGACAAGCCGGTGCGCGACATCCAGGGCTGTGACTTCGTCACCGACACCCGCCTGCTGTGCACCTCCAACGACGCCTCGGGCACCCTCTTCCCGGAGATCCGGCCGCTGCTCCAGGTCGACCTGCCCCACAAGCCGGACGGGCAGCCGGTCACCGCCGCGGTGACGAGCCTGTTCGCACTGCCGCAGCGCAGCGTGTGCACGGGCGCCTTCGAGACGGAGGGCGTCGACTACGACGCGAACAGCGGCACCCTGCGGGCACAGGTGATCCCGCCCGGCGTGTGCGCGGTGACGACGGCCGTCCACGCGTACCAGCAGGTCACGGACTGATCGGGCGGAGGTACGGTGGGCCGCGTGACCGGTGAAGAGTCGCTGCGGCCCCAGTCCCTCATGCTGACGTTCCTGGGCGACCAGGTGCTCGGGCGCGATGTGTGCGTGTACTCGGGCAGCGTCATCGACGTGTTCGCCCGCGCCGGGATCGGCGAGCAGGCGACCCGCTCGACGCTGACCCGGATGGTCAACCGCGACCTGCTGCGCCGCCAGCGGGAGGGCCGCCGGATGTACTTCGGGCTGACCGAGCGCTCTCAGGCCGTGCTGCGCGACGGCGAGCGGCGCATCTGGCAGACCGGCGCGGTCAACCGGCACTGGGACGGCACCTGGACCCTGCTCGGTTTCTCCCTGCCCGAGTCCTGGCAGCGCCAGCGCCACGACCTGCGCTCCCAGCTGACCTGGAGCGGCTTCGGCCCGCTGTTCAACGGCCTGTGGATCGCGCCGGGCGAGGTCGACGTGTCGGCGCTGGTCGCCGAGCTCGGCCTGTCCGCCCATGTGAAGGTCTTCCGGGCGCACGCCGACGCCGGCATGGACATCGGGCAGATGATCGAGGAGACGTGGGAGCTGACCGACCTGGCCGGCCGCTACGAGGCGTTCGTACGGCGCTGGCAGCCCTGGGAGGACGAGCTGCCGGACGCCGACGACGCTCTCGTGCTGCGGCTGCGGCTGCAGACCGAGTGGCTGCGGATCGTCCGGCGCGATCCGCGCCTGCCCGTCAAGCACCTGCCGGACGACTGGCCGGCGGAAGGGGCCGAGAAGACGTTCCGGGCCGTGCACGACCGGCTCTCACCGCTCGCGCGCGACACCTCGCGGCGCCTTCTCGACCTGGTGCCCGCACGACCTCAGGCCTAGGGGGTGGTGGCCTCAGGCGTAGAACCGCGACAGGCTCTGGAGCACCGCGGCCGGCTTGCCGCCGCCCTCGATCTCGATGGCGCCGTCGACCGTGATCTGCACGCCGCCCGGCACCTCCGCGACCTCGGCGAGCTTCGCCGTCAGCCGGATGCGGGAGCCGACCTTCACCGGAGAGGGGAAACGCACCTTGTTGAGGCCGTAGTTGACCTTCGTCGTCACGCCCTGGACGTCCAGCAGCTCGGTGAAGAGCGGGATGAAGAGGGAGAGGGTCAGGTAGCCGTGCGCGATGGGAGCGCCGAAGGGGCCCTCCTTGGCCTTCTCGGGGTCCACATGGATCCACTGGTGGTCCCCGGTCGCGTCGGCGAAGGTGTCGATCCGCTCCTGCGTGACCTCGATCCACTCGCTGGTGCCGAGGTCGCTGCCCGCGAGCTTCTTCAGTTCGTCGAGGCCGTTGACGGTGATGCTCATGGAGCCGTCCTTCACTGGGAGTCGGAGCCGTAGCGCTTGCGCACACGGGATTTCAGGAGCTTCCCGGAGGCGGTGCGGGGCAGTTCGTCCGCCACCACGACCGACTTCGGGATCTTGTACTTGGCGAGGCGGCCGGCGAGCGAGGCGAGCACCTCGTCGGGGTCGAGTGCGGCGCCCTCACGGGGCACGACGACCGCGCGGGGCACCTCGCCCCACTTGTCGTCCGGCACCCCGATCACCGCGCATTCCACGATGTCCGGGTGCGCGAGGAGCTGGTCCTCGATCTCGGCGGGGTAGATGTTCTCGCCACCGGAGATGATCATGTCCTTGATGCGGTCGACGATGTAGACGTAGCCGTCCTCGTCGACCTGGGCGGCGTCGCCGCTGCGGAACCAGCCGTCGGCGAAGGACGCGGCCGTCTCCTCGGGCAGCCCCCAGTAGCCGGGCATGACGTGCGGCCCGCGCACGACGACCTCTCCGACCTCGCCGACGTCGACCGGCGCGAGGTCGGGCCGTACGACGCGTACGTCGCTGAAGAAGTGCGGCACACCCGCCGACCCCGCCTTGGCGACGGCGTGCTCGGCGTCCAGGAACAGCGTGCCGGGGGCGGCCTCGGTCATGCCGTAGCCCTGGAGGAAGGTCAGGCCGCGCCGCTGGTACGCCGCGATCAGCGGGGTCGGGACCGGGGAGCCGCCGCAGGTCAGGATGCGCAGCGACGACAGGTCGGCGTCCGGCCAGCGCGGATGCCGGGCCACCTGGTCGAACATCGTGGGCACGCCGAACATGAAGGTGATCCGGTGCCGTTCGATCAGGTCGAAGGTGGCGTCCGGGTCGAAGGCCTCGACCAGGACGCAGGTGCCGCCCTTCAGCAGGACCGGGAGGGTCAGCATGTTCAGCCCCGCGGTGTGGAACAGCGGGGCGGAGACCAGGGCGCGTTCGTCGGCGACCAGGTCGTGGTCGATGAGGACGTTGACCGCGTTCCAGGTCAGGTTGCCGTGGGTGAGCATCGCGCCCTTGGGACGGCCGGTCGTGCCCGAGGTGTACATGATGATGCAGGTGTCGTCCGGGGTGACCGGCGTGTCGATGGGCTCGCGGGAGGCCGAGGCCAGTGCCTCCTCGTACTCGGCGCCCACTTCGACGTACGTACGGACGTCCGTGCTGCCCGGCAGTCCCGCGACCAGACCGGCGTGCGAGGGGCCGTAGACGAGGGCCTTGGCGCCGGAGTCGGCGAGCTGGTAGGCGATCTCGGGGCCGGCCAGGCGGGTGTTGAGGGGGACGAAGACCGCGCCGAGCGTGCCGGCCGCGAACAGGGTCTCCAGGTAGGAGGGGTGGTTCGGGCCGAGGTAGGCGATGCGGTCGCCGCGGCGCACGCCCCTCTCGCGCAGGGCGTGGGCGAGGCGGGTGGTGCGGTCGCACAGGCCGGCGTAGGTGCGGGCGGTGTCGCCGTGGATCAGGGCCGTGCGATGCGGGGTCTTGCGGGCCCGGCGTGCGGGCCATGACCCCAGTCCCTCGTTGCGCATGTCACGCCCCTTACGGTTTCGTCAGCCCGAGCAGACGGGCGGCGTTCTCCTTGAGGATCTTCGGCCGGACCTCTTCCTTGATCGTCAGCTTGTCGAAGTCGGCGAGCCAGCGGTCGGGGGTGAGGACGGGGAAGTCGGAGCCGAAGAGCACCTTGTCCTTCAGCAGCGTGTTCGCGTACTGCACGAGCTGCGGCGGGAAGTACTTCGGCGACCAGCCGGACAGGTCGATGTGCACGCCCGGCTTGTGCGTGGCGACGGCCAGGGCCTCGTCCTGCCAGGGAAACGACGGGTGCGCCAGGATGATCTTCAGGTGGGGGAAGTCGGCGGCGACGTCGTCGACGTGCAGCGGGTTGGAGTACTTGAGCCTGATGCCGCCCCCGCCGGGCACGCCGGCGCCGATGCCGGTCTGGCCGGTGTGGAACAGGGCGATCGTGCCGGTCTCCTCGATCACCTCGTAGAGGTCGTACGCCACCGACCGGTCGTTGGGGAAGAAGCCCTGGATGCTCGGGTGGAACTTGAAGCCCCGCACCCCGTACTCCTCGACCAGGCGCCGGGCCTGCTTGACCCCCGCCTTTCCCCGGAAGGGGTCGATGGAGGCGAAGGGGATGAGGACGTCGGCGTTGGCGGCGGCGGCCTCGGCGACCTCCTCGTTGGGCACGGGCGGGGTGCCGGTGGCGGACTCGGCGTCGACCGTGAAGATCACGGCGGCCATCTTCCGCTCGCGGTAGTACGCGGCGGTCTCCTCCAGAGTCGGTTTCCGCTTGCCCTCGACCTTGAAGTAGGCCGAGGAGGCGTCGTGCAGGTCGTCGTCCAGCGAGGAGTGGCCCTTGGAGGACACCTCCGCGTGGGTGTGGACGTCGATCGCGACGAGGTCGTTCAGGTCCATCACGCCTCCGGGAACTTCGGTGCCGGGATACCGACCGACTGCGGTTCGGCACCGACCGAGGTGGGCCAGGCGTCCGCCAGGGCGCCGGGGGTCCAGCCGCCGTCGGCGTAGGCCGCCCTGATCTCCTGCGGATGCGACCAGAGTGCCACCTTGTCGCCACCGATGCCGATGCACTGGCCGGTCACGCCGCGCGCGGCCTCGGACGCCAGGAACGGGACCAGGGCCGCGCAGTCCTCGGGGGTGCCGAAGCCCTCGCCCTTGCGCAGGAAGTCCGGCAGCGGCTCGCCGTTCCTCATCGCCTCGATGTAGGGGGCGAAGGCCGGGATCGTCTCGGTCATCGCGGTCGCGGCGACCGGCACGATCGCGTTGACGGTGATGTTCGCGCGGCCCAGCTCCATCGACCAGGTGCGGGCCATCGCCGCGATGCCCGCCTTGGCGGCGGCGTAGTTCGTCTGGCCGAAGTTGCCGCGCTGGCCGGCCGGTGAGCCGACCAGGATCAGCGAGCCGCCCTCACCCTGCTCGCGCATCCTGACGGCGGCGGCGCGGGCGCAGGTGAAGGTGCCCTTGAGGTGGGTGGTGATCACCGCGTCGAAGTCGTCGTCGGTCATCTTCCACAGCACCTTGTCGCGGAGGATGCCGGCGTTGGTCACCAGGATGTCCAGCCGGCCGAACTCCTCGACCGCGCGGGCGACCAGCCGGTCCGCCGCCTCGGCCGTGCCGACCGGGACCACCTCCGCAACGGCCTTGCCGCCCGCCTCGGTGAGGGACTTCACGGCCGCCTCGGCCACGGCCTCGTCGACGTCGTTGACGACCACGGAGGCGCCGTGGGCGGCCAGGGCGTGGGCGTAGGCGAGGCCGAGGCCCCGGCCGCTGCCGGTGACGACGGCGACCTTGCCGGAGAGATCGATGGTGGGCACGGGTGAGTCCCTTCGCATGGGGTGCGGCTATGAGTCGCATGGGTGCGGCTACGAGATCGAAGCTAAGAGCAATAATTGTTGACGTCAATAGTTGTTGGTGACCCAAAGGTGCGAGATGCTGGAGCTCCAGAAAGCGCCGAGCACAGGGAGCCCGTCATCACACGCCAGAACGTCACCCCGAAGCCCATCGACGCGCACGAGCCGTGGATGCGCGGGCTGCACGCCGACACGGGCTACCTGCTGTACCGCCTGGGCCTGCGCTCGGGACAGCTGTTCAACGCCTGCCTCCAGGAGTCGGGCCTGCGCCTGCGCCACTACGCGGTGCTGCGCTTCCTCGCCACCTCCGAGGGCGCCCTCCAGCGCGAGCTGAGCACCCGGCTCGGCTACGACCCGAGCGCGATCGTCGGCCTGGTCGACGACCTGGAGAAGCAGGGCTTCGCCGAGCGCCGCCCCTCCCCCGACGACCGCCGCAGCCGGATCGTCGCGCTGACCGAGAGGGGGCGCGCGTTCCTCCGTGACACCGACGAGGCCGGCCAGCGGGTGACGAACGAGCTCCTGGGCCCGCTGGACCCGGCCGAGCGGGACGCGCTGCACGCGCTGCTGCTGCGGATCGCCGAGGACGGACTGAACTGATGTTGTGCAAATGATTGACGGCTGCACGAGAGATGCATAACTTCATCGGCCAACCGAGACCCGTCCCCAGGGAGCTCCCGTGCAGCCATCCCCGCCTCCCGCTCAACCCGCCCCCGATCCACGGCAGTTGCGCCGCGTGGCCGTCTCCGGCCTGCTCGGTACGGCCGTCGAGTTCTACGACTTCCTCGTCTACGGCACCGTCGCCGCGCTCGTCTTCGGCGAGCTGTTCTTCCCCCGGGCCGACCCGGCGGTCGGCACCATCGCCGCGTTCGGCACCTTCGCCGCGGGCTATCTCGCCCGCCCGCTCGGCGGCATCGTCTTCGGCCACTTCGGCGACCGGATCGGCCGCAAGTCGATGATGCTGCTGACCATGGTCCTGATGGGCTCGGGCAGCTTCCTCATCGGCCTGCTGCCCACCTACGACGCGATCGGCGTCTGGGCCCCGGTCCTGCTGGTCGCCCTGCGTGTGGTGCAGGGCATCGCGATCGGCGGCGAGTGGGGCGGCGCGATGCTGATGGTCGTCGAGCACGCCGAGCAGACGCAGGGCTCCCGGCGCGGCCTGTGGTCCAGCTTCACCCAGCTCGGCGCCCCGCTGGGTTCCGTGCTGTCGGCCGGTGTGGTCACGCTCGTCGCCGGCCTGCCCGACGACGAGTTCCGCTCCTGGGGCTGGCGGGTGCCGTTCCTGCTGAGCATCCTGCTGCTGGCCGTCGGGCTGTTCGTGCGCCTCAAGGTCGCCGAGAGCCCGCTGTTCGCCCAGGTCAAGCGGGAGCCGGTGGACAAGCCGCCGATCGTGGAGGTGCTGCGCCGCCCGAAGCCGGTGCTGCTGGCCGCCTGCGTCGGCATCGGCGCGTTCACCACCCAGTCGCTGCTGACCAGCTTCATGATCTCCTACGCCGTCGACGAGGGGTACACCCGCCCGCAGGTGCTGACCGCGGTGACCGTCGCCTCCTGTGTGGCCCTCGTCGTCCTGCCCGTCGCGTCCGCGCTGTCGGACCGGGTCGGCCGCCGGCCCGTCGTGCTCGCCGGAGCAGTCGCCTCCGCCGCACTCGCCTTCCCCGTCCTCGCGCTGGTCGACTCCGGCTCGCCCGGACTGCTCATCCTCGCCCTCGCCCTCGGTCACGGCGTCGCCCAGTCCACGATGTACGGGCCGCTCGGCGCCCTGCTCACCGAGATGTTCGGCACCCGTGTCCGCTACACCGGCGCCTCCCTCGGCTACCAGGCGGCCACCCTGGTCGGCGCCGGGTTCTCCCCGCTCATCGCCGGCAGCCTCCTCGCCTCGTACGGAGGCGGCAGCACACCCGTCTCGCTGCTGCTGTGCGCGGGCGCGGCGATCACCGCCGTCACCGTGTGGCGGCTGCGCGAGACGCACACCGACGCCCTCGACTCCCCCGCCGCCACCACTCCCGCCCTGGAAGGGACCCCGCGTTGAGGATCCGCCTCGCTTTACTGACCGCCTGCCTGTCCCTCGCGACCGCGCTGCCGGCGCAGGCCGCCGCCACGGACAGCCACCTGGAGGGCCGGCTCCCCTCCGGTGCCGCGTACGTGATGGACGTCCCCGCGTCCTGGAACGGCACGGTGCTGCTGTACAGCCACGGCTACTCCCCTGCCGGAGCCCCCAACCCGGCCCAGAACACGCCGAGTACGGCCGCCCGGGACAAGCTGCTGGCCGAGGGCTACGCCCTGATCGGCTCCTCGTACGCGACGAACGGCTGGGCGATCACCGAGGCGGTGCCCGACCAGCTCGCCACGCTGGACCTGTTCACCGAGAAGTTCGGGGCGGCCCGGCGGACCGTGGCCTGGGGCACCTCGTACGGCGGCTTCGTCACCAGCATGCTCGCCGAGCGGCACGCCGGCCGGTTCGACGGCTCGCTGTCGATGTGCGGGCTGGTGCAGGGCGGTGTCGCCAACTGGAACAGCACCCTGGACCCGGTGTTCGCCCTGCGCACCCTCCTCGCCCCGGACTCCGGGATCCGGCTCACGGGCTTCGGCGGCCAGACGGAGGCGGTCGCCGCCGGGAAGGCCCTCACCTCGAAGGTCGACGCCGCTCAGCAGACCCCCGGGGGCCGGGCCCGGATCGCCCTCGCCGCCGCCCTGCACAACATCCCCGGCTACAACGACGCCTCGCAGACCGAGCCGGGCCCCACGGACTGGCAGGCGCGGCAGGCCAACCAGTACAGCGCCGTCCGGGGCCTGCTCCAGATGCCCGCCTTCAGCTGGCGGCAGGAGGCCGAGAGCCGGGCGGGCGGCAACCCGTCGTGGAACACCGGTGTCGACTACACCGCCATGCTCGCCCGCTCCCCGCTGTACAAAGAGGTGACGGAGCTCTACAAGGAGGCGGGACTGTCCTTGCGCACCGACCTCTCGGCCCTGGGCCGGGCACCCCGGGTCACCGCCGACCCGCCGGCCGTGCGGTGGATGCGGAACACCAGCGTGCTCTCCGGCCGGCTCGCCGACCCCCAGCTGAACATCCACACGACCGGTGACGCGCTGATACCGGTGCAGTCCGAGAGCGCCTACGGGCGGGCGGCCGACGCGGCCGGCTCCGGTCCGCTGCTCCGCCAGGCCTACGTCGACGCCCCCGGCCACTGCACGTTCACCCCCGGCGAGACCCTGGCCGCCCTGCACACCCTGGAACACCGCCTGGACACGGGCCGCTGGGACACCTCCCCCGCCGCCCTCAACTCCCGTGCGACGAAGGAGGACCCCACGGCGGAACCCCGCTACGTCCCGTACCGCCCGGCCGCCTACCCCCGCCCCTACGACCTCGCCCACCCGGGAGACACCCGGCCATGACCGCACTGCCCCGAGTCGCCGGCTCCGCTCGCACGGGGAGCGCCCCCACCGCGACCGACCGGCTGCTGTCCGTCCTCGCGGCCTTCGACCACGAGCACCCGGCCCTGTGCCTGACGGACATCAGCCGGCGGGCCGGGCTGAGCCTGACCACCGCGCACCGACTGGTGGGCGCGCTCACCGAATGGGGTGCCCTGGAACGGGACGAGTCCGGCGTCTACCACGTCGGGCTCCGGCTCTGGGAGATCGCCGCACTGGCGCCGCGCGGTCTCGCCCTGCGCCAGATCGCGCTGCCGTACCTGGAGGACCTGTACGAGGCGACGCACGAGAACGTGCAGTTGGCGGTGCGGGACGGCTCGGACGTCGTCTACATCGAGTGGCTGTCGGGGCGTTCGGCGGTCGGCGTGCACATCCGCGTCGGCGCGCGCTGGCCGCTGCACGCCACCGGGGTCGGGCTCGCCCTGCTGGCCCACGGGGACCCGGAGTTCCAGGAGGAGTACTGCGCGGGCACGCTCGCGTCCTTCACGCCGTACACGATCACCGACCCGGCGCGGCTGCGGCGGGAGCTCGCCGGGGTGCGCCGGACCGGCGTGGCCGTGAGCGACCGTCAGGTCACGGAGGACGCCCTGTCGGTGGCCGCGCCGGTGCGCACGGCGGACGGCTCGGTGTCCGCCGCCGTGTCCATCGTGGTGCCGCACGCGGACGCCCAGGTGCCGGTACTGGTCCCCGCGGTACGGGTGGCGGCGCGCGGCATCTCCCGAGCCCTGGGGTGGCGGCCGGAGCGGGCCTGAACCGGCGCGGCCGACGTGCCGCCGTCGCCGGTACGGCGTTCCTGGGAGAGATCGTCGTCGTGGCCGCCGCGACCGACGTGGCCTGCGGGCCGGTGCTGCTCACGCTTCTTGCCACACCGGTGGCCGGCGTCGCGGCGGCCACGCACAGCGGCGACGTCCGACACCTCTCAGGCCACGCAGAACTCATTGCCCTCCGGGTCCCGCAGCACGACCCCGTAGTAGTCCATGTCGGGTTCGTCCATGACCCGCAGCACGGTCGCTCCGGCCGCGGTCAGCCGGTCCACCTTCGCCGTGACCCTGCGGGTGCGCTCCGGCAGGGGAACGCCTCTGCCGCCGCCGACCTTCAGGTCGAGATGCACCCGGTTCTTGACGGTCTTGCCCTCCGGCACCTGCTGGAACCAGACGCGGGGCCCCTGCCCCTCCGGGTCGACGATCGACTCGGGGGTCTCCCCCGCCCCCTCGGGCATTTCCTCCGCGGGCACTCCCATGTCCTCCCAGTAGGCCCGCCAGGTGGGGTGCCCGCCGGGGGGTGGTTCGGGCACGTACCCGAGGGCCTCGGTCCAGAAGGTCACGAGCTTCGCCGGGTCGGCGCAGTCGATGGTCAGCTGCAGGGTGACATCCATGCCGTGAGCATCGCAGCAGGGTCTGACAACGGCCTCGGAGGCAAGGCCGTACCCCGTTGGAGCGCTGAACCTCCACACCACCCCGCAGCCGGCCCGTTCAGGACCTGCACTCATGAGCCGCCCCGCACTTTTCGCGGCTTGACCTCTTGACGACCCGGGTGGCGTGGAGCACATTGACGGCACTTTGAGAGCGCTCTCAGACTCCCCGTACCCGCATCCGAGAGGCATCCCCACATGCGTGACACCTCCGGCAGACCCCGCGCACGGCGCCCGTTGCGGCGGGCGCTCGTCGCCGTCGTCAGTACGCTCGGCCTCGCGGCGGCCGCCGCCACCGCCGCGACTCCCTCCGCGAGCGCCTCCGCGCCGCCGCCCCCGTCGGGCTGGACCCAGGTGTTCGTCGACGACTTCAACGGACCGGCCGGCAGCGGCGTCAACACCGCCAACTGGCAGTACGCCACCGGCAAGGGCTATCCGGGCGGCCCCGCCAACTGGGGCACCGGCGAGATCGAGACGATGACGAGCAGCACCGACAACGTCTCCCTCGACGGCAGCGGCAACCTCCGCATCACCCCCCGCCGGGACAGCGCCGGCAACTGGACCTCCGGCCGCATCGAGACCAACCGCACCGACTTCCGGCCCCCGGCCGGCGGCAAGCTCCGCGTGGAGTCGCGCATCCAGGTGCCGAACGTCACCGGGGCCGCGGCCAAGGGCTACTGGCCCGCGTTCTGGATGCTGGGCGCCCCCTACCGCGGCGACTACTGGAACTGGCCGGCCGTCGGCGAGCTGGACATCATGGAGAACACCCAGGGCCAGAACACGGTGTTCGCGACGATGCACTGCGGCACCTCGCCGGGCGGCCCCTGCAACGAGACCAGCGGCATCGGCAGTTCGACGACCTGCCAGGGCACCACCTGCCAGGCCGGCTTCCACACCTACCGGATGGAGTGGGACCGCTCGACGAGCGTCGAGGAGATCCGCTTCTACCTCGACGGCGTCAACTACCACACCGTGCGGGCCAACCAGGTCGACGCGACGACCTGGCGCAACGCCACGGACCACGGCTTCTTCGTCATCCTCAACGTCGCGATGGGCGGCGGCTTCCCGGACGCGTTCGGCGGCGGCCCGGACGCCGGGACACAGCCCGGTCACGCGATGGTCGTCGACTACGTCCAGGTCCTGTCGTCCGGCGGCGGCACCACGCCGCCCCCGACCGGCAGCCGCGACGCCTACTCCACCATCCAGGCCGAGTCCTACGACGGCCAGTCCGGTGTGATGACCGAGACGACGTCCGACTCCGGCGGCGGCCAGAACGTCGGCGCGCTGGCCAACGGCGACTGGCTGCACTTCAAGGGAGTGAACTTCGGCTCAACCCCGGCCCGGCAGTTCGGCGCCCGGGTCGCGAGCGGCGCGGCGGGCGGCGTCAGCGGTCTGGTCGAGGTGCGGCTGGACAGCCGGAGCAACGCGCCCGTCGGGAGTTTCGCCGTGGGCAACACCGGCGGCTGGCAGGCGTGGCGGACGATCCCGGCGAACATCGCCGCCGTGACGGGCACGCACGATGTGTATCTGACCTTCACCAGCGGGCAGCCGGCGGACTTCGTGAACGTCAACTGGTTCACCTTCGGGCACTGACGATCCCCGGCAAGGGGCTCCACGCGCGCGTGGGGCCCCTTTTCGCTGCCCGGCCTGACGTAACCTCAGCGCAGCTCCGCCCGGAACGCCGCCGGCGTCTGGTCCGTGTGCTGGTGGAAGAACTTGGAGAAGTTCGCGGCGTCGGGGAAGCCGACCGCCGCGCCGACCCGGCCGATCGGCAGGTCGGTGTGGGCGAGGAGCCGTTTGGCCTCCAGGACCACGCGCTTGTCGATGAAGGCCTTGGGGGTGTCGCCGGTCGCGCCGCGGACCGCGCGGACCAGGGTGCGGCGGGAGTAGCCGAGCGCGTCGGCGTAGGCGCTGACGCTGTGGTTGGTGGCGAAGTCCCTCTCCACGGCGTCCCGGAAGAGGGTGAAGGTGGAGTCGGACGTCTGCCGTACCGACTCCGCCGTACTGGCGGCGAGATGGGCGAGCCGCAGCAGGAACGCCGTCAGCGAGTGGCGCAGGACGGCGGTGTGCAGGCTCGGCGGCAGCGTGTCGGTGTCCTCGTACTCGCGGCGCAGCTGGCCGAGCGCGTCGCGCAGACCGGCGAGTTGGGCCGCGTCGGGGCGCAGCAGCGGCGGCAGGTCGTAGCGGTACAGGCCGGTGGCCTCGACGGTCGCGCGGGGCAGGAAGCCCGGCTGCATGGTCAGCACGGTTCCGCGGTACTCGCTCGTGCGGGAGAAGCGGTGGACCTGCCCCGGGCGGATCCACAGCAGGTCCCCGGCCGTGGCCTCGTACTCGGTGAAGTCGACCATGTGCCGGACCGGGCCCGCGCCGAACAGCAGCACGACGTGGAAGTCGATGCGGTGCACGCGTTCCAGGGGCGCGTCGGCGTGCCAGGTGCGGCCGGTGCCCATCGGGCCGACCTGCATGCCGACGCCGCCGACACTCAGCTCGACCGGGAAGGGGAACGTTCTGATCCCGTCGCCGCCTTGGATGCCTCTGTCTGCCATATCTGTCATATCCGCCATGTCCGCCTCGTGCCGCCCCGTTCGCGCGCCGCGCTGCCTCCGGGTGTCCCACTTTCACCACAGGCTGGCACACGGCCACCTTCCGTCGAAAAAGTCAGACTTTTAGTTTTGAAGACGTCAGACCAGCCACTTCGCTCCTATCGAGGACTTCTTGAAGATGAGCACGCAGACAGCGGACAGCTTCGAATGGACCGAACTCGACCGGCGTGCCGTCGACACCGCCCGTCTGCTGGCGGCCGATGCCGTCCAGCGGGTCGGAAACGGCCATCCCGGCACCGCGATGAGCCTGGCGCCGGCCGCCTACACGATCTTTCAGAAGGTGATGCGGCACGACCCGGCCGATCCGGAGTGGACCGGCCGTGACCGCTTCGTCCTCTCCCCCGGCCACACGTCGCTGACCCTGTACACGCAGCTGTACCTGGCGGGCTACGAGCTGGAGCTGGACGATCTGAAGGCGTTCCGCACGCACGGCTCGAAGACGCCCGGCCACCCCGAGTACGGGCACACGGCGGGCGTGGAGACCACGACCGGCCCGCTCGGCCAGGGCGTCGCGAACGCGGTCGGCATGGCGATGGCCGCCCGCTATGAGCGCGGCCTGTTCGACCCCGAGGCGCCGGAGGGCGAGTCGCCCTTCGACCACACCGTCTGGGCCATCGTCTCCGACGGCGACCTCCAGGAGGGCGTCTCCGCCGAGGCCTCCTCGCTGGCGGGTCATCAGAAGCTCGGCAACCTGGTCTTCCTCTACGACGACAACCACATCTCCATCGAGGGCGACACCGCCACCGCGTTCTCCGAGGACGTGCTGAAGCGGTACGAGGCGTACGGCTGGCACGTGCGGCGGATCGAGCCGCGGGAGGACGGCGACGTCGACGTGCGCGCGCTGTACGCGGCGCTGAAGGAGGCGCAGGCCGAGACCGGGCGTCCCTCGATCATCGCGATGCGCACGATCATCGCCTGGCCCGCGCCGAACGCCCGCAACACCGAGGCCGCGCACGGCTCGGCGCTCGGCGAGGACGAGGTCGCCGCCACCAAGCGCCTCCTCGGCTTCGACCCGGACAAGACCTTCGAGGTCGCCGACGAGGTGCTGGAGCACACCCGCAAGGCCCTGGACCGGGGTGCCGAGGCGCACGCCGCCTGGGACAAGCGGATCGCCGCCTGGCGCGGTGAGAACCCGGAGCGGGCCGCCGCCTTCGACCGGGTCAGCAAGGGCGAGCTGCCCGCGGGCTGGGAGGACGCCCTGCCGGTGTTCGAGCCGGGCAAGGCGGTCGCCACCCGTGCCGCGTCCGGCAAGGTGCTCCAGTTGCTGGGTGCCGTCGTCCCCGAGCTGTGGGGCGGCTCGGCCGACCTGGCCGGTTCGAACAACACCACGATCGACAAGACGTCGTCCTTCCTGCCCGAGGGCAACCCGCTGCCGGAGGCCGACCCGTACGGCCGGACGGTCCACTTCGGCATCCGCGAGTTCTCCATGGCCGCGGAGATGAACGGCATCGCGCTGCACGGCAACACGCGCATCTACGGCGGCACCTTCCTGGTCTTCTCCGACTACATGCGCAACGCCGTCCGTATGTCGGCCCTGATGCAGCTGCCGGTGACCTACGTGTGGACGCACGACTCGATCGGCCTGGGCGAGGACGGCCCGACCCACCAGCCGGTCGAGCACCTGGCCTCGCTGCGGGCCATCCCCGGTCTGAACGTCGTACGCCCGGCCGACGCCAACGAGACCGCGCTCGCCTGGGCCGAGATCCTGAAGCGGCACACCAGCGACCCGGCCCCGCACGGCCTCGCGCTCACCCGCCAGGGCGTGCCCACGTACGAGCCCGATCCGGACGTGGCACGCGGCGGTTACGTGCGGGCCGAGGCGGAGGGCGGCGAGCCGCAGGTGATCCTGATCGCCACCGGTTCCGAGCTGCACGTGGCCGTCGAGGCCCGTGAGCGGCTCCAGGCGGCGGGCGTGCCCACGCGGGTCGTGTCCATGCCGTCCGTGGAGTGGTTCGAGGAACAGCCCCGCGCGTACCGGGAGAGCGTCCTGCCGCCGTCCGTGAAGGCCCGGGTCGCGGTCGAGGCCGGTATCGGCCTGACCTGGCACCGCTTCGTGGGGGACGCGGGACGCATCGTCTCCCTGGAGCACTTCGGCGCCTCCGCCGACGCGAAGACCCTGTTCGCCGAGTACGGCTTCACCCCCGAGAACGTCGTCGCCGCAGCCCGGGAATCCCTCGCCGCTGTGCGCGGTTGATCCGACCGCCCGAAAGAAGATGATCACTGTGACCGAAGCGACCGCGAGCGCGGGAGCACTCCAGCGCCTGTCCGACGAGGGCGTGTCGATCTGGCTGGACGACCTGTCCCGCCGGCGGATCGAGTCCGGCGACCTGGCCGGGCTCGTGGCGACGGGGAACGTCGTCGGCGTCACCACCAACCCGTCCATCTTCCAGGCCGCCATCGGCTCCGGCGAGGGCTACGAGGAGCAGCTCGCCGACCTGGCGGTGCGGGGCGTCACCGTCGACGAGGCCGTCCGGATGATGACGACGGCCGACGTCCGGGCCGCCGCCGACGTCCTGCGGCCGGTGTACGAGGCGACCGGCGGGCGGGACGGCCGGGTCTCCATCGAGGTCGACCCGCGGCTCGCCCACGACACGGCGGCGACGATCGCCGAGGCCCGGCAGCTCGCCTGGCTGGTGGACCGCCCCAACGTGATGATCAAGATCCCGGCGACGCGGGCCGGCCTGCCCGCGATCACCGACGTGATCGGCGCGGGCATCAGCGTGAACGTGACGCTGATCTTCTCCCTGGAGCGCTACCGCGAGGTGATGGACGCCTACCTCGCCGGCCTGGAGAAGGCACAGGCGGCCGGTCTCGACCTGTCGGCCATCCACTCGGTGGCGTCCTTCTTCGTCTCCCGGGTCGACTCCGAGATCGACAAGCGGCTGACGTTGCTGGGCACGGACGAGGCCCTCGCCCTCAAGGGCAGGGCGGCCCTGGCCAACGCGCGGCTCGCCTACGAGGCGTACGAACAGGTCTTCGCCGGGCGGCGCTGGCAGGCCCTGGGCGGTGCCCGGGCGAACCGGCAGCGCCCCCTTTGGGCCTCCACCGGTGTGAAGGACCCCGCTTACAAGGACACCCTGTACGTGGACGAGCTGGTCGCCCCCGGCACGGTCAACACCATGCCGGAGGCCACGCTGAACGCCGTCGCCGACCACGGTGACGTCCAGGGCGACACCGTCACCGGCGGTTACGCCCAGGCGCGTGCCGACCTGGCGGCCGTCGAGCGGCTCGGCATTTCCTACGACGAGGTGGTGCGGCAACTGGAGGACGAAGGCGTCGCCAAGTTCGAGGTGGCCTGGCAGGACCTGCTGGACGCGGTCACCAAGTCCTTGAACAGCAAGGGAGTTGACGCGGAATGACCGAGGGCATCCCCCAGACGGCCGAGCAGGAGACCATCGGAACCAAGGAGGACAAGGAGGCCCGGGCGGCGCAGGAGGCCGCCGGGGTCGAGCGGACCGGGGTGAGCGGCTGGGTCGTGCCGCGCCCGGAGTACGCCGGCATCGACTTCGCCAATCCGCTGCGCGACCCGCGCGACCGCCGTCTGCCCAGGATCGCGGGCCCGTCCGGACTCGTCATCTTCGGTGTGACCGGCGACCTGTCCCGCAAGAAGCTGATGCCGGCCGTGTACGACCTGGCCAACCGCGGCCTGCTGCCGCCGGGCTTCTCGCTGGTGGGGTTCGCCCGCCGGGACTGGGAGGACCAGGACTTCGCACAGGTGGTGCACGACGCGGTCCGGGAACACGCGCGGACCCCCTTCCGCGAGGAGGTCTGGCAGCAGCTCGCGGAGGGCATGCGGTTCATCCCGGGCGACTTCGACGACGACACGGCGTTCGAGCAGCTGCGCTCGGCCGTCGAGGAGCTGGACGCCTCCCGGGGCACCAGCGGCAACTACGCCTTCTACCTCTCGGTGCCGCCGAAGTTCTTCCCGAAGGTCGTCCAGCAGCTGAAGAAGCACAAGCTGGCCGATGCCCAGGAAGGCTCCTGGCGCCGCGCGGTCATCGAAAAGCCGTTCGGGCACGACCTCGACAGCGCCTGCGAGCTGAACGCGATCGTGCACGACGTGTTCGACCCGGAGCAGGTCTTCCGGATCGACCACTACCTGGGCAAGGAGACCGTCCAGAACATCCTGGCGCTGCGCTTCGCCAACCAGATGTTCGAACCGATCTGGAACCGGTCGTACGTCGACCATGTGCAGATCACCATGGCCGAGGACATCGGCATCGGCGGCCGGGCCGGGTACTACGACGGCATCGGCGCCGCCCGTGACGTCATCCAGAACCACCTCCTGCAGCTGATGGCGCTCACCGCGATGGAGGAGCCGGCCGCCTTCGACGCGGCGTCGCTGCTCACCGAGAAGCTGAAGGTGCTGCGGGCCGTGCGGCTGCCGGAGGACCTGGGCCGGCACACCGTGCGCGGGCAGTACGCGGCGGCCTGGCAGGGCGGGGCGAAGGTGCGCGGGTATCTGGAGGAGGACGGCATCGACCAGGCCTCCACGACCGACACCTTCGCCGCGATCAAGCTCCAGGTGGACAACCGCCGCTGGGCGGGCGTGCCGTTCTACCTGCGCACCGGCAAGCGGCTGGGCCGCCGCGTCACGGAGATCGCGGTCGTCTTCCAGCGGGCCCCGCACTCCCCCTTCGACACGACGGCCACCGAGGAGCTGGGCTCCAACGCGATCGTCATCCGCGTCCAGCCGGACGAGGGCATGACGGTGCGGTTCGGCTCCAAGGTGCCGGGTACGTCCATGGAGATCCGCGACGTGACGATGGACTTCGCCTACGGCGAGTCGTTCACCGAATCGAGCCCCGAGGCGTACGAACGGCTGATCCTGGACGTCCTCCTGGGCGACGCCAACCTGTTCCCGCGTCACCAGGAAGTGGAAGAGTCCTGGAAGATCCTCGACCCGATCGAGCGGTACTGGGCCACGCACGGCCGGCCCGCGCAGTACGCCTCGGGCAGTTGGGGACCCGCGGAAGCCGACGAGATGCTCGCACGAGACGGACGGAGCTGGCGCAGGCCATGAAGATCGACCTGACCGACACCACGGCAAGCAAGATCAACAAGGCGCTGGTGCAGGGCCGCCGCGCCATCGGCACGCCCGCCGTGGGCATGGTCCTGACGATGGTGATCGTCACGGACGAGGAGAACGCCTACGACGCGATCAAGGCGGCCGAGGAGGCCTCGCACGAGCACCCCTCGCGCACCCTGGTCGTCATCAAGCGGCACGCCCGCACCCCGCGCGACCGCACCCAGTCCCGGCTCGACGCCGAGGTCCGGGTCGGCGCCGACGCGGGCACCGGCGAGACGGTCGTACTGCGGACCTACGGCGAGGTGTCCGACCACGCCGACTCGGTGGTGCTGCCGCTGCTGCTGCCGGACGCGCCGGTGGTGGTGTGGTGGCCGATGGAGGCGCCGGAGGTGCCCTCGAAGGACCCGCTCGGGGCTCTGGCCCAGCGGCGCATCACCGACCTGTACGCGGTGGAGAACCCCCAGGAGATGCTGGGGACCCGGGTCCGCTCCTACGCGCCCGGCGACACCGACCTCGCCTGGACGCGGCTGACGCCCTGGCGTTCGATGCTGGCGGCGGCGCTGGACCAGGCCCGCGCGAAGGTGATCTCGGCGGCCGTCGAGGCCGAGGCCGAGAACCCGGCCGCCGAGCTGCTGGCCCGCTGGCTGGAGGCGCGGCTGCACGTCCGGGTCGACCGGGTGGTCACCGCCGGGCCGGTCGTGACGGCGGTCCGGCTGGGCACGGAGAACGGCGAGATCGTCATCGACCGCCCCGAGGGACCGCTGGCCACGCTGACCCTGCCGGGCCAGCCGTCACGCACCCTCGCGCTGAAGGTCCGTGCCACCTCCGAACTCATCGCCGAGGAGCTGCGGCGCCTCGACGCGGACGAGATGTACGCCATCGCCCTGAACGGCGAGGCAACCGAGGAGACCCCTGCTCATGTCTGACTCTCCCTCCGGCTCCCCCACGCTCACGCGGCGGCCCGAGTGGACCGCCCTGGAGGACCACCGCAACGACGCCCTGCCGCAGCCGGACCTGCGTGAGCTGTTCGCGGCGGACCCGGGGCGCGCCGAGCGCTACGTCGTGCACGTGGGCGACCTGCGCATCGACTACTCCAAGCACCTGATCACCGACGAGACGCTGGCCCTGCTCCAGGAGCTGGCCGCCGCCACCGACGTGTTCGGACTGCGGGACGCCATGTTCCGCGGCGAGAAGATCAACGTCACCGAGAACCGGGCCGTACTGCACACCGCGCTGCGCGCCCCGCGCGACGCGGTGATCGAGGTCGACGGCGAGAACGTCGTCCCGGGTGTGCACGCCGTGCTCGACAAGATGGCCGCCTTCGCGGACCGGGTGCGCTCGGGCGAGTGGACCGGGCACACCGGCAGGCGGATCCGCAACGTCGTCAACATCGGCATCGGCGGCTCCGACCTGGGCCCGGCGATGGCCTACGAGGCGCTGCGGCCGTTCACCGCCCGGGAACTGACGTTCCGCTTCGTGTCGAACGTGGACGGTTCCGACCTGCACGAGGCGGTCCGCGACCTGGACCCGGCCGAGACGCTGTTCATCGTCGCGTCCAAGACCTTCACCACGATCGAGACCATCACGAACGCGACCTCGGCGCGCTCCTGGCTGCTGGACGGGCTGGGCGGTGACGAGAAGGCGGTCGCCAAGCACTTCGTGGCGCTGTCCACGAACGCCGGGAAGGTCGCCGACTTCGGTATCGACGTCGACAACATGTTCGAGTTCTGGGACTGGGTCGGCGGCCGCTACTCCTACGACTCCGCGATCGGCCTGTCCCTGATGATCGCCATCGGGCCGGACCGCTTCCGGGAGATGCTCGACGGCTTCCGCATCGTCGACGAGCACTTCCGCAACGCCCCCGCGCAGGCCAACGCACCGCTCCTCATGGGCCTGCTCGGCATCTGGTACGGCAACTTCCACGGCGCCCAGTCGCACGCCGTCCTGCCGTACAGCCACTACCTGTCGAAGTTCACCGCCTACCTCCAGCAGCTCGACATGGAGTCCAACGGCAAGTCGGTGGACCGCGACGGCCGTCCCGTGCGGTGGCAGACCGGTCCGGTCGTGTGGGGCACGCCCGGCACCAACGGGCAGCACGCCTACTACCAGTTGATCCACCAGGGCACCAAGCTGATCCCGGCCGACCTGATCGGCTTCGCGCGGCCCGTCGCCGAGCTGGGCGACGCGCTGAAGGCGCAGCACGACCTGCTGATGGCCAACCTGTTCGCGCAGGGGCAGGCGCTCGCCTTCGGCAAGACCGCCGAGGAGGTGCGGGCCGAGGGCGTGCCCGAGGAGCAGGTGCCGCACCGCACGTTCCAGGGCAACCACCCCACCACGACGATCCTGGCCACCGAACTGACCCCGTCCGTCCTCGGCCAGCTGGTCGCCCTCTACGAGCACAAGGTGTTCGTGCAGGGCGCGGTCTGGGACATCGACTCCTTCGACCAGTGGGGCGTCGAGCTCGGCAAGGTCCTCGCCAAGCGCGTCGAGCCCGCCCTGACCGAGGGCGCTGACGTCCCCGGTCTCGACCCGTCCACGGCCGCGCTGGTGGCCGCCTACCGCAATCTTCGGGAAGTGAACTGATATGCAGATCGGTCTTGTGGGTCTCGGCAAGATGGGCGGCAACATGCGCGAGCGTCTGCGCAACGCCGGCCACACCGTCGTCGGCTACGACACCAACCCGGACAAGTCCGACGTGGCGAGCCTGGCCGACCTCGTCAACGAGCTGGACGCGCCGCGCACGGTCTGGGTCATGGTCCCGGCCGGCGACCCCACCCAGCACGTCATCGACCGTCTGGCGGACCTCCTCAAGCCGTACGACACGGTGGTCGACGGCGGCAACTCCCGCTGGACGGACGACGAGAAGCACGCCGAGGAGCTGGCCAAGCGCGGCATCGGCTTCGTCGACGCGGGCGTCTCCGGCGGTGTGTGGGGCCTGAAGAACGGCTACGCCCTGATGGTCGGCGGCGAGAAGGAGTACGTCGACCGGCTGCGGCCGATCTTCGAGGCGCTCAAGCCGGAGGGCCCCTACGGCTTCGTCCACGCGGGCAGCGTGGGCGCCGGGCACTTCGCGAAGATGGTCCACAACGGCATCGAGTACGCGATGATGCAGGCCTACGCCGAGGGCTGGGAGCTGCTGGAGGCCGTGGACTCCGTGGACAACGTCCGCGAGGTGTTCCGCTCCTGGCAGGACGGGACGGTCATCCGCTCCTGGCTGCTGGACCTCGCGGTCAACGCGCTCGACGAGGACGAGCACCTTCAGGGCCTGCGGGGCTACGCCCAGGACTCCGGCGAGGGGCGCTGGACCGTGGAGGCCGCGATCGACAACTCCGTGCCGCTGCCCGCGATCACCGCCTCCCTCTTCTCCCGGTTCGCGTCCCGGCAGGACGACTCCCCGCAGATGAAGATGATCGCGGCGCTGCGCAACCAGTTCGGCGGGCACGCCGTCGAGTCCGCGAAGAAGGCCTAGGCGCCATGGGCGATCTGCTGCTGGTCCGCCACGGCGAGACGGAGTGGAGCCGGAGCGGACAGCACACCAGCTTCACGGACCTGCCCCTCACCCCGAACGGTGAGGAGCAGGCCAAGTCGCTGGCTCCGCTCCTGGCGGGCCGTTCCTTCGCACTGGTCCTCACCAGCCCGCTCGGCCGCGCGGTGCGCACCGCCGAACTCGCGGCCCTGACGGGGACCGTGCGGGACGCGGACCTGCACGAGTGGTACTACGGCGCCTACGAGGGCGTCACCACCGAGGAGATACACCGCACCCGGCCCGACTGGGACCTGTGGACCGACGGCGGCCCGCCCGGGCCCGACGGCAAGCCGGGCGAGTCCCCCGAGGAGGTCGGCGAGCGCGCCGACCGTGTGCTGTCCCGGGTGGCCGACGCGTTGCCCGAGGGCGATGTGCTGCTGGTGGCGCACGGCCACTTCCTCCGCGTCCTGACGGCCCGCCGGCTGGGCCTGCCGCCCTCGGAGGGCCGGCTGTTCCGGCTGGAGACGGGCACGGTCTGCCGGCTCTCGACCGAGCACGGGCGGCCCGTGATCGCGGAGTGGAACATCAGGGCGTGACCGCTTCGGCCGCGGGCCCGGCGGTGGGCCCCCGGCTGCCGGGCCAAAGTCTTCGCGGGGTACGGCTTCCCCGCGCGGAGCCGGCGCCGGGCGGTGTCCATGAGCGGCGTCATCAACCCGCGCCGCGCACGACCACGCAAAGCCGGGCGCCGGGCGGTGCCCGTGAGCGGCGTCATCAACCCGCGCCGCGCACGGAACCCGCCAGGTCCCACCCGCCGGGCAGCGCCGTCATCGCGCCACACCCGGCAGCCCGGGGCCGGAGAGACGCCGCGCCCCGATCTTCCGCGCTCCCGCCTGCTGCCGCCGGTCCTGACGGCTGGTCACGGACGCCGGCGCACGTCCTCGTCTCACGGGACAGATCCGCGCTCACCCGCCGGTGAGTGCCCGTGCCGTGTGCTGTGCCGCCAGCCGGACGGGGGCGTTCGGGGCGCCGTAGCCCCGGTAGCCGTCGTCGCGCTGGACCAGTTCGAAGAAGACCCGGCCGACGGTGCGGGTGTAGCAGTGGCGGAAGACCCCGTGGGCGTCACGGTCGTAGAGGATGCCGAGGTCGCGGTAGGTCTCCAGCTCGCCGTGGGCGAACTCGAAGCGGGCGGCGAGATCGTCGTGGTAGTTCGCCGGGACGGGCAGCAGAGCACCGCCGGCCTCCCGGAAGCGGCGGGCCGAGGCGACCACGTCGTCGGTGGCCAGGGCGATGTGCTGGGCGTGGACGGTGTCGTCCGTGGGCGCCGCGCCGACGGTGAGGGCGATCCGGACACTGCCGTCGGCGTTGGTCACGGCACGGCTGCGCAGCAGACCGTAGGGGTCGGCGACGTCCACGCTCTCCTGGGCGTGCAGGCCGAGCACACCCTGGTAAAAGAGGGCCGCCTCGTCGAAGTGGTGCCAGGGCTGGGTCAGGGCGAGATGGTCGATGCCGCGGACACCCACGGGCCCGGGGGCCGGGGCGGTGTCCTCGAAGTCGGTCCGCCAGTCGGGCAGGCCCGCACGGCCCGTGGCGCAGAAGAAGAGCTCCGTGCCGTCGGGCGCGGCGACCGCGTCGAGCGGGGCGTCCCCGGTGGCCCGGCGGCGCGGCAGGACGGGCGCCAGCAGCGCTTCGGCACGCCGGGCCGCCGCTGCCGGGTCCGGTGACTCCCATCCGATCGCGGCGAGCTGGGTACCGTCCCGGCGGACCATCGGCCCCGTGTTGACGAGGATCCGGGCGTCCCCCTGCTCCCACAGGGCGACGGGCTTGCCGCGGTGACGGCCGGTACGGGCGAAGCCGAGGGCGCCGAGCAGGGCGGTGAGGGGCTCGGCGTCGGGCGTGACCAGCTCGGCGAAGGCGACGCCGGTGGGGACGACGGGCTCGGGCAGGGCGGCCCGGCCCACCGTCTCCTGGAGGACCAGCAGGGAACGCCGGGCGTCGACGGCGGTCGGACCGGCCTCGGCCTGCCGGAACACGTCGTTGAACACCTCAAGGGAGAGCGGGCCGTCGTAGCCGGTGCGCAGCACGTGCCGCAGCAGCCCGGCGACGTCGAAGCCGCCCTGGCCGGGGAAGCAGCGGTAGTGGCGGCTCCACTGGAGGACGTCCATGGCGAGCAGCGGGGCGTCGGCGAGCTGGAGGAAGAAGACCTTCTCGCCGGGGATGGCCGCAATGCCTTCGAGGTCCTTGGGTTCAGAGCCGCGCGAGAGGATGTGGAAGCTGTCCAGGCAGGTGCCGAGCGCGGGGTGATCGGCCGACTCGACGATGCGCCAGGCGTGGTCGTAGGTGCTGACGTGCCGCCCCCAGGCGAGCGCCTCGTAGGCCACCCGGATCCCGTGGTCCCGGGCGAGGTCGGCGAGCCGGCTCAGCTGCTCGGCGGCCAGGGCGTCGTCGTCGAGGGCCTGCGGGGAGACGCTGGAGCAGACGAGGACCATGTCGGCGCCGAGCCTGCGCATCAGCTCGAACTTGTGCCGGGCCCGCCGCAGGTTCCGGGCGAACTCGTCCTCGGGGACGGCCTCGATGTCCCGCATCGGCTGGTACAGGTCGATGGAGAGGCCGAGGTCGCCGCAGCGGGCGCGGATCTCCTCGGGGGTGAGGGGGCTGGCCAGCAGGTCGTTCTCGAAGATCTCCACCCCGTCGAACCCGGCCCGGGCCGCGGCCGTGAGCTTTCCGGTGAGGGACCCGCTGAGGGAGACGGTGGCGATGGACGTACGCACGTCGGTGTCCCTTTCTAGTTGCGTGCCCCTATGGCCCCGGCCAGTTCGGTCAGGTCCGCCAGCATCCGCGCGGCGTCGGGTTCCCGGCCGGTGAACAGGCGGAACGCGTCGGCGGCCTGGAAGGCGGCCATGCCGCCGCCGTCGAGCGTGGCGCAGCCCAGCGCGCGGGCGGTGCGCAGCAGTTCGGTCTCCAGCGGGCGGTAGACCACCTCGGCGACCCACAGCCGGGGGTGGAGCAGTTCGGCGGGCAGGGGCATGCCGGGGTGGGCCGCCATGCCGGTGGGCGTGGCGTGGACGACGCCGTCGGCGTGCGCGAGCAGCCGCGCCTGCCGGTCCGGGGTCGCGGCGGCGGCACGGCCCTGGCCGAAGGCGCGGTTCAGGGAGCCGGCCAGGGCGGCGGCCCGTTCGGGCAGGGGGTCGACGACGGTGACCCGCTCGGCGCCGAGGGTGAGGGTGGCGTGCGCGACGGCCGCGCCCGCGCCGCCGGCGCCCAGCTGTACCACCCGCTCCAGCCGCGCGTCGGGCAGCCCGCGCGCGAAGGACGCCGCGAAACCGGTGACGTCGGTGTTGTGGCCGACCGCGCGGCCGTCCTCGAAGACGACGGTGTTGACCGCGCCCAGCGCCTCGGCCTGCGGGGCGAGCGCGTCCAGGTGCTCGAGGACGAGCTGCTTGCAGGGGTGCGTGATGTTGAGCCCGTCGAACCCGAGGTCGCGGGCGGCCCGCACCAGATCACCCACCGCCTCGGGCGGCACCCCGAGCGGGTCGATGTCGATCAGCCGGTACACAAGGCGCAGGCCCTGCCGGTCGCCCTCCCGCTCGTGCAGCGCCGGGCTGAGCGACGGGCCGATGCCGGAACCGATCAGTCCGGCCAGATACGAGTCCTTGGGCACACGGGCCTCCCGAGCGGCTCAGTAATGTACGAACCAGTACGTTAGCTATATCAGCCGAGCTCGACCACGGGAAGCCCCGGTGGGACGAGGGCCCTGCTCCTAGAATCACCGGCACCGGCCCCTCCGCCCGAAGGAACCTGATGACCAGCGTCGAAGAACCGGCACGTCCTGGCGAGCGCGAGCGCGTCCGTGACGCCGCCCGCACCCAGGCCGAGATCCTCGACGTCGCCACGCAGGAGTTCGCCCGGGCCGGCTACGACGGGGCCCGGGTGGACGAGATCGCCGCCCGCACCCGCACCACCAAGCGGATGATCTACTACTACTTCGGCGGCAAGGAACAGCTGTTCACGGCCGTGCTGGAGCGGGCCTACGGCGTGATCCGGGAGGCCGAGCAGCAGCTCGACGTCGAGCACCTGGACCCGGTGGCGGCCATCCGGCGCCTCGCCGAGGTGACCTTCGACCACCACGAGCAACACCCGGACTTCATCCGCCTGGTCAGCATCGAGAACATCCACGGGGCGCAGCACATCGCCGCCTCCGAGAAGCTGGGGCGGATCGGCTCCCCCGCCCTGGACGTGATTCGCCGCATCCTGGAGGAGGGCCGCAGGTCGGGGCTGTTCACGGCGGACGTCGACGCCGTCGACCTGCACGCGATGATCTCCTCCTTCTGCTTCTTCCGGGTCTCCAACCGGCACACCTTCGGCGCGCTGTTCGGCCGTGATCTGGTCGCCCCGGAGCAGCGCGCGCACTACCGCACGATGCTGGGCGACATGGTGATCGCCTACCTGACGGCGGAGCGCGCGGCGGACTGAACGCCCGGCAACGGAGGTCCGGCGCACGACCCCTTGACACCGACGGCACACGGGCGCAGCATCCCTAGCCACCGTCTACTAACTATCCAGTGGGTTAATTAGAGCCTGCTCACTCCGCCCAGGGTGGAGCCCCCGAAGGAGCCGCCGTGTCCGTCCCCGCCACGCCCCGAGGGGCCGCAGCCCCGCCCGGTCAGCCCAGGAAAGCCGCGACCGCCGCCTGGATCGGCAGTGCGCTGGAGTACTACGACTTCTTCCTCTACGGCAGCGCCGCCGCGCTGATCTTCCCCGAGGTGTTCTTCGACGAGTCCGACCCGGCCACCGCGACCCTGCTGTCGCTGGCCACGTTCGGCGTCGCGTACGCCGCCCGCCCGGTCGGCGCCCTGGTGCTCGGGCACTTCGGCGACAAGCTCGGCCGCAAGAAGATCATGGTCTTCACGCTGATGCTGATGGGCCTGTCGACGTTCCTCATCGGTTGTCTGCCGACCCGGGACCAGGTCGGCACGCTCGCCCCGGTCCTGCTGGTGCTGTGCCGGGTGCTCCAGGGCATCTCGGCGGCGGGCGAACAGGCAAGCGCCAACTCCATGACGCTGGAACACGCGCCGCCCAACCGGCGCGGCTTCTTCACCAGCTTCACCCTCAGCGGCACGCAGGGCGGCCAGTTGCTGGCCACGCTGGTCTTCATCCCCGTCGCCGCCCTGCCCGAGGACCAGTTGCTGTCCTGGGGCTGGCGCGTGCCGTTCTGGCTGAGCGTCGTGGTCGCCGTCGTCGGCTGGGTCATCCGGCGCAGGCTGGACGAGACCCCGGCCTTCTCCCGGCAGGCCGCCGGGGAGGGCGTCGTCAGGATGCCGCTGGTCGTGCTGCTGCGCGAGCACTGGGCGGACGTACTGCGGGTGATCGGGGGCGCGCTCATCGCCTCGGTCAGCACCGTCTTCACGGTGTGGGCACTGGCGTACGCCACGAGCGACGCGGTCGGCATGTCGCGTACCGCGATGCTGTGGGTGGGGGCCCTTGCCAACGTCGTGGCGCTCGCCGCCATCCCGCTGTGGGCCGCGCTGTCCGACCGGATCGGCCGCCGCCCGGTGTACCTGATCGGCGCGGCCGGCAGCGCAGTGACGATGTTCCTGTACCTGTGGGCCGTGTCCACGGGCTCGTACCCGCTGACGTTCCTGCTGGGCATCCTCTGCTTCGGGGTGGTCTACAGCGCCGCGAACGGTGTGTGGCCCGCCTTCTACGGCGAGATGTTCACGACCCGGGTCCGGCTGTCCGGCGTGGCCATCGGCACGCAGATCGGCTTCGCCGCCGCGGGCTTCGCGGTGACGTTCGCCGCGCGGATCGCGGGCCCGGGCGGCGACGACTGGTCGGCGGTGGCGCTGTTCACGGCGGCCCTGTGCGTCCCGCCGGTCATCGCGGCGCTGTCGGCACGCGAGACGCACCGGATTCCTACGGAGGCACTGGGGGAACGCCCCGCGCGGGCGACCTCGGAGCCGGAGAAGGTGACGGCCTGAGCCCGGAACCCCTTCCCGCCGGGTCCTCGCGGGCCCGGCGGGGTCTCGTCAGCTGTTGGACCAGCCCCGGCGGCACAGCACCAGGCGATAGCCGTCCGGGTCCTCGACGGTGACGCCCCATTCGTTCCAGTAGGGGTTGGGGGAGGCGACCCGCTTGCCGCCGTGCCGCTCCAGGCGGGCGATCAGGTCGTCCGGGACCGGGTCGTCGGCGTAGACGACCAGCAGGTCCTCCTCGGTGGGGCGCGGCTCCACCGGCCGGGCGGGCTCGTGCACGAGTTCCAGATGCCAGTCGGCGTCGGGCCAGCCGAGCATCAGCAGGTCGTGACGGCCCGGTTCGGATCCGCTCTCGGACCGCCACACGACATCGAGCCCGAGCCCCTCGCGCCAGAACCGCTCGGCCGCCGCGAGGTCACGGGAGGGACGGGCGATCCGGATGTGGCTGCGACCGTTCACGGGCATGGCGACCTCTTCTCGTGGCGTCCTGGTCTGCGGCGGCGATCCGCCTCGCAGCCTAGGGAGCCGACCGCCGCCCCGGCATCGGCCATCGGTCCTGCGCCCCGGAACCTAGGACTCGACGTGCACGAGTCGGCTCACGTCACCGTTCCACGTGATCAGGAATGGTTCCTGCACGAGGATGAGGTCTGAGGCGGTCCGGTCGGGGTATGCCGGATCTCACCTCGACGAGCGCGACGGAGGACGAGCGATGGCACAGCTGCGACAAGAGGTCGACCCGGATGAGGCCGGACTGGATCCGGAGGCGCTGGGCCGCCTCGACCGGCACTTCGCCGGTCTCGTCGAGGAGGGCCGGCTGCCGGGCTTCCTCGTGTCCGTCGCGCGCGGCGGACGCGTCGCCCACCTCACGGCACACGGCCTGCGCGACATCGCGGCCGGGCGGCCCGTCGAACCGGACACGCTGTGGCGCGTCTACTCCATGACGAAACCGGTCACCGCGGCCGCCGCGCTGCTCCTGGTCGAGGAGGGCCGGCTGTCGCTGGACGACCCGGTCGCCGACCACCTGCCGGCCTTCGCCGGCCCCCGGGTCTACGTCGAGGGCTCGGGGGCCGACGTCAGAACCCGCCCGGCCACCGGCCCGATACTCGTCCGGCACCTGATGACCCACACCTCGGGCCTGACCTTCGGCTTCTACCACACCCACCCGGTGGACGCCCTGTACCGCGAGGCCGGTCTGGAGTCGTCGGTGCGGCCGGGCGCGGACCTGGCCGAGACGATCGAGCTGTACGCGAGTCTTCCGTTGCAGTTCGAGCCGGGCACGCAGTGGAACTACTCGGTGGCGAGCAACGTGCTGGGCCGGGTCGTCGAGGTCGTGTCGGGGCAGCCGCTCGACGTGTTCTGCGCCGAGCGGATCTTCCGCCCGCTCGGCATGACGGACGCGGGTTTCCACGTCACGGACGAGCAGGCGCCCCGGCTGTCCGAGATGTACGGGGAGAAGGAGGGCGGCGGGCGCATCGAGCGGATCCCCGGGCTGCCGCTGCGCGGCGGCCGGCCGCGGTTCCTGTCCGGCAGTGGCGGCATGGTGGCCTCCGCCCACGACTACCACCGCTTCATGGAGATGCTGCGCCGCCGGGGCGAGCTCGACGGAGTCCGGCTGCTCGCCCCTGAGACGGTGGACCTGATGACCCGCAACCACCTGCCCGACGGCGCCGATCTGCGTGCCTTCGGCAGCCGCCCGGCCCATGACGAGCCCGGCAACGAGGGCGTCGGCTTCGGGCTCAACGTCTCCGTGGTGATCGACCCGTCCCGCACCCGGGCGCCCTCCGGGCTCGGCGCCTACGGCTGGAGCGGCGTGGCCACGACGACGTTCTGGGTCGACCCGGGCCGGGACCTGACGGTGCAGTTCATGACGCAGGTGCGGCCCAGGACGTCCCACACGGTGTTCCGCGACCTCAAGAGGTTCGTGCACGAGGCCGTGTCGGGCAGATCCGCCGTTACCGGTCGGCGTGGAACGTGAACTCCACGCCGTCCCGCGCGAGTTCACTCAGCCACTGTGCGGACCGGGCCGCCGTCCCGGCGGCCCGGTTCAGGCCCGGCGGCAGCGAGCCGTCCAGGACGTGGCGGACACCCAGGGCGAGGGTGCGCGAGACGCAGCGGGCCATCGCGCTCTCCCGCGCGTCGCCCACCAGGTCCAGGAGGTACCCGCCCGCCCAGGTCCGCCCGGTCTCGGCCCGGACGTCCAGCGACACGGCGAGGACGACCCGGTCGCGGTCGTCGTCCGTGGTGGGGTAGGCGGCGGCCAACTCCTGGGCCAGGGCGCCGATCCGGGCGTCGTCGCCCCGCTTCAGCTCCTCGAAGACGCCGTCCCAGGCGCGCAGCCAGCCCTCCAGACGCAGGGTGCCGCGTACGAACGTGCGCGGTGTCCAGGCGTGAGGCAGTCCGTACTGCGTGACGAAGGGGACGCTGTCGCGGTTGGGGTAGACCTCGAAGGTCTCCCCGTCGACGATGTGCCGCCGGGTCGCCTCCCAGGGGCGGTCGGCGACCGTCTCGGCGCCGCCCTCGATGTAACGGGCCGGGGAGCGCAGCGCGCCCAGGACCCCCGCCGGTGCCCAGCTGAAGCGGTACGTGAAGTCGTTCGGGACGGCCGGGACGCCGCCGCAGTACGACGTGAAGGTGTACGCGGCGGGTGTCTCTTCGCCGATGGCCTCCCGGGCCCGGGCGACGAGGGCGTGGGCGAAGAGGTGGTCGATGCCCGGGTCGAGCCCGGCCTCGGCGAGGACGACGACCCCGGCCTTCCCGGCGGCGGGCACCTGGTCGAGGACCGCCTGCGAGACATAGCTGGAGCAGGCGAAGTGCGCGCCGAGCCGGACGCACTCGGCGAGCAGCGGCGCGTGCTCCGGCGCGGGCAGCATGGAGACGACGACGTCGCCGGGCGCCAGTTCGGCGGCGAGGGCGGGCAGCGTGTACGCGCGGGGCTCGGCCCGTCCGGCGAGGCCCAGCCGGTCGAGTGCGGCGGCCGCGCGGCTCTCGGTGCGGTGCCAGAGCCGTACGCGCTCGGCGGTGTCGCACAGCGCCGCCAGACCGCTGCCCGTGGACAGTCCGGCGCCGATCCAGTGGACGGTGCCGCTCGCGGCTATCAGGTCAGTGGTCAAGGATCTCCCCCTGGTCCAGGCCGTGTTCACGGCAGGCCTGACGGAACCGTTCCAGACAGCGTCCCCAGGGCCCGGTGACGCCGAAGTCGAGCAGGTGGGGCAGGAGCGCGGCGGAGAAGTCGGCGCTGGACTCCAGCGGCAGCAGTGAGGGCAGGTTGTCGATGGCGATCAGGTCGAGCGGGGGCTGGGCGCGCAGCCGGCGGACGGGCTCGTCCCAGTCGGTGGTCTCGTCGTACACCGGAAGGACGTTGAGCGGGGAGCCGACGTCGCACGTCACGTCGCACAGGGTGCGCAGGCGGCGCTGAGGGGTGTCGAGGTCCTGCTCGCGCAGGAAGGGCGGGACCGGGCTGGTGGCGAGCACCGCGTTCACCATCACATCGTGCTCCAGCAGGGCGCGGCGGTCCAGGTCGCGGGTCTCGGCGAGGTCCCAGCACGTCGGATCCGTACCGGCGGTGGCGAAGGCCGTGCGGGCACCGCGGCCGCTGCGTCCCAGGGCGCCGATGACCAGGCCGGTGAACTCGGCGTCGTCCGCGGCGGGCTTCAGCGTCTCGTCCAGGGCCTCCTTCGTGGTGGGCGTGAGCGGTGCCCGCAGCCGGCCGCGGTGCTGGAGTACCGCGAGGGCCGCGCCCAGGTAGCCGGCCCAGAACCCGAACGCGGCCAGGCGCCGCCCGGTGTCGTCGACCAGGTACTCCAGGTCGAACAGCGCCCCGCCCCCGGCGGCGAACCGGCGCAGCAGTCCGGCCGCCCCGGGCTGGCCCTTGTAGGCGTGCCCGAAGAAGATGTGCCGGTGGGTCAGTTCGGCCGGTTCCCCGGGCAGTTCCTTCAGGCCGAGCACGACGGCGTCCGGCGGGGCCGACACCCAGGACCCCGCGGGCGCGACACGGCAGCCGGCCGCCTCGTACTCCTCGATCGGGAAGACCCGCTGCGGGGAGTCCTCGACGGTCAGTGCCACTCCGTTCCCGACGAGCCGCCGGGCGTCGTCGGGCACGACCGGTGTGCGTCGCTCGGTTGTTCGGGCCTCGTGGCGCAGCCACAGATGGAGCTCGGTCATACCAGGTGGGCCTCCGTGACGTGAGGCGCCGGCCGCTGAGGGCCGGCGCTCAAGGGGCGGACGTCCCCGCAGCGTACGCGGCCCGCCCGGGGGTCGCGCACGAATGCGCCCAGGTCACGTCGAGGGGCTCCGGATCCGCCCCGGCCTCTCAGGAGGAGCTGACCACCGCGTCGAGGTGGGGCAGGTGGTGGTCGAGGCGCTCCCGCTTGGTCCGCAGATAGGTGATGTTGTTCTCGCACGGCGGTATCAGCAGTGGCACCTGCTCGGCGACCTCGATGCCATGGTCCACCAGCGCCTCGCGCTTGCGCGGGTTGTTGGACATCAGGCGGACGGACTTGACGCCCAGGTCCTCCAGGATCCGGGCGGCCACACCGTAGTCGCGGGCGTCCACCGGCAGGCCGAGGGCGAGGTTGGCCTCGACGGTGTCCAGACCCTCCGCCTGGAGGGCCATCGCGCGCAGCTTGGCGAGCAGGCCGATGCCGCGGCCTTCATGCCCTCTGAGGTAGACCACGACACCGGCGCCCTCGGCGACGACCGCGCGCAGGGCGGCGTCGAGCTGGTCGCCGCACTCGCAGTGCTGGGAGCCGAAGGCGTCGCCGGTCAGGCACTCCGAGTGCAGCCGGATGAGCACGTCGTCGGTGCCGAGGTCGCCGTAGACCAGCGCCACTTGTTCGTCGCCGCGGTCGTGGTCCAGGTAGCCGACCGCCTGGAATTTCCCGTACACGGTGGGCAAGGGCGCATTCACGACGCGTTCCACGCCGGTCCGCTGCGGTGCCTTCTTGCCGAGTACGCCAATTTTTTCTGTCATGATTCTCGAGTTCCTAAGCAGAGACGAAAGGCCGTGACGTTATGAGTGACTTGGTGCCGGCGGACACCACGGAAGACGTACGGACGCGGGGCGCCGGTGTCTCACGGCAGGTCGCGGTGCTTCCCGTGGGGAGCTTCGAGCAGCACGGTCCGTATCTCCCGCTGGCGACCGACACGCTCGTCGCCTGTGCCGTCGCGCGGGAGATAGCCGGCGCGTACCCGGTGCACCTCCTTCCTCCGGTGACGATCTCGTGCTCGCACGAGCACGCGGCCTGGCCGGGGACCGTGAGCATCTCCTCGGTGACCCTTCATGCGGTGGTACGGGACATAGCGGCTTCGCTGAGCCGGTCCGGCGTCGACGCCCTGGTGGTGGTCAACGGGCACGGCGGAAACTACGTACTGGGCAACGTCGTTCAGGAATCCTCCGCCCGCGGCGAGCGGATGGCGCTGTTCCCGGCCCCGGAGGACTGGGAGGCGGCACGGGAGCGGGCGGGTGTGGTCGCCTCGCTGCTCACCGACATGCACGCGGGGGAAATAGAGACCTCCATCCTTCTGCACGCTCATCCCGAAATGCTCCGACCCGGTTATGAGACTTCCGATTTCGTCGCTGACGACCGGCGTCATCTGCTCACCCTCGGCATGTCCGGCTATACCGATTCCGGTGTCATCGGCCGTCCTTCGCTGGGTTCGGCGGAAAAGGGGAAGGAACTCCTGGCGAGCCTGGCGGATTCCTTCGGGGCGTATTTCTCGCTGCTGGCCTCCGACGGGTAGTCGGGCACGGCCGCGGGACCGGGACCGGGTCCGGGGGCCGGTGAGGCCGCCCGCCGGGACCTGCCCCGCAGGCCCGCGTACCAGCGGGCGACCAGCACGATCAGGCCGGGCAGGCTGGCCACGAGGCTGAGCACCCCGTAGACGACCGCGACGGCCAGTCCCCGGCCGGCGCCCAGGCCCGCGGCGCCGAACGCCCAGGCGGTGACGCCCTCCCTCGGTCCCCAGCCGCCGACGTTCAGCGGCAGGCCCATGGCCAGCAGCGCGAGGACCGCGAGCGGCACCAGTACGGCCACGGAGGCGGCGGCTCCGGCGACGCGGGCGGCGAGGACGAACATGGCGACGTAGCCCGCCAGGACGGCCACGGAGGAGACGACGACTCCGGGCCCGTTGCGGCGGGACAGCAGCCCCTCGCGGGCCTCGGCGAGCACGGCGCGCAGCGCCCGGCCCCGGCGGGAGGGCGCCGCGCGGTTCATCCGCAGGGCGAGGACGACGGCGACCGCGCCGAGTGCGGCCAGGACCGCGAGCGGGGCGATGTGCCGCGCCCGGTCCAGCACCGGGGACGGCATGGTCAGCAGGACCACGGCGCCGACGGCGAACAACGCGATCTGTCCGGCGGCCCGTTCGAGGACGACGGCCTTCACACCGCGCCGTACGTCCCCCTCGCTCCGGCCGTGCCGTACCGCCCGGTGCACGTCGCCGAGCACACCGCCGGGCAGTGCGGCGTTCAGGAACAGCGCCCGGTAGTAGTCGGCGACGGCCGGCCCGAACGGCAGCCTGATCCTGAGGCTCCGGGCCACGAGCGCCCAGCGCCACGCGCTGAACACGGTGGTGACGAGCCCGATCCCGAGCGCGAGCAGCACCGACACGGCGTCGATCCGGGCCAGCCCGTCCAGGAAGACGCCGGTGCCCAGCCGCCAGAGCAGTACGCCGAGGATGACGACGCCGGCGACGGTGCCGAGATGCGTACGGACCTTCGGGGAGCCCAGGCGGGCGAGGGCGGTACGGATCGGGCGACGGGGAGCCGAAGCGGCGTCGGCGTCGGCCGCGTCGCCGCAGGGGACGGCCGACTCGGTGGACGGACCCGCGTCACCGCCGGTGTCCGGCAGCCACTGCGCCTCGACGGGCGCCGGCCGCTCGCACACGGCCGTCGGCGCACCCCGTGGCACCGCCGTCGTTCCCGTCGCCTGCGGGCTCATGACGCTCCGCCCGCCGGGCGGTTCAGGGCCAGGAGGTCGGTGTGGTGGACGGTGACGCGCAACTGGCCGGCGGTGCAGGCGGCCAGGCGTTCGGCCAGGTAGGCGTCGGCGCGGGCGCGCAGGTCGGGGCGCTGCTCGACGGCGGCGCCGACCCAGCCGCGCAGCCACTGCTCGGTGAGCGCGGCCTGCTCGGGGCCGAGCCGCCAGGGGCTGGGATGCAGCCGTACCGTCGCGCCGTGCTCGGAGAACGCCTCGGCCGCCGCCGTCACCGCGTCGGGACCGAGCAGACCGTCACGGCGCTGGTGGTCGTTGAACGCCTGGGCGATCTCGGAGTCCAGCGGGTGGGACGGCGTCAGTTCCACGCGGCCGGCGACGGACAGGGTGAGCAGGGCGGGACAGCCGGCTCCGGCGCAGGCGACGGCGAGGGTGTCGATCTCCTCACGGGTGAGGACGTCCAGCAGTGCGGACGCCGTCACCAGGGACGCGCCGTGCAGGGCGTCCGCGGTGAGGCGGGCGACGTCACCGCGCCGCGTCTCCACGGTGACGCGGCTGCCGTCGGCGGCGGAGCGCGGAGAGGCGACGGCGGCGAAGTGCAGCAGATAGGGGTCGCGGTCGTGCAGGATCCAGTGCTGCGCGCCGTCCAGGCAGGGGGCGAGCCAGCGGCCCATCGAGCCGGTACCGCACCCGAGGTCGTGGATGACGACCCCGCCGGACCTGCCCGGCAGGTTGGCGAGCCGGATCCGCAGGGGATCGAGCAGATCGTGGGCCCGCGCGGCGGCATCGGCCGGCTCCCGCAACTGAAGCCACTCGGGCGCGTAACGGGGCGGATCGTCCGGGTCGGCCTCACGCAGCTTCACGGTGGGCCGCGCGCCGGGATCCCCACTGGGCCCGGCCCCCGGGATGACCACGCCTGCGGCCTGCCCTGGCCCGGACCGACCACCGATCCCCGAGCCGACGACCTCGGCATCCGCCGCTCCGACAGCCCCACCGGAACCCACGCCCGGAGCCACGGCGTCCGCCGGCCCACCGGAGCTCACGGCCGGGACCGCAGCGTCCGCCGACCAGGCGGCCGGCCCGCCGGCGCCCACGCCCGGGACCTCGGCGTCCGCCGACCGGCCGGCCCGCCCGCCAGAGCCCACGCCCGGCACCACCACATCCGCCGGCCGGGCCGACTGCCCACCACCCACGCCCGGAGCAGCGGCGCCCGCCGACCAGGCGGCCGGCCCGCCGGGCCCCACGCCCGGCAACACCGCTTCCGCCGAACGGGCCGACGGGGCAGGCCCGGGCTTGCTGTTCGGGGTCCTGTCCGCCATCGCGTCGTTCATCGACTCGGCAGCCTCCCTCGGGCCGGGCTGGGCCGGGATCGTCCCGGTCTGGTGGGTCGTCACCGGGTTCGTCATGCGGCCCTCCGGGGGTCGGTCGGGAGCCGGCGCAGTACCGCCGCCAGGCTCTGTGCGGTCGCCGCCCAGCCACCAAGGGCAGCGCGGCGGCTGCGGGCGGCGCCCTTGAGGCGACGGCGTACGTCGGCCTCGCCGAACCAGCAGCGCAGCTCCGCGGCGATGGCGGCCGGGTTCTCCGGCGGGACGAGGATGCCGGGCACGCCGCCGTCGGGGGCGCGTCCGACCGCCTCGGGCAGTCCGCCGACGTCCGTGGCCATGACCGGGATGCCGCGCGCCAGGGCCTCGGTCACGGCCATGCCGTACGTCTCGGCGTAGGAGGTGAGGACCATCAGGTCGGCGGTGGCGTAACTGGCGTCCAGCGCGGCGCCCGTCTGCGCTCCCGCCAACTCCAGCCGGTCCTGAAGGCCGTGCTCGGCGATGAGGGACCGCAGATGGGCGACGTACTCCGGGTCCTGGGTGAGACTGCCGACGCACACGCAGCTCCACGGCAGGTCGGTCACGGTGGCCAGCGCCTCCACGAGCCGGTGCTGCCCCTTGCGCGGGGTCACGGCGGCCACGCACAGCAGCCGTGAGACACCGTCGGTGCCGGGCGCGAGCGGCGCGATGTCGGCGCCGGGGGCGGCGACGTGCACCCGCTCCGGGGGAAGCCCGTGGTGGGCGACCAGACGGCGGACCGCCCAGTCGCTGGTGGCGACCACCGCCGGCACCGCCCGCAGCACCGCCCGCTCCTTGGCGTCGAGTTCCGCGGCCACGGCCGGGTCGAGCCCGGTCTCGTCGCCGAGCGGGAGGTGGACGAGGACGACCATGCGCAACCGTTCCGCCTCCGGCACGACGATCTCCGGGACGCCGCAGGCGACCAGCCCGTCGAGCAGGACGACGGCACCGTCGGGCAAGCCGCCCAGGACGCGGGCGAGTTCCGTACGGGCCGCCGCGCCGGGCCGGGGCCAGTCACCGGCCATGGCGTGCTTGGTCACTTGCCAGCCGAAGCCCGGCAGGTCCAGGCAGACGCGCCGGTCGTAGGCGTTGCCGCCGCTCGGCGTCGCCGGGTCGTCGACGCCGCCGGGCAGCACGAAGTGCACGGTGCGCAGGGACATGGGGATGATCTCGGCGTTCTTCAGGGTGGCGTGCTGCACGGGAACGTAGTTCAGCCGCGCGGGCGCCGGTCCGCTCTGCCCGGGCCGTTCGATCGTCGTGTCGGTCACAGCGCACGCTCGTAACTCGCCCAGGCGATGTGCGACTCGTGCAGGGTGACGGTCAGGCCCGCGATGCCCTTGGCGCCCTCGCCCAGCGCGCCCTTGTGGATGCGTTCGGCGAGCCGGTCGGCGATGACCTTGGCGAGGAACTCCGTGGAGGTGTTGACACCGGCGAAGTCGGGCTCGTTGTCGAGGTTGCGGTAGTTCAGCTCGCTGACCACCGCCCCGAGTTCCTGGGTCGCCAGGCCGATGTCGACGACGATGTTGTCCTCGTCCAGCTGTTCGCGCCGGAACGTGGCGTCCACGAGGAACGTGGCGCCGTGGAGGCGCTGCGCCGGTCCGAAGACGTCGCCACGGAAGCTGTGGGCGATCATGATGTGATCGCGGACGGTGATGCTGAACAACGGACGACCCTCCAGGTGCGGCGCGTCTGCTCCCCCGCTCCATGTGCCGGGGATGCCGTGTATTACGGCTCCCTCCCTTCCCCTGTTCAGCCTCGGGTACGTCTTTTCTCAGGTCAGGCGCTCTCGCCGTAGCGGACGCGGTGGCACAGCGCGGGGAGCTCGCCGGAGGCGAGCTTCGGCAGCACGTCCGGCAGGTCCTCGAAGGCGGACTCGCCGGTGACGAGGGCGTCGAGGGCCGGGTCGGCGAGCAGGTCGAGGGCGAGGGCGAGCCGGTCGGCGTAGGTGCGGTGCGGCCGGGCCGGGGAGACGGTGCCGACCTGGCTGGAGCGGATGACGAGGCGCCGGGAGTGGAAGGCCTCGCCGAGCGGCACACTCACCGGCCGGTCGCCGTACCAGCTCAGTTCGAGCACGGTCCCCTCGGCGGAGAGGAGTTCCAGGGACCTGGCGAGGCCCTGCTCGGTGGCGCTGGCGTGGACGACCAGGTCGCAGTCGCCGAGGGCGTCCTCGGGAGAGGCGAAGCCGACGCCCAGGGCCTTGGCGATGCCGGCCCGGCCCGGGTCGGCGTCGACCAGCTGGACGCGGACGCCGGGGAACCGGGGGAGCAGCGCGGCCACCGAGGAGCCGACCATGCCCCCGCCGACCACGGCGATCCGGTCGCCGACCAGGGGCGCGGCGTCCCACAGGGCGTTGACGGCGGTCTCCACGGTCCCCGCGAGCACGGCCCGTTCGGCCGGCACGCTGTCCGGTACGGGCGTGACGGCGCTCGCCGGGACGACGTAGCGGGTCTGGTGCGGGTAGAGGCAGAACACCGTACGGCCGACGAGGGTCCCGGGACCCTCCTCCACCACACCGACGTTGAGGTAGCCGTACTTCACCGGGCCCGGGAAGTCGCCCTCCTGGTACGGCGCCCGCATGGCGGTGTGCTGACTCGCGGGCACACCGCCGCGGAAGACCAGCGTCTCCGTGCCCCGGCTCACGCCGGAGAACAGCGTGCGGACCAGCACCTCGCCCTCGCCGGGGTCCGGCAGACTGACGTCCCGGATGCCGCCCCGCCCGGGCGAATCGATCCAGAACGCACGTCCGGTGTGCTTCATCGAAGTCCTCCTGAACGATCGGGAAGCGGCTTGCGTACCGAGGGGTGCACAGGCCGCGCACAAGGTAGCGGCGTTGATCGACTCTGTCACACGGCCGGAGGGTGTTCGGTGGCCCTGAACAACACTTACGACGCGAGGCTCGTACAGCAGGAGACCGCCGTGGGGGCGGGAGCGCAGATCCTTCTGCTGGCCCTGATCGGTACGGCGATCGGGATGGGCCCGGCGGGCTGGCTGACCGGCCTCGCGTTCGCGATCGCCACCTGGGCGGTGCTCTCCCGGGCCCTGCACCGCTCCCGGCTGCGCTCGTTCGGCGCGGCGAACCGGGTCACCCTCGGCCGGGCCACCCTCGTCGGCGGGGTCACCGCGCTGGTCGCGGACTCCTTCCAGAGCTCCCCGCCCGTCTCGCTGTTCGTGGGCCTGACGGCGGTGGCCCTGATCCTCGACGGTGTCGACGGCAAGGTCGCCCGCCGCACCGGCACCTCGACCCCGCTCGGCGCGCGCTTCGACATGGAGGTCGACGCGTTTCTGATCCTGGTGCTGAGTGTGTACGTGTCGATGCGACTGGGCCCGTGGGTGCTGCTGATCGGCGGCATGCGGTACGTCTTCGTCGCCGCCGCGCGGGTCTGGCCCTGGCTGACCGCAGCCCTCCCGCCGAGCACCGCGCGCAAGACCGTCGCCGCGCTCCAGGGCGTGCTTCTGCTGCTGGCGGGCGCCGACCTGCTGCCGTACGCGGCCAACTTCGCGGTCGCGGCCCTGGCCCTGGGCCTGCTGCTGTGGTCGTTCGGACGGGATGTGCTGTGGCTGTACCGGACCTCGCGGGTCGAGAAGGCTCCGGCCCGGCGGCAGGTGCGGGAACTCGTCGCCGGCTGACGCCCCGGCCGGTCAGGCGTCGAACCGGCCGCGCGCCGACTCGATGTGCCCGAGGTACTGGTTGGTCCAGCCGCAGATCAGGTCGACCGTGGCGCGCAGGGCCCGGCCCGGTTCGGTGAGCGTGTACTCGACCTTCGGCGGCACGGTGGGGTACACCTTCCGGTCGACCAGGCCGTTGCGCTCCAGCATCCGCAGGTTCTGGGTGAGCATCTTGTGGCTGACGCCCTCCACCTCGTCGCGCAACTCGCTGAAGCGCAGCGTGCGTTCACCGAGGGCCTCGATGATCAGCAGCGCCCACTTGTTGGCCACGTCCGAGAAGATCTCCCGTGCCAGGGAGTCGGCCCGCCGCAGGTCCGCGTTCTCCGGCAGGCCGTCCCTCACCTGCTTGGTCACCATCGGGTTCCCCAGTCACTGAAAAGTGCGTTCTTCCAGGTCGGCACAGACTCTCCTACGGTTTCCGAGTAACCGCAAGAGAGCGTGACCGCGCGCTCGGCGGAAGGAACGGAAGGGCGACGACCATGACCACGATCGATGTCTACGACCACGGCATCCCGGCCGAGGGTCACTTCGGCTACGCGCAGGCGATCAGGTCCGGCGATCTGATCCATGTCTCCGGACAGCTCTCGTTCGACGAGACGGGCGGCTTTGACCCCGCGGACGACATCGCCACTCAGCTGGCGGGGACCTACGCCAACATCGACAAGGTGCTGGCCCACTACGGCGTCACGCGCAACCAGATCGTCTCCCAGACGCTGTACATGGTGGACCTGGTGAAGAACGCCGACGTGGTGGCGGAGGGCAACCGGGCCTACTTCGGCGCCCATCGCCCGGTCAGCACGGCTCTGGGCGTCACCGAACTCACCTTCCCGGGACAGGCGGTCGAGATCAGCTGCGTGATCGACACGAAGCTGCCCGCCTGAACGGTCCCGGTGGGCAGTGCTGGTCAGCCATGTGGAGGGTGATCAGTCCCATGGTGCCGCGAGCAGTTCCCCGAGCTTGCCGAGGCTCTGACTCCAGCCTTCCTCATGGAGTGCCCTCCGCCGCTCCGTGGCGAAGTCACCCTGGTCGAGGACCAGCTCGGACCGCGCGGTGTCGATGTCGTGAAGCGTCAGCGTCACCACCGTCTCCCGGTCCTCGGGGTCGGGTTCCTCCCAGCGGAAGGTGTATGACAGGCCCACCGGGGGCTCGACCTCGATGTACTCGCCCACCAGGTGGAACAGCTCACCCTCTGGGGGCCGCATCGCGATCCGGTAGGCACCACCCGGGCGGAGGTCACTGTCCACACTCGGGATGGTGAACCCGTCCGGGCCCCACCAGCGGGCCAGTTCCCGGGGGTCGGTCAGCTCGCGGAACACGACCGGGCACAATCCGTCCAGGGTGCGCCGCAGATGCAGTCTCCACCGGCCGTCCTGTGTCATCGCGCATCACCTGCCACCGAAGGTGCCGGGCACGACCACCAGGTCCAGTCTACGTTTCCCGACCGCGGACCACGATCTCAGCGACGCGTCCCGGCCCCCACCAGCGTCCGCTCGTAGGGGTCGAGGACGACACCCCGGACGCCGGCGGAGACACCGGCGATGATCCGCTGGTGGGCCAGTGGCACGACCGCGTCCGTGCCGAGGACCGCGGCCTCGGCGGCCATGGCGGCCTCCTGCCGCTCCCCGGTGCCGTCGACCCGGTCGGCCTTCGCGACGGCCCGGTCGACCTTCCGGTCGCACAGCAGGGCCAGGTTGTAGCCGCCGTCGCAGGTGTAGTCACTGGCGAGGATGCCGACGGGGTCGCCGGTGTCGAGCAGGCTGTTGCGGGCGCCGATGAACGCGTCGAACTTCCCGGCCAGCGCGTCGCTCTCCAGCCGCGCGTACTCACGCACCCGCAGCTTCACCTCGAATCCGGCCTTTTCGAGCTGCTGTTGCACGACCTGGGCGACCTCGGGGAGTTCGGGCCGGTTGTCGTAGGTGGCGAGGGTGATCCGCCTGCCGTCGGGCCGGGCGGCGTCCGCACGCCCCGTCGGCTTCACCCGCCTGCTCTCGGCCCAGGTGACGGCGGGTCCGTAGATGCCCGCGCCCGGGTCGGCGTACCCCTCGAAGACGCCCTTGACGATGACGGAGGAGTCGACCGCCGTGCGCGCGGCGGCGCGCAGCTTCCTGTCCTTGAAGGGGCCGGCCTCGGTGTTGAGGTGGAGGCTGGTCGTCCGGGTGGTGCCGGCTTCCTTCAGGGTCTTCCCGTCGAGGGTGGCGGCCTGGGCGACCGGGATCGCCTCGGCGATGTCGACGTCGCCGGTGCGCACGGCGTTGGCGCGCGCGGTGCCGTCCTTGACGAACCGCGCGTCGATGCCGGAGGCGTGGGCGAGGCCGCCCCAGTAGTCGTCGAAGCGGTCGAGGGTGGCGGAGCCGCCACTGTCGACCTTGGTGATCTCGAAGGGCCCGGTGGCGGTCCCGACGGGCGTGGGGGCGCCCTTCTTCCCATATGCCTTCGGGGAGAGGACCGCCAGGCTCGGGCTGGACAGTCGCATGGGCAGGACGGGGTCGGCGGCGCCGGTGGTGATCCGTACGCCGCGGCTGCCGTCGGCCTCGGCGTCGAGGGTGACACCGGCGAGGGCGGCGGGCACGGGCTTCGCGTTCGTGGCGCGGGTGAGCGCGTCGGCCACGGCGGACGGGGTGACGTCCGTGCCGTCCTGGAACGTGGCCTCGCGCAGGGTGAACCGCCAGGTGCGGTCGTTCTCGCGGCGCCAGGACTCGGCGAGCGCGGGGGTCGCGGCACCGTTGGCGTCCAGGGCGGTCAGGCCCTCGGTGACGCCGAGCCGGCTGAGGAGCGTGGCGTCGGCTCCGTACGGCGAGAAGTTCTCGGCGGGCGGGAAGGCGAGGGCCACGCGCAGCCGCGAGCCCGACGGCCCGCCGTCCGACGACGACTCCCCCGGCGGGGAGACGAAGCAGCCGGCCAGGCCCGGGAGGAGGACGAGGGCGGCGAGGAACCGGACGGGACGCTTGATGCTCTGTTCACGCACTTGCACATCATATGCATCAAGCATCACTCACCCGCCGACCACCCCTCTCGGAACCAGAACCCCACCCGCACACTCCACCTGCGCACACACCACCCAATCCCCATACGGAGCAAGCGATTTGACAGCAACGACGATCACTGCCTAAACCTAACCACATGACATCCATTTTCAAAAAGGACGAGCGGTCGTGAGGGTCGCGTTCGTCGGCAAGGGCGGCAGCGGGAAGACCACGCTGTCGGCGCTCTTCTCCCGCCACCTGGCGCGCTCCGGCGCCCCGGTCCTCGCCATCGACGGCGACATCAACCAGCACCTGGCCGAGGCGCTCGGCGAGGAGGAGCAGTCCGCCCCGCCCCTGGGCGAGCACCTGGCCGAGATCAAGGACTTGCTGCGCGGCACCAACCCACGCATCACCTCCCGCGAGGCGATGATCAAGACGACTCCCCCGGGACGCGGCTCGCGCCTCCTGCGCCCACTCGGCGACGACGCACTGCACGCGCGGCACGTCGGCCGGGCGGGCGGCGTCCCGCTGATGGTCACGGGCGAGTTCGACGAGTCCGACCTGGGCGTGGCCTGCTACCACTCCAAACTGGGCGCGGTCGAGCTGTACCTCGGCCACCTGGCCGACGGCCCCGGCGAATACGTCGTCGTCGACATGACGGCGGGCGCGGACGCCTTCGCCTCGGGCCTGTTCACCCGCTTCGACATCACCTTCCTGGTGGCGGAACCCACCCGCAAGGGCGTCTCCGTCTACCGCCAGTACCGCGACCACGCGGAACAGTTCGGCATCCGCATCGCGGTCATCGGCAACAAGGTGACCGGCGAGGACGACCTCCTCTTCCTCAAGGACCAGGTGGGGGACGACCTCCTGACGTACCTGGTCCACTCCCCCTGGGTCCGCGCGGCCGAGCAGGGCCGCACCGACGGCGGCCCGGATGCGCTGGACTCCCTGGAACCGCACAACCGCCACGCCCTCACGATCCTCCGCGAGGCCGTCGACTCCCACCCCCGCGACTGGGACCGGCTCCACCGCCACGCCGTCGAGTTCCACCTGCGCAACGCCCGAGCGTGGGCGGACGCCCGCACGGGCGAGGACCTGGCGGCACAGATCGACCCGGACTACGTCCCGGGCAACGGGCCCACCCCCTAACGCGATAGGACGGCACTTCCCATGTCTCTCGACGTCTCCCCGAAACTCCTCGCCGAAGCCGAGCAGGGCGACATCAGGGAGGAGGACTTCGTGGACACGGTCCGCGCGTCCCTCCCCTACGCCTACGACCTGATCGCCTCCCTGGCCACCGAACTCCACGACGGCCGGTCCGAGTTCACCGACAACCAGACCCCTCCCCCGTCGGAACAGGAGCGCGGCCAACTCCTGCGCGCCCTCGCCAGCGACGCGATCCGCACCAGCCTGGAACGCCACTTCGGCATCACCCTGGCCTTCCAGAACTGCCACCGCGTGGCGGCGTTCCGCCCAGGGGCCCGGGACGGCGAGACGTACGCGCGCTTCACGTCCGTGCGGTCGCAGATCCTGAACCAGTCACCGGAGTTCAGGGACTGCTGACGGCACCGCCATCGCCCAAATGGGTCACGACGGCCTTCACGAACCGCCCCGGGTCGTCCCACCACGGAAAGTGCCCCGCCCCGCTCTGCACGACCATCTCGGCGCTCGGGAACAGCCCCGCGTACTCCTTCATCACGCGCGCGGGCCCGGCCACGTCGTACTCCCCGGCGAGGACGAGCACCGGTGAGGGACACGAGGCAAGGGCGCTCCGGGTGCCGTCGGGATCGAAGGCACCGTCGGAGGCGTACAAGGCGGCGGCTTCGTCGTTGCGCTGTCGCTGCTCCGCCGCGCGGAAGGCGCGGGCCTCGTCGTCCCACCGGCCGTACCAGAACGGGGCGACGGCGTCCCAGTCGCCGGCCGTCGCGCGGCCGGCGGTGATGGCCTCCAGGGACGCGTACGCCGGGGCGAACCACGGTTCGTCCCGGCGCAGGCGTGCCGTCTCCAGGCGGTCCTCGGCGGTGATGCCGAGGCCGACGGCGAACACGCTGGGCGTGATCAGGGCGAGCCGCCCCACCCGGTCCGGATGGCGCGCCATGTACAGCGCGGCGAGATTCGCACCGGCGGAGTGCGCGAGCAGGTCCAGCCGCTCCAGCCCCAGCTCCGCACGCAGCGCCTCGACATCGGCGACCTGACGGTCGCAGCGGTACGACGCCGTGTCCGACGGCTCAGCCGAACTGCCGGTACCCCGGAGGTCCAGCCGGATCAAGGTGCGGTGAGCGGTCAGGCCGCCCAGGTCCCCCAGGTAGACCGAGTCCTGCATCGGGCCACCGGGGAGACAGACCAGAGGCGGTCCGTCCCCTGTCATGTGGTAGGCGAGGGTGGTGCCGTCGGGGGCGGTGAAGGCGGGCATGGGGGCGAGGTTGGCAGGAGGGGGAGGCCGGAGCAACCGGTTATCCGCCGCGGCGCCGGCCGCCCACAGTGCCGTCGTACGCGAGGGGCAGGCCCCTCCCCGGTGAAGGGGAGGGGCCGCTCTCGCTGCTATCGCGCCGGTGTCGCGACCGGCGCCGGCGCGTAGCCCGTGGGCCGGGACGTGAACGTGCCGCGGCCCTGGGTGCGGCTGCGCAAGCGGGTCGCGTAGCCGAAGAGTTCGGCCAGGGGCACGGTGGCCGTGACCACCGCCGCGCCCGCGCGGGTGGCCGAGCCGGTCACCCGGCCGCGCCGGGCGGCGAGGTCGCCGAGCACGCCGCCCACCGCCTCCTCGGGCACGGTGACCGTGACCTCGACGACCGGTTCCAGCAGGACCATCGCGCAGGCGCGCAGGGCCTCGCGCAGGCCCAGGCGGCCGGCCGTGCGGAACGCCGTGTCCGAGGAGTCCTTCACATGGGTCGCCCCGTCGGTGAGCGTGACGCGCAGCCCGGTCACCGGGTGCCCGCCGAGCGGCCCCTCGGCGAGGGCGTCCCGGCAGCCGGCCTCGACCGCCCGGACGTACTCCTGCGGCACGCGCCCGCCGACGACGGCCGAGCGGAACGCGAACCCGCCCTCCTCGTACGGCTCCACGTCGAGGACGACATGGGCGAACTGCCCCGCCCCGCCGTCCTGCTTGACGTGCCGGTAGACCAGACCGGACACGCCCCGGCCGACGGTCTCGCGGTAACTGACCCGGGGGCGGCCGGCGTTGACCTCCAGACCCAGCTCCCGCCGGAGCTTCTCCACCGCCACCTCCAGGTGCAGTTCACCCAGGCCCGACAGCACGGTCTGCCCGGTCTCCGGGTCGGTCCGCACGACCAGCGAGGGATCTTCCTCGGTCAGCCGGGCCAGCCCGGACGCCAGCCGGTCGGTGTCGCCGGCCCTGCGGGACTCCACCGCGACCGACACCACCGGCTCGGGCACGCCCGGCGGTTCCAGGACGAGCGGGGCGTCCGGCGCGCACAGGGTCGAGCCGGCGCGGGCCGACTTGAGCCCGACGACGGCGACGATGTCCCCGGCGACCGCCCGGTCCAGCGGTGCGTGCCGGTCGGCCTGGACGCGCAGGATCCGGCCGACGCGCTCGGTGCGCCGCGCGCTCGCGTCCCACAGGGTGTCTCCCTTCTCGATCGTCCCGGAGTAGATGCGCAGGTAGGTCAGCCGTCCTGTCGGGGTGGCGTGCACCTTGAAGGCGAGGGCGGCCGGTGATGCGGACGGGTCGGCGGGCCGCTCCCGCTCTTCGCCCTCATGGGTGCCGCGGACCGGCGGCACGTCCAGGGGCGACGGCAGGTAGGCCACGACGGCGTCGAGCAGCGGCTCCACACCCCGGTTGCGATACGCGGATCCGCAGAGCACGACCACGCCGTCGCCGTCCCGGGTCAGGTCCCGCAGCGCCGAGGACAGGGTCCGCTCGCCGAGCGTGCCCGTGTCGCAGAACTCCTCCAGGGCGCCCGGGTGGAGTTCCGCCACGGACTCCTCCAGCGCCCGGCGGCGCGCGCGGGCCTCATGGAGGAGGTCGTCCGGCACCGGCGCTTCCTCGACGGCGTCGCCGTCGGCCCACACCAGGGCGCGCAGGCGTACGAGGTCGACGACGCCGGTGAAGGCGTCCTCCGAGCCGATGGGCAACTGCACGACCAGCGGGGCCGGGTGCAGCCGGTCCCGGATCGACGCGACGGCCGCGTCGAGGTCGGCACCGGCGCGGTCCATCTTGTTGACGAACGCGATCCTCGGTACGCCGTGCCGGTCGGCCTGCCGCCACACCGACTCGCTCTGCGGCTCCACCCCGGCCACCGCGTCGAACACGGCCACCGCGCCGTCGAGGACCCGCAGCGCACGCTCCACCTCGTCGGCGAAGTCGACATGCCCCGGGGTGTCGATCAGGTTGATCCGGTGACCGTCCCAGGCGCAGCTCACCGCCGCGGCGAAGATGGTGATGCCCCGGTCGCGCTCCTGCGGATCGAAGTCGGTGACGGTCGTGCCGTCGTGGACCTCGCCGCGCTTGTGCGTGGTTCCGGTGGCGAACAGGATCCGTTCGGTGACGGTGGTCTTGCCGGCGTCGACGTGGGCGAGGATGCCGAGGTTGCGGACGACGGCGAGCGGGTTGTGGTTGATGCGCACGGCCCGGGGCCTTTCGAAGCGTTCAGGAAAGGGGCAGCGCGATTACCGGGCGAGGCGGGCGTGACGGCAGGCGCGCACAGCTTGCCGACTTCACGTCAGCAAGCTGTGCGCATGCCTTTGCCTCTCAGACGTTCGTCCCGGTCATCCAGCACCGGCCGCGCGGCGGGCACCGGAGCGACGAGGACACGAGGATCACCTCGTAGCGCGGCAGGGAGACGGTGGCAGCGGTGCGGTCACGCATGGCCGTCTCCCTTCGTTCGTCACGTCGGTGCGCCGCTCGGGTCGTGGGCGGCGCGGATACGTACGTGAGTGTAGGGAGTGCGGAGGGAACCGTGCCAGGGATTATTCCGGCGGGGTCGGGGTGTCGTGGGTCCGGTACATCGCCTGGACGTCCAGCTCCAGTTGGACCGTCGGGCCGACCACCGCGATGCCCCGGGCCAGCATGGAACGCCAGTTGAGCGTGAAGTCCTCCCGGTGCAGCTCCGCCGTCGCCAGTGCGGCGCAGCGCAGTTCCTGCCCGTAGCCGCCGTTGACCGTGCCGAGGTAGGTGGTGTCCAGGGCCACCGAGCGGCTGACGCCGTGCATCGTGAGGGAGCCCTGCAGCGTCCACTTGCTGCCGCCCCGGTAGGCGAAGCGGGCGCTCGTGAAGTCGATGTACGGGAAGCGTTCGACGTCCAGGAAGTCGGCGGACCGCAGGTGGTTGTCGCGGGTGGTGTTGCCGGTGGTGATGCTGGAGGCGTCGATGCGGACGTGCACCCGGGAGTCGGTCATGTCCTGGGCGATCCGGATTCCGCCCTCGAAGCGTTCGAAACGGCCGTGGACATGAGCCATGCCGACGTGCTTGGCGATGAACCGGATCGCGGTGTGCGGCGGGTCGAAGAGCCAGGTCCCGGGCGTCGGCAGCTGGAGGGCCTCGGCCGGACGCAGCCAGGCCCGCTCGGTGGGCGTCGGCGTGTCCGCCGAGATCTCGATGGTCTCGCGGTGCGGCTGAAGGCCCTGGGCCGCGATCAGCAGGCTGTAGCGGCCGGGCGGCAGAGCGGCGAGGAAGTAGCCGTACGGGTCGGTGGTCCCGCGGGCCGCCACCCGGTGGGTGTCCAGGGCGGTGACGGTGACGTCCGCGGCCGCCAGGGGCGTGCCCATCGGGTCGACGACCTCACGGGCCACGGCGCCCGCGCCGGAGGGAAGGGGGAGGGCGAGGCCCGCGGCTGCGGCGGAGGCGCCCTTGCGTCGCCGGCGCCGGAGCAGTGCGAGGGCCATGTGGTTCACCTTTCTTCGGGGTGGCACGGCCGTTCGGGCGGCGGTTGTCCGCGCACGCCGACGGCCGCACCATGCTGCGGTCACACCCCCTTGTCGATCTTGGGGCACGGGTCTTCCGGATGGGTGTCTCATTACGAGACACCCGTCCGGAAGGCGGCCCCCAGGCCTCTACGCCCTGAACGCGTCCGCGTGTTCCGCCGCCCACTGGGCGAAGGTGCGGGCCGGGCGGCCGGTGACCTTTTCGACGGTGCCGGAAACCGTGCGGCCCACCTCGGGGGTGTTGCCGTACGCCTCGAGCAGGAAACCGATCACGTCCTCCGGGAGGTACGCCGCCCGCCATCGCGCGACGGCCTGCTCCTCGGTCAGCTCGACCAGGGTGATCTCCCGGCCGACGGCGGCGCCCAACGTCGCCACCTTGTCGCCGACGGTGAGCACTTCGGGGCCCGTGATCACGTATTCCCGGCCCGCGTGACCCTCCTCCGTGAGCGCGACCGCGGCGACGGCGCCGATGTCGCCCTCGTGGACCATGGCACTCAGCCGTGCGACGAACGGCTCCCGCACCTCACCCGAGGCCACGATCCCGTCCGCCCACTCCAGGGCGTTGGCCATGAACTCGACCGGCATGAGCACGGTCCAGTGCACACCGTCGTCGGCCCGTACCGCGTCCTCCAGCGGGGTGGGCCCGCCGCCGTGCAGCACGGTGATCCGGCGGACGCCCGCCGAGCGGGCCAGCTCCAGGATGCGCGGACCGGTCTCCAGCGGAGTGAAGGCGGCACCGCCGAAGGTGATCAGATGGAGGCCGGTGATCCCCTTCAACGCCGGGGCCAGGCCGTCGGGTTGTGTCAGATCGCCCTCGACGACCTCCACACCGGCCGGGAAACCGGCCTTCGCGGCGTCCCGGGTGAGGGCGCGGACCTCGTGCCCACGGGCGAGCAGTTCGGCGACGACCTGACGGCCTACGGTTCCGGTGGCGCCGGTGACAAGGATCTTCTGGGTCTGCGTCATGGCACGACCGTAGGAAGCATCGCGGTCAGCTTCCGTCCGCAAGTCCGCGAGTCCGCATCGGCTCATGGACGGTGGTCTCCACCGCTTCCGGCGGGCCGCCCTCGTACGCCGCTCGCAGCACGGCCCGGGCCCCGGCCGCCGTCACCGGGCGCGGGTTGGCGTACGGCTCGCCCGCGACCCGGTCCGCCGCCGGTGCGACGTCGACTTCCGTGAGGCCGAGTTCGGCGAGGGAGCGCGGTGCTCCGAGGCTCCCGGCCAGTTCCCACAGGGCGCGGGGCACGTCGTCGGCGCCGAGGGCCCGGCGCAGCACGGCCAGCGCCCGCGGGGCGGCGGGGGCGTTGTGCGCGAGGACGTACGGCAGGACGACGGTGTGCGTCTCGGCGTGCGGCAGTCCGAACGTGCCGCCCAGCACGTGGCACACCTTGTGGTGCAGCCCCATCGTGGTCGAGCCGAGGCACGAGCCGCACAGCCAGGCCGCGTACAGCGCCCGGCTGCGCGCGTCCAGGTCCTTCGGGTCGTCGGCCAGCCGTGGCAGCGCCTCGGCCATGGCCCGCACGCCCTCCTCGGCCATGACCGAGACCAGCGGCGAGCCGTCCGGGGCGTACAGCGCCTCGACGGCGTGCGCGAGCGCGTTGACGCCGCTGGTCACGGTCAGGGATACGGGCAGGGAGAGGGTGAGCCGGGGGTCGTAGACGACGCTGCGGGGCTGGACGACCTGGTCGCGGCCGGTGCGCTTGGCGCCGTGCTCGGTCAGGCCCCACACGGGCGTCATCTCGGAACCCGAGTAGGTCGAGGGCACGGCGATCAGCGGCAGTCCGGTGCGCAGGGCGATCGCCTTGCCGAGCCCGATCGCGGAGCCGCCGCCGACCGCGACGCAGCCGTCCGCCCCGGCCGCCCGTACGGCGGCGACGGCCCGGCCGGCGTCCTCGGCGGGGACGTGCATCCGGGCGCCGGCGTGCACTCCCACGCAGGTGTCGCCGAGCGCGTCCGCGACCGCCCGGGCGACGGCTTCGCCCCGGCTGCCGCAGACCACGAGCAGCCGCCGCAGGCCCAGGCGTGCGGCCTCGCCCGGGGTCGCGGCGACGGCCGCGCCGGGCCGGAAGACGACCCGCACGGGCCGGGTCTCGTACGAGAAATCGCTCTGGAAGCTCAGCAACGTCATGACGCACGCTCCAGGACGAGGTCGAAGCGGGCGAGCCGGAAGGGGTTCGGCACGCCGAACTCCCGGGCCAGGGACGGGTCGTCGGTCTCCGCGAAGTCCTGGACCAGGCTCTCCTTCACGGCGAACACCGCGTCGGAGTCGAGGTAGTCGCCGCCGGCCACGAAGAGGTGCGTGGTGACGGGCGTGTGTCCCTCGGCCGTGGCGATGAAGTGGATGTGCGCGGGGCGGTAGGGGTGCCGCCCGGTCGCGCGCAGCAGCGCGCCCACGGGGCCGTCGGTGGGGATCGGGTACGGCGCCGGGACGCAGGTGCGGAACCAGAAGCGGCCCTCGGTGCCGGCGGTGAACAGCCCGCGTCCGTTGCCGGCGGGCTGGACGCCGGGCTGCTGGACGTCGTAGAAGCCCTTGTCGTCAGCCTGCCAGACGTCGACGAGGGCTCCGGGCAGCGGGGTGCCGTCCTCGGCCAGCACCCGGCCGCTGACCACGCACGCATCGCCGCCGCCCACGAGGTCGATGTCGTCGCCGAGTGCGCGGACCGGCGACTCGGTCATGTGGAAGGGGCCGAGCACGGTCGGCTCGGTGGCGCCGGGCGCGCGGTGGCCGTTGACGGTCTCCACGAGCATGGACAGCCCGAGCACGTCCGACAGCAGGATGAACTCCTGCCGGGTGTCGGTGCAGGCCTGCCCGGTCGCCGTCAGGAAGGTGATCGCCCGCTCCCATTCCTCCTGGGTCAGCCGGGTCTCGCGCGCGAAGTCGTGCAGATGGCGGACGAGGCCGGTGAGCAGCTCGCGCAGCCGCGGGTCGGCGGCCCCCAGGAGGCTGGCGAGGGCCTGCTCGGTGACGTCGGCCCCGGTCGCTTCGGTGGTCATCCCCGCTCCTCGTCGTCGACGTCCGCCGCTGTCCTTGCTTCCATGATTGCGCGCTCAGGCGTGTCCGAGGATGGTCCGCAACGCCTCCGCGAGCAGTTCGCCGGCGTCCGGTGCGGCGGAGGCGTGCCGGAAGGCGACGAAACCGTCGGGGCGCACGAGCAGGGCACCCGCGTCGGAGATCTCGCTCAGACGCGCCCAGTCCCCGTAGGGGTCCTCGTACTCCTGCCCGGGACCGATCACCACGGTGGAGATCTCCACCTCCTGGGCTCCGGCCGCCTGTACCCACTCCTCGCCCCCGATGCCGGTCAGCAGGGTGAAGCGGCCCCGGCCGACGGTGTCGAGGGTGGAGAGCGTGCGGCGGCCGGAGGTGATCCAGGCGTGCGGGAGCCGGGCGCCGGGGCGGGAGGACGGCTGGTGGTGCAGCTCGGGGTCGCGGGCGAAGCCGGGGTCGGGCGTGCCGTCCGGGACGATCGCGCCGGAGCTGTAGCGCTGGTTGAGGTCGACGCCGTGCGCGTTGAACTCGTACGCCTTGAAGGCGATGGCCTCCCGCAGCTCGGCGCGCTGCTTCTCGGCGGCCGCGGTGGCGTCCTTGCGGGCGGCGATGTTGGCCCACAGCTGCTCGGGGGTCTGCGGGGAGAGCCCGCCGAGGGCCTCGAAGACCGGGGCGGTCTCGCGGATGGACCGGTTGGCGCGGGTGACGATCTGCCGGCCGACGGGGGCCCGTTCGGCGGTGTAGCTGTCGAGCAGCCTGGGGTGGGCGGTGCCGTCGAGGACGAGCTTCAGCTTCCAGGCCAGGTTGTAGGCGTCCTGGATGGAGGTGTTGGAGCCGAGGCCGTTGGACGGGGGGTGCCGGTGCACGGCGTCGCCGGCGCAGAAGACGCGGCCGTTCGCGTAGCTCTCCGCGTACATCTCGTTGACGGTCCAGGCGGAGGACGACTTGACGGTGACGGGGATGTCGTCGTCGCCGACGAGCTTGCGTATGACGGATTCGGCGTACTCGGTGGTCAGGTCCGGGGCGCCCGCGGTGACGTCGTAGCCCCACACGATCAGCCACTCGGTCCAGGGGCGGACGCAGCGCACCAGGCCCGCGCCGATGCCGCCGACCGTCGCGCCGGGCGCGAGGACCCAGTACAGCGTGGAGGGGCGGTGGGCGGTGTACCGCGTCAGGTCCGCCTCGAAGACGATGTTGATGCTGCCGGCCACGCCCATCCGGCCGCCCATCGGCAGCCCGGCGTCCGCGGCGACCTGGGACCGTCCGCCGTCGGCGCCGATCAGGTACTTGGCGCGGATCTCGTACGTGTCCCCGCGCAGCCGGTCGCGGACGGTGGCCGTGACGCCGTCGGCGTCCTGGGTGTGGGAGAGGTACTCGTTCTGGAAGCGGAGCCGGGTGCCGCGGGCGACGGCCGCGTTCACGAGGACCGGCTCCATGAGGTGCTGCGGCATGTCGCACATGCGGGTGGGGCTGGCCAGTTCGTGTTCCGCCTGTACCAGCGGGTCGTTGCCCCAGGAGCGCACCCGGCCCAGTTCCTCGCCCGCCAGGCTGGTGCAGAACGTCGTGTTGCCCATCAGGTGCTGCGGGGTGGCCTGCGCGACGACCTCCTGTTCCACGCCGAGGTCGCGCAGCACCTCCATGGTGCGCTGGTTGGTGATGTGCGCGCGGGGCGTGTCGGCGAGGCTCGCGTAGCGGGTCACCACGATGTTGGGCACGCCGTAGGTGCTCAGGGCGAGCGCGGCCGAGGCACCGGCGGGGCCGCTGCCCACGATCAGGACGTCGGTCTCGACGACGGTGGACACGGGGCGCTCCTGCGGGGGACGGGGGCGGACATCGAGCGTTCATGATCATGGAGCGGTTGGGGCGGTCGCGGGTGTCTCATTACGAGACACCCGTTGCCGCCCGTCGTCTCCCGCTGTCGCCCGTCGTCTCCCGTTGTTGCCCGTTCAATCGAACCCGCTACGGTGGTGCCTGCCGTGACCACGACCGAGCCTTCTCCCGCAGCCACCGCCGGGCCCTCGCTGCGTCTCGCCCGCGAGCGGTTCCTGTCGGGGGGCGCGCTGCCCGGCGGCGTTCCGGAGGAGGTCGTCGCGGCGTGGCGGCGGGCGCGGTTCTTCGGTGTGCCGCACGACTTGAAGGAGCCGGACGTCGCTCCCTCCCGGCCGGTGGACTCCGCGCTGCTCGATGCCGCCCGGCCGGTGCTCGACCGGATCGTCCCGGCCCTGGACACGGCCCGGTCCCTCCTCGTCCTGACCGACGAACGGCTGCGCGTGCTGTGGAGCGAGGGGGGCGTTCCCGGGCTCGGTCCATGCCCCGTCCTGTCGGAGCGGGAGGTGGGCAACAACAGTGCGGCTCTCGCCCTGCGCACCCGGCGGCGGGCCGAGGTGCACGGGCCGGAGCACTTCCTCGACCGGTGGCAGGACGTCTCCGCGGTGAGCGTCCCGGTGCTCGACGCGGAGGACGGCCGGCCGCTCGGCACGGTGACCGTCGCGTCGCGGTTGTGCGCCATGCGTTCGCCGCATCCGCAGGCGGCCCTGGCCGAGGCGGCGGCCACCGCCGTCGAGACGGAGCTGCGGGCGCGGGCGGGGCGGGTCGAACGGGTGTTGCTGGACGCGTATCTGGGGGCCGGGCCGGATCGGGCCGTGGCCGCCCTGGACGGCCACAACCGGCTGATCAGCGCTGCGGCGCAGCGGTTGCTGACGCCGGAGGTGCTGGCGGCGCTGGAGCGTACGGCGGTCGGCGCGCGGCAGACGGACGGTACGGATCCGGCGGCTTCGCCCGAGGCGATGGTGTCCGGGTTCGTGGAGTTGCCGGAGGGGGCCGGGTGCACCGCACGGATCGCCCCGGTGCGCCTGGACGGCACGGTCGTGGGGGTCGTCGCCGTCCTGGAACCGCTCGACGCCGCGCCGCTCTCGGTGCCGGGCTCGCCCGCGCCGTCGCTCGCTCTGACCGGCTCCTCGGCCCCGTGGCGGCGCGTCGTCGCGCGTGCGGCCGAGCTGGCGCGCTCCCGCCGGCCGCTGCTGCTGACCGGCGAGCGGGGCACGGGAAAGTCCGCCCTGGCCCGGGAACTGCTGGGGCCGGGCCCCGTCCAGGAGGCGGACGCCGCTCAGGACGCCGCTCTGGCACAGGCCCTGCCCGCCTGGCCGGCCGATCGCCCGCTGCTGCTCCGGCACGCCGAGCGCCTCGCGCAGCCCGGCGTGGCCGCGCTCAACTCCTTCCTCGAACAGCACCCGGACACCCGGCTCCTGGTCACCTACACGCCGGGCACGCCGGTCGGCCCCTGTCTCCAGCGTCTGCTGGACACCCTGTCCGCCCGCTCGGTGACCCTGCCCCCGCTGCGGGAACGCACCGAGGACATCCGGGAGCTGCTGCCGGCCCTGGCGCCACGCCCGGCCCCCGGGCAGCCGCCGCTGACCTGGACACTGGACGCCCTGCGCGCGCTGGAGCGGTACCCGTGGCCCGGGAACGTCACCGAGCTGGCCCATGTCGTCCGGGCCCTCGCCGAGCACCGCCGGATGTCGGGGCCGGTCCGCCGGCCGGAGCTGCCGGACGCCGTGCGGGAAGGCCCGGCCGCGCGGCCCCTCAGCCCGATGGAGCACGCCGAGCGCGCCGCGATCCTGGAGGCACTGCGCCGGCACGGCGGCAACAAGGCGCGCGCGGCGGCCGCGCTGGGGATCGGCCGGGCGACGCTGTACCGCAAACTGCGGGGCTACCGCAGCTGATCAGGGGCGGTCTCGGCCAGTCGCACCATGAGGCCGGCGGCCAGTTCGAGCACGCGGCGCGTCGGCCCCACGGGCGCCGGCAAGAGCACGGTCGTCAACCTGCTCCTGGGGTTCTACGCGCCCTGGTCCGGACGCGTCATGCTCGACGGCACGGACATCGCCGAGCTGCCCCGGGACGTCCTGCGCCGACGGGTGCGTGCCGTGCTCCAGGACCCCTGGCTGTTCACCGGGACCATCGCCGAGAACATCGCTTACGGAGCCGACCGGGCGAGCGACGACGACGTCCGGCAGGCGGCCCGGGCGGCCTCAGCACCGGTCAGACGCAGCTCATCGCGCTCGCCAGGGTCTTCCTGGCCGACCCCGAGGTGCTGGTGCTGGACGAGGCGACGAGCGCGGTGGGCGCCCCTACCGAACCAGACACAGAAAAGGCGCCGACCAGAACCGGCCGGCACCTCTCATACGCCGAAGCAAGTGTCCGAGGGGGGACTTGAACCCCCACGCCCGATAAAGGGCACTAGCACCTCAAGCTAGCGCGTCTGCCATTCCGCCACCCGGACCAGGTGTCTGCCGCCTTGCCAGGGCTCTGCCCCGCGGCGACATGGACAACCATACCAAGGTTTCGCAGTGGCTTTCACCTGCGTTTCCTTCCTCAGGGCGGGGGTCCGGGACGTCGCGGCCCGATGCCCCTAGGGTCACACCATGAGTGACTGGATGGTTACGCGGAGCTCCGCGGCGGCACGTCGCCCCCGTGCGCTGTCGACGCTCAGGGAGCATCTGCGGGACACGTTCTGGTTCGCCCCCACCGCGGCGATGGTGGGCGTCTTCGTGGTCTGGGCGGGGGCCCAGGCGCTGGACACGGCCATCGTCGACGCGCTCCAGGACGACCGCGACTACGACACGCTCGACGAGCTGCTGCGGTTCGCTCAGGACGCGAAGGTCGTGGTGAGCGCGGTCGGCTCGGCGATGATGACCTTCATCGGCGTGGTCTTCAGCATCTCGCTGGTGGCCGTGCAGATGGCGAGCGGGCAGTTCACCCCGCGGGTGGTGCGGCTCTTCGTCCGGAGCCGGATCACCAAGGCGACCTTCGCCGTCTTCCTGGCGACCTTCGTGCTGACCCTGCTGGTCCTGACCTCCTTCGACACCGCCGACGACCCGCGTGCCGTCACCACGGTGCCTCTGGTGCAGTCGGTCCTCACCCTCTGCATGGTCGCCCTCAGCCTGCTGCTCTTCGTGCTGTACGTGAACACCACCCTGCGGCTCATGCGGATCAGCCACGTGATCGCGCGGATCGCCACGGAGTCGTTCCGGGTGGCCGCCTCCTTGCCCGTGCCGACGGGCGGACAGCCCGGACCGGACGCCGTCCGCCTGGATTCCGCGACCGCGTGGGTGCCCCACGAGGGCCGGGCGGGGGTGCTGCGGGACGTGCACATCACGCGTTTGGTGCGGGTGGCGCGCAAACACGGGGTCGTGCTGCGGCTGATCCCGCGGATCGGCGACTTCGTGGTGCCCGGCACGCCCGTACTGGCGGTCCACGGTGGGCCCGCCCCGTCGCGCAGGGCGCTGCGCTACACGATCTCGGTGGGTGTGGAGCGGACGTACCACCAGGATCTCGGCTTCGGACTGCGCCAGTTGTCCGACATCGCGCTGCGCGCCCTGTCGCCCGCGATCAACGATCCGACGACCGCCGTCCAGGCCCTGGACCGGATCGTCCAGTTGCTGGCCGCTCTCGGCCGGCGACCGCTCGACGCCGCCCTGCACCGGGACCGGGGCGGGGCGGTACGGCTGGTGCAGCCCGTGCCGGGGTGGACCGAGCTGGTGGATCTGGGGTTCAGCGAGGTACGGGGGTGCGCCGTGGGGAACCCGCAGGTTTCGCGGCGCATGCTGGCCGGGCTGGACGACCTGCTTCTGCTCGTGCCGCCGGAGCGGCGGGAGCCGCTGCTCCGCCATCGCGAGCTGCTCCGGCAGGCGGTGGACCGGTCCGGGCCGGCCCCCTCGGACCGCGCGTTCGCCCTGCGCCCGGACCGGCAGGGCATCGGCTGACGGGCGACGGGCGACGGGCGACGGGCGACGGGCGACGGTACGGATTCCCAAGGCACGCCGGTTCACAACGCGTCGGCGACCGACGCCGCGGGCCCGCGCGGGAACCGCGTGGCGGGGGACCGGCGTCGGTCGCCGACGGCCCGCCCTCAGGGCAGCAACTGGTACTCCGGGAAGTTGCCCGGCAGCCGCTCCCCCGCCGGTCCCCGTGTCACCGCGCGCACCAGCAGTTCGCCGCCGACGAACGCGCCGTGCCAGGACGCGCCGAGCCCGCCGAACAGCTCGTCGCGGTCACCGCGGGAACGGGGCCGGCCGCGGCCGGTCTTGAACGCGCGGATCTGCGGGGCGAGTCGCTCGTAGGTCGCCCGGTCGTCCGTGGACAGTGTGGCCACCAGCGCGCCGTTCGAGGCGTTCATCGCGGCCAGCAGCTCCGCCTCCGTGTCGACCAGGACGATGGTGTCGACCGGGCCGAACGGCTCCGCGTGGTGCAGCGGAGAGGACGGGGGCGGGTTGAGGAGCGTGACCGGATGGACGTAGGCCGAGGTGTCCTGGCCGGGCAGGAAACGGGCGTCGGACGGACTGCCGCGGTGCAGCGGTACGGCGCCGCGCTCGATGGCCTCGGCGACCTGGTCCTGGAGTTCCTTGGCCTTGGCCGCGTTGATGACCGGCCCGATGTCCAGCTCGGGGCAGGGGTCGTCCGGCTGCTCCACGGCGAGCGGGTGTCCGACCCTGAGCGTGCGGACCGCCGGGAGGTACGCCGCCAGGAACGCGTCGAACAGCTGCCGCTGGACGACGAAGCGCGGGTACGCCGTGCAGCGCTGCTTGCCGTAGTCGAAGAGCTTGGGGACGACCGCCGTGAGCGCGTCCCAGTCCGAGTAGTTCCAGATACCCCAGGTGTTGAGTCCCTCCTGTTCGAGTACGTGTCGTTTGCCGAGGTCCGCGACGGCCGTGGCCACCGCGGCGCCGGTGTCGCGGCCGCCGACGAAGGAGACACAGCCGATCTCGGGCGCCCGCACCAGCGCCTGGGACAGCTCGCCTCCGCTGCCGCTGACGAGGGTCACGGGGATCCCCTCACGGGCGGCGAGGGCGCAGGCCAGGGTGAGGCAGGCGACACCGCCGTCGGTCGGGGTCTTGGCGATGACCGCGTTGCCTGCCAGTGCCTGGACCAGCACTGCGTGAACGAGCACGCTCATCGGGTAGTTCCAGCTGGCGATGTTGGACACCGGGCCGTCCAGCGGGGTCCGGCCGGCGAGCATCTCCTCGATGCCGTCGACGTACCAGCGGACCCCGTCGATGGCGCGGTCGACGTCCGCCAGGGCGAGCCGCCAGGGCTTGCCGATCTCCCAGACGAGCAGGAGGGCGAGCAGCCGGCGGTGTGCGGCGAGGGCGTCGAGGGTGGCCGCGACGCGGGCCCGGCGCTCCGGCAGGGGGACGTGACGCCAGGCGCGGTGGTGGTCGAGGGCGGCGCGCACGGCCCGGCGGGCGGTGGCCCCGTCCAGGCGCGGCGGGCCGGCGATCGGGCTGCCGTCGACGGGGCTGACCGCGGGCAGGACCCGGCCGTCCGCCTGCCAGGCGGCGTTCCAGAGGTTGAGGATCCGCTCGTCGCGGAAGGCCTCGGGCGCGGCGGCGAGGCAGCGCTGCCACGCGTCGGGCCAGGTGGTGCCGGATTTGAGGGTGAGGGTGGGTGCCATCGGGTTGCTCCGCTCTCGCTGCACGGTCGGGGGCGGGACCTGGCTCACTGCCGTTGTTCTCCGGGACGTGCTTCGAGCCGCGCCAGCACGAGGTTCGCGGTCTCGGTCGGGGTGCTGCCCACGCTCACCCCGGCCGCCTCCAGCGCCTCCTTCTTCGCCTGTGCCGTGCCGGAGGATCCGGAGACGATGGCGCCCGCGTGCCCCATGGTCTTGCCCTCGGGTGCGGTGAACCCGGCGATGTAGCCGACGACCGGCTTGGTGACGTGCTCGCGGAGGTACGCCGCCGCCCGTTCCTCCGCGTCACCGCCGATCTCGCCGATGAGGACGATGAGTTCGGTGTCGGGGTCGTCCTGGAAGGCGGCGAGGCAGTCGATGTGGGTGGTGCCGACGACCGGGTCACCGCCGATGCCGACGCAGGTCGAGAAGCCGATGTCGCGGAGCTCGTACATGAGCTGGTACGTCAGCGTGCCCGACTTGGAGACCAGTCCGACGCGGCCCGGTTTGGTGATGTCGGCCGGGATGATGCCCGCGTTGGACTGGCCGGGGGTGATCAGGCCCGGGCAGTTGGGGCCGACGACCCGGGTGCCCTTCTCCCTCGCGTACGCGGTGAAGGCGACGGAGTCGTGGACGGGGATGCCCTCGGTGATGACGACCGCGAGGCCGATGCCTGCGTCGGCGGCTTCGAGGACGGCGGCCTTGGCGAAGGCGGGCGGCACGAAGACGACGGTGACGTCCGCCCCGGTCGCGCGCATCCCGTCGGCGACCGTGCCGAAGACGGGCACGGCTCGGTCGTCGAAGTCGACCGTGCGGCCCGCCTTGCGCGGGTTGACGCCGCCGACGACGTTCGTGCCGGCCGCCAGCATGCGCCGGGTGTGCTTCATGCCCTCGCTGCCGGTCATGCCCTGGACGAGGACCTTGCTCTCTTTGGTGAGGTAGATGGCCATGACGTCCCCTCAGGCTGTGGCGGCGAGTTCGGCGGCCCGGCGGGCGGCGCCGTCCATGGTGGTGACCTGCTGGACCAGCGGATGCGCGTGCTCGTCGAGGATGGCGCGGCCCCGGGGCGCGTTGTTGCCGTCGAGGCGCACGACGAGCGGCTTGGTGAGGCGGACGGTGTCCAGGGCCTGGACGATGCCGTCGGCGACCGCGTCGCAGGCGGTGATCCCGCCGAAGACGTTGACGAAGACGGACGTGACGGCCGGGTCGGAGAGGATGACCGACAGTCCGTCCGCCATGATCCGGGCGCTCGCGCCGCCGCCGATGTCGAGGAAGTTGGCGGGCCGGGCGCCGCAGCCCGCGACCACGTCCAGGGTGGACATGACGAGTCCGGCGCCGTTGCCGATGATGCCGACCTCGCCGTCGAGCTTGACGTAGTTGAGGCCCTTGGCGGCGGCCGCCGCCTCCAGCGGGTCGTCGTGTCCGGTGTCGTCCGCGCCCCAGCGTGCCTGCCGGAAGCGGGCGTTGTCGTCGAGGGTGACCTTGCCGTCGAGGGCGAGGATCTGCCCCTGCCGGGTGCGGACGAGTGGGTTCACCTCGACGAGGAGGGCGTCCTCGCGGACGAGGACCTGCCAGAGCCGTACGAGGACGTCGACGGTCTGCGGCGGCAGTCCGGCCGCCTCGGCGATCTCGCCCGCCTTCGCGGAGGTGACGCCCTCGGCGGGGTCGACGGGGACGCGGGCCACGGCGTCGGGACGGGTGGCGGCGACCTCCTCGATCTCCATGCCGCCTTCGGCCGAGGCGATCGCGAGGAAGCGGCCCGCCGCACGGTCGAGTACATAGGACACGTAGAACTCGGTGTCGATGTCCACGGGCTGGGCCAGCATCACTGTGCCGACCCGGTGCCCCTTGATGTCCATGCCGAGGATCTGACGGGCGGTGAGTTCGGCTGCGGCCGGGTCCGCTGCGAGCTTGACACCGCCTGCCTTGCCCCGGCCACCGGTCTTCACCTGGGCCTTCACCACGACCCGGCCGCCGAGCCGGCGCGCGATCTCGCGGGCCTCCTTGGGTGAGTCCGTCACCTCGGCCCGCGGCACCAAGATGCCGTGTTCTTCGAAGAGTTCCCTTGCCTGGTGTTCGTACAGGTCCATCTTCGGCTCCTGTCTGAAAGTGCCGCACGCCCCCTGGACACCACCCCATCGGATGCGGGATAACAAGGTTCATACAGTATTCGTCGACTGTATGCAATGTACCGCGAGACGTTCCAACCCCCTACGAAGGGACAGGACTTCGCCATGCCCGACGACACCCAGGACGTCATTTCCGGTGGTCATCTCGTAGCCAAGGCGCTGAAGGCCGAGGGGGTCGACCGCATCTACACGCTGTGCGGCGGCCACATCATCGACATCTACGACGGCTGCGTCGACGAGGGCATCGAGGTCGTCGACGTCCGTCACGAGCAGGTCGCCGCCCACGCCGCCGACGGTTACGCGCGCATCACCGGCAAGCCAGGCTGTGCGGTGGTCACCGCGGGACCGGGGACGACCGACGCCGTCACCGGTGTCGCCAACGCCTTCCGCGCGGAGTCCCCGATGCTGCTGATCGGCGGTCAGGGGGCCCTCACCCAGCACAAGATGGGGTCGCTGCAGGACCTGCCGCACGTCGACATGATGAACCCCATCACCAAGTTCGCGGCGGCCGTGCCCGACACGGCGCGCGCGGCGGACATGGTGTCCATGGCGTTCCGCGAGTGCTACCACGGCGCACCCGGGCCCTCCTTCCTGGAGATCCCGCGTGACGTGCTGGACGCCAAGGTGCCCGCGTCCAAGGCCCGCGTGCCGCAGGCCGGCGCCTACCGCGCCTCGACCCGCTCGGCCGGCGACCCGGAGGCGATCGAGAAGCTCGCCGACCTGCTGGTGCACGCCGAGAAGCCGGCCATCCTGCTCGGCAGCCAGGTGTGGACGACCCGGGGGACGGAATCGGCCATCGAGCTGGTGCGCACGCTGAACATCCCGGCGTACATGAACGGCGCCGGCCGTGGCACCCTCCCGCCCGGCGACCCGCACCACTTCCAGCTCTCGCGGCGGTACGCCTTCTCCCATGCCGACGTCATCGTCATCGTCGGCACGCCCTTCGACTTCCGCATGGGCTACGGCAAGCGGCTGTCACCGGACGCGACCGTCGTGCAGATCGATCTCGACTACCGCACGGTCGGCAAGAACCGCGACATCGACCTCGGCATCGTGGGCGATGCGGGGCTGGTGCTGAAGTCGGTGGTCGAGGCGGCCTCCGGCCGTATCAACGGCGGGGCGTCGAAGCGCAAGGAGTGGCTGGACGAGCTGCGGGCTGCCGAGCAGACCGCTCTGGAGAAGCGGCTGCCGAGCCTGAGGTCGGACGCCTCGCCCATCCACCCGTACCGGCTGGTCAGCGAGATCAACGACTTCCTCACCGAGGACTCGATCTACATCGGCGACGGCGGCGACATCGTCACCTTCTCCGGGCAGGTCGTGCAGCCCAAGTCGCCCGGGCACTGGATGGACCCCGGTCCCCTCGGCACGCTCGGCGTCGGCGTCCCCTTCGTGCTCGCGGCCAAGCAGGCACGGCCCGACAAGGAGGTCGTCGCGCTCTTCGGCGACGGCGCGTTCTCCCTCACCGGCTGGGACTTCGAGACGCTCGTGCGCTACGACCTCCCCTTCGTCGGCATCGTCGGCAACAACTCCTCCATGAACCAGATCCGCTACGGCCAGGCCGCCAAGTACGGCAAGGAACGCGAGCGGGTCGGCAACACCCTCGGCGACGTCCACTACGACAAGTTCGCCCAGATGCTGGGCGGTTACGGCGAGGAGGTCCGCGACCCCGCCGACATCGGCCCGGCCCTCAGGCGCGCCCGCGAGTCCGGCAAGCCGTCCCTGATCAACGTCTGGGTCGACCCCGACGCGTACGCCCCCGGAACCATGAACCAGACCATGTACAAGTGAGGTGCCCCCGATGACCGCTACCTCCACCAAGGCCCTCGAAGGCATCCGCGTCCTGGACATGACCCACGTCCAGTCCGGGCCGTCGGCGACCCAGCTGCTCGCCTGGCTCGGCGCGGACGTCGTCAAGCTGGAGGCGCCGACCGGCGACATCACGCGGGGGCAGCTGCGTGACCTGCCGGACGTCGACTCCCTCTACTTCACGATGCTCAACTGCAACAAGCGGAGCATCACCCTCAACACCAAGACCGAGCGCGGCAAGGAGATCCTCACCGAGCTGATCCGGCGCTCCGACGTCATGGTCGAGAACTTCGGACCGGGCGCGGTCGACCGCATGGGCTTCACCTGGGACCGCATCCGGGAGATCAATCCACGGATCGTCTATGCCTCCATCAAGGGGTTCGGCGAGGGCCCGTACACCAACTTCAAGGCGTACGAGGTCGTCGCGCAGGCCATGGGCGGGTCGATGTCGACCACCGGTTTCGAAGACGGGCCGCCGCTGGCGACGGGAGCCCAGATCGGGGACTCGGGGACGGGCGTGCACGCCGTGGCGGGCATCCTCGCCGCGCTCTACCAACGGGAGCGCACCGGGCGCGGGCAGCGGGTCAACGTGGCCATGCAGCACGCTGTACTGAACCTGTGCCGGGTGAAGCTGCGGGACCAGCAGCGTCTGGCACACGGGCCGCTCGCTGAATATCCCAACGAGGACTTCGGCGACGAGGTTCCCAGGTCCGGGAACGCGTCCGGCGGCGGCCAGCCCGGCTGGGCGGTCAAGTGCGCGCCGGGCGGCCCGAACGACTACGTGTACGTCATCGTGCAGCCCGTGGGCTGGCGGCCGATCAGCGAGCTCATCGGCCGGCCGGAGCTGGCGGACGACCCCGAGTGGGCGACGCCCGAGGCGCGGCTGCCCAAGCTCAACAAGATGTTCCAGCTGATCGAGGAGTGGTCCTCGACGCTGCCCAAGTGGGAGGTGCTGGAACGGCTCAACGCGCACAACATCCCGTGCGGGCCGATCCTGTCCACCAAGGAGATCATCGAGGACCGGTCGCTGGTCGCCAACGAGATGGTCGTCACCGTCCCGCACCCCGAGCGCGGCGACTTCGTCACCGTCGGCAGCCCGCTGAAGCTGTCCGACTCCCCCGTCGAGGTGACCAGTTCGCCGCTCCTCGGCGAGCACAACGAAGAGGTCTACGTCGGCGAACTCGGCCTCGGTGACGAGGAAGTGCGCCTGCTCAAGTCGAACGGAGTGATCTGACGTGATGGCCGAAGACCGGGTCCTGCGGGTGCGGGGCGTCCTGGACTCCGTGCGCGCCGAGGGGCGGACCGCGCTGACCGCGCCCGAGGGCAAGGTGATCGCCGACGCGTACGGGATCGCCGTACCGGGCGAGGAGCTGGCGAGTGACGTCGACGAGGCGGTGGCGTTCGCGGCGCGTTTCGGCGGGCCCGTCGTGATGAAGATCGTCTCGCCGGACATCCTGCACAAGACCGACGCCGGCGGGGTGATCGTCGGGGTCGAGGGCGCGGCGGACGTACGGGCGGCGTTCCACACCATCATCGACAACGCCCGTGCGTACGACCCGAAGGCTCGTATTTCGGGTGTGCAGGTGCAGGAGTTGCTGCCCAAGGGGCAGGAGGTCATCGTCGGCGCCGTCACGGATCCGACGTTCGGGAAGGTGGTGGCGTTCGGGCTCGGCGGCGTGCTGGTCGAGGTCCTGAAGGACGTGACGTTTCGGCTCGCTCCGGTGGACGCCGACGAGGCGCTGTCGATGCTGGACTCGATCCGCTCGGCGGAGATCCTGCGCGGGGTGCGCGGCCAGGCGGGCGTGGACCGGTGGGCCGTCGCCGAGCAGATCCGCCGCGTGTCTCAACTCGTCGCGGACTTCCCGGAGATCGCGGAGGTCGACCTCAACCCGGTGATCGCCACCGCGGAGGGGGCGGTTGCGGCCGACATCCGGGTGATCCTCGCCGAGTCGCAGCCCGAGCCGCGCCGGACGTACTCGAGGGAGGAGATCCTCACGTCGATGCGCCGGCTGATGCAGCCGGGTTCGGTCGCCGTGATCGGTGCCTCCAACGAACAGGGCAAGATCGGCAACTCGGTGATGCGCAACCTCGTCGACGGAGGTTTCGCGGGCGACATCCACCCGGTGAATCCCAAGGCCGATGACATTCTGGGCCGCAAGGCGTACAAGAGTGTCACGGACGTTCCCGGTGAGGTGGATGTGGCGGTGTTCGCCATTCCCGCCAAGTTCGTGGCCGCCGCCCTGGAAGAGGTGGGACGCAAGGGCATCCCGAACGCCGTACTGATCCCCTCCGGGTTCGCCGAGACCGGTGAACACGAACTCCAGGCCGAGATCGTGGCGATCGCCGAGCGGCACGGAGTGCGGCTGCTGGGGCCGAACATCTACGGCTACTACTCGACCTGGCAGGACCTGTGCGCCACGTTCTGCACGCCGTACGACGTCAAGGGCGGGGTGGCGCTGACCTCGCAGTCGGGCGGCATCGGGATGGCCATCCTGGGCTTCGCCCGCACCACCAAGACGGGCGTGTCGGCGATCGTCGGACTCGGCAACAAGTCGGACCTGGACGAGGACGACCTGCTGACCTGGTTCGGGGAGGACCCCCGCACCGAGTGCATCGCGATGCACCTGGAGGACCTCAAGGACGGGCGCGCCTTCGTGGAGGCCGCGCGGGCGACCGTGCCGAAGAAACCCGTGGTCGTGCTGAAGGCGGGGCGTACGGCGGCGGGTGCGAAGGCGGCCGGCTCGCACACCGGCGCCCTGGCGGGCGACGACGCCGTGTACGACGACATCCTGCGCCAGGCCGGGGTGATCAGGGCGCCGGGGCTGAACGACATGCTGGAGTACGCGCGCGCGTTGCCCGTGCTGCCCACCCCCCAGGGCGACAACGTCGTGATCATCACGGGAGCCGGGGGCAGCGGTGTGCTGCTCTCGGACGCGGTGACGGACAACGGCCTGTCGCTGATGGAGATCCCGCCGGACCTGGACGAGGCCTTCCGGACGTTCATCCCGCCCTTCGGGGCCGCGGGCAACCCGGTGGACATCACCGGGGGCGAGCCGCCGTCGACGTACGAGGCGACGATCCGGCTGGGTCTGGAGGATCCGCGCATCCACGCGCTCGTCCTCGGCTACTGGCACACCATCGTCACTCCTCCCATGGTCTTCGCGGAGCTCACCGCGCGCGTGGTGGCCGAGTTCCGGGAGCGGGGGATCGAGAAGCCGGTCGTGGCGTCGCTCGCCGGGGACGTGGAGGTCGAGGAGGCCTGCCAGTACCTCTTCGAGCGCGGGGTCGTCGCCTACCCGTACACGACCGAGAAGCCGGTGGCCGTGCTCGGCGCGAAGTACCGCTGGGCGCGGGCGGCACAGTCGCTGGGGGGCGGTACATGAGGTGAGGGAGCGGGGGGGCGGCCGACGGTGCGCGTCGGCCGGCCCCGGGACCCGCACGCGCACGAAAGGCATGGGACAGGGGGCGCTGGCCAGATCTTTCGACGCAAGGGGTGCGACACGACATGACAACGACCGATCTGCCCACCACGGTTCCCTACCGAGAGGTCACGGACGCGAACGGACGCGTCTACCGCATCGGTGAGACCGACATCGACATCATGGGCCGCAAACGCAAGTGGATGGTCATCCTGCCGTGGGTCGGCATGATGGGCATCTCCTCCGCCGAGTACGCGTTCGCGTCCGCCGAGGACACCCTGCACACCGCGCACCACTGGGACAGCATGCACATCTTCTGGATGATGACCGTGTGGGTCTTCTTCCAGGCCGCGGTGGCCTTCCCCGCGGGCAAACTGCGGGAGAGCGGAAAACTTCCGGCCCGCTGGGCGATGATGCTCGGCGCGACGGGCACGCTGCTGGGCTACCTGTCGCTGGCCTTCGCGCCGCAGGTCGTCTTCGCCTACATCGGCTTCAGCATGTTCAGCGGCATGGGCGCGGGCATGGTGTACGCCACCTGCGTCAACATGGTCGGCAAGTGGTATCCGGAGCGCAAGGGCGGCAAGACGGGATTCGTCAACGGCGGCTTCGCCTACGGCTCGGTGCCCTTCGTCTTCCTCTTCAACGGCTACATGGACCTGACCAACTTCCGCTGGGTGCTGGTGTCGGTGGGTGTGTTCCTGGCCGGGGTGGTCGCGTGCTCCGGCTACTTCTTCAAGGACCCGCCGAAGAACTGGTGGCCCGCCACGATCGACCCGCTGAACCCGCCCGACGACCCGCGCGCGGCCCGCTCGCTGCGGATGAACCCGCCGGCGGTGCGCCAGTACTCCCCCATGGAGGCGTGGAAGACCGGCCGGGTGGCGCTGATGTGGTTCTGCCTGGCGTGCACGTCCGGCGTGAACATCTTCGGGATCGCCTTCCAGGTGGACATCGGTGAGGAGGCCGGGTTCGCGGGCGGCATCGTGGCCACGGCCATGTCCCTGAAGGCGGTCGTCAACGGCACCGGCCGGGGCGTCATCGGCTGGCTCTCCGACCTCTACGGCCGCAAGCGGTGCCTGCTGGTGGTCTGCCTCATCCTGGGTCTCGCCCAGTACGGCATCCTCTGGTCGGCCGAGAGCAAGAACCTTCCGCTGTTCCTGGTCTTCTCCGCGATCTCCGGCTTCGGCGGCGGCGCCATCTTCCCGATGTTCGCGGCCCTCACCGCCGACTACTTCGGCGAGAACAACAACGCGTCCAACTACGGCATGGTCTACAGCGCCAAACTCGTCTCCGGTCTCGGAGCGGGCATGGGCGCCGTGGTCGTCAGCGCCTGGGGACACTCCGGTGCCTTCATCCTGGCCGGCTCCATCTCCCTCTTCGCCGGCTGTGTGGCACTGTTCCTGACCCCGCCGGGACGCGACAAGGAAAGGCGCCGCATCGCTCCCAACCCGCGACCGCTCGGCGAGGACACGGCCTGACATGACGGCAGATCCGTACACAGCAAGCAACTCCTGCACACCCTCCGACGCCGCACACCGTCCCTACCGCGAGGTCACCGACGCACACGGCCGCGTCTACCGCGTCGGCGAGACCGACCGGGACATCCTCGGCCACTCGCGCAAGCTCATGGTGTATCTGCCGTGGATCGCCATGATGGCCATCAGCGTCTTCGAGTACGCGTACGGCTCCGCGGAGGACACCCTGTCCCACGCGCACGGCTGGACGCAGAGCAACACCTTCTGGATCCTCAGCGTCTGGGTGTTCTTCCAGGCGGGCATCGCCTTCCCCGCGGGCTGGCTGCGGGAGAAGGGCCGTCTGACGGCACGCACGGCCATGTACCTCGGGTCGGGCATGTGCCTGCTGGGGTTCCTCGCCCTGTCGCACCTGAGCAACGTGCTGCTGGCGATCCTCGGTTTCGGCGTGGTCGGCGGGATCGGCGCCGGGCTCGTCTACGCCACCTGCATCAACATGGTCGGCAAGTGGTTCCCGGAACGGCGTGGCGCCCGCACGGGCTTCGTCAACGGCGGGTTCGCGTACGGGTCGCTGCCGTTCATCTTCATCTTCAACTACGGCTTCGACACGGCGAACTACCACCGCGTCCTGGACCTCATCGGCTGCTACGTCATGATCGTGGTGCTGGCCTGCGCGTTCTTCTTCAAGGACCCGCCGAAGAACTGGTGGCCGGCCGACATCGATCCGCTGGCCCGCTCCGGCGACCGGAGGAACGCCACGAGCCTCGCCAAGAACCCTCCGGCGGTACGCCAGTACACCCCGAAGGAGGCCATCAGGACGGGCATGCTGCCCCTGATGTGGCTCTCCGTGGTGATGACCGCCGGCGTGTCCATCTTCGGGATCTCCTTCCAGGTCGACTTCGCCAAGGAGGTGGGCTTCGGACCGCTGGTGGCGGCGTCGTCCATGGGCGTGATGGCCGTCGTCAACGGCGTCGGTCGCGGCATCGTGGGCTGGCTGTCCGACCGGTGGGGCCGCAAGTCCACCCTGGTGTTCGTCATCGTCGTGCTGGGCCTCGCCCAGTTCGGCGTCATCTGGGCGGGCGACCTGAAGAGCGAGTGGCTGTTCCTGTTCTTCGCGTTCCTGTCCGGCTTCGGCGGCGGCGCGTTCTATCCGCTGTTCGCTGCGCTCACACCGGACTACTTCGGGGAGAACTACAACGCCACCAACTACGGGCTGGTCTACAGCGGCAAGCTGATCAGCGGTCTGTTCGGCGGCGGGCTGGGCTCCATGGTGGTGGCGGCCTGGGGTTACAACGGCGCGTACGCGCTCGCCGGCGGCGTGTCGATGCTCGCGGCGGCCGTCGCGCTGCTGCTGCGCCAGCCGGGACGCGCCCAGGCCGAGCCAGGACGCGCGCAGCCACAGCCGGTGAGCTGACCGTCCCCCACATGAGGAGGCCCCTCCCTGTTCGGGGAGGGGCCTCCTCATGCCGGTGCGGCCCTCAGCACTTCTCCCGCAGCGAGTGCAGGTGCGCGCTGGAGCGGCGTGCGAACGTGAAGGACTCGGCCGGGTTGTCGTGCTCGGCCTGCCAGTGGTGGGCCATGCGGTGCCCGCGCAGCCGGGTCACGGCGGAGATGAACCGCTGGTAGTCGATGTCTCCGTCGCCGACGTCGGTCATGCGGTAGCCGTACGGGTTCGACGGGTCGCTCTCCCCGTCCTTCACGTGGAACAGCGGGTAGCGGTCGGGCTGCCTGAGGACGTAGTCCAGCGGCTCGAACGGGGCGGGCGTGCCGTCGGGCCGCTTGGAGAAGCGGAACTGGCCCACATACGCCCAGTAGATGTCCATCTCCAGGTGGACGAGGTCCGGGTCGGTCTCCTTGAGCAGGACGTCGTAGAGGCGGACCTTCGGGTTGTCCGTGGCGAAGCCGAACTCCTCGGAGTGGTTGTGCTGGTAGAACTTCATGCCCCGGGCCTTCGCCGCCGCGCCGTAGGTGTTGAACTCCTCGGCGGCGCGCTTCCAGGCGTCGACGGTCGAGCCGTAGCGGAACGGGCCGGAGGCGGTGCCGATGTGCTTGAGGCCGAGGGCCTGGGCGTCGTCGAGGACCTTGGTGAGGTTCTGGGCGAAGGTGTAGGCGTTCGGGTCGTCGGAGTAGTAGCCGACGTGGCTGCCGATCGGGTTCAGGCCGTGGCTGCGGGCCAGCCGCTTGAGCTGGGCGAGGGTGATGGGACCGGCCGAGCCCTGGGTGTAGCCGGCGAACTCGACCTCGTCGTAGCCGTACTTCTCCAGTTCGGCGAAGACGGGGCCGAAGCCGAGGGTGGAGACCTTGTCGCGGAGGCTGTAGAGCTGGATGCCGAGGCGGCCGGGTGGCAGGACGGGGCGGCCGCGGCCCTTGGCGCCCAAGGCCGTGCCGGTGGCTGCGGACGTGGTGCCGGTGGCGGCTGTCGCGGGGGCGGCGGCACCGAGCAGGGCGGCGGCGGTGGCGCCTGCGGCCACGCCGAGCATGCCTCGTCTGGTGAGGCGGTGGGTGAGTTCGGGGTCGGGCTGGGAGAAGCGGCTCATGCGTGGAACTCCTGGTGATCGCGGGGCGTTGTCAGTGGTGAGTGCTTCACTTGTGACCAGTCGGGACTGGGCGTTACGGCCTCAGTCGAGACCGGCGAGTCGGAGCAGCAGTGACTTCACATCGGTGGCCGCGACGCGGTCGCCGACAGCGCGGGGGGTGGAGCAGATGAGGAGCGGACCGTCGTCGTCGCTCGCCGGAAGGCGGCCGTGGCTGCCGCGAATAGGTGAAGGGTCCAGGGGCACGACCGCCATGCGGTAGCGCATGCCGAGTTTCTTGCGCGCCAGCGCGGTGGCCGCCTTGACCTTGACGTAGGGGTCGAGGGGATCCATGAAGAGCTCGACCGGGTCGTAGCCGGGTTTGCGGTGGATCTCGACGAGCTGCGCGAAGTCGGGCGCGCGGGCGTCGTCGAGCCAGTAGTAGTACGTGAACCAGGCGTCGGGTTCCGCCACGGCGACGAGTTCGCCGGCGCGCGGATGGTCGAGGTGGTGGGCCTTCTTGCCCTCGTCGTCGAGGAGTTGACCGATGCCGGGCAGGCCGTCGAGGGCGGCCCGGGTGGCGTCGAGGTCCTCCGGGCGGCGCACATAGACGTGGGCGATCTGGTGGTCGGCGACGGCGAAGGCGCGGGAGGCCATCGGGTCGAGGTACTCCATGCCGTCCTGGGTGTGCACCTCCAGCAGCCCGGCGCGGCGCAGGGCGCGGTTGATGTCGACGGGCCGGTTCACGGGGGTGATGCCGTACTCGGACAGTGCGACGACCGTGCGGCCCTCGCCGCGGGCGTCGTCCAGGAGCGGTGCCAGGGCGGCGTCCAGGTCGGCGGCCGCCTTCAGGGAGCGCGGGTCGTCGGGGCCGAAGCGCTGGAGGTCGTAGTCCAGGTGAGGGAGGTAGCAGAGCGTCAGGTCGGGGTGCCGGGTGCGGATGATGTGGCGGGTCGCGTCGATGATCCACCGGCTGGAGACGAGGTCCGCGCCGGGGCCCCAGAAGTGGAAGAGGGGGAACGTGCCGAGTTTGTCGGTCAGTTCGTCGTGCAGCGCGGCCGGCCTGGTGTAGCAGTCGGGCTCCTTGCGGCCGTCGGCGTAGTAGACCGGACGGGGGGTGACGGTGATGTCGGTGTCGGCGCCCATGGCGTACCACCAGCAGATGTTCGCGACGGTGTAGCCGGGGTGGGCGCGGCGGGCGGCGTCCCAGAGTTTGTCACCGGCCACGAGGCCGTTGTGCTGGCGCCACAGGAGGACGTCGCCGAGTTCGCGGAAGTACCAGCCGTTGCCGACGATGCCGTGCTCCGAGGGCATGGTGCCGGTGAGGAACGTGGACTGGGCGGCGCAGGTGACGGCGGGCAGGACGGTGCCCAGCGGGGCGCGGGAGCCGGACCGGCCGAGCGCCTTGAGGTGGGGCATGTGGTCGAGGAGGCGGGGGGTGAGTCCGACGACGTCGAGGACCAGGAGGGGGGTGGGGCGGTCCGCAGCGGCCGGGTCGGGGCGCTCATGGGTGCCGTGGCTCATGGCAGCTCCTTCAGGCCGAGGTCTGTCAACAGGTCGCGGGCGAGGGCGAGTTCGGCGGCGATGCCCTCGGCGAGCTGGCTGCGGCCGCGGGGGCGCAGCTCGGGCGGGAGGGCCTGCCAGGTGTAGGTCTCGACCTCCAGGTGGCGGGTGAGCGGGGCCGGGCCGCCGACGAGCCGGGTGAGTGCGGTCTTCAGGACCGGGAGTGTGGAGGTGAGGGGTGCGGCGGGGGCCGCGTGCAGGGGGACGTGGAAGTGGGAGCGCCAGGGTGCGCCGTCGGGCAGGGCGTGGCCGGCGACGGCCTCGTCGAGGTCGTCGGTGGCGCGCAGGCCGGCGGCGGTGGCCGTGCGGGTCTGGTGCAGGAAGCGTGGTTCGGCGAAGGCGGCGAGGGCCTCGCGGACCTCGGGCAGATGGGGGTGTTCGGCGTGCAGGGCGGCGGAGAGCTGGGATTTGACGACGGGGACGCGGGCCTCGGTGAGGGCGTCCAGGGCGGTGTGCGGGTCTTCGAAGGAGGTGGCGAGGTGGCAGGTGTCGACACAGATGCCGATGCGGTCGTGGGCGATCGCGGTGAGCGGGGCGATGGCGTCGTGGGTGGTCTCGACGACGCAGCCGGGTTCCGGTTCCAGCCCGACGCGGATGGAGCGGCCGGTCAGCTCCTCGATGGCGTCGAGGCGTTCGGCGAGGGTGAGCAGGGCGCCGCGGGCGGTCTTCGCGCGTTCGTCGTCGTACGCGGTGCGCCAGGCGAGGGGGAGGGTGGAGATGGTGCCGTCGCGGACGTCGTCGGGCAGGAGCCCGGCGAGGAGGCGGGCCAGGGCGGTGGTGTGGTCGAGGCGTTCCGGATCGGCCCAGTCCGGCTTGTAGACGCGGTACTTGACCTCTTCGGCGCCGAAGCCCTCGTACGGGAAGCCGTTGAGGGTGACGACCTCCAGGCCGCGCCGGTCGAGTTCGGTGCGCAGGCCGCGCAGTGCGGACGGGTCGGTGTCGAGGGCGTGGGCGGCGCCCCTGGCGAGCCAGAGCCCGATGCCGAGCCGGTCGCGGCCCAGGCGGCGGCGGACGGGTTCGCAGTGGTCGCGGAGCTGCGCGAGGACACCGTCGAGGGTCTCGGCGGGGTGGACGTTGGTGCAGTAGGCGAGGTGGACGGTGGAGCCGTCGGGGTGGCGGAAGCGCATGGGTCACGCTCCCGCGGCGGGGACGCGGGCCGGCTCGTCGCCGTCTCCTGGGCCGGGGTCCGGGTCCCCCGGGTCCTTCGGGACGCCGCGGAGGATGGAGTTGCCCTCGTGGGTGGCCTCCGTGCCGGTGACGTCGAGGTTCAGGCGGCCGCTGAGCCCGTAGAAGGCGACGGGGTTGCGCCACAGCACCTGGTCGACGTCGTCCTCGCCGAAGCCCTCGGCCAGCATCAGGTCGCCGACCTTGCGGGTCTTCAGGGGGTCGCTCTTCCCCCAGTCCGCGGCGGAGTTGACCAGGACCTGCTCGGTGCCGTGGGCGCGCAGGATCGCGATCATCCGCTCCTCGTCCATCTTGGTGTCCGGATAGACGGAGAAGCCCAGCCAGCAGCCGCTGTCCTTGGCCTCCTTGACGGTGGTCTCGTTGAGGTGGTCGACCAGGACGCGTTCGGGGGGCAGCGCGGACTCCCGGACGACGTCGAGGGTGCGGCGCAGACCGGCGAGCTTGTCGCGGTGCGGGGTGTGCACGAGGGCGGGCAGCCCGTGGTCGGCGGCGAGCTGGAGCTGGGCGGCGAGGGCGGCGTCCTCGGCGGGAGTCATGGAGTCGTAGCCGATCTCGCCGACGGCCACGACGTTGTCCTTGACGAGATACCGGGGCAGTGCGTCGAGGACGGGCACACAGCGCGGGTCGTTCGCCTCCTTGGGGTTGAGCGCCAGCGTGCAGTGGTGGGCGATGCCGTACTGGGCGGCGCGGAACGGCTCCCAGCCGAGGAGGGAGTCGAAGTAGTCGAGGAAGGAGGCGGGCGAGGTGCGGGGCTGGCCGAGCCAGAAGGAGGGCTCGACGACGGCGCGGACACCGGCGGCGTACATGGCCTCGTAGTCGTCCGTGGTGCGGGACGTCATGTGGATGTGGGGGTCGAAGATGCGCATCAGGACTCCTTGCCGTGGGGGTGGTCCGTGCCGGGGGCCGGGGTCACGGACTCGGTCAGGTCCAGGACGCGGTACAGGTCCTCGGGGACGGTGCGGCCGGCGGCGGTGCGTTCGGCCGCGTAGTCGCCCAGCATGCGGGCGAGTTCACCGTCGCCCCGGGCACGCCGGGTCAGGTCGGCCACGTGGTCGAGGGGGACGCCGGTGAACAGGCACTTCAGCACGGCGTGCCGCCAGTCGTGCGGGGCCAGGTGCCGGGCGGCGTACGGGCCGACGGCGGCGGCGAGGAGCCGTGTGTCGTTGGTGCGCAGGGCGTCCTCGACGAGCGGGAGGGCGCCGGGGCCGTCGACGAGGTGGGGCAGGGCGTGCAGGACGGCGCGGCGTTCGTCGGCGGTGCCCTGGAAGTACACCCGGGTCAGGGCGTCGGTGTCGGCACGGGCCGCGTCGAGGACGAGGACGCGTGCGGCGTCGGCATACGCGGCACCGCAGCGCCGCCCGGCCTCGGCGAGGCGCAGTTCCCACGCGGAGATGGGCCCGTGGGTGCCGGGGTGGGCGGCGGCCTCGTCGAGGGCGTGCTCGAGCCAGGCGCGGGCGGCGGGGTCGAGGTGGGCGGTGAGGTGGCGGCGGAGGTCGTCCAGGGAGGGGGTGAGGGCCGTGTCGAGGGTGGGGCGGGGGGTGTGGGTGCTGTGGGTCTGGGTGTCCTGGGTGTTTCCGGTGTCCTGGGCGTCCTGGAAGCCGTCGGTTCTCGCCGCTGGTGGGGTGCGGGGGTGGGTCATGGGGTGCTGCTCCCTTCAGGGGCGGTGGAGGGAGCGCCGTGGGGTGGCGCGGCCTGCTGGTGGGCCGGGGCGGGGTGCGGCGGGGCTGTGGCCGCGGTCCGCTCGGCGTGGCGGAGGAACGGGAGGGAGTGTCCGGCGTAGTGCGGGCCGGCGTGGGAGTGGCGGGGCAGTTCGACGACGGTCAGGCCCTGGTAGCCGCTGGCGGCGAGGGCCGCCAGGACCGGCGGGAAGTCGATCTCCCCGTCCCCGAAGGGGAGGTGCTCGTGGACACCGCGCCGCATGTCCTCGATCTGGACGTGCCGCAGCCACGGGGCGGCGGCGCGCACGCAGTCGGCGGGAGAGAGGGGTTCGAGGCACTGGCAGTGGCCGATGTCGAGGGTGAGGCCGAGAGGTTGGGGGTCGCCGAGGATGCGGCGGAGGTGGTGGAAGTCGGACAGGGTGGCGAGGAGGTGCCCCGGTTCGGGCTCGACGGCGAGCGGGACGCCGGTGGACGCGGCGGCGTCCAGGACGGGCGTGAGGCTCTCGGCCAGGCGCTTCCACGCGGTGTCCGTGTCGGTGCCCTCCGGGACGATCCCGCTGAAGCAGTGGACCGCGTGGGCACCGAGGTCGGCCGCCACCCGCACGGCCCGCAGGAGGAGGCCGACGCGGCGGGCCCGGTCGCCGGGATCCGGGTCCAGCAGGGACGGGCCGTGTTTGCGGCGCGGGTCGAGCACATAGCGGGCGCCCGTCTCCACGGTGACACCCAGTCCGAGCGCGTCCAGCCGGTGCGCGACCCGGCGGGTGCGGGCGGCGAGGCCGGGGGCGAGCGGGTCGAGGTGCATGTGGTCGAGGGTCAGCCCGACGCCGTCGTATCCGAGGTCGGCGAGAAGGCGGAGTGCGTCGTCCAGCCGGAGATCGGCGAGGCCGTTGGTGCCGTAGCCGAAGCGGAGGGAAGGGAGGGCCGGCCCCGTGAGGGTGGCTTGGCTGCCTGAGGATCGGGCGTCGGAGCTCATGTGACGCTCACCTTCTTCGCGAATCTCGCTCCGAGCGGGGTGAGGGCCGCGATGAGGAGGGCGGTGGACGTGCCCCGGGAGCGGGCGGTCAGGGTGGCCTGGAGGGGGATCGTGGCGCGGATGCCGGCGCCGACTGCTCGCTGGGTGAGAGGAGGTGAGGGATTGAGGGCGGCGTGGAAGTAGGGGCGGGCGGCGGTCGCGGCGTAGGCGGCCGCGAGGGCGGTGGTGAGGTGTGCCGCGGGCTGCCGGCCCGGTTCAGGGCGTCGGGGACGGGAGGACGGCAGGCCCGACAGGCCCGGCGGGCCCGGCAGGACTGGGGCGGCTGCTTCCCGGCGGCCTTCCGGGAGACGTCCGGGGCGGTGTGTCACCAGGCGGGTCAGCAGGGCCGTCGTCGCGAGCGCCGCCAGGGGAGCCAGAGGTGAGCCGCCGCGGGCCTCCTGGCGGGAGACCGTCGTGACGGCCAGGGTGTGGGTGCCGAGGAGGGCGGCGGAGGGCAGGGCCTGGCGGGTATGGCCGGTGGTGGCCGCGGCTCCCAGGAGCAGGTCGAGTCCGCGGGCCGCGCCCATGGCCACGGGACCGGCGGGGGTGTGCTTCAGGGTCAGGTCGTACGCCCAGACGGTCGCCGCCAGGGGCGCGGCGACGGCCAGGGCCGGGCGGCCGGCGCGGGCGGCCAGGGCCAGTCCGGCTCCGGTGAGGGCGCAGGCCGCGGTGAGCGCGGCGGCGGGGCGGATGCGGCCGGAGGGCAGGGGGCGGTGGGGGCGTTCGACGGCGTCCACCTCGCGGTCCGCCCAGTCGTTGAGGGCCATGCCGGCCTCGTACAGACAGAGGGAGGAGCCGATGGCGAGCAGGGTGCGGGCGTTGGGCGGTGCGCCTGCGGCGGCCGTGCCGGCGAGTGCGTCGCCGGGCACGCTGAACAGGGCCGGGAGACGGAGGAGTTCAGCCCAGGCTCGTGCGCGGGCCGGGCGGCCGGTGCCGCCCGTGCATCCCGTGCCGCCGGCGTGCCCTCCGGAAGGCGTGTCCCCCGTACTGCCCGAGCCGCCACGCGGACGTCGGCGCCGCCGCGTCACCGGAGGCCCTCCGTCCCGTTGGTCCGCTCTGCCGGACCGGGTTCGCCAGCCTCTCCGGCGCCCTGAAGGAGCCTCGCGCCCTCCCCCGGCCCCGCCGGCCGCGGTGTCCCCGGTCCCGTCGCCCCCGCTCCCCGAAGCCTCCCGGCGAAGCCGATCAGTGCCTCGTACTGCTCGGCCAGGCCCGACGGCGCGTCCCCCACCGGGTCCTTGAAGTAGAAGGCGAGGGCGTCCAGCGGGCCGGACAGGCCCGCCTCGTGGGCCCGGGCGGCCAGGCGGGCGAGGTCGAGGACGAGGGGAGCCGCCAGGGCGGAGTCGCAGCCCTGCCAGGTGGTCTGGAGGACCATGCGTGTGCCGAGGAAGCCGTCGAAGGCGATGTGGTCCCAGGCGGTCTTCCAGTCGCCGAGGGCGGGGACGTCGTCGATGTGGGTCTCGCCCTGGGGGGTGGTGCCGAGGGTGTCGGCGAGGACGCGTTCCTTGCCGGCGTTCTTGGCCGCCGCGGCGGCCGGGTCGGCCAGTGCGGCGCCGTCACCGCCGCCGAGCAGGTTCGTACCGGACCAGGCGCGGACGGTCAGGGCCCGCTGGGCGAACATCGGGCCGAGAACGGAGCGCAGCAGGGTCTGGCCGGTCTTGCCGTCGCGACCGGCGTACGGCATGCCGCTCTCTTCGGCCTCGCGGGCGGCGACGGGGTGGTGCATGCCCTCGGAGGGGGTGAAGTTGACGTAGGGGCAGCCGGCGCGCAGGGCGGCCAGCGCGTACAGGGTGCTGGCCGGCAGCGGGGCGTCGGCCCCCTGGCAGGCGGGTTCGGTGGAGGCGACGTTCACCACCACGGCCCGCTCCAGTTCATGGCGGTGAAGGAAGTCGCGGATGTCGTCGGCGAAGGCCGTGATCAGTTGGGCCTCGCTCCTGGTGTCCCCCGCAGTAGGGCCTCCGGGCCTGATCTCCCGGTCGGCGGCGGCGAGTTCGGCGGCGACCGCGGTGGCGAGGCCCGGGGGGAGGACGCCGCCGGTGGTCAGGGTCTCGGCGCGTTTGGGCAGGGGGCAGTCGACGGTGTCGTGGCCGCCGAAGACGAGGTCGGACAGCGCGGGCAGACCGCTGTCGGTGAACGCCGGTGTTTCGGTCACCATGCCGGTGGGCGGGTGCAGCCCCGCGGCGACGGCGGTGCACCCCGTGACGACGGTGGTGGCGACGGAGCCACGGGCTCCGATCAGCCACACCCCCACACGCGGTCGGGAGAGGGACGCGGACATGGGCAGCCTCCTGATCGTGCGAACCCGAGGGGGGGAGGGAGGGAAGACGGCGGGCGGGGGTCCGGCGTCCCCCGCCCGCCGCCGTTCAGTCGCCCGTGACGGGCAGTTCCTTCAACTGGATGTTGCGGAAGGAGACCTGATCGTCGGCGCCATGGTTCTGCAGGCCGATGTAGCCGTCGGTCAGGCTCCGCTGGGGGTCCTTGTTGGTGAAGTCGTTGATCTTGACTCCGTTGAGGAACACCTGGAGGCGTTCGCCCTGGACCTTGATCTCGTAGGAGTTCCACTGGCCCGGCGGCCGCAGGACCTGGTCACGGGCCTTGATGTTCGCCGACTTGAAGGAGTACACGGAGCCCGTGGTGCGGTCGGGTGTGTCCGTGGCGTCGATCTGGATCTCGTAGCCCTTGTTCACCGCGGACCACGGGTCGTCGGAGGCGGGGAAGCCCACGAAGATCCCGGAGTTGTCGTCGCCCCGCATCTTCCAGTCGAGCTTGAGGGAGTACGACTTCAGCTCCTTGGCCTGGTACCAGAGCAGGCCCATGCCGCCCTCGGACTCCAGGGTGCCGTCCTTGACGTTGAACGTGCCGGGGCCGGCCTGCTTCCAGCCGTCCAGGGTCTGGCCGTTGAAGATCTTCCGGTAGTCCTTGCCCGGCTTGCAGTCCGCCTTCACCTGGCCGGTGGCGTACTGCAGGCCGCCGAGCAGATGGGCGCGGAAGGCCTCGTCGGCGTAGGACTCCTTGGTGTGGCCGCCGCCGGTGTAGAAGGACCGGCCTCCGCCGTAGCTCTGGCACCAGGCGATCGGGTGGTCGCCCTTCATGGTGCCGCCCTGGTACGTGGTCTCGTCGAGGGTGGCGAGGACCTTGGCCTTCCCACGCGGGTTGGTGCGGTAGTTGTACCACTCGTCGGTGCGCTCCCAGGCGTCGCCCAGGTGCGCGGTCGACGGATGGTCGTGGTCCTCGACGCGGACGGTGGCCTTCTGGATGGCCGGGTGCGAGTCGAAGTACGCGCCGACGAGGCCGCCGTAGAACTCCCAGTCGTACTCGGTGTCGGCGGCGGCGTGGATGCCCATGTAGCCGCCGCCGTTCTTGACGTAGTTCTCGAACGCCTGCTGCTGCTCGGCGTCGAGGATGTCGCCCGTGGTGGACAGGAAGGCCACCGCGTCGTACTTGGCGAGGTTGGTGGTGGTGAACTGCTTGGCCTCCTCGGTGGCGTCCACCGTGATGCCGGCCGGGCCGCCCAGCTCCTTGAGGGCGGCGATGCCGGCCGGGATGGAGTCGTGGCGGAAGCCGGCGGTCTTGGAGAACACCAGGACCTTCTTGCCGCCCTTGAACGGCTCCTTGGAGAACTCGAAGTCGTCCAGGTCGAACAGCGCGCCCTCGCCGCCCTTGAAGACCAGGTAGATGTCCGTGGTCTTCTTGGGCAGCGACCGCAGCGGCACGTCGACGTTCTGGAAGGTCTCCCAGCCACCGGTCGGCGGGATGTACGCCGAACCGTGCAGCGGACCGTCGGGCGAGCCGGTGCGCAGCTCGACGAAGCCGCCGGCGCCGCCGGAGGAGGCCCGCACGGTCAGCTTCTTCTGCCCGTCGAACCGGTAGGGGGTGAAGGAGATCCAGTCGCCGTCGTGGATGTCGCCGACGGTCTTGCCGCCGTTGGCCCCGGTCTTCTCGACCACCGACACGCCCGACTGGGTGGTGAAGTGCTCGCCCTGGCGGTGCGGCGGCTGGAGCACGGTGCGGGCGGTGCCGGTCAGGTCCTCCTGGCCGTTCGCCCCGCCGTCGGTGTAACTGGCGCCGACGACGCCGTAGATGTCGCCGTTGGGGTCGTGGCCGCCGTCACCGGCGGGCGGCTTCAGAGTGCCCTCGCAACCCATCTCGCTGGTCAGCTCGTGGGCATGGGAGTCGTGGCCGAGGCTGTAGACGACCTTGACCTTGGAGCAGTCGATCGTCTCCTCGGGGTCGGTGACGGTCACCTTGAACGGGACGGGCTTGCCGAATTCGGCCAGGGTGCCGTTGCCGGGGACGTCGATCCTCACCTTGGGCTCGGTGTTGCCGACCACGATCCGGACGCTGGCGTTGCCGGTGTTGCCCTCGGGGTCCTTGGCGGTGAAGGTGGCGCTGTAGGTGCCGGCCTTCTTGTACCTGTGGGTCGGGTTGAGGCCCTCGCCCTTGGTGCCGTCGCCGAAGTCCCAGCTGTAGGTGAGGTCCGGGGAGTCGGCGTCCTTGGCGGAGCCGGTGAACCTGACCTTCAGGCCGGCCGCGCCGGACGTCTTGTCGGCGGTCGCCTCGGCGATCGGCGAGAAGCCGTCCTCGGCGTTCTCGATCCGGTACAGCGCGGAGTTCTCGTCGCCCTGGAACCAGGAGACGCCGTAGTCGAGGACGTAGAGCGCGCCGTCGGGGCCGAACTCCATGTCCATGATCTGGGTGCCGGTCCAGGGGAAGTCGTTGATCTTCGCGACGGAGCCGTCGTCGTTCTGCTCGATCCGCTTGATCCAGCGGCGGCCGAACTCACCGGCGAAGAAGTCGCCGTCGTACGCCTCGGGGAACTTCACGCTGGAGTCGAGCTCGGGATCGTAGCGGTAGACCGGGCCGGCCATCGGGGACTCGGAGCCGGTGCCGAACTCGGGCAGGGAGCCGTCGTCGTAGGGGATCCAGGCGGCCTGCGCGGGCGGCAGGTCGACCAATCCCGTGTTGTGCGGCGAGGTGTTCTTCGGAGCGTCGCAGTCGAACTTCTCGCCGGACTCCTTGGTGGCGAAGTCGTAGTCGACGTAGGCGTCGTTGTCACCGGTGCAGAAGGGCCAGCCGAAGTTGGCCGCCTTGGTCACCTTGGCGAACTCGACCTGTCCTGCCGGGCCGCGCTTGGGGTCGGCGGCGCCCGCGTCGGGGCCGTAGTCGCCGACGTACACGATGCCGGTCTTGTCGTCGACGCTCATCCGGAACGGGTTGCGGAAGCCCATCGCGTAGATCTCGGGACGGGTCTTCTCCGTGCCCGGGGCGAAGAGGTTGCCCTCCGGGATCGTGTACGAGCCGTCCTCGGCGACCTTGATGCGGAGGAGCTTGCCGCGCAGGTCGTTGGTGTTGGCGGCGCTGCGGCGGGCGTCGAAGGCGGGGTTGCGGCCCTCACGGTCGTCGATGGGCGTGTAGCCGTCGGAGGAGAAGGGGTTGGTGTCGTCTCCGGTCGACAGGTAGAGGTTGCCGTCCGCGTCGAAGTCGATGTCGCCGCCGACGTGGCAGCAGATGCCCCGGGAGGTGGCGACGTCCAGGACCTTCTTCTCGCTGGCCATGTTGAGCGTGCCGTTGGCGTTGAGGACGAAGCGGGAGAGGCGGTTGACGCCGTCGAACTTCTTGAAGTCGTCGGCGGTGCCGTTCTCCGGGGCATCGCCCACGGGGGTGTCGAGCGGCGGGGCGTAGTAGAGGTAGATCGCCCGGTTGTTCTTGAAGTCCGGGTCGATGCCGACGCCCTGGAGGCCTTCCTCGTCGTGGCTGTAGACGGGGATCCTGCCGGCGATCTTGGTGACGCCGCCCTGGTCGGTGAGGCGCAGCGTGCCGTCGCGCGCGGTGTGCAGGACGCTGCGGTCCGGGAGCACGGCGAGCGACATCGGCTCGCCCGTCTCGTGTGCGCCCTTGGCGAGCGGCACCTGCTGGAACTGGCCTTCCGCCGCTACGGGTTCGTCCTGTTCCGCTTGGCCGGGCTGGGCGCCGGCGACGGTGGCGGGGGTGCCCACGGCCAGCAGCAGGCCGGTGAACAGGGCGGCGGCGGTGCGAAGCCTGGGACGCCTGGGGGTGCGGGCGCTTGTCTGTCTGGTTCTGTGCACGAAGTCCCTCCGGGAACGGGATGGGCCGTACGGAACGGGTGCGAAGACGTGCGGTGCGGGCGCCGGGGTGCGCCGTCACCCCGGACATACGTGTGTCTTGAACACTTCAAGGACGGTAACCGCGTCCGTCCGGGGCGAACACCCCTTGGATCAGGATGAGTTGACCTTTTTCCAAGCACCGGACAAAGCAGGATCCGGGCAGGTCGGAGGGGGGACCGGCGGTGGAACCGGCCCCCGTCGCCGACCAGCGCCCCGTGCGTGGTTCAGCTGTTGAACGCGGCGTCGAAGGACGCGCTGGGCGGCTCGAAGTCGAACGCCTTGAGGCGGTTCAGCGCCTCGGGCGCGCCCTGGAGCCGGTCCATGCCGGCGTCCTCCCACTCGACCGAGACCGGGCCCTGGTAGCCGATGGAGCGCAGCATCCGGAAGACGTCCTCCCACGGGACGTCGCCGTGCCCGGCGGAGACGAAGTCCCAGCCGCGCCTGGGGTCGCCCCAGGGCAGGTGCGAGCCGAGCCGGCCGTTGCGTCCATCGAGGCGCTTGCGGGCCTCCTTGCAGTCGACGTGGTAGATGCGGTCGCGGAAGTCCCAGAGGAAGCCGACCGGGTCGAGGTCCTGCCACACGAAGTGCGAGGGGTCGAAGTTCAGGCCGAACGCGGGGCGGTTCCCGACGGCCTCCAGGGCCCGCTGGGTGGTCCAGTAGTCATAGGCGATCTCGCTGGGGTGGACCTCGTGGGCGAACCGCACGCCCTCCGCGTCGAAGACGTCCAGGATCGGGTTCCATCGGTCGGCGAAGTCCTGGTAGCCGCGCTCGATCATCGCCTCGGGGGCGGGCGGGAACATGGCGACCAGGTGCCAGATGGCGGAGCCGGTGAAGCCGATGACGGTGTCGACGCCGAAGGCCGCAGCGGCACGCGCGGTGTCCTTCATACGGTCCGCGGCCCGCTGCCGGACCCCTTCCGGGTCCCCGTCGCCCCACACCTCACCCGGCAGGATCGCCTGGTGGCGTTCGTCGATGATGGCGTCGCAGACGGCCTGGCCGGCCAGGTGGTTGGAGATGGCCCAGCACTTGAGGCCGTACTTGTCGAGCAAGGCCCGGCGGCCGTCGAGGTACCCAGGGTCGGAGAGTGCCTTGTCGACCTCGAAGTGGTCGCCCCAGCAGGCGAGTTCGAGGCCGTCGTAGCCGAAGTCGCGGGCGAGGCGGCAGACCTCCTCCAGCGGCAGGTCGGCCCACTGACCGGTGAACAGCGTGAACGTACGCGGCATGCGCGTCAGCCTCCTCAGACCGCGATCGGCGTGTAGACGGAGTTCTTCTCTGCGCTCTCCTCCACGGCGGCGAGCACGCGCTGCACCTGGAGCCCGTCGGCGAAGGAGGGTTCGGGGCTGCGGCCCTCGGCGATGGCGTGGACGAGGTCGCGGGCCTGGTGGACGAAGGTGTGCTCGTAGCCGAGGCCGTGGCCCGGCGGCCACCAGGCGTCCAGGTAGGGGTGGTCGGGTTCGGTGACGAGGATGCGGCGGAAGCCGGCCTCCGCACCGGGTTCGGTGCCGTCGTGGAAGGACAGCTCGTTGAGCCGCTCCAGGTCGAAGGCGAGCGAGCCGCGCTCCCCGTTGAGTTCGATGCGCAGGGCGTTCTTGCGGCCGGTGGCGTAGCGGGTGGCCTCGAAGGAGGCGAGGGCGCCGGAGGGGAAACGAGCCGTGAACAGGGCGGCGTCGTCCACGGTGACCTCCCCGGTGCCGGCGGACGAGACGGCGGACAGGCCGCTCGTGGCGCCGGTGGGCAGGGGCCGCTGCCGTACGAAGGTCTCCGTCAGCGCGGAGACGCCCGCCAGCCGCTCCCCCACGAGGTACTGCGCGAGGTCGATGATGTGCGCGCCCAGGTCGCCGAGCGAGCCGGATCCGGCCTGCTCCCTGCGCAGCCGCCAGGTCAGCGGGAACTGCGGGTCGACCAGCCAGTCCTGGAGGTACGTCACGCGCACGTGCCGCAGTGCGCCCAGGCGGCCCTCGGCGACCATGCGGCGGGCCAGGGCGGTGGCCGGTACCCGGCGGTAGTTGAAGCCGACCATGGCCACCTGCCCGCGCCGGTGGGCCTCTTCGGCGGCCCGCACCATCGCGGTGGCTTCCTCGACGGTGTTGGCGAGGGGCTTCTCGCACAGGACGTGCTTGCCGGCCGCGAGGGCGGCCAGGGCGATCTCGGCGTGGCTGTCGCCGGGGGTGCAGATGTCGACGAGGTCGATGTCGTCGCGTTCGACGAGGGCACGCCAGTCGGTCTCGGTGGACGCCCAGCCGTGGCGGTCGGCCGCCGCCCGTACGGCGGTGGTGTCCCGGCCGCAGATCACGGCCTGGACGGGGTTCAGCGGCAGGTCGAAGACACGGCCGGCGGTGCGCCAGCCCTGGGAGTGGGCGGCGCCCATGAAGGCGTAGCCCACCATCCCCACGCGCAGGGGTGGCTTGCCTGCCTCGGTCCCATCTGACTGCGCTTGCGGCTGTCCCATACGGGTGTCCTCCTCGTCCTGGTCGGGTGGCGCACGTGGGGGGTGCGGGCGGAGCCTGTCACCGGAAGCCGGTGGGCATGTACTGGTCGACGTTGGTCTTGTCGACGACGGCCGAGTAGAGCGTGATCGACGACGGGATCTCGAACTCGGCCAGGCCGCCGATGCCCTTGCCCTGGCCGAGGGCGCGGGCGAGGTCGATCGCGGAGGCGGCCATGGTCGGCGGGTAGAGGACGGTCGCCTTCAGCACGCCGTCGTCCTGCTTGATGGCCTGGAAGGCGGACAGGGCGCCCGCGCCGCCGACCATCAGGAAGTCGTCGCGCCCGGCCTGCTCGATGGCGCGCAGCGCGCCCACGCCCTGGTCGTCGTCGTGGTTCCACAGGGCGTCGAACGTCGACTGGGCCTGGAGCAGCTGGGCCATCTTGGCCTGCCCGGACTCGACGGTGAACTCGGCGGCCTGGCGGGCGACCTTCTTGATGTTGGGGTAGTTCTTGAGGGCGTCGTCGAAGCCCTGGGTGCGCTGCTTGGTCAGCTCCAGGTTGTCCAGGCCGGCCAGCTCGATGACGCGGGCGCCCGACTTCCCCTTGAGCTTCTCGCCGATGTAGTGGCCGGCGTTGAGACCCATGCCGTAGTTGTCGCCGCCGATCCAGCAGCGGTAGGCCTGCGGGGTGTTGAAGATGCGGTCGAGGTTGACGACCGGGATGCCCGCGCGCATCGCCTTCAGCCCGACCTGGGTGAGGGCCTTGCCGTCGGCGGGCAGCACGACCAGCACGTCGACCTTCTTGTTGATGAGGGTCTCGATCTGGCCGATCTGCTGGGCGGTGTCGTTGGAGCCCTCGGTGATCTCCAGGGTGACGTCGGAGTACTTCTCGGCGCGGCTCTTGGCGTTGTCGTTGATGGCGTTGAGCCAGCCGTGGTCGGCCTGCGGTCCGGCGAAGCCGATGGTGACCTGCTTGCCGGGCTTGTCGTCGGCGGCCGGCTGGTCGTTCCCGGCCGGCTCCTCCTTGGAGTCGGAGGGCTCGTTGCTCGTGCAGCCCGTGAGGAGGGCACCGGCGGAGACGGCGGCGGCCCCGAAGAGCAGTCCTCTGCGGCTCGTGATCTCGGTCATGGCGGTGAACCCTTTCCTCAGGTCGTGCTCGCGGTACGGCGCTGGACCAGCACGGCGGCGACGATGATCGCGCCCTTGGCGATCTGCTGGACGTCGCTCTGCAGGTTGTTCAGGGCGAAGATGTTGGTGATCGTGGTGAAGATCAGGACGCCCAGCACGGAGCCGGTGATGGTGCCCCGGCCGCCGGTGAGCAGGGTGCCGCCGATGATGGCGGCGGCGATGGCATCGAGTTCGTAGAGGTTGCCGTTGGTGTTCTGGCCGGAGCCGGACAGGACGATCAGCAGGAAGGCGGCGATGCCGCAGCACAGCCCGGACAGCAGGTAGAGGTAGAGCCGCTGGCGGCGGACGTCGATGCCGGCGAGCCGGGCGGCCTCCGGGTTGCCGCCGACGGCGACCGTGCGACGGCCGAAGGTGGTGCGGTTGAGCACCAGCCAGCCGATGACCGTCACGACGGCGAAGACCAGCACCAGGGGCGGGACGCCGAGGACGTAGGCGTCGCGTTCGCCCAGGTCGAGGACGGAGGGCACGGTGACGATCTGCGTCTTGCCGTCGGTGATCTGCAGGGCGAGGCCGCGGGCGGAGGCCAGCATGGCGAGGGTGGCGATGAACGGCACCATCGCGCCGTAGGCGATGAGCACCCCGTTGACCAGGCCGCAGCCGACTCCGACGACGACCGCCGTGAAGAGGATGCCGGCGAAGCCGTACTCCTGGGTGGCCACCGTGGTCGCCCATACGGAGGCGAGGGCGACGATGGCGCCGACGGACAGGTCGATGCCGCCGGAGACGATGACGAAGGTCATGCCGACGGTGACGACGCCGATCACGGACGCCTGGGTGAGGACGAGTTGCAGGTTGCGGGTGTCGAGGAACTCGTCGGGCTTGGTGATGCCGCCGATGAGGACCAGCGCGGCGAGCACGCCGAGCAGGGAGAGGGTGCGGACGTCGGTGCGGGCCAGCAGGCCGCGCCAGGCCGTGGGCCGGGCCTGGGGCACCTTGTCGGTGGTGCTGTCCCGCGGCGGGGAGACGGGCTGCGTCATGACGCCGGACTTCCTTCCATGACCAGGTCGAGTACGCGGTGTTCGTCGAGTTCGCGCGCGGGCGCCGTGTGGACGACACGGCCCTCGCGCAGCACCAGGACGCGGTCGGCGAGGCCGAGCACCTCGGGCACCTCGCTGGAGACCAGCAGCACGGCCAGGCCTTCGTCGGCCAGCCGGCGGACGACCGCGTAGAGCTCGGCGCGGGCGCCGACGTCGACGCCGCGGGTGGGTTCGTCGAGCAGCAGCACCTTGCAGCCGCGCAGCAGCCAGCGGGCCAGGACGGCCTTCTGCTGGTTGCCGCCGGACAGGGTGCGCACCGGCACGGACGGGTTGTCGGGCCGCAGCGACAGCTCGCGGGTCGCGGCCCGGGCGGCACCGAGTTCGGCTCCCCGGTCGATCCAGCCGCCGCGCGAGAAGCGGGACATGGAGGAGACCGACACATTGCGGGTGACGGACTCCAGCATCAGCAGGGCCTGCGCCTTGCGTTCCTCGGGCGCGAGCCCGAGCCCGGCCCGGACGGCGGCCCGGACGCTGCCCGGCCTCAAGGGCCGCCCTCCCACCAGCACCTGACCGGACGTCGGCTTCCTGGCGCCGTAGACGGTCTCCAGGATCTCGGAGCGGCCCGAGCCGACGAGTCCGGCGAGGCCGACGATCTCGCCCGGCCGTACCTCCAGGTCGAGGGGCTCGAACTCGCCGGCCCGGGACAGGCCCCGGACGGTGAGCACCGGTTCGCCGGGCGGCGGGGAGGCGGGCCGGTCGGGAAAGACGTACTCGACGTTGCGGCCCGTCATCAGCGCGACGACCTCACGGGTCGGGGTCGTCTTCGCCGGCAGTCCGTTCGCCACGGCCCGCCCGTCCTTCAGCACCGTCACCCGGTCGCCGATGCGCCGGATCTCCTCCAGGCGGTGCGAGATGTAGACGACGGCGACACCGGCGGCGGTGAGGGCACCGACGATACGGAACAGGTTGTCGACCTCGTCCGGGTCGAGGGCGGCGGACGGTTCGTCCATCACGATGAGCCGCACGTCGTGGGAGAGCGCCCGCGCCATGGACACGATCTGCTGTTGTGCCGCCGACAACTCCCCGACAAGCCGGGCCGGGTCGATCTCGGCGTGTCCAAGTCGCTTGAGCAGGGCGGATGTCGACTCTTTCGCGGCCTTCCCCCGGACGACGAACCCGGCGGTGGTCGGCTCGTGGCCCAGATGGACGTTCTCGGCGACCGACAGGTGCTCCACCAGGTCGAGTTCCTGGTAGATGGTGGCGATGCCGAGGCGCATGGCGGCGATCGGCGAGCGGAGTGTGACCGCCTCGCCGCGCCAGCGGATCTCGCCGGTGTCGGGCTGGTGGGCGCCGGCCAGGACCTTGATGAGGGTGGACTTCCCGGCGCCGTTCTGGCCGAGCAGGCAGTGCACCTCACCGGCCTGGACGTCGAGGTCGACGCCGTCGAGGGCCCGGACTCCGGGGAACGACTTGGTGATGCCGGACATACTGAGCAGCGGTGGTTCTGGTGCCATGAGGTCCCCTTGGCGGGCGTGCGGGCCGGTTTCAGGGCAGGGCGAAGCAGGGCGCTGTGCTGGTACGCCGTACGGAACTGAGTTGCTTACGCGGGTGAGAACAGGTGGTCGCTGATGAGCCGGGCCGCGCCGGTGACTCCGGCGGCGGGGCCCAACTCGCCCAGGACGATGGGCAGGTTGCCGGTCGCGAGGGGCAGGGACTGGCGGTAGACCTGGGTGCGGATCGCGGCGAGCAGGGTGTGGCCGAGGCCGGTCACCCCGCCGCCGATCACCACCAGGCCGGGGTTGAAGAAGCTGACCAGGCCGGCGATGACCTGGCCGGTGCGGTTGCCGCCCTCGCGGATCAGGTCGAGTGCGGTGGCGTCGCCGGCGGCGGCCGCGGCGGCGACGTCGACGGCGGTGAGGCCGCCGTTGGTCTCCAGCCGGGAGGCCAGTTCGGCGGAGAGCCCCTGCTGGGCGGCCTCCGTGGCGTCGCGGGCGAGGGCCGCCCCGCTGAAGTGGGCTTCCAGGCAGCCCCGGTTGCCGCAGGCGCAGGGGTGGCCGTCGGGCACGGCCTGGATGTGCCCGATGTCGCCGGCGCTGCCCGTCGTGCCGCGGTAGACCTCACCGCCGACGACGATGCCGCAGCCGATGCCCGTGCCGATCTTGACGCAGAGGAAGTCGGCGACGGTGCGGGCGACGCCCGCGTGCTGCTCCCCCATCGCCATGAGGTTCACGTCGTTGTCGACCATGACCGGGCAGCCGAGTTCCTGGCTGAGCGCCTCCCGCACGGGGAAGCCGTCCCAGCCCGGCATGATCGGCGGGGCCACCGGGACGCCCTCGGGGAAGCGGACCGGGCCCGGGACGCCGATGCCGGCGCCGTCGAACCCCTCCGCGAGCCCCGACGCCTTCAGCTTGGCGGCCATGGCCAGGACCTGCTCGAAGACCGCGACCGGGCCCTCGCGCACGTCCATGGGGTGGTTGATGTGCCCGAGCGTCTCCAGTTCGGCGTTGGTGACGGCGACGTCGACCGAGGTCGCGCCGATGTCGACGCCGAGGAAGCGCAGCCCGGGGTTGAGCCGGATGTTGTGGGAGCGGCGGCCGCCGCGCGAGGCGGCGAGTCCGTCGGCCACGACCAGCCCCGTCTCCAGCAGCCGGTCCACCTCCACGGCGAGCTTGGACCGCGAGAGGTCGACCTGGTCGCCCAGCTGGGCCCGGGAGTTGGGGCCGCCGTCGCGCAACAGCTTGAGCAGTCGGGCCTGGTGGGCGTTTCCGGGTCGTGCGGTCATACGTCTCACGAGCCCCTCCCCGCCTCAGTCGGCCTGTGCGCGCCGGGTTTCCCGCCACCTCGTGGCTTGCTTTCGGAGGGAACGTAGCAGCGGCTGCCGAAGGTGGGAAGAAGTAGCGCAGGAATTGCGCTCGACTTTTTCCACTCACAGGACAAAGACGAGGGGCGCGGGCCTTGCCTCGCGAGTGATCGACCGCCGACGCGGCCCGGTCGGCGCCGCGCTCGCCTGGGCCCCGGAGCTGTGCACGGCAGGCGGCGCCCTGCACGGCCGTGCCCTGATGACGCTCCCCGACACCTCCGGCGTGGTCTGCGCGTCCACCGGCGGTCGGCCAAGAGCGTCGCAGGCGAGGGGGTGGAGTCCACCGACACCAGCCAATCGATATGCCGGGAGCATCCGCCTGCGCCTGGGCGGCCCGGAGCATTCGCTCGAAGGTGCCGTCCAAGGCCCACCGCCGGAAGCGGGTGTGCAGCGCGGCCCACGGGCCGTACCGCTCGGGCACATCCCGCCAAGCGGTTCCGGTGCGGAACTTCCACACCGGAACCTGCCGCGCGTCCCAGACTCGGACCGGGGCGTGCTCCAGCGGCTGCGGGGCCGGGTCGGCGGCGGGCAGGGCGTGGGCAGCACCGTCACCCGGGCGGGGGCGGGCTCGGTAGCGGCGGCCGGGTCAGCAGCCGTCGGGGCCGCGGTCCCGGCGCGGGCAGGGACGGCGGCCTCGCGCTGGGCCGTCAGCCACGCCCACCGGCGTGGCCGCGGTCCCGGCGCGGGCAGGGACGGCGGCCTCGCGCTGGGCCGTCAGCCACGCCCACCGGCGGGCCCTCGCCTCTGCCTTGGTGCGACGACCTGGCGCAGCCGCCGCTCCACCTCCGTGCGCCGTCGCGTGTCGGAGGCGGAGGGCAGCTCCGAACCGACTGCGGCCGCGACCTGGTGTCGCCGGTACCGGTGGCCACCAGAGGTCCTGGTGGGCCGGACGACGCAGACCCGGGCGGTGTTGACGGCCGGCTGAGGCCTACGAACCCGTACGCGCGTGGTACGACCGCCTCGTGTGCTCAGTGTGTTCGCGCATCAGGTGGGTGGCCCGCTGTTCGTCGCGGTCGGTGATGGCGGCGATGAGCGCGCGGTGTTCGATCCAGGACTGGTGGCCCCGCTGGCGGGCGACCGGCGTGTAGTACCAGCGGACGCGGCGGTCGACCTGGGCGGCCAGTTCGGCGAGGACGGCGTTGCCGGCGAGCTCCATGATCTTGGCGTGGAAGCGGGCGTTCATCGCGACGGCCCCGTCCACGTCGTCGGCCTCGACGGCCTTCTCGCCCTCGGCGCACAGCGCTTCCAGGGCGGCGATGCCGGCCTTGTCCGCGCCCGCCGCGGCGAGCCGGGCGGCCTCGGCCTCCAGGAGCGTACGGACCGTGAGGAGCTGGTCGGCCTCCTCCTCCGTCGGCTCGTGGACGAACGCGCCCTGGGCGGGGCGCAGATCGACCCAGCCCTCGGTGTTGAGCCGCTGCAACGCCTCGCGCACCGGCTGCCGGGAGACTCCCAGATGCCCGGCGAGTTCGCTCTCCACGAGGTGCTGGCCGGGCTGGAGGGCACGGGTGGTGATGAGTTCGAGCAGCGCCTCGTAGACACGGTCGCGCAGCGGACCCGGGCGTTCCAGCTTGGGTACCGCCCCTTGGGGCAGGCCTGTCGACAGCATCGCGGTCCCCCTCCTCGGCAGGGCCGTGCACAGCGCGGCGGACGCCGGTGTCGCCGTAGCGTCAGTATCGATTGTCTTTCGTCTACAGTCTACGGCGCACAGGAGCCAGGACTTCGGCGAGTTGACCGCGTCACATCGCGGCGCGGCCTCACGGGCAGCGGACGACCTGCCCCGCGTACGACAGGTTCCCGCCGAAGCCGAACAGCAGGACCGGGTCGCCGGTGCCGATCGCACCCTGTTCGACCAGCTTGGACAGGGCGAGCGGGATGCTCGCGGCCGATGTGTTGCCGGACTCCGTGACATCGCGCGCGACGACCGCGTTCACGGCGCCGATCTTCTCCGCGAGGGGTTCGATGATGCGCAGATTGGCCTGATGCAGTACGACCGCCGCGAGGTCCGCCGGCTGCAGCCCGGCCCGTTCGCACGCCCGCCGCGCGATGGGGGGCAGCTGTGTCGTGGCCCAGCGGTAGACGCTCTGCCCCTCCTGCGCGAAACGCGGCGGCGTGCCCTCGATCCGCACGGCGTTGCCCATCTCGGGCACCGAACCCCACAGCACCGGCCCGATGGCGTGCTCGTCGGCGGCCTCGACGACCGCGGCGCCCGCTCCGTCACCGACGAGCACGCAGGTCGTGCGGTCGCTCCAGTCGGTCACGTCGGACATCTTGTCGGCCCCGATGACCAGGGCCCGGCTCGCGCCCCCCGCCCGGACGGCGTGGTCGGCGGTGGCCAGGGCGTGGGTGAAACCGGCACACACCACGTTGAGGTCCATGGTGGCGGCCTGCGGGACGGCGAGCCGGGCCGCGACCCTGGCGGCCATGTTGGGCGAGCGGTCGACGGCGGTGGAGGTGGCGACCAGCACCAGGTCGATGTCGGCCGGGGCCAGCCCGGCCGAGGCGAGGGCCTTGGCGGCGGCGTGGGCGGCCAGCTCGTCGACGGGTTCGTCGGGACCGGCGATGTGACGGGTGCGGATGCCCACCCGGCTCCTGATCCACTCGTCACTGGTGTCCACCAGGTCCGCCAGGTCCTCGTTGGTGAGCACCTTGGCGGGCTGGTAGTGGCCGACGGCGGCGATGCGCGAGCCGTTCATGTGGGCGGTCCCCCTCGTTGGAACGCGGGCAGCGGGATCCACCAGTCTGATCAATGACTCACGGGTACGACGGCAGGCAAGGCGACAGGAAACAGGTGCCCGCGTTGTCAGCTTCGGTCAGGACCTCGGACGACCGAGCACCTGTCGCCTGGCGCCTAACCGGTGAACAGCTGGGTCGCCTTGCGGACCAGCTCGTACAGCCCGTAGGCGAGCGGCAGGCCCACCCACACCCAGGCGAAGGCGATCAGCCACCGCCGGTTGGGGCTAGGCGGACTCTGACTGCTGTCGCTGGACATGCGCGGCCTCCTTCGGTGCCGGGACGTGATGACGCGGGTCGACGGGCCGGACGAGTTCGTTGGCGACGAAGCCGACGACGAGCAGGCCGATCATGATGACGAACGACAGACCGTACAGGGACGCGCCGTGCCGGCCCGCCTCCTCCTGCCGGTCGGCGATCCAGTTGACGATGAGCGGCCCGAGCACGCCCGCCGTGGACCAGGCGGTGAGCAGCCGCCCGTGGATGGCACCGACCTGGTAGGTGCCGAACAGGTCCTTCAGATACGCCGGTACGGTCGCGAAGCCGCCGCCGTAGAAGGACAGGATCACCAGCGCGCACAGGACGAACAGCGGCTTGGAGGAGTCGCCGAACAGGGCGATGAGCGCGTACATCAGCGCGCCGACGCCCAGGTAGACGCGGTAGATGTTCTTGCGGCCGATCAGGTCGGAGGTCGACGACCAGCCGATGCGGCCGGCCATGTTCGCCGCCGACAGCAGCGCGACGAAGCCGGCGGCGGCCGTGACCGACACGGGTGTGGAGGACTCCGCGAAGAAGTCCGTGATCATCGGGGCGGCCTTCTCCAGGATGCCGATGCCGGCGGTGACGTTCATGCAGAGCACGATCCACAGGAACCAGAACTGCGGGGTGCGGATGGCCTGGTTCGCGGAGACCTGCGGGCCGGTGAGGACACTCGGCCCGCTCTCCACAGGCTTCTCGGTGCGAGGCACCCGAACCAGCAGCACACCCAGCAGCATGAACACGGCGTACGACAGCCCGTGCACCAGGAAGGCCAGAGCGATCCCGGAGCTGTCGCCGCCGAAGGACTCCAGCATCTGCGCGGACCACGGCGAGGCGATCAGCGCCCCGCCGCCGAAGCCCATGATGGCGATGCCGGTGGCCATGCCGGGCCGGTCCGGGAACCACTTGATCAGGGTGGAGACGGGTGAGATGTAGCCGATGCCGAGGCCGATGCCGCCGACGAAGCCGTAGCCGAGGACGATCAGCCAGTACTGCTCGGTGGCCGCGCCCAGCGCGGAGAGCAGGAAGCCGGACGAGAAGCAGACCAGGGCGACGGTCATCGCCCAGCGCGGGCCGTTGCGCTCGACGAGCGTGCCGCCGAACGCGGCGGACAGGCCCAGCATGACGATGCCCAGCTGGAAGGGCAGCGCGCTCTGCGTGCCGCTGAGGCCGAGCGCGGACTCCAGGGGCGGCTTGAACACGCTCCAGGCGTAGGCCTGGCCGATCGAGAGATGTACGGAGAGAGCGGCGGGCGGAACGAGCCAGCGGCTCCAGCCCGGGGGCGCGACTGGGGGACTCATGAACCCGGAACCGTAGGCATTCCCACAGCAGTTGAGAAGGCGGCGCGTCGACCGTATGCGGTGAGCGGTATCCAGCATGCGCCGAACGGTCATCGCACGGACCCTTGCTGACCCTCCGTCCATACTGTAGACAATATTCCGTCGACACAAGCCGGACGGCAGTCACCGGACGGTAGTCACCCGACGGCAGTCACCTCCGCGGTATCCCTCAAACCGAACGGAGTGTTCCCGTGAAAGTCGCAGTTCTCGGCGCCGGTGCCATCGGCGCCTACGTCGGCGCCGCGCTCCACCGCGCGGGCGCCGATGTGCATCTCATCGCCCGTGGACCGCATCTGGCGGCCATGAGGCAGCACGGAGTCCGGGTGCGCAGCCCGCGCGGCGACTTCACCGCGCACCCCCACGCGACCGACGACCCGGCCGAGGTCGGCCCGGCCGACTACGTCTTCCTGGGCCTGAAGGCCAACGCGTACGCGGCGTGCGGGCCGCTGATCGCGCCGTTGCTGGGCGACACGACGGCGGTCGTGGCCGCCCAGAACGGCATCCCCTGGTGGTACTTCCACCGGCACGGCGGCCCCTACGACGGCCACCGCGTCGAGAGCGTGGACCCGGACGGCGCGGTCAGTGCGGTGCTCGCGCCCGAACGGGCCATGGGATGCGTCGTCTACGCGGCGACCGAGCTCGAAGGGCCGGGTGCCGTCCGGCACTTGGAGGGCACGCGGTTCTCGATCGGCGAGCCCGACCGCAGCGTGTCCCGGCGGTGCGTGGCGTTCAGCGAGGCGATGCAGGCGGGCGGGCTGAAGTGCCCGGTCGAACCGGAGTTGCGGGCCGACATCTGGCTCAAGCTGCTCGGCAACATCTCCTTCAACCCGATCAGCGCGCTGGCCCGCGCGACCATGCGGCAGATGTGCCTGCACGGCGGCACCCGCAGGGTCATCGAGATCATGATGACCGAGACGCTCGCGGTCGCGAACGCCCTCGGCTGCCAGGTCGGCGTCTCCATCGAGCGCCGGCTCGCGGGCGCCGAGCGGGTCGGCGACCACCGGACCTCCACGCTCCAGGACCTGGAGCGCGGCAAACCGCTCGAACTCGACGTGCTCCTCGCGGCGGTCGTCGAGCTGGCGGACATCACCGGCGTCCAGGTGCCCACGCTGCGCACCGTGCACGCCATCTCGGACCTGCTCGCGCTGAGGAGCGCCGCATGAGCAAACGCGATCGAACCCCGAAGACCTACACCCGGCTCACCCACCCGCTGGTGCGGGACGCGCGCGACGAGCCCTTCCGCCGGGCGAGCTGGGAGGAGGCCCTGGACCGGGCGGCCCGGGGCCTGGCACGCAACCGCGGCGCGTTCGGCATGTTCTCCTGCGCCCGGGCCACGAACGAGATGAACTACGTCGCCCAGAAGTTCGCCCGGGTCGTCATGGGCACCAACAACGTCGACTCCTGCAACCGCACCTGCCACGCCCCGAGCGTGGCGGGCCTGTCTGCGGCGTTCGGCTCGGGCGGCGGGACGTCGTCGTACGAGGAGATCGAGCACACCGACGTCATCGTGATGTGGGGCTCCAACGCCCGCTTCGCCCACCCGATCTTCTTCCAGCACGTGCTGAAGGGCATCAGGAACGGCGCCCGGATGTACGCGGTCGATCCGCGCCGGACGTCGACCGCCGAGTGGGCGGAGAGCTGGCTCGGCCTCGACGTCGGCACGGACATCCCGATGGCGCACGCGATCGGCCGCGAGATCATCCACGCGGGTCTCGCGAACGAGGCGTTCATCGAGCGGGCGACCACCGGCTTCGAGGAGTACAAGGCGCTGGTCGAGCCGTGGACGCTGTCGCTCGCCGAGAAGGTGACGGGCGTTCCGGCCGTCGCCATCCGCGAGCTGGCGCACGCCTACGCCCGCGCCGAACGCGCCCAGTTGTGCTGGACGCTCGGCATCACCGAGCACCACAACGGCACGGACAACGTCCGCGCCCTGATCAACCTGTCCCTGCTCACCGGGCACGTCGGCCGCTACGGCTCCGGCCTGCAACCCCTGCGCGGGCAGAACAACGTGCAGGGCGGCGGCGACATGGGCGCGATCCCCAACCGCCTGCCCGGCTTCCAGGACGTCCTCGACCCGGACGTCCGGCTGAAGTTCGAGTCGGCCTGGGACACCGTCATCCAGCCCCACTACGGGCTGAACCTCACCGAGATGTTCGAGGCGATGGAGGACGGCACGCTCAAGGCCGTCTACTGCGTCGGCGAGAACCCGGCACAGTCCGAGGCCGACAGCGAGCAGGCGGTACGGCGGCTGAAGGCACTCGACTTCCTCGTCGTGCAGGACATCTTCCTCACCAGGACGGCCGAGCTCGCGGACGTCGTCCTGCCGGCCACCGCCGGCTGGGCGGAGACCGACGGCACCACCACCAACAGCGAGCGGCGTGTGCAGCGCGTCCGCAAGGCCGTCACCCCGCCCGGCGAGGCCCGCGAGGACATCGACATCATCTGCGCCCTCGCGGCCCGCCTCGGACACGACTGGAAGTACGCCGACGCCGAGACCGTGTGGAACGAACTCCGGTCGGTCTCCCCCGACCACTACGGCATGACGTACGCGCGTCTGGAGGAGCACCAGGGCATCCAGTGGCCGTGCCCCAGCACCGACGGGCTCGAACCGACGTACCTGCACGGCCGGTTGTGGGAGCCCGACCCCGCCGAGCGCGGCCCGCTCGCGCCCTTCGGGATCGTGCGGCACGACCCGCCCGTGGACCTCACCGACGAGGAGTACCCGATCCGGCTCACCACCGGGCGGCGTCTCGACTCCTACAACACCGGTGTGCAGAGCGGCGGTTACGCCTCGCCGCTCAGGCGCGGCGAGTACATCGAGCTGAGCCCGGAGGACGCCGAGCGCTACGGGGTGGTGGTCGGCGAGCAGGTGCAGGTCACCTCGCGACGCGGGTCGGTGACCGCGCCCGTGTGGGTGGACCCCGCGCTGCGGTCCGGGCTCGCCTTCATGACCATGCACTTCCCCGACGAGGTGGACACCAACGCGCTGACGATCGAGGCGAACTGCCCGATCGCGGGGACGGCGGAGTTCAAGGCGTCGGCGATCCGGATCGAGAAGCTGCCCATCGCGACCATCGTGGGGTGACGCACTGTGGACCTGCACTTCGGTGACAGCAAACCGACGGACGAGGAACGGGCGGCCGTCGACGCCCTGCTCGGGCCCCCGGAGTCCTCCTGGGAGGGCGCCGACCGCTCCGACGCGGATCTGAGGTGGGCCCGTGGCGGGCGCGCGGCCCGGGACCGCCGCGACCTGCTGTTGCCGGGGCTGCACGCGATCAACGACCGGGTCGGCTGGATCAGCGACGGTGCCCTCGACTACCTGTGCCGGCGGCTGACGGTGCCGCCTGCGGAGGCCTACGGGGTCGCCACCTTCTACGCCATGTTCTCCGTCAAGCCGCGGCCGGCGACCGTGCTCCACGTGTGCACGGACCTGGCGTGCGCGGCGGCCGGGGCACCTCGGCTGTGCGCGGGGATCGAGGAGCGGCTGGGCCTCGGCAGCGGGGTGAGCGTCCAGCGGAGCCCGTGCCTCGGCCTGTGCGAACGCGCCCCGGCCGCGCTCGCGATCAGGGCCGGGGACCCGGTCCGTACGGCGGTCTCGGCGCCGGCGACCGTGCACGACGCCGTCCTCGCCGCGAGCGCCCCCGACTCGGCGCCGGAGGAGCCGCCGGCCGCACTGGCGGTGCCCCAGGCCGGGCAGGACGGCCTGATGCTGCTGCACCGGGTCGGCGTGGTCGACCCGGCGTCCCTCGACGACTACCGCGCCCACGGCGGCTACACGGCCCTGCGCCGTGCCTTCGAGCTGGGCCCGGCCGGGGTCATCCGCGAGGTCACCGACTCGGGCCTGGTAGGGCGGGGCGGCGCCGCCTTCCCGACCGGCCGCAAGTGGCAGGCCACGGCGTCCCAGCCGGACCGTCCGCACTACCTCGTCTGCAACGCCGACGAGTCCGAGCCGGGCACCTTCAAGGACCGCGTGCTCATGGAGGGCGACCCGTACGCGCTGGTCGAGGCGATGACGATCGCCGGGTACGCGACCGGTGCCCACCAGGGCTACCTCTACCTGCGCGGCGAGTACCCCCGCGCCCTGCACCGGCTCGAGCACGCGATCGCCCAGGCACGGGCGCGCGGTCTGCTCGGCGACGACGTCCTCGGCCAGGGCTACGCCTTCGACATCGAGATCCGGCGCGGCGCGGGCGCCTACATCTGCGGTGAGGAGACCGCCCTGTTCAACTCCATCGAGGGCTACCGGGGCGAGCCGCGATCCAAGCCGCCGTTCCCCGTGGAGAAGGGCCTGTTCGGCAAGCCGACGGTCGAGAACAACGTGGAGACGCTGGTCAACGTCCTGCCGATCCTGACCCTGGGCGCCCCGGCGTACGCGGCGATCGGCACGGAGAGGTCCACCGGACCCAAGCTGTTCTGCGTGTCCGGGGCCGTGGAGCGGCCGGGCGTCTACGAGCTGCCGTTCGGCGCGACGCTGGGCGAGCTGCTCACGCTCGCCGGGGTGCGGGGCGGGCTGCGGGCGGTGCTGCTCGGCGGGGCGGCGGGCGGTTTCGTCCGGGCCGACGAGCTGGACATCCCGCTCACCTTCGAAGGGACACGGGAGGCGGGCACGACGCTCGGCTCGGGGGTCGTGATGGCCTTCGACGACAGCGTGCCCCTGCCCCGGCTGCTGCTGCGCATCGCGGAGTTCTTCCGCGACGAGTCGTGCGGCCAGTGCGTGCCGTGCCGGGTCGGGACCGTGCGGCAGGAGGAGGCGCTGCACCGGATCGCGGAGCGCACCGGCGCCGCCGCCGCGGACGACATCGCCCTGCTCAGGGAGGTCGGCCGTGCGATGCGGGACGCCTCGATCTGCGGTCTCGGGCAGACCGCCTGGAACGCCGTGGAATCCGCCATCGACCGTCTGGGGGCGTACGCATGACCGTCACACCGCTGGGGATCCCGCGCCGCATGCTGGAGTTCACGATCGACGGCGAAGAGGCCCGGGTTCCCGAGGGCTCGACGATCCTCGACGCCTGCCGGGCGGCGGGCAAGGACATCCCGACCCTGTGCGAGGGCGACACCCTGCGCCCGAAGAACGCCTGCCGGGTCTGCGTCGTCGAGGTCGAGGGGGCCCGCACCCTCGTCCCGGCCTGCTCCCGCAAGGCCGAGCCGGGCATGGAGGTGCGCACCGGCACCGAGCGGGCCCGGCACAGCCGCAAGGTCGTCCTCGAACTGCTCGCGTCGTCCGTCGACCTGTCGACCACGCCCCGGGTCGCCGAGTGGCTCAAGGAGTACGAGGCCAAGCCCGACCGCTTCGGTCCGGACGCGGCCCGCCTCAACGAGGAACCGAAGGTCGACAACGAACTGTACGTACGCGACTACGACAAGTGCATCCTCTGCTACAAGTGCGTGGACGCCTGCGGCGACCAGTGGCAGAACACCTTCGCGATCTCGGTCGCCGGGCGCGGTTTCGACGCCCGGATCGCCGTGGAGCACGACGCCCCGCTGACCGACTCGGCGTGCGTGTACTGCGGGAACTGCATCGAGGTGTGCCCGACGGGCGCGCTGTCCTTCAAGTCCGAGTTCGACATGCGCGCGGCGGGTACGTGGGACGAGTCGCGGCAGACGGAGACGACCACGGTGTGCGCGTACTGCGGAGTGGGCTGCAACCTGACGCTGCACGTGCAGGACAATGAGATCGTGAAGGTCACGTCACCGCACGACAACCCGGTGACCCACGGCAACCTCTGCATCAAGGGCCGCTTCGGCTACCAGCACGTACAGAACCGGGGCTGATCAGGACATGGGACGAGTCACGGAACGACGCAAGGTGCTCCGCATCCGGGACGGGGCGGTCTCCAGCCGTCCCGACACACTCGTCGCCGAGGAACCACTGGAGATCCGGCTGAACGGCAAGCCTCTGGCGATCACCATGCGCACCCCGGGCGACGACTTCGCCCTGGCGGCGGGCTTCCTGGTGAGCGAGGGAGTGCTGGGCGGGCAGCGGGACCTCAGGAACATCGTCTACTGCGCCGGGGCCACGGCCGACGGCTCGAACACGTACAACGTGGTCGACGTGCAGACGGCCCCGGGGGTGGTGATACCCGACATCACCCTGGAGCGGAACGTCTACACGACCTCCTCCTGCGGGCTGTGCGGCAAGGCGTCGCTGGACGCCGTACGGACGACGGCCCGCTGGCCCATCGCCGACACTCCCCCGGTCCGGGTCACTCCCGAGCTGCTGGCGAACCTGCCCGACCGGTTGCGTGCCGCCCAGCGGGTCTTCGACCGGACCGGCGGCCTGCACGCGGCGGCTCTCTTCTCGGAGGCCGGCGAGCTGCTGGACGTCCGGGAGGACGTGGGCCGGCACAACGCGGTCGACAAGCTGGTCGGCCGCGCCCTGCAGAACGAGGAGCTGCCGCTGTCGCGGACGATCCTGCTCGTCTCGGGCCGGGCCTCCTTCGAGCTGGCGCAGAAGGCCGTGATGGCCGGCATCCCGGTCCTGGCGGCGGTGTCGGCGCCGTCCTCGCTGGCGGTGGATCTGGCCGCCGAGACGGGCCTGACGCTGGTGGGCTTCCTGCGGGGCGCCTCCATGAACGTGTACGCGGGTGAGGACCGGATCGCCCTGCGGGCCGCGGCCGCCCAGGGCTGAGCAGGTTCTCCCGCGACACGGCGGCGGGGCCCCGACCGGCGGGGAGCGCCCCCTGCGCCGCAGGGGCCCCGTCTCGGCCTGCGCGACCCGAGGGGAGTCCTCAGTCGGCCGTGCCGGATATCCGTCGCAGCATCCCCGTGAACTGCTCGCGTTCGGCCGCCGACAGCGGGGCGAGCAGTTCGTCGTCGGCCGCGCGGGCCGCCTTCTCGCAGCGCGTCAGCAGCCGGGCTCCCCGGGCGGTGAGGGACACCGCGTTCTTCCGCCGGTCCTTCGGGTCGGGCTCGCGCACCACCAGGCCCGCCGCCTGGAGGTCGTTCAGGATGCCGACCAGGTCCTTGGGGTCCAGCCGGACGCCGCGGCCGAGGTCGGCCTGGGCGACGGGGCCGAGGTCGCGGACGGCGGACAGCACGACGTGGTGCCACATCCGCATGTCCTGCTCGGCCAGCGCCGCGGCCACCAGGGCCCGGCCACGGGCGGCGGCACGGCCGAGCAGCCGGCCGGCCCCCTGTTCCTTCAGGAGGCACCGGTGCCCGAGCCGGGCCTGCTCGTGCGCGCGGAGGCCATCGGCGTCACGCTCCCGGTGGTCCGCAAGGTCGGCGAGGCGGCGGAGCCGGTCCCGCTCGGCGGTGAGATCGCCGGGGAGGTCACAGCCGCCGGCGAGGGCGTCACCCGCTTCGGCACCGGCGACCGCGTGACGGGGCTCTGCTTCGGCCACGGCTACGCCGGCTTCGCGCTCCTGCACGAGACCATGGCCTCCCCGGCCCCGGCGGACGCCGACGCCGTCACGGCCGTCGCCCTGGTCCGCAGCGGCCTGGTCGCCCTCGGCGCCCTGGAGGCGGCACGGCCCGAGCCGGGCGAGGCGGCCCTGGTCACGGCGGCGGCCGGCGGTGTCGGCCACCTGGCCGTGCAGCTGGCCAGGACGCGGGGTGCCGGGCGGGTCGTGGGGGCCGTCTCCGGCCCGGCCAAGGCCGGCTTCGTCCGTGGCCTCGGCGCCGACCACGTCGTCACCTACGGCGATGACACCTGGGGCGCCCCGGTCGACCACGCCCTGGACGCGGTCGGCGGCGAGCTGCTCACCCCGGCCCTCGCCGCACTCGCCCCGGGGGACGGCTGGTGGCGTACAGCTCGGGCGGCGGCACCGTCGAGGCGTACGACCTGCTCGTGGGCGCCGAGTCGGTGATCGGCTCCCAGTTGCCGCCGGGGAGCTGAGGCCCGTCGTCCACGGGGAGTTCGCGCTTGCGGACGCGGCGAAGGCGCACGGGGAGATCGAGGCCAGGGCCAACCTCGGCAAGGTCGTCCTGATCCCCTGACGCACGCTGCTTGTGAGGGGTCTGTGAGCCAAGTACCGTCTGTGGCCCACACATGGGACGTGGGATGTCTGGTTGATTCGTATGTAAGCCCGTGCACCGGCTCCCCGGATGTCCGTTCCCATGGGTCGGTGGTCCAGCCGACAGACGCATGAAGGGCAGGTCGCACCATGCCGTCAAGTCTTCGCACCCGTCTGAGATCCTCCCTGGCAGCCGTCCTCACCGCCGCGGCGCTGCTCGCGCCCGTCGGCCCGGCCCGTGCCCAACCCGCCGCGGACTTACCGGAGTTCGAGCAGCAGGTCCTCTTCAAGGCCACCCAGGACCCCGGTTACGCGTGCTTCCGGATCCCCGCGATCGTGCGGACCACGGCCGGCACACTGCTCGCCTTCGCCGAGGGCCGCGTCCTCAACTGCGGTGACGCGGCCGACATCGACATCGTCCTCAAGCGCTCCACCGACGGCGGCCGCACCTGGGGCCCGCTCCAGGTCGTCACGGAGGGCGCCGGCGACACGCACGGCAACCCGGCGCCTCTCGTGGACCGCAGGACCGGCCGGATCCTGCTGGCCGAGACGTACAACACCGGCCGTACGGACGCCGGCAACTGCACCGTCCCCTGCGACCGCACCCCGCACCTGCAGTACAGCGACGACGACGGCCGGACCTGGTCCGAGCCGCGCGACCTGAGCGACCGGATCCTGCCCCGGCACTGGAACTCCTGGTACGCCACCGGGCCCGTGCACGGCATCCAGCTCACGCGCGGGAAGCACGCCGGGCGGCTGGTGTTCGGTGTCAACACCGAGACGTGGGACGGCGGCCGGGTCACCGCCAACCACGCCGCGCTCATCGTCAGCGACGACGGCGGCGACGAGTGGCGGATCGGCGCCACGGACTCCTGGCCGATAGCGCTGGACGGCATGTTCCGGCAGAAGCCCTCGGAGGTGACGCTCGCCGAACGCGCCGACGGGGCCGTCCTCGTCAGCGGCCGGGAACAGGACGGCACCGATCCCGGCCACCGCTCCCAGACCGTCAGCCGGGACGGCGGCGACAGCTTCGCCGCGCCCTTCCGCGCCCTCCCCGACCTCTACACCCCGCAGGTCCAGGGCGCGATCCTGCGCCTGGGCGACCGGATGCTGCTGTCCGCCCCGGCCGACCCGGACCGCCGCCGCACGATGATGGTCCGCTCCTCCTACGACGGCGGGCGCACCTGGGACAGCGTGGACCGGGGGACGGTCGTCACCACGGACTGGTCCGGCTACTCCGACATGGCGGCGGTCGGCGCCTCGGCGGTGGGCCTGCTGTACGAGGGCGGCGCGGTCGACGCCCGGGACGAGATCCGCTTCGCCCGTTTCACGGAGGACTGGCTGACACCGCGCCGTGGCGCCGACCCGACGACCCGCGACGCGGCACCGGGCGCGCGGCCCGCGGCCGTGCTCGGCGGTGCCGGGCGGACGGCGGGTGTCCGCGGCGGTGCGCTGTCCTTCGACGGCACCGACGACGCCGTGCGCCTGCCGTACCGGTCCCGGCTGGCGCTCGGCGAGGGCGATTTCACGGCCTCGCTGTTCTTCCGCTACACGGCCACGACCGGCGAGCAGCCCTTCTTGTGGATGGGCGGCATCGGCACCGGCCAGCCGCAGATCTGGCTGCGTGGTGAGCCCGCGAGCGACCGGGTCCGGGCGCTCATCACCACCCGGTCGGGCGCGACGACCGTCAGGACGGCGTCGGTGTCGGCCGACGGCGCCCACAACGACGGCCGCTGGCACCACCTGGTGCTGCGCCGGGGCGGCGGGAACCTGACCCTCTTCCTCGACGGCACGCCGCTCAGCACCCCGGACGTGCCGGGCTCGGTCAGCCGCAACTCCCCGTTCGGGGTGCACATCGGCCAGCGTATGGACAGCCGGGCGTTCCTGACGGGGGCCGTCGACGACGTCCGCGTCTGGAACCGGGCCCTCGCCGACGGGGAGTTGGCCGCCGGCGCCGGGGGCGCCGCCGCCACGGGCACGGTGCTGTGGCTCCCCATGGACCGGGTGAGCGGCAGCAACTAACGTCACGGGACGTGCCCGACGACGCAAGTGCAGCACGAGCACGACAGCGCACGGGAACCGGGATCGGCCTGCTGCTGGTCCTGGTTCTCGGGGCCGCGCTGCTCATCGCCCTCCCCGAGGACGAGAGCCCGGACGACGACACCGCCTGCCGGGCGCGCACGGTCCGCTCCTGGCAGCCGGACCACGGCCTCACGGCCGAGTTCGCCCGCTACGGCGACGACGCGGCCCGCACCGACGACTGGACCGGCGGCGACGGCACCCACTCGGTGCGGCTGCCGGACGGCCGGGTGCTGTGGCTGTTCTCGGACACCTACCTGGGCCGGGTGTACGGCCCGCCCAACCCGGCCGGCGAGTCCCACACCTGGCGGGACGCCACCGCGCCGCTGGTGCGCAACTCGGCCGTGCTGATGCGCGACGGCCGGCTGGAGACCACCCTCCCCGCGCCGCTCTTCGCCGACCCGGCGCCGAACCAGTGGCGCTGGCCGGTCGCCGCCCGCGTCGAACCCCGGTCCCCCGGCTCCTCCGAGCAGGTCGTCCGGGTGCTGCTGTGGGTGCGCACGGCCGGCCAGGCGCCGTGGATCTACGGCGTGCCCACCGCGACCGAGGTCGCCACGCTCTCGCTGCCCGATCTGCGCCTGGAGTCGGTCGTCAAGGTGCTCGACCAGCAGCTGGTCCCCGACCCGTCCCGGCGAGTGCTGTTCGGCACGACGCTGGTCGAGGAGGACGGCTGGACGTACGTCTTCGGCGGGGACGACGGCCGGGCCGCCTCCCGCCCGGCCTCGCACGCGTACCTGGCGCGGGTGCCCAAGGGCGGGCTCGGGGATCCGGCGGCCTGGCGTTACTGGACCGGCTCGGCGTGGGCCGCGGGCGCCCGCCCCCGGCCGGTGCTCGGAGACGGGCAGCGCAGGGGCGTGGGCAGCGCGTTCTCGGTCGTCCGGGACGGCGGGACGTACGTGCTGTTCACGATGGCCGCCGGCCCGAAGGGCCTGACCACCGTCGCCTCGTACTGGGCGTGCTCCCCGGCCGGGCCGTGGCACGGGCCCGCGAAGGAGTTCAGCCCGTCGCTGCCGCAGGGCCAGGTCGCCGCCTACAACCCGCAGGCACATCCGGTCCTGAGCGGCGACGGGCGTCTCGTGCTGAGCTACGACGTCAACTGGCTGGAGACGACGGGCGCCGCCGCCCAGCTCAGCCGGAACGTGTCCCTGTACCGACCGCGGTTCGTGGCGCTGCGGCTGGCTCCGGCCCGGTGACCTCCGGGACGGGGTCGTGCGAGCGGCGTTTGGCGATCACCGCGCAGACCATCAGCTGCATCTGGTGGAAGAGCATCAGCGGCAGCACGGCCAGCGAGGCCTGCGCGCCGAACAGGACGCTCGCCATGGGCAGTCCGGCGGCCAGGGACTTCTTCGAACCGGCGAACTGGAGGGTGATCCGGTCCTCCCGGGGGAAGCCCAGCGCCTTGCCGCCGTACCAGGTCAGCAGCAGCATCACGGCGAGGATCACGGCCTCGACGACGAGCAGCCCGGCCAGCCGGAGCGGGCTGGCCTGGTGCCAGATGCCCTGGACCATGCCCTGGCTGAAGGCGGTGTAGACGACGAGCAGGATCGAGCCGCGGTCCACCAGGCCGAGGACCTTCTTGTGCCGGGCGATGAAGCCTCCGATCCAGCGCCGCAGCAGCTGCCCGGCGAGGAACGGCACGAGCAGTTGCAGCACGATCTTCAGCAGCGAGTCGGCGGAGAACCCGCCGCCGCTGCCGCCGAGCAGCGAGGCCGCGAGCAGCGGCGTGGCGACGATACCGACGAGGGAGGAGAAGGAGCCCGCGCAGATCGCGGCGGGCACGTTGCCTCGGGCCATCGAGGTGAAGGCGATCGAGGACTGCACGGTCGACGGGACGAGCGTGAGGAAGAGCAGGCCCTGGTACAGCGGGTGGGTCAGGATCACCGGCACCAGCCCGCGGGCCGCCAGGCCGAGCAACGGGAAGGCGACGAAGGTGCAGGCCAGGACGGTGATGTGGAGCCGCCAGTGGCGCAGGCCGTCCAGGGCCTCGCGGGTGGACAGCCGGGCGCCGTAGAGGAAGAACAGCAGGGCGATCGCCGCCGTGGAGGCACCGGACGCGACATCGGCGGCCGTCCCGCGGGCCGGGAACAGGGCGGCGACTCCCACCGTCGCGAGGAGGAGAAGGATGTACGGGTCGATCGGCATCCGGCGCGGCCGGCGCAGGCGTTTCACGGTGCTCCACTTGCTCGTACTGACAGGCGGTACTGATGTGCGGTACAGGGCCGATACGGCCCCTTCCATCGTGCTCCTCGGCCCGGCGATCGGGAATCCCGCATACCGCTCTCACTGTCATCACGTTCCGCGATAGCCTGGCGGACATGTACGACCCCGCCCATCTGCGCACCTTCCTGTCGGTGGCGCAGACGCTGAGCTTCACGCAGGCCGCGCGCCGGCTCGGACTGCGGCAGTCCACCGTCAGCCAGCATGTGCGGCGGCTGGAGGACGCCACCGGGCGGACGCTGTTCACCCGGGACACGCACTCGGTGGAGCTCACGGAGGACGGCGAGGCCATGCTCGGGTTCGCGCGCCGGATCCTGGAGGTGCACGAGCAGGCGACGGCGTTCTTCACGGGCACCCGGCTGCGCGGCCGGCTGCGCTTCGGCGCGTCGGAGGACTTCGTACTGACCCGGCTGCCGGAGATCCTGGAGGGCTTCCGGCACGACCACCCGGAGGTCGATCTGGAGCTGACGGTCGAGCTGTCGGGCACGCTGCACGAGCAGCTCGCCGCCGGGAAGCTGGACCTCGTCCTGGCCAAGCGGCGGCCCCAGGACCCGCGCGGCGAGCTGGTCCGGCACGACCGGCTGGTGTGGATCGGCGCGGAGCGCCTCCGGCTCGACCCGGACCGTCCCGTGCCGCTCATCGTCTATCCGCCGCCGGGCATCACCCGCGCGCTCGCCCTGGAGGCGCTGGAGCGGCAGGGCCGCGAGTGGCGTGTGGTGTGCACGAGCGGCTCTCTCAACGGCCTCGTCGCGGCGGCCCGGGCGGGGCTCGGCGTGATGGCCCACTCCCGCGGTCTCATCCCGCCGGGCCTGGTCCGGGTCCCGGACCGGGCGGGGCTGCCGGAACTGGGGCAGGTCGACTTCGTCGTGGTCCACGGCCGGCGGCGCCCCTCCGCCCTGGGAGCGGCGGACGCCCTGGCCGCGGCGATCCTGGCCGGCGGCGACCGACTGAACCGGAGTGACGAAATCCGCCCTCGGGGCGCTGACGGAAGAGGCAGCCGGGCGCCGCGCACCAGGAGCGCCGAGCCGTAGCCGGGTCGTGGAGATTCAGTCGTACAGATTCAGTGGAGATTACGGCTCCGAAACTTACTCAACCGTCAGGATTCTGTCCGACCCTTCCCCATGTGAGCGTATTTTCCCTCCCTGACCAGCGCGGACAAGGGCGCTGCCCGCCTTCGCCGCCCCTCCCGTCCCCTGCCCGGTTGGGGTAGCTTTCACGGCGCTGTGCGGAGCGTCACTCAACCGAAGCGCTGAGGAGCGGGGAGCGGGGTTTGCGGGAGTTCACCAACCCTCCGTTGGCGTTGGCACCTCCGGTGGGCGGTCTGGCCGACGTGGTCTTCGAGTATGCCCAGGAAGACCCGCTGCGCATCGCGCTGGGCCGCAAGGACGAGTCCGGGCAGTGGCGCGACGTCACCAGCGCCGAGTTCCGCGACGAGGTGCTCGCCCTGGCCAAGGGGCTGCTGGCGAGCGGCATCCGGTTCGGCGACCGGGTCGCGATCATGTCCCGGACGCGCTACGAGTGGACGCTGTTCGACTACGCGCTGTGGACGATCGGCGCCCAGGTCGTGCCGGTCTATCCGACGTCCTCGGCCGAGCAGTGCTTCTGGATGCTGTACGACGCCGAGGTGACGGCCGCGGTCGTGGAGCACGAGGACCACGCGATGACGATCGCCACCGTCATCGACCGGCTGCCTCAGCTGCGCCGCCTGTGGCAGCTCGACTCCGGCGCCGTGCAGGAGCTGTACGACGCAGGCGCGCACCTCGACGACGAGGTGGTGCACCGCCACCGGCAGGCCGTCACCCCCGACTCGGTCGCCACGATCATCTACACCTCGGGCACCACCGGGCGCCCCAAGGGCTGTGTCATCTCGCACGGCAACTTCATGCACGAGGCGGACACCGTCATCGAGCGCTGGGAGCCGGTGTTCCACTCCAAGCGGGGCGACGAGGCCGCCACCCTGCTGTTCCTGCCGCTGGCCCACGTCTTCGGGCGCATGGTCCAGGTCGCCGGGATCCGCGGCAAGGTGAAGTTCGGCCATCAGCCGCAGCTCAACGCGGCGGCCCTGCTGCCCGACCTGGCCGCGTTCAAGCCGACGTTCTTCCTGGCCGTGCCGTACATCTTCGAGAAGGTGTTCAACGCGGCTCGCCGCAAGGCCGAGAAGGAGGGGCGCTCCGGCCCGTTCGAGAAGGCCGTCGACATCGCCATCAAGTACGCGGACGCGTTGGAGGCGAAGGCCTGGGGCACCGGCCCCGGCCCCTCCGCCGGCCTGCGCATGCAGCACCAGTTGTTCGACAAGCTCGTCTACGCCAAGATCCGCGCCGCGATGGGCGGCCGGATCAAGCACGCCATGTCGGGCGGCTCGGCCATGGACCGGCGGCTCGGCCTCTTCTTCGCCGGGGCGGGCGTGCACATCTACGAGGGCTACGGCCTGACCGAGTCCACGGCCGCCGCGACCGCCAACCCGCCCGGCCGCACCCGGTTCGGCACGGTCGGGCAGCCCATCCCCGGCATGACCGTGCACATCGCGGACGACGGCGAGATCTGGCTGCACGGGCAGAACGTCTTCCAGGGGTACCTCAACAACCCCAAGGCGACCGACCAGACGCTGCACGACGGCTGGCTGGCCACCGGCGACCTCGGCGCGCTCGACGAGGACGGCTACCTCACCATCACCGGCCGCAAGAAGGAGATCCTGGTCACATCGGGCGGCAAGAGCGTTTCGCCCGGTGTGCTGGAGGAACGCGTCCGTGACCACCCACTGGTCAACCAGTGCATCGTCGTCGGCAACGACCGCCCGTACATCGCCGCCCTCGTGACCCTCGACCAGGAGGCCGTGGAGCACTGGCTGACGATGCGGGGCAAGCCGCGGATGTCCGCGGCGGAGCTGGTGCGCGACGCGGATCTGGAGGCGGAGGTGCGGCGCGCGGTGGTCGCGGCCAACACCCTTGTCTCGCAGGCCGAGTCGATCCGCACCTTCCGCATCCTGGCCCAGCCGTTCACCGAGGAGCACGGGCTGCTGACGCCGTCCCTGAAGCTGAAGCGGAAGGCGATCGAAAAGACGTACGAGAACGAGGTCGAGGCGCTGTACCGGGCGTGAATGTCCAGGTAACAGGTGAGTCCCACGCAGGAATTCTCCCGTCAGGAATGCATCACGGCTCGTGATCGTTGACGATGGGAGGTACACCTGACCACAAACCGAAGGATCGAGAGCTCGTGAGCAAGGTCCCCCCGATCATCCTGAACAACGGCGTCGAGATGCCCCAGCTGGGCTTCGGCGTCTGGCAGGTGCCGGACGACGAGGCCGAGTCGGCCGTCGCGACGGCGCTGGAGGCCGGGTACCGCAGCATCGACACAGCGGCGATCTACGGCAACGAGGAGGGCACCGGCAAGGCCATCGCCGCGTCCGGCCTCCCCCGCGAGGAGCTGTTCGTCACCACGAAGCTCTGGAACGCCGACCAGGGGTACGACTCCACGCTGCGCGCCTTCGACACCTCGCTGGAGAAGCTCGGCCTGGACTTCGTCGACCTGTACCTGATCCACTGGCCGCTGCCGGCCCGGGGTACCTACGTCGACACGTACAAGGCGTTCGAGAAGCTGCACGCCGACGGCCGGATCCGGGCCATCGGCGTCTCCAACTTCCTTCCCGAGCACCTGGAGCGGCTGATCGGCGAGACGTCGGTCATCCCGGCCGTGAACCAGATCGAGCTGCACCCGCACCTCCAGCAGAGCGCCGCCCGCGAGTACCACGCGGAGCAGGGCATCGCCACGGAGGCCTGGTCGCCGCTCGGCCAGGGCAAGGGCCTGCTGGAGGTCCCGGCGATCGTGGCCATCGCCCGCAAGCACAACCGCACTCCGGCCCAGGTCGTCCTGCGCTGGCACATCCAGCTGGGCAACGTGGTCATCCCCAAGTCCGTGACGCCGGCGCGGATCAAGGAGAACATCGAGGTCTTCGATTTCAGCCTGGACACGGAGGACCTGGCGGCCATCAGCGCCCTCAACGAGGACCGCCGCCTGGGCCCGAACCCGGCGACGTTCGACGGGGCCTGACGAAGCCGACTGCCCGCAGCTGCCCCGCTGCGGGCAGTCGTGCCCTCCCCCAGTGCCTCACCCGCCCTCAGCATCGACGCCGAGCAGGCCCTACCCCGCCCGAACCGCCGTGTGCACCGTGTGCGCCTCCAGGACGAACACGTCCGACCGCCGGTGCAGACTCGCCTCGTCGTCAGGATCGAGCAGCCGGTCAAGCGTCGCGAGATCCTCCGCGTCAAGCCCGTCCGTCAGCCGCTCCCTCATGTGCGAGAGGGACGCCAGGACATAGTCCCGGCCCCGCTCCGAGACAGGCGCCGGCAGATCGAGCAGGAACGTGTGCGTCCTGGTGTGCTTCAGCCCCGCGGCGGCCAGCAGCCCCGGCCAGTCCTCCGTCTCCGCGACATGCCCCGGCAACTCCGCCCGCATCCGCGCGAACCACTCCGCCTGCACCGCGTCGATCCGCTCCTGGAGCCCGGGGCGGCCGATGCCGATGTCGCGCGGCAGGTACCGCGGCGGCAGACCACCCTCCATCAGGGCGAGCGTGCCGCCGGGCGCCAGGCGCGCGGCGAAGGCGGTGAGGGCGGCCCGCTGGTCGCCCAGGTGGTGCAGGCTACGGCTCGCCCAGAGCAGGTCGGCGGGGTATTCCAACTGGTCGAGCACATCCGGGAGTTCACCGGCGATCGTGCCGAAGCGGTCGGCGACCCCCAGCCGCTCGGCCCGGGCCCGCGCCCGCTCCAGCAGCGGCTCGGAGCCGTCCACCGCGACGATCCGCGCGCCCGGGAACGTCTCGGCGAACAGACAGGACACGACACCCGGCCCGCTGCCCGCGTCGACGATCAGGCCCGGCTCGGTCACCTCCTGCGCCAGCCAGGCCATGGCCCGCTCGTACAGGGACGCGAACAGTTCCGCCTCCGACTCCAGCTTCGGGCCCATCTCGGCCCAGTCGATGTCCGTGGGACCGTGGTGGTGGCCATGGCCCTGCCCGTGCCCGTGGTTCTCGTCGTGGTCGTCGTCGTGGTCGTGGTCGTGGTCGTGCGCCATGGTGGTCAGCCTCTCCCTCGGATGCCGTCCAGCCTGCGCCGACGCACCGGGGGAAGGCCACCGCTCTTGCCGCCCCCGCAAAAAAATGATCCGCCGGGGCCAAGGGGCCCCGGCGGATCCGTGGGGACGGGGTCAGCGTGTCAGGACAGCGGCGGGTACGCGTTCTGCATCAGCTGCCGGAACTGGGCGGAGAACCACTGCCCGGACAGCGGGGCGTCCGGCAGGGCACCGGACGGGTTGTTGCCGTTGCGCGGGTTGCCCTTGTACGCGGGGTCGCACATCTGGTCGAAGCCCTTGCCCTCGTCGTTCGGGATCTGCTTGCTCGCCCCGTCGGACTCGCCCGGGGGCTTCATCCACACGTAGGCGTCGATCCCGGCCGCCGGGCTGGCCTTCGGGCGCTCGCCGAGGCCGGCTCCGGACTGGTTGCACCAGTTGCCGGGGTTGATGCGGCGGTCGTAGCGGCCGCCGTCGACGTAGGTGTCGACGGAGGTCTGGGCGCCGGGGCCGGTGGGCCGGGCGGTGCCGCCCCAGCCGTTGCGGGAGGTGTCGATCAGCATGCCGATGCCGGAGTTGAAGCCGACCGAGATCAGCTGGTTGCGGAATGCCTGGGCGAAGGACAGCTCGTCGACGTAGCGGTTCCAGTCGACCCACTTCGACTCGCGGACGGACTTGCCGGCCACGTTGTCGGTGATGGAGAAGTGGTCCTCCTTCAGGGCGCTGTAGTTCGCCGTGTTGGTGATGAAGCCGTGGACGTCGTTGACGGTCGCGCCCTCGGCGGTCGCCGCCTCCTTGAACAGGGTCGCGGAGGGAGCGAAGTTGTCGTCCCAGCCGATCCAGCCGTGGTGGCCGGCGTCGACGTAGTTGTAGACGTTCGGCACGTCGCCGAGCTTGTTCAGCGCGTACCCGACGCCCTTGATGTAGTTGCCGTTGGCCTTCATCACGTCACACTGCGGGGTGGCCGTCGGGCGGCCGCCGGTGTTGGTGACGAGGTTCGGCAGCGAGTCGATCTCGACGGTGGTGACGATCCGCAGCGAGGAGTACTTCGAGTCGGCGAGGATCGCCTTGATCGGGTCGATGTACTCCGTCTTGTACCGGTCGATCTCCGTCGGGCCGAGCTCGCCGTTGGAGGCGAGGGCGGCGCAGTCACGGCCGGGCAGGTTGTAGATGACCAGTTGGACGACGAGCTCGCCGGAGCCCTTCTGGCGCAGCGCCTCGTCGAGGTGGGCGCGCAGGCCCATCTTGCCGCCCGCACCGTTGATCGCGGCGATCCGGTCCAGCCAGACACCGGTCGGCTGGTTGGAGACCCGGCTGCCGCCCGGCTCGGCCGCGGCATTCGCGGACCACTCCGGGTTCACGTACACCTTGGCGCCCTCATAGGGGTTGTCCACCCGGTTGGCGGGGCCGCCCGGGTCCGGCGGGTCCGTGGGACCGCCGGGGCCGCCGCCGTCGACGTTGCAGGTCACGCCGTCGAGGGTGAAGGTGGCCGGGATCGCGTTGCTGCCGCTGTACGAACCCTGGAAGCCGAAGCTGACCGAACCGCCCGTCGCGAGCTGGGCGTTGTAGCTCTCGTTGGCCACGGTGACGTCGGCACCGCTCTGGCTGATCTTGGCGTTCCAGCCGCTGGTGACCTTCTGGTTGCCGGCGTAGGACCACTTCAGCGACCACGACGACTTCGCGGCGCTGTTGTTGGTGACGGTCACGGCGGCGGTGAAGCCGGTGCTCCACTGGTTCTGCACCTTGTAGTCGACGGTGCAGGGCACGGCTGCGGTGCCGATGCCGCCCGGATCCACGGCGAACGCCGTACCGGTGGCTCCGGCCACCAGGGCCATGGCGGCCAGTAACGCTGTTCTCGTACGGCTCATGAGTGCGGTTTTCCCTTTCGGTGGTGGGGGTGTCAGCCGTTCAGGGCGCGCTCCGACAAGGACATGAGGAACCCGGCACCGGCACTCGCGCAGCCGGGGACGACCGCTGAGGCGGCGGCTCAAAGTACTGAACGCGAGGGGTGTCGCATGAGCGACTCCTTGCAGGCCGGGCCCGTCGAGACGGACGCGTCGACTGATGGAATCGCTCCCACTGGTGTCAAGGAAGGTAGCGCCAAGTGTCAGCAAAGAACAGGGGAGTCACTGAACTTCGCTCAACACGCGGCGTCGAATCTTTTCGACTCTTCAAGGACCTTGACCGATACCACCCCCGTCCTCACTATGGGAGCGCTCCCACTGGTTCAAGCCTTGACTTCTCCGAGCCGCAAGGAGGAACCAGCACCATGCATCCCCCACCCCGGAGGCGGAGAGCCGTGCGGCGTCTGTGGACCGCCGCGCTCGCGGCTCTCGCGCTTCCGTTGACGATGCTCTCCTCAGGGTCGACTTCCGCGCAGGCGGCGGCACTTCAGTGCAGTGTCGATTACAAGACGAACGACTGGGGCTCCGGCTTCACCGCGGACCTGACCCTCACCAACCGCGGCACGGACGCCATCGACGGCTGGACGCTGACCTACGCCTACTCCGGCAACCAGAAGCTGGGGAACGGCTGGAACGGCACCTGGTCGCAGTCCGGCCAGACCATCACCGTCAAGAACGCCTCTCACAACGCACGGGTCGCCGCGGGCGCCGCCGTCTCCACGGGCGCCCAGTTCACCTACAGCGGCAGCAACACCGCGCCCACGTCGTTCACGGTCAACGGCACCCCCTGTACCGGCGCGCACCAGCCGCCGATCGCCGTGCTGACCAGCCCGGCCTCCGGCGCCGTCTACACCCAGGGCCAGCCGGTCCCGCTGGCCGCCACCGCGGCCGCGGCCGACAACGCCACGATCAGCAAGGTGGAGTTCTACGACGACACCAAGCTGCTGGGCACGGACACCAGCGCGCCCTACGCGCTGTCCGTCCCGGATTTGGCCGTGGGCAGTCATTCCCTGGTGGCGAAGGCCTACGACAGCATGGGCGCCTCCGCCGACTCCACCCCGGTCGGCATCACGGTCGCCTCCGGTCCCACCGTCGTCGCCTCGCCACTCCAACTGGGCGTGCAGTCCGGCAAGTCGGGCACCTACGAGGTGAAGCTGTCCAAGCAGCCGGCGTCCAGCGTGACGGTGACGTCGGCCCGCGCGAGCGGCAACTCGGGCCTGTCGGTCACGGGCGGCGCCTCGCTCACCTTCACCCCGCAGAACTGGAACACCGCGCAGAAGGTGACGGTCACGGCAGCCGGCTCCGGTACCGGTTCCGCGGTGTTCGAGTCGACGGCCGCGGGCCACGCCAAGGCCTCGGTCACCGTCACCCAGCTGGCGGCCACCAAGGCGTACGACGCCCGCTTCCTGGAGCTCTACGGGAAGATCACCAACCCGGCGAACGGCTACTTCTCCCCCGAGGGCATTCCCTACCACTCGGTCGAGACGCTGATCGTCGAGGCGCCGGACCACGGTCACGAGACCACCTCGGAGGCGTACAGCTACCTCCTGTGGCTCCAGGCCATGTACGGCAAGGTGACCGGTGACTGGTCCAAGTTCAACGGGGCGTGGGAGCTCATGGAGAAGTACATGATCCCCACCCACGCCGACCAGCCGACCAACTCCTTCTACAACGCCTCGAAGCCGGCGACCTACGCGCCCGAACTGGACACCCCGGGTGAGTACCCGGCCCAGCTCGACACCGGCGTCCAGGTCGGCCGGGACCCGATCGCGGCCGAGCTGAAGAGCGCGTACGGCACGGACGACATCTACGGCATGCACTGGCTGCAGGACGTCGACAACGTCTACGGCTACGGCAACTCGCCCGGCAAGTGCGAGGCGGGACCGTCGGACACCGGCCCGTCGTACATCAACACCTTCCAGCGCGGCGCGCAGGAGTCGGTGTGGGAGACGGTGCCGCAGCCGACCTGTGACGCCTTCAAGTACGGCGGCAGGAACGGCTATCTGGACCTGTTCACCGGTGACGCCTCCTACGCCAAGCAGTGGAAGTTCACCAACGCGCCGGACGCCGACGCGCGTGCCGTGCAGGCCGCCTACTGGGCGGACGTCTGGGCGAAGGAGCAGGGCAAGGGCAGTGCCGTGTCCGCGACCGTCGGCAAGGCGGCCAAGATGGGCGACTACCTGCGCTACTCCATGTTCGACAAGTACTTCAAGAAGATCGGCAACTGTGTCGGGCCGTCGACCTGTGCCGCCGGCACCGGCAAAGACGCCTCGATGTACCTGATGTCCTGGTACTACGCCTGGGGCGGTGCCACCGACACCAGTGCCGGCTGGGCCTGGCGCATCGGCTCCAGCCACGCCCACGGCGGCTACCAGAACCCGCTCGCCGCTTACGCGCTGAGCACCTACGCCCCGCTGAAGCCCAAGTCGGCGACGGGCGCGGCGGACTGGGCGAAGTCCCTCGACCGGCAGCTGGAGTTCTACCGCTGGCTGCAGTCGGACGAGGGCGCCATCGCCGGCGGCGCGACCAACAGCTGGGCGGGCCGGTACGCGACCCCGCCCGCCGGGAAGTCGACGTTCTACGGCATGTACTACGACGAGAAGCCGGTGTACCACGACCCGCCGTCCAACCAGTGGTTCGGCTTCCAGGCGTGGTCCATGGAGCGGGTCGCCGAGCTGTACCAGCAGACGGGGAACGCGCAGGCCAAGACGGTCCTCGACAAGTGGGTCGACTGGGCGCTGTCCAAGACCACGTTCAACCCGGACGGCACGTTCCGTATCCCGTCGACGCTCCAGTGGTCGGGCCAGCCCGACACCTGGAACGCCTCCAGCCCCGGCTCCAACAGCGGGCTGCACGTCACGGTCGCCGACTACACCAACGACGTCGGTGTGGCGGCCTCGTTCGCCAAGACCCTGACGTACTACGCCGACCGCTCCGGTGACACGGAGGCCGCGGCGGCGGCGAAGAAGCTGCTGGACGGTATGTGGGCGAACAACCAGGACGACCTCGGGATCGCCGTCCCGGAGAACCGCGCGGACTACAACCGGTTCGACGACTCGGTGTCCATTCCGAGTGGCTGGACGGGCACGATGCCGAACGGTGACGCGATCAACTCGTCGTCGACGTTCGACTCGATCCGGTCCTTCTACGAGGACGACCCGGCCTGGTCGAAGATCGAGAGTTATCTCGCGGGCGGTGCGGTGCCGTCGTTCACGTATCACCGGTTCTGGGCTCAGGCGGATATCGCGTTGGCCATGGGCTCGTACGCGGAGCTTCTCGAATAGTCCCCGCCGGGCGCTTGGCGGGTCGGGCGGTACTTCGGCTGCCGGTCCGTTGTGGCCGGCCCCGCAGTTCCCCGCGCCCCCGAGACAGCGTCCGAAGCTCTGCGTACGTGGCCCTGCACCTGACGCGGGGCCACGGCCGGGCGGCTCCACCCGCACTGGGGCCGCCCGGCTCTCGCACGTTCCCCCTCACGGAAGGAACCCCACCGTGCGAAGAACCCGTATTCTCACGGCCGTGCTCGCGCTGGCGGCCGGGTTGTTGTCCGGCGCTCCCACCGCCCTGGCCGCTGATCCGCCGTCGGTGAAGATCGCTGCCGATACCTACTCCTGGAAGAACGCGCGGATCGACGGCGGTGGATTTGTTCCGGGCATCGTCTTCAACCGGACCGAGAAGAACCTCGCCTACGCCCGGACCGACATCGGCGGTGCCTATCGGTGGCAGGAGGCCTCGAAGACCTGGACGCCGCTGCTGGACTCCGTCGGCTGGGACGACTGGGGGCACACGGGGGTCGTCAGCATCGCCTCCGACTCCGTCGACCCCGACAAGGTGTACGCGGCGGTCGGTACGTACACCAACAGCTGGGATCCGAAGAACGGTGCGGTCATGCGCTCCTCCAACCGGGGGGCGAGCTGGCAGAAGGCCGATCTGCCGTTCAAGCTGGGCGGCAACATGCCGGGGCGGGGCATGGGCGAGCGGCTGGCCGTCGACCCGAACCGGAACAGCGTGCTGTACCTGGGCGCGCCCAGCGGCAAGGGGCTGTGGCGGTCGACGGACTCGGGCGTGACCTGGTCGCAGGTGGCGAACTTCCCCAACGCCGGCAACTACGCGCAGGACCCGACCGACACCAGCGGCTACGCCTCCGACAACCAGGGCATCGTCTGGGTCACCTTCGACGAGTCCACGGGCACCTCGGGCAACGCCACGAAGACGATCTACGTGGGGGTCGCCGACAAGGACAACGCGGTGTACCGCTCGACGGACGCGGGCGCGACCTGGCAGCGGCTGGCCGGGCAGCCCACCGGCCATCTCGCCCACAAGGGCGTCCTGGACGCGAAGAACGGCTATCTGTACCTCGCCTACAGCGACAAGGGCGGCCCGTACGACGGCGGCAAGGGGCAGCTGTGGCGCTACGCGACCGGGACCGGGACCTGGAAGGACATCAGCCCGGTGGCGGAGGCCGACACCTTCTACGGCTTCAGCGGGCTGACGGTGGACCGGCAGAAGCCGGGGACGGTGATGGCGACCGCGTACAGCGCCTGGTGGCCGGACACGCAGATCTTCCGCTCCACGGACAGCGGCGCCACCTGGACCAAGGCGTGGGACTACACGTCGTACCCGAACCGCGAGAACCGCTACACGATGGACGTGTCGTCCTCGCCGTGGCTGACCTGGGGCGCGAACCCGCAGCCGCCGGAGCAGACCCCGAAGCTCGGGTGGATGACGGAGGCCCTGGAGATCGACCCGTTCAACTCCAACCGCATGATGTACGGGACGGGCGCGACGATCTACGGCACCGAGAACCTCACGAACTGGGACAGCGGAAGCAAGTTCGCCGTCAAGCCGATGGTGCGGGGGCTGGAGGAGACCGCGGTCAACGACCTGGCATCACCGCCGTCGGGCGCCCCGCTGCTCAGCGCGCTGGGTGACGTCGGCGGCTTCCGCCACACGGATCTGGCGAAGGTCCCGTCGATGATGTTCACCCAGCCGAACTTCACGACGACCACGAGCCTGGACTTCGCCGAGTCGAACCCGAACACGGTCGTCCGGGTCGGCAACCTCGACTCGGGTCCGCACATCTCGTTCTCGACGGACAACGGCGCCAACTGGTTCGCGGGGACCGACCCTTCGGGCGTGAGCGGCGGCGGTACGGTCGCGGCGGCGGCCGACGGCAGCCGGTTCGTGTGGAGCCCGCAGGGCGCCGGCGTGCACCACACGACGGGCTTCGGCACCTCGTGGCAGGCGTCCGGCGGGATCCCCGCCGGGGCGATCGTCGAGTCGGACCGGGTCGACCCGAAGACCTTCTACGGCTTCAAGTCGGGGAAGTTCTACGTCAGTACGGACGGCGGGGCCACGTTCAAGGAGTCACCGGCGACGGGGCTGCCCAGTGGGGACAGCGTCCGCTTCAAGGCGCTGCCCGGCGGGAAGGGCGACGTCTGGCTGGCGGGCGGCGCGAGCGACGGGGTGTACGGCCTGTGGCACTCGACGGACGGCGGCACGAGCTTCACGAAGCTGTCGAACGTCGAGCAGGCCGACACCATCGGCTTCGGCAAGGCGGCCCCCGGCGCCTCTTACCAGACGCTCTACACCAGCGCGAAGATCGGCGGCGTGCGCGGCATCTTCCGCTCCACGGACAAGGGCGCGAGCTGGACCCGCATCAACGACGACGCCCACCAGTGGGGCTGGACGGGTGGAGCCATCACCGGTGACCCCAGGGTGTACGGCCGGGTGTACGTGTCGACGAACGGCCGTGGCGTCGTCTACGGCGACAGCTCCGACGGCGGCACCACGGACCCCGGGCCGGGCCCCGAGCCGACCGGTGCCTGCAAGGTGACGTACAAGGTCACGAGCCAGTGGCCGGGCGGCTTCCAGGCGGACGTGCAGCTCGCCAACACCGGAACCGCCGCCTGGAACGGCTGGTCGCTCGGCTGGTCCTTCGCCGACGGCCAGAAGCTGAACCAGGCGTGGAACGCCGAGGCCTCGCAGTCGGGTCCGGCGGTGACGGTGAAGAACGTCGGCTGGAACGCGGGCGTGGCGGCGGGCTCGTCCGTCAGCTTCGGCTTCACGGCCGACGCGTCGGGGACGAACACGAAACCGACGGCGTTCAAGCTGGGTGACCAGAGCTGCACGGTGGCCTGAGGCGTGCTGGTGAGGGCGTATGCCGGTAGCGGCATACGCCCTCGGCTTTCTCAGGGGGTGTAGACGGTTGGACGGGGAGCGGTCGGCATGGCGTTGCCGATGAAGAAGCTCGGGTGCGGGGGCTGGTTGTAGGCGGTGTTCTGCCAGGCCAGGGCCGTGCGGTACTGCGTGTCGTGGAGCAGGGTCGTGATCTTCGTGCTGGTCTCGTGCGGGGTGGAGTAGATCCGCAGGGCCCTGTTGTCCGAGGTCGGCCAGATGACCTCTTCGCGCCAGTCGCCCAGGATGTCGCCGGACAGCGACGGGGTCGCCTTGGTCCCGTTGTTGGAGTGGACCCCGGATCCGGTCAGCAGGCGGGTGTCACCGGAGGTGCCGTACTTGTCGATGCGGGTGCCGTCGAGGAGTTCACGGACCGGATCGCCGTCCCACCAGGACAGGAAGTTCATGCTGGACGGCTCCCGGCCGAGCGAGGCGCCGGTGGCCGAGCGCAGGGTGGTGTCCGAGGCCGACCACGCCTCGGCGCCCGGGCTGCCGGCGTAGACGTCCGCGGCCACGCCCCGGCCGTTGTCGGCGCCCGACGCCGTCTGCCACAGGACCTGGCCGGTACGCGCGTCGGCCAGCCAGGAACCGGGCTTGCTCTTGTCTTCGGAGACCTTGAAGTACTCCAGACCCGCGCGGGAGGGGTTCAGGTCCCCCAGATGGGCCGCGTCCCCATGACCCAGCCTGGTCGTCCACAGTCC
>NZ_JBIBJD010000005.1:0-363661 GCF_042958445.1 Streptomyces sp. NPDC007991
ATCTCCGCAGCGTCGCGACGCCCGGCACGCACGCTCGCCGCACGGTGCGCAGGGCCAGGTGGCTCCGCCACATGACCCTGCGCACCGCACGCCGAACGCACGCACCGAACGCCGCTCCTTCTCCTGCGGAGATCCATCAGAAGGGCCCTAGCCCCCGCCCTCCGAGACAGACGGGATCCGCAGCGTCACCGGCCCCGACAAGCCCGACGACAGCTGGGACTCGAACGCCCAGGCCGTCGGCGTGGCCTCGGCGAGATACGGCGCCAGCGTGCCCCGGACGGTCACCTCCAGCCGCACGCTGCGCCCGGCCGCGCCGCGCAACGGGAAACGGTAGGGCGCGCAGAACGCCTCACCGGCCGGCTCCCCGTCGACCGACACCTCCACACTGCCCCGCACCCGCCCGAGATCCAGCACGGGATCGGGCCCCGACGGCACCTTGAGGACCCGCGCGTACGTCACGCCTCCGCTCCAACTGCCCAGCCCCCGCTGCCGCCAGTCCCCCAGGGGCATCGGCGCCGGCACGGCACGCACCCGCACCGGCCCCCGCCAGGCGGAGCCGCCCCGCAGGACCGCCGTCGGCTCGGTGACCACATCGACCTGTGTGGGCTCGGGCAGCGGCCGGCGAAGTGTCAGCCGGTCGCCCTCCAGGGGGATTTCCGGCCCGTCCCCGACGCGCACCCTCGCGCGCAGCGCCAACGGCAGGCCGAGCGACACCGTTCCCGCCGGCACGGTGAACCGGAAACGCTGCGGCACCGCGTGGACGTCGTCGGTGGACCGCGACCGCCATACGGTGCCGCCGAGCACCGGCCGGCCCGTGAGCCACCCCGTGTCCGGCAGCGGGTGCGGCCGCACCGCCGCGTGACAGTGCTGCACCTCGCCCCGCCTGCGCTCGTCCTCGACGGTCCGCCCCCGCCAGTCACCCGACTCGGCCTCCCAGCCGGCGCCGCTGACCAGGGCCGTCACCCCGGCGCCGGAACGCACCACCAGGTCGGCGAACACCGCGTCCCGGGCGTCGGCACCGTCGGCCACGACCTCCAGCGTGTGCTCGCCCGCCCCGAGCTCGGGTTCGTGCCGGAAGAACATCGGCACGGCGCCCCAGTCCGCCTCGTAGTACTCCACCTTCTCCTGCCGCGCCACGACCTCCCCGTCGAGCAGCACCGTGACCGCCGAGGCGGCACCCACGACGAGCACCGCCCGGGCGTCGCCGGCCGGGACCCGGAGCCGCGCGCGGTAGGTGACGCGGCCGGCCGGCCGCACTCCGTCCGGAGGCCGCATGAACCGTGGACGCGGCCCGAGCCCGCCCGGCTCCGAGAGGCAGAAGAAGCTGCCCAGGGGCGTGCCGTCGGTGGCCGAGATCGCCGAGGGGCGACCCTGGGCGCCGGACAGTTCGTACTCCAGCACGTTGCGGTCCCGGGTCACCGTGACCCGGGCGGAGGCCAGGTAGCCGCCGCCGTCCGGTTCCAGCGGCTCGCCGTTCCACCACACGCGCTTGACGCACTCCGCCCCGACGTGCAGTTCGGCGGGCCCGCGGTGGCCGGTCTCCACGATCGCCCGGACCCGGGCCGCCGCCCCGCCGACCGGCACCGGCACGCGGACGAACTCCTCGTTCACCAGCCCCTTGAGGCCCAGCAGGCCGCCCGGGTCCGGGATGCCCCGGCTCGACGAGTACACGGCGACGTCCCAGCCCGCGCCGGGCGGCACCAGCGGCAGTTCACCGGCCAGGACCCGCTCCACGGACACGGCGTCCAGCGGCTCGGGCACCTCACCGGGCGGCACCGGCGGCAGGACGCGGACCCGGTTGCCGTATGTGACCGGCGTCCGCTCCCAGGCCCCGTCCCCGGCCCACTCCATGGTCCAGATCTGCGGCTCGTCCAGCGGCGCACCCGGGGGCAGCGCCAGATCGCCCCAGGTGTTGTCCATGGTGGGGACCAGACGGCCGTGCCAGCCGGCCGAGACGTCGATCACCCGGGCCGGTGTCTCCCGTCGAGGACGCGTGGGCGCCGGCCGGCCCTCGCGCCACACGACCAGGACCGCGGGGGCGCCGTCCAGCGGCACGTCGATGGTCGAGACGTCGCCGTCGCCGTCGCCGTCGGTGTCTGTGTCGCTGTCGCCGGAGACGGAGACCGTGACGTGCGCGGGGGCGCGGGACCCGGTCGCCGGGTTCCACACCTCGGCCTCCGCGACGGCGGCCCGCACGGTGACGGACGAGGTGCCGGCGGCGTCGCCCGACGGGGAGGACCCGGGCCGCAGCGGATGCGCGCCGATCTCGGGGAAGGCCGCCGTCACCAGCGCCACCGCCTCGTTCCCCGTCCGCCGGACGAGCAGTGGTACGTCGCCCGTGGCGTGACCGGCCGCGTCGGACACGGCCGCCGCGCCGGCCTCCGGGTCGCGCACCCGCTCCAGCCGGGGGTGCGCCAGCAGGGCCGCCACCACCGCGTCGTCACCGGACCGCCCCGCTGCCGTGGCGGGAGGACGGCCCACGACGACGACACGGCCGCCCACGTCCAGCAGTTCGGCCAGCCGCCGCGCCGTGTCCTCCTCCAGCACGCTCGCCGAGGGCAGCAGCACCGCGCGGTAGGCAAGATCCCTGATCCGCAGGGCGCCGTCGGCGGCCTCGGCGCGCCGCACCGAGTCGTCGTCGACGACGTCGAAGGAGATGCCGCGCCGGTCCAGGGCGCCGGCGTGTGGGGCGAGCCAGTTGTTCGTGCCGCACAGGCCGAGGTAGTGGCGCTGCGTCTCGTCGGCGTCGGCGTGGCCGTCGCCCAGCCGGCCGTCGCCGAAGTGCCGGACGGGCGCGTCCAGCGGGACGAGGGCCTGCATGGTCGCGGTCGGGTGCAGGACCGCCACGTCGGCGGCGTAGCCGCCCCAGGACATGATCGAGCAGATCCGCGCCACGGCCCGGGAGAACGCCGGGTACTGCTTCCAGTACGGCTGGCGCCAGTCGGTGGACGGCGGCGCCCACTCGAACCAGCCGCCCGCTGTGCCGAAGTAACTGGCGTGCGGGTTGTACAGGTTGGCGCCGCTGCGCAGGAACGGCAGCAGCCAGTGGTAGGTGTCCTCCAGCGTGCCGCCCCAGCCGGAGGAGTGGAACGCCTCGATCCAGACCCGCTCGTGGCCGTAGAGGTGGGCCATGGAGGAGTGCACCTTGGCGTCGCCGTGGTGGTCGCTGCCGGCCGCGCCGTACCAGCGGTGGGTGCGGAAGTAGTCGGTGTAGATCTGCGTCGACTGGGCCGGATAGCCCGCGCGGGCGGGGTGGCTCTGGTCGCTCCCCAGCAGCATCCCGCGCTCGCGGTGCCATGCGGCCAGCGGCCGGAAGAGGGCCTCTTCGGTGAGTTCCGCGCGTACGGCGTAGTAGTCGGCGCGGACCTTCGTCTCCGGGACGGTGGCGTCCGTGCCGAACAGGACCGGCAGGTGGTCGAGCAGGTCGTAGCCGCGGCGGGCGCGGAACTCGTCGGCGAAGCGGTGGCTCCAGGCGTTCGTGCCCGGCAGTTCGTCCTGGAAGCTGCCCGCGATGACGGTGCCCAGGTGCTCGGGCACGCGGCGGTCGTACTCGTGGTGCACGGCGTCCATCAACAAGCCGACGGCGTGCGGGTCCAGGTAGTCGAACGCCGTGGGCGCGGCGGTGACGAGCCGTACGCCGGTCCCGTCGGCGGCGGCGACGGCCAGGGTGCCCGGGCCGTCCGAGGCGACGTCGAGGCGTCGGCCCCGCGGCGAGTACGCGGCCAGCGGGGTCTCGGCGTCCCGCAGGGCCACTGTGCCCCGGACGACGGTGGCATCGCGGCAGCGCAGCGCACAGCCCCTGGCCTCGGGATGACGCCGTGTCACACTGCCCTGCACATTGGCACCGGAGAACCCGATCTGGTCGTAGAACCACAGGCGTGTGCCCAACTCCGCCGCGATCTCGCAGGCGTCGGTGAAGCGCGCCCACCACTCCTCGCCGAACCACGCCGGATCGTCCGCCCGGGCGCCGAACGTCGGGCCGGCCGGGGCCAGGTTGATCACGACGAGGTTGTGCACACCGCCCTCGGCGAACGCCCGCAGTTGCCAGGCGAGTCGCTCGCGGGTGACCTTCGCACCCGACCACCACCACAGGGGAGCCGGGCCGAAATCGCGGGGCGGGTCCTCGAACAGTTGCAGGAGCGCGGGGGAGATCACGGACGCGGTCCTTCCCCTAAAACGTTTTCAGGCCACTTTCACCGTAGGCGACCTGGAACGGTCACGCCATATCCCCGGACGGCACGGCGGACGGCGACACGCTGAAGCCGATGTCTGCGCGACACCTTGTTGCAACGTTTTTCCCGCCCTATATTCGCTGCGACCAGGCCCCCGGAACCGCGATGTCACCAGACGACGGAGTCGCATCATGGCCGGTACCCGCCCCATCCCCACACCGCTCTGGAAGGCCGCCGCCCTGTCGGGCATGGCCTCCTACCTCGACGCCGGGCTGATCGTCAGCATCTCCGTCAACCTGGCCATCTACCGCGACAGTTACGACATGGGCGTGTGGATGGCCGGTGCGATCAGCGCGATCGTCACCGGCTGCATCGCCGTCGGCTCCCTCGTCGGCGGCCGGCTCGCCGACCTCTTCGGCCGCCGCCGCGTCTACAACTGGGACATCTTCTGCTTCGCGCTCGGAGCGATCGTCATCACGCTGGCGCCCGACGACATCACGCTGCTGATCGGCGTCCTCGTCGCGGGACTCGCGGCCGGCGCCGACCTGCCGACGTCCCTGGCCGTGGTCTCGGACGCCGCGCCCTCCTGGGCCCGCGGCAGGCTGATCGCCTTCACCCAGGTCATGTGGATGCTGGGCATCACGGTCGCCATCTTCCTGGGCTTCGTCCTGTCCACCACGGGCATGACCGGGGCCCGGCTCATCACCGGACAACTCGCCGTCGCCGCACTCGTCACCTGGGCCCTGCGCTCCCGCCTGAAGCTGTCCGAGCACGACACGGCCGAATCCGAGACGGAGGCCGCCCCGCAGCGCGTCGCCCTGAAGAAGATCTGGACGCGCGCCGCCCTGCTGCCCATGACGGCGACGTTCGTCTTCTACGTCACATGGGGTCTCGGCGCCAACACCTTCGGCCAGTTCGGCACCTATCTGCTCGTCACCGTCAGCGACGCCTCACAGAGCCTGGCCACGGGAATCAACCTGGCCTTCATCCCGATCGGGGTGCTGCTGACCTTCGCCTTCGTCCGCGTCGCCGACAGCCCCTGGCGCGACCGGCTCTTCCACGTGGCCGCGGTCGTGCAGATCCTCGCCTTCGTCATCGCCTCCCTGACCGCGGGCGCGCTCGTCGGCATGCTCGTCTTCTTCGTGCTCTACCAGCTCTCCAACCCCTTCGCGGGAGAGGCGAACTACAAGGTGTGGTCGCAGCTCACGCTGCCCGCGGACACCCGGGGCACCACCCAGGGCCTCACCTACGCCCTGTCCCGCGGGGTCTTCGCGGTCGCCGCGTTCTTCACTCCCGCCCTGGCCGACTACAGCCCGTCCGTCCTGCTCTGGACGATCACCGCCTGTATGACGGTGGCCGCGTTCGCCGGCGTGTTCATCATCCGCGTCCTGGTCCGCCGTACCACCGGCGCCGTGCGGGACAGAGCGGACCTGCGTGTCCCCAGCACCTGAGCCGCAGCAGACCCGACAAGGAGCACCGACCATGGCAACGACCGCGGACCGCACCGCCGTTCGGGCCGCCGCCCTGCACGACCTGCTCCCGCCGGTCACCCGGCGCCGCACCCGGATCGGACTGGTCGCCGGCGGACTCGGCACGTACTGGCCGCAGTTCCCCGGGCTCCTGCCGCAGTTGCAGGAGTCGGCCGCCTATGTCGCCGAGCGCTTCCGGGGCATGGACGCCGAGGTGACCGACGCCGGATTCGTCTCCGACGCCCGGGAAGGAGCGCGCGCCGCCGAGCAGTTGCGCAAGGCCGACTGCGACCTCATCGTGCTGTTCCTGACGACGTACCTCACCTCCTCGATGGTGCTGCCGATCGCACAGCGCTCGCACACGCCGGTCCTGGTCATCGACCTGCAGCCGACCGAGAGGATGGACCACGCCTCCTTCGACACCGGGGCCTGGCTTGCCTACTGCGGCCAGTGCCCCGTCCCCGAGGTCGGCAACGTGTTCCGGCGCGCCGGCATCCCCTTCCGGTCGGTCTCGGGCTGGCTGCGGCAGGAGTCGGCCTGGCGGCGCATCGAACAGTGGATCCGGGCCGCGCACATCCGCGCCGCGCTCCGGCACGCCCGGCACGGCCTCATGGGACACGTGTACCCCGGCATGCTCGACGTGCAGACCGACCCCACGCTGCTGTCCACGACGTTCGGCTCGCACGTGGAGGTGCTGGAGTTCGACGACCTGCGGCACCGGGTGGAGCGCGTGACCGAGCAGGAGACCCGGGAGCGGATGGCGCTCGCCCGGCAGGTCTTCACCCTCGACGACAGCGTGGTGGAGGAGGACTTCGCCTGGGGCGCGACCGTGTCGGTCGCCCTGGACCGGCTCGTGGCGGACTTCCAGCTCGACAGCCTCGCGTACTACCACCGGGGCCTCGACGGGGAACTGCACGAGCGGCTCGGTGCCGGCATGATCCTGGGCGCCTCCCTGCTCACGGCCCGGGGCGTGCCGGCGGCCGGGGAGTACGAACTGCGCACCAGCGTCGCCCAGCTCGCCTCCCAGAGCGTCGGAGCCGGCGGCTCCTTCACCGAGATCCAGGCCCTGAACTTCGAGGACGGCGTCGTGGAGATGGGCCACGACGGACCCGCCCACCTCGCGGTCGGCGCGCGCGACCCGCTGCTGCGCGGGCTCGGTGTCTACCACGGCAAACGCGGCTGGGGCGTGAGCGTCGAGTTCGACGTCCAGCACGGGCCCGTCACCCTGCTCGGCCTCGGCCAGGACGCCGACGGCAGCCTGTCCTTCGTCACCTCCGAGGGCACCGTCGTACCGGGACCCCTGCTGGAGATCGGCAACACCACCAGCCGCGTCGACTTCGGCCGCGATCCCGGCGAATGGGTGGACGCGTGGAGCGCCACGGGTGTCGGCCACCACTGGTCCCTCGCGGTCGGCCCCCACGCGGCCGACTTCAGGGCGGCGGCGAGCCTGCTGGGCATCGACCACCGCCACGTGTGACAGGGGGGCGGGGGCCACCTCTGTGATGGGTGCCGCCCCCTCCCGTGACGGGTGCCGCCCCTCGTGCTGGGTCCGACCCGTGACGGATGCCGCCCCCCCCGTGATGGGCCTGGCGGGCCCTCGTGACGGGTGCTGCCCCCCGTGACGGGTGCGGCCCCCCCCGTGACGGGTGCTGCCCCCGTAGCGAGTCCCCCCCCGGGGCGGGTCCCCCCCCCGTGACGAGTCCCCCCGCGTCCCGTGTGACGGGTCCCCCCGCGTCCCGTGTGACGGGTCCCCCCCGTGAGGGGTGTCGCCCCTCACGGGCGGGTCCCGCTTGTGACCGGCGCCGACCCGTGATGGGTGCTCCCGGGCGACCGGCCCCCGTGACAGGACCCGGGTGATGGGCCCCGAGGATGGGGGTCGCCTCCCACCCCCAAATGGGTGCGGGCACCGATGGTGACCGCCCCGGGGCCCGTGTGACGCTGGCGGCGTCGCCGAGGCTCGCGCCCGTTGTCATGGCCGCGGCCTCGGCCGGCGCCGAGACGCGCACGACGCCGTCCGAACCGGCCCCACGAAGGAGGAGCCCCTATCCATCCCCGCACGGTGAAACGATCCGCCCCCGGCGCGCCCGCGAAGGCGGTGATCCGTGGGACACGCTGACAGCCTCCTCGCCATGGGCGGGGCCTTCCTGGCCGCCGCCTTCCTCGCCCGCCTCGGCGGCAGGATCGGACTCCCGACGATCCCGTTGTTCATGCTCGCGGGCATCCTGCTCGGCCCGCACACCCCGGGTCTGGTCATCGTCGAGGACGCACACGACTTCGAGATGCTCTCCGCGCTCGGACTGGTGCTGCTGCTGTTCTACCTGGGTCTGGAGTTCCACCTCGACGACCTCAAGAGCGGCGGCCGGCGGCTGCTGACGGCGGGTGGCATCTATCTGCTGCTCAACGTCGGTGCGGGTCTGCTCTTCGGTTTCGCCCTCGGCTGGGGCGTCCGGGAGGCGTTGGTTCTCGCCGGTGTCCTGGGGATCTCCTCGTCCGCCATCGTCACCAAGATCCTCATCGACCAGGGCCGCATCGGCCGTCCGGAGACCCGCCTCATCCTGGGCGTCATCGTGGTCGAGGACATCTTCCTGGCCCTCTACCTCGCCGCGCTCCAGCCGGTCATCAGCGGCGCCCGGGGCGTCGGCGACATGGTCCTCCAGGGCGCCAAGGCCTTCGGTTTCCTGCTGCTGCTCGCCGCCGCGGCCCGCTACGGCACCCGGCTGGTCGGGCGTCTCATCGCCACCCGCGACAACGAACTGCTCGTCATCAGCTTCCTCGGCGCGGCCGTCCTCGTGGCGGGAGTCGCCGAGGTCCTCGGGGTGGCCGACGCCATCGGCGCGTTCATGGTCGGCCTGATCCTGGCCGGCACGCCCTCCGGGCCGCGCATCCGGGAACTCGTGCATCCGCTGCGCGATGCCTTCGCGGCGATCTTCTTCTTCGCCTTCGGGCTCTCCATCGACCCCGGCGACATCGTCTCCGTCGTCGGTCCGGTCACCGCGGCGGCGGTCCTGACCGTCGTCATGAACGTCGCCGCGGGACTCCTCGTCGCCCGCGTGTACCGCTACGGCACCCAGCCCGCCGCCGAGATCGCCACCACCCTCCTGGCCCGCGGGGAGTTCGCGCTGATCCTTGCCGCCATGGCCGCCAGCGCCGGACTCGACGCCCGGCTCGCCCCGTTCATCGCCGGGTACGTCCTCGTCCTCGCCGTCCTCGGTCCCATCGCCGCCGGGCAGGCGCACCTGCTCGCCCGCGCGCTCCGGCCGGCCCAGGACGTCCTGCCCGGTCGCACGGCCCCGTCGTACGACACCGAGCCCCGGCCCCAGGACGACAGCACACCGTCCTCCGCCTCCGCCGCCCGTCCGGCCGAGGCCGAGCGGTAGGACCTGCCCTCAGGACTCGGTCAGCCGTCACGCCAACGGCATAGCGGGCGGTTCCGTACGGTCCCTCAGGCCGTTCGGTGACGGCCCGCTCCCGTCGTGCCGGGCGGGGCGGGGAAGCCGGCGAGCCGGGCATGTTCCCGCATACCCCGCATCCGCGGCCGTCGTCGTGGCCGCTCGTGCGGTTCCCCGCACCCCCGATGCCATCCGTGCCGTCACCCCTCCACGGACCGAACATCCGCCGTACGGCCCGGCGTTCGTACAGCGCGGCCGCCGGGAAGGATGAGGTGTGGGCCCCATGGCGGACGCCGCTGGAGGGGGGAGAAGCTGAAGCCCTGGTGAGACCGGCCGCGCCGCGCGTCGGCGGGCCGTCTCTCTCTGTACCGTCACGCGGCCCGACACCCCCAGCACTCGTCATGGCCTCGGCCGTGCCCTGCTTCGAAGCGCTGTCGGGTTCCGGGAAGGAGAAGCCGTGCCCCAGTCCGAAGACGCGCGTCTCGTCGACCTCGAAGCGCGACTCGAGCAGGAGGATCCCAGGTTCACCCGGGCCATGAGAGCCGGGCGCCCGGCCCGGCCCCGGGAGTACCGGCGTACCGGAGCGTGGTGGGCCCTGGCCCTCGGCGTGGCCGTGCTGGGCTCCGGCATCGCCCTGGCGCAGGGGCTGCTCATCGCGACCGGGCTGGTCCTCGTCGGCATGGCGGCCCAACTGGTCGACCCGGACCCGAGCCGCCTGGGCCGGCAGCGGCAGAGGCGATGGTGACGCGCTGGGCGGCCGGGGCGGATGCCGCCGTCAGGGTGGAGTTGTAACCCGTGTGAACGCCCCGGATGGTGGGAGGGTCCGGCATGACTGACGGTGGTTCACGTCGAGGCCGGGTCTCGTGAGCTGGCGAGGCGCCAGCGCCCGGTCCGCGACGGAAGGACTCACCGATGCGCTCTGCCCGCATGCTGCTCGCGACGGCCACGGCCACCGCCGCCCTCGCGATCGCCGCACCCGCCGCCTACGCCGAGGCGATGGGCGACTGGGACCACGACACCACTTCCTACAGCAAGGAGCACGACAAGGACGGCAAACACCACGCGCCGCACGGCGGGATGCACACCGGTGGCGGAGCCCTGGCCGCGGTGCCCGCGGACGCCGGGGACGACCAGGACCACCGCAAGGACGGCGAGCACGGCAAGGAAGGCAAGCAGGAGGAGCACGGCAAGCACGAGGGCCACGGGAAGGAATCCGGGCACGGCGACAAGCACGAAAAGCCGCACGGCGGGATGCACACGGGCAGCGGAGCCCTGGCCGTGGTGAACTCGGACGACTGGGACCAGGACGCCTTCAAGGACGGCGGGAGCGGCGACGACTCCTGGGGCGACAAGAAGGAAGAGGACTCCTGGGGCGGCAAGCAGGAGGAGCACGGCAAGCACGAGGGCCGTGGGAAGGAATCCGGGCACGGCGACAAGCACGACAAGCCGCACGGCGGGATGCACACCGGTGGCGGCGCGCTGGCCGCCGGGCCGGGCGTGACGGCCGGCGGTCTCGCGGTACTGGCGGTGGCCGGCACCGGTCTGTACGCACTGCGGCGCCAGAAGGCCTCCCGGGGCGTGGCATGACCGAGGCCTGACCCCGTAGCCGCCGTGGCCGCCGCACGTGCTCCTCGCGTCGCGGCGGCCCGGCTCGTCCTCCCGTGTGCCGTCCCCGCTGCCGTGTCCGTTCCGCTGCCGTGCCCGAATGAGGTGGTCTCCCTATGGCAGCCAGCCCCCTTCCCCCTGCCGAGCCCGGCCTCGCGCCGTCGAGGCGGCGATTCCGTACCGTCATGACGGTCCTGTGGAGTCTCGCCGCCCTGGTCCTGACCGTGAGCATGGTCGCCGGCCGTGGTGAGTCGTCGTCCGACACCGGCGGCCCGCCGCACGCCCCGCCGGCCGTCTCGCCGGCCGCGCCCGCCGTGCCCGACGCGCCGCCCTCGTCCGCGGCGCCGCACGGAACCGCCGCGTCCGGGACCGGGCGCCATCTGCCGCGGTCCCGGCCGGTCCGCCTGTACATCCCCAAGATCTCGGTGGACGCGCCCTTCACCGACCTCGTCATCGGCCGTTCGGGTCAGCTCGAACCGCCTCCGGCCCACGACACCAACCTCGTCGGCTGGTACGCCAAGGGCGTCTCGCCCGGGGAGGCCGGAACCGCGATCATCGCCGGGCACGTGGACACCGCGACGTCACCGGCCGTGTTCGCGGGGCTCAGCGAGCTGAGGAAGGGTGACCGGTTCCAGGTGGCGCGAGCCGACGGCAGCAGGGCGACCTTCGTGGTCGACGACGCGGAGTCCTTCGAGAAGGACGAGTTCCCCAGCGAGCGCGTGTACGGCGACACCCCGGACGCCCAGGTCCGGCTGATCACGTGCTCGGGCCCCTACGACCGTCAGGCCCGGGACTACACCGAGAACCTGGTCGTCTTCGCCCACCTCGTGTGACATCCGGGCCTGAGGCCTGACGTGGTGTTTTAAAGTGACTGCCACCAGTTCAGGCGACAGTGGGACCTGTGAGGTATTCGCGAACCATGACGACCGAAACGTTTGAGTTCCAGGTAGAGGCACGTCAGCTGCTCCAGCTGATGATCCACTCGGTCTACTCGAACAAGGATGTCTTCCTGCGGGAGCTCGTCTCCAACGCCTCCGACGCGCTGGACAAGCTGCGCCTGGAGAAGCTGCGGGACGACTCGCTCGACGCGGACGTGTCCGACCTGCACATCGAGATCGACGTAGACAAGGACGCCCGGACCCTCACGGTGCGGGACAACGGCATCGGGATGTCGTACGACGAGGTCGGACGGCTCATCGGCACCATCGCCAACTCGGGCACGGCCCGTTTCCTGAAGGAACTGCGGGAGGCCCAGGACGGGGGCGGCGCGGAGGGGCTCATCGGCCAGTTCGGCGTCGGCTTCTACTCCGGCTTCATGGTGGCGGACGAGGTGACGCTGGTGACCCGGCACGCCGGCGAGAGCCAGGGGACCCGCTGGACCTCGCGCGGCGAGTCCACGTACACGCTGGAGAAGGTCGACGACGCCCCGCAGGGCACCTCCGTGACGCTCCACCTCAAGCCCGCCGACCCGGAGAACCAGCTCCACGACTACACCTCGCCGTGGACGATCAGGGAGATCGTCAAGCGGTACTCGGACTTCATCACCTGGCCCATCCGGATGGTCCCGGACAAGGCCGACGGCGAGGACGCGCCCGAGCCCGAGACGCTCAACTCCATGAAGGCCCTGTGGGCGCGCTCGCGCGACGAGGTGTCCGACGACGAGTACCACGAGCTGTACAAGCACATCAGTCACGACTGGCGCGAGCCGCTGGAGACGATCCGGCTCCAGGCCGAGGGCACCTTCGAGTACCAGGCCCTGCTCTTCGTGCCCTCGCACGCCCCGCACGACCTGTTCACGCGGGACTTCAAGCGCGGCGTCCAGCTGTACGTGAAGCGCGTCTTCATCATGGACGACTGCGAGGCGCTGCTGCCGCCCTACCTCCGCTTCGTCAAGGGCGTCGTCGACGCGCAGGACCTCTCCCTCAACGTCTCCCGCGAGATCCTCCAGCAGGACCGGCACATCGCGATGATGCAGCGCCGGCTGACGAAGAAGGTCCTCTCCACGGTCAAGGAGATCAAGGCCAAGGACGCCGACCGCTACACCACGTTCTGGCGGGAGTTCGGCACCGTCCTGAAGGAGGGCCTGGTCACCGACTCCGAGAACCGGAACGCCATCCTCGCCGTCGCGTCGTTCGCGACCACGCACGCCGAGGACGAGCCGACCACCCTCGCGCAGTACGTGGAGCGGATGAAGGACGGCCAGCAGGACATCTACTACATCACCGGCGAATCCCGGCAGAGCATCGAGAACTCCCCGCACATGGAGGCGTTCCGCGACAAGGGCATCGAGGTCCTGCTGCTCACCGACGCGGTCGACGAGGTGTGGGTCGACGCCGTCGGCGAGTACGAGGGCAAGAAGCTGCGCTCCGTCACCAAGGGCGAGATCGACCTCGACGGCGAGAAGGACGAGAAGGCCGGCGGGGAGCGGGAGAAGCAGACCGAGGAGTACGCCGGACTGCTCGGCTGGATGCGGGAGCAGCTGGACGAGGACATCAAGGAGGTGCGCCTGTCGGCGCGGCTCACCGTCTCCCCGGCCTGTGTCGTCTCGGACGCGCACGACCTGACCCCGGCCCTGGAGAACATGTACCGGGCGATGGGCCAGGAGGTGCCGCGCACCAAGCGGATCCTCGAACTCAACCCCGGCCACCCGCTGGTGAAGAACCTGAACCAGGCGTACAAGGAGCGCGAGGACCGCTCGGGCCTCGTCGAGTCCGCCGAGCTGCTCCACACGCTGGCGGTGCTCGCCGAAGGCGGCCAGCCCAAGGACCCCGCGCGCTTCGTCAAGCTCGTGGCCGACCGCCTGGAGCGCTCGCTGTAGGCAGGGGACGGGTCAGCGGGGGTCCGGGGCGTCCGCCGCCCGCGCGCCGGGCGGGACGACCTCGCCCTGGACCACCCGCGGCGCGGGGGCCGTCCCGGCCTCCTCGTCCCTGGCGGCTCGTGCCTCGGCCTTGAGGATGCGGGCGGACTTGCCGGCCGACCGGGCCAGTTCGGGCAGCTTCCTGGCCCCGATCACGGCTATGACGACGATGAGGAGGATCGCGAGCTCGCTCAGTCCGAACATGGTGTCGTGTCCTTTCTCGCCCGGGCCGGGCACGGCGCGAGCGTACCGGGTGGGGAGCCCGTTGTGATCCCCGCCGGCGCCTGCCGCCGGGCGAGCGGGCTTGTTCCACACGGCCGGCCCGCCGGCCCAGGGGCGAGCACAGCACCGCGCCCAGGGCCGCGAGGGCGGGCAGCGGACTGCCGACGGCGAGCGGCCGCCGCGCGTCCTGCCGGGCAGCCGTCCGTACGGCGAGGCAGGCCGGACGATGCGGCGCGGCGGCACCCCGCCCACACGAGCGGACCGGCCGCGCCGGGTGGCGGCCCTGCTCGGCCCACCACCCGACGGGCGAGGCGTTGCCGTCGGGTGCGGAGGAGAACCACTCGCTCCTCCGCACCCGCCCCCGTCACCGTGCGCGTCAGCCCACGACCCGGCCCAGCTCGATCCGGTCGATGTTCGGCGCCCAGGCGCTCGCGTTGCCGAACGTCACCTTGTTCGCGCCCTTCGCCAGATCGACCGGGACGCCGACGGTCCAGTAGTCGTCCCAGCTCCAGGTGTTCTTGAAGGTGACCTTCACCGGGTCGGCGGATCCGACCGTGATGTCCGCCGTGCGGGACATGATGTCCGTGTTGTAGGCGTGGCCGTTGTCCCGGCGGTCGTTGTGCGCGTAGTGGACGACGAGCAGATAGCGGCCGGACCGGGGCGCGTCCACCGTGAACTCGGCGGTGCTGGAGGGGCTGTTGCCGAGCCAGCCGATGTACGAGCCGGCCGACGCGTGCGGGGAGTCGACGAGCTTGGCGCCGCCGGCGAGTGTGGCCGAGGCGCCCTCGTAGGAGAGGGTGCCGGCGGCCGAGCCGTCGCCGGAGACGTCGAGCGAGCGGACGGCACTGTGGCCGGACGTCATCGCGATCCGGTTGTTGCCCGCGACCAGGTACAGCCGCAGCGGGCGGCCGGGCGCGGCCGTCACCGTCTCCCCGTGCAGTGCGAGCCGCACGGCCGCCGAGGTCCGCGGCACCACCGTGTAGTAGCCGTCCCGCGGGGCGTAGACGTCGAACACCGCCTTGTCACCGGAGCGCAGGACCAGGGAGCCCGTGCCCACGCCGGCCGACGAGGTGTAGTCGTACGACGGCTTGCCGCTGATGTCCGCCAGCGTGGCCTCGTAGGACGCGGAGGGCACGCCCGTCCGGGTGGTCAGGTCGATCCGGTCCAGGGTGACCTCGCCGTCGCCCTTGGACAGGGTCAACTGGTGTGTGCCCGCCTTCAGTTGGACACTGACATCCTGCTTGGCGCGGTACGTCCAGTTCTCCGTGGAGGGGTAGGTGACCGTCACCGGGTCGCCGCCGTCGACCGACATCTTCTGCGTGGCGGGTCCGCCGGACTGGTTGCCGTACAGGATCGCCAGGTCGTACGTGCCGTCCTTGGGCACCGTCACCGAGAAGGCGACCTTGCTGCCGGGCTGGTTGAGCGAGCCGACGTCCTTGGTGCCGGAGGCCGCGTAGCCGTTGGCGTTCTGGACCGTGCCCTGCGTGTAGACCTTGCCGTCGGTGATGGCCGCGTCCTCGGCCTCGTACGACGCCGACCACGGGACGGAGGCGGCGGACGGGGTGCCGGAGCCGCCGGGGGTGAGGACGATCCGGTACGCCGACATCTTGTGCAGGCCGCGCAGCGGGACGGTCACCGAGCCGTCGTCCGCGACCTTCACCTTGGTGCGCGCGAGTACGCGCGGTGCCGCGTGCTGCCCCTCGTAGCCGGACCAGGCGGCCTCGGCGACGGTCGCGGTGACCGTACGGCCGAACACCGATCGGGGGACATCGCGCACGACCACGTCCGAGTCGCCCGCCGAGCCGCCGAGCAGGACCTGCGCCTGGCGGCGGGAGGTGTCGAGGGAGGCCAGCCCCTGGAGCGTGTCGATGGTGTTGGGCTGCGGCGGCGTCACCTTCACGGTGTCGCCGGTCATGCCCGCGTACCAGCGGAACAGCCACCAGCCGCCGTTGGGTATGTTCGAGCGCACCACCTGGCCGCTGAGATTGCCGGCGGCGTCCCAGTACGCCATGTTGGCGTACACCTTGTTGCGCTCGAACATCGAGACCCACTGCACGAGCTGCCCCGGCACGGACAGGTCGCGGCGGTTGGCGTACTCGTCGATGTTGATCTTCAGCGGGGCGATGCCCGCCTCGCGCTCCAGCTTGCGGTAGTCGTCGTAGTGGGCCTGGAAGTCGCGCAGCGAGCCGGAGCCCAGCTCGTGCCAGGTCATCACCTGGGGCAGCACGTTCTCCCGCTTGGCGAAGGCCAGGAAGTCCTTCAACAGGCGGGTGTGGTAAGCGGCTTCGTTGGGTCCGGCGATCCTCGCGTCCGGGTCGATCGCGCGGATCCGGTGGTACACCGTCTTCCAGTCCTGGAAGAACCGGTCGCGGTTCTTCTCGTACTGTGCCTGGTCCTCGACGCCGAGCTTGTACCAGATCTGGTCCGGCTCGTTGAACGGGATGTAGACGAAGCGGTCGCTGTTCGGGTCGGCCGAGACCTCCTTGACGATCTTGTCGACCTTGGGGAGGTAGTCGGCGATGCCGAGGTCCTCGTAGGGCCACTTGGCGTAGATGTCCTGCATCATCACGTTGATCTCGCCGCCGCCGGTGCGGAAGAACGACTTCGAGACCGTGAGCGCGTCGCCGTTGGGGTGCTGGGCGCCGCCCTCCGGCTTCTGCGAGACGCTGGTGATCTTCAGCGGCTCCATCGCCGCGTCGCTGGGCACGCCGTCGTCACTGAGGCCGTACAGCGAGCCGTTGGCGCCCAGCATCACCGGGCCCTGGGAGGCCTTGAGGTCGACGGTGAGGCGCTGGGGGTCCGCTGCTGCCGCGTTGCCGGCTGCGGGGAGGGTGGCTGCCATGGCGGCTGCTCCAAGTAGTGCTGTCATCAAAGCGGTTCTGGTACGAGACCTCGTACCGGCTCTCGTGCGGGCGGGGGTGATCACGCTGCTGGACCTCCAGTCACTTCACGGCTCCACTGGTGATTCCGGACACGATCTTTCGCTGGCCGACGAGGAACACGGCGACCATGGGCAGGCTCATCACCACGACGTACGCGAAGACGAGATGCCAGTTGTTGAGGTAGAGCTGGGCGCTGGCGACCTGGTAGAGGTTGAGCGGCAGGGTCGCCCGCTCTCCGCCGCCGAGGACGAAGAACGCGTAGAAGATGTCGCTCCAGGCGTAGAGCATCACCATGATCGTCGCGGTGGCGATCACCGGCCGGAGCAGCGGCAGGACGATCCGCCAGAAGATCCGCGACGGGCTCGCCCCGTCCATCCGGGCCGCCTCCTCCAGCTCCATGGGGATGGCGCGGATGAAACCGGTCATGAAGAAGATCGACGTCGACAGGTACATCCCGGTGTAGACGGCGATCATGCCGGGGCGGGTGTTGGACAGCCCCAGTTGCCGCAGCTCCATCACGATGGTGATGACGGCGGGCGGCAGCAGCAGTCCGCTGATGCACAGCGCGTACGCCGCCGAGACCAGCTTCGACTTCCGGCGGGCGAAGACCCAGGCCGCGCCCGCGCCCAGGATCAGCACGAGGACCACCGAAGGCACCACGACCAGCAGCGAGTTGAGGAAACCGCGCAGCATCTCGCCCTGGCCGACGGCGTCCGCGTAGTTGCTCGCGGGCTGCCAGTGCCGGGGCAGGTCCAGATTCGGTTTGATCGCCTCGGCCTGCGGCTTGGCCGAGGTGACGGCGACCAGCCACAGCGGCACGCCCACGGCCAGCGCGGCGAGCAGGACGACGAGGGACGGGCGGCCGTACCGCCACACCGCGGTCACAGCAGCTGCTCCCTTCGCCGGAGCCCCACGACCAGCGGGATCGCCACGACGACCACCACCAGGAACAGGACGAGACTCATCGCGGAGGCCTGCGCGTACAGGCCCTGCCCGAAGATCCGGAACATGTAGATGTTGAAGACCTCCGTGGAGGCCGCGGGGCCGCCGCCCGTGGTGGCCTGCACGATGTCGAAGGTGTTCATCGAACCGATCAGCGCCGTGGTGACGTTGAAGGTGACGGCCGGCGCGAGCATCGGCCAGCGCACCGACCGGAACGTCCGCCAGGGCCCCGCGCCGTCGCACTTCGCGGCCTCCAGCATCTCGCCGGGGATGCCCTTGAGCCCGGCCAGATAGATCAGCATCGACAGGCCCATCCACTTCCAGCCGTGGATGAGCGTGACGATCGCCAGCGTCCAGGTCGTCGAGCCCAGCCACGGGACGTCCGTGCCCAGGACGGAGTTGAGGGCCCCGTCCTGGTCGAGCAGCGCCTGGAAGACGTAACCGGTCGCCAGGGCCGAGATCAGCACCGGCAGGAAGAAGACGGCGCGGAAGAACCGGTTGAAGCGGCTGTCGTCCTCCAGCAGCAGCGCCAGCACGAGCCCGAAGCCGTTCTGGAACAGCGCCGCCAGCAGCGCGTACACCAGGGTCGTGCGGATCGCCCGCAGCAGCGAGCCGTCCTCGGCGATGGTCCGGAAGTTGTCCAGGCCCGTGAAGGCGATGTCCGCGTGGTACGAGGACCAGTTGGTGAACGGGTAGTAGAAGTTCAGCAGGTTGGGCACCAGGAAGAAGCCCGCGAAGACGACGATCGCGGGGAGCGCGAACCACCAGGGGTGGTGGACGGCGGCGCGTGGCAGCCGTCCCACGCCCTTGGGTGCGCCGGGTGCGGCCGGCTGCTTGCGCGTACGTACGACCGTGTCCGCCATGGTCAGAACCCGGGAGCGCCCTGGGCCTTGGCCACCTGCGCGAACTGGTCCTGGATCGCCTGCGCGACCTGCTGCGGGCTCTTCTTGCCGAAGATCATGTCGGCCAGGTAGAGGTGGGTGTCGGGGGCGACGATCGCCTTGGCCTGGAAGACGCCGATGGCCTTGGGCAGGGCCGCCATCTGGGCCTTGGACGTCTCGGGCAGCCCGTCGGGAGTGGGCACGGACGGCTGCACGGACGGGATCTTCATCGTCTTGATGTAGTCCGCGTAGTCCGGTCCGAGCCAGAAGGCGAGGAACTGCCGGGCCGCGTTCTGCCGCTTGTCGTCACCGGTCTTGAAGGCGACGACACCGTTGGTCTGGTCGGGGGAGTACAGGCCGGTGGCCGAGGAGTTGGCGACCGGGAACCAGCCGATCTTCTTGTCGAGCTCCGCGGTGGAGTACTTGGCCTGCAACTGGCTCTGGAAGGACGTGACGTTGAGGACCATGCCGACGTCGCCCTTCCACAGCGCGTCGGCCTGCCCGGTGAAGGTGCCCGTCCGGTAGTTCTTCTGGGCGAGCCCGGCGTCGAGCAGCTTCTCCTTGTACTTCTTGATCGCGCCGACGACGACCGGGTCGGTCCACTTCTTCTTGCCGGCGTTCAGATCGGCCCACCACTGCCGGTCGAGGTCGGTGAGCTGCACCTGCATCTGCCACTGCAGCGGCCATTTGTCGCCGCCGGCCTCGTAGAAGGCGGCCGCGTCGGTCTTGTCGACGACCTTGTGGCCGAGGGCGAGCAGCTCGTCGTAGGACGTCGGGAAGTCCTTCTCGCTCAGCCCGGCCTGCTTGAAGACGTCCTTGTTGTAGTAGACGCCGAGCATGGCGGGGCTGGTGACGATCGCCGCGTACCGCTTGCCGTCGATGACGCCGAGGGACTTCTCGGTGTCGCCGAGCTTGGAGACCCACGGCTCCTTGTCGAGGGTGAGCAGGTTCTGCTTGGGCTGGACGAACGGCAGCGTGGAGATGGACGGCTGCCAGAACATCAGGTCGGGGCGGTCGCCGGAGGCCAGTTTCGTCGGCACGTTCTGCTCGTAGAGGTCCGGGATCGCCTGGGTGTCGACCTTGGCGCCGGTGGCCTTCTCGAAGGCGTCGATGACCTGTTTGGGCGCGGTCACCGTGTTCTGCGCGGTCCACATGGTCAGCTTCACGCCGTCCAGCCGGGCGGTCGGGTTCACCGCCGTCTGCTTGGCGTCCGAACCGTCCGAACCGGAGTCCCCGGCGGTGGGGTCGCTGCACGCGGTGGCGGCCAGGCCGACGGCGCATATCAGCGCCAGGGCGGGGAGAGCTCTTCTCTTCATCTCGTGCCTTTCCAAGCAGGCGGTTCGGTTCACAAAGCGGGACTCACAACTGCTGGGCTCGTTCGGGTGGTTCAGGTGCCGATGGTTCAGGTGCGGGCGGGCGGTGGCCCCGAGCTCTCCCGCACCACCAGTTCCGGCACCGACACGGGATGCGGGGCGACCGGCGCGGACTCCTCCAGCACGCCGTGCAGCAGGGCGAACGCCGAGCGCCCGAGGCCGGTGAAGTCCAGGCGTACGGTCGTCAGGGACGGGGTGAGGAAGGCGGAGTGCGGGGCGTCGTCGAAACCGGCCACGCTGACCTCGCCCGGCACCGGGCGGCCCGTCTCGTGCAGGGCGCGCAGCACGCCGAGCGCGAGGTCGTCGTTGCCGCACAGGATGGCGGTGACGGACGGGTCCCTCGCCAGCTTCAGCCCGGCCGCGTGCCCGCCCGCCGGTCCCCAACTGCTCTGCACGGGGCGGGGTTCCGGGGCGCCGGCCTCCTTCAGCGCCTGCCGCCAGCCGCCGGTGCGGGCGCTGGTGCGGCGGGTGCTGGACGGGATGGCCACGTAGTGCACGGTCTCGTGGCCGAGCGAGAGCAGATGGCGGGTCGCCTGGTAGGCGGCCTCGCGGTCGTCGGCCCACACCCACGGGCGGTCGCCGCCGGGCGGACTCGCCGGGGTCTCGACCACGCCCACCACCGGCAGCCCGGCGGGCACCGCCTCCAGCGCCCGGACACCGGCCGGATCGTAGGCGATCACGACGATCCCGCCGCCCGCGTCCGCCGCGCGCTGCACCTCGGCGGCGACGGCCGCGTCCTCGGCGGACTCCAGCACCCCGATCCCGACCGCGTACGACGCCGCCCGGGCGGCCTCCTCGATGCCCTGGAGGATCGAGGCGTAGCCGTAGTGGGTGGTGTTCGCGGTGAGCACGGTCACGGCCCGGCTGCGTCCGCTGGCCAGGGCGAGGGCGGTCGCGTTGCGGCGGAAGCCCAGTTCCTCGATGGCGGCGAGCACCCGCTCCCGGGTGGACGGCCGGACGCTGGGATGGCCGTTGATCACCCGCGAGACCGTCTGGTAGGAGACCCCCGCGGCGGTCGCGACGTCCCTGATGCTCGCCGGGCGCCTTGTGTGACCGGTCACATTCATGCGAGGATTGTGACCGGTCACACTTGGGTCGTCAAGAGACCGTAACGAGGGATTCACACGGACCTCCGTTCCCCGAGGACGGGACGGGGTCAGGAGGGGGAGCACCTTGACCGGCACGGCGGATGCGGCGCACATGGCCTCCAACCAGCGGCGGGACGAGTTCACTTGGGGGCATCAGGCCCTGCGGGCCGGCTTCGCCGTCGCCGCCGACGGGACGCTGCGGCTGGTCCGCCTGGCCCACCCCGACGACGACCGCCCCGCCGCCCCGCACTCCGCGCTCCCGCTCGTGGAGCTCACCGCCCTCGGCCACGGCAGCGGCTGGTCAGGACCCCGCTTCACCGGCACGGCCTTCGGCGCCCGGCTCGCCTACCGGACCCACCGCACGGAAAGACGCGACGGCTGGGAGTGGCTGACCGTCGAACTCCACGACCACGACACCGGGTTGACGGCGTTCATCGACCTCACCTCACCCACCGGCGTGTCCGTCCTGCGCTCCCGCGTCCGCCTGCGCAACGAGGGCCGTGCGCCGCTGGTCGTCCAGTCCGTCAGCAGCCTCCTGCTCGGCGGCCTGCCCGCACCGGACGCCCTCGACGTCCACCGGGCCCGCAACGACTGGCTCGCCGAGTGCCGTTGGTACGCCGAGCCGCTGCGCGCAGCCGTCGCCGACATCCACGTCGACGTCCACCAGCACGACAGCCGGGCCGCCCTCGCCCTCACCGGGCGCGGCAGCTGGCCCACCGACGGCCATCTGGCCATGGGGGCGCTGACGGAGCGCGGCGGCGGCCGGGCCTGGGCGTGGCAGGTCGAGTCCCCGGCCGGCTGGCGCTGGGACGTGGGCGAACACGCGCACGGCAGCTACCTGGCGCTGAACGGCCCCACCGACGCCGAACACCAGTGGCGGGTCCGGCTCGCCCCGGGCGAGGAGTTCGCCACCGTGTACGGGGCCCTGGCCCTCGGCTCCGGCCTCGACGCGGCGCTCGGCGCCCTGACCTCCTACCGCCGGGCGGTCCGCCGCCCGCACCCGGACCACACCGCCCTTCCCGTCGTCTTCAACGACTACATGAACACCCTGATGGGCGACCCGACCACGGCCAAGCTCCGGCCGCTGATCGACGCCGCCGCGGACGCCGGCGCCGAGTACTTCTGCATCGACTCGGGCTGGTACGACGACGACACCCGGGGCTGGTGGGACAGCGTCGGCGCCTGGCAGCCCTCGCCGCGCCGCTTCCCCGACGGCGGCATCCAGGCCGTCCTGGACCGGATCCGGGAGCGCGGGATGGTGCCCGGGCTGTGGCTGGAGCCGGAGGTCGTCGGGGTGCGCAGCCCCGTCGCGGCGGAACTGCCCGACGCGGCCTTCTTCCAGCGCGACGGCGTGCGCCTGGCCGAACAGGGCCGCCACCAGCTCGACCTGCGGCACCCGGCCGCCCGCGCCCACCTCGACAAGACCGTGGACCGCATCGTCGGCGACTGGGGCGTGGGGTACCTCAAGCTGGACTACAACATCGTGGTCGACCCCGGCACCCAGGCACCCGGCGACCTCGCACCGGGAGCCGGACTGCTGGGCCACGCCCACGCCTACCTGGACTGGCTGTCCGGCGTGTTGGACCGCCACCCCGGACTCGTCGTGGAGAACTGCGCCTCGGGCGGCATGCGCATGGACGGCGCCACACTGGCCGTCGCCCAGCTCCAGTCCACCAGCGACCAGCAGGACCCCCTGCGCTACCCGCCCATCGCCGCCGCCGCGCCGACCGCGGCCCCGCCCGAGCAGGGCGCCGTCTGGGCCTATCCGCAGCCCGGCTTCGACGACGAACTGATCACCACGACCCTCGGCGGGGCCCTGCTCGGCCGCATCCACCTCTCGGGCCACCTCGACCGCATGTCGGACCACCAGCTGGCCCTCGTGCGGAACGCGGTCGCGGTCTACAAGTCGATCCGCGGGGACCTCGCGCGGGCCCTGCCGTTCTGGCCGCTCGGCCTGCCCGGCTGGACGGACGAGTGGCTCGCCCTGGGGCTGAAGGTCCCCGGCGACCGCACGGCCTACCTGTCGGTGTGGCGGCGCGGCGGACCGGCCGAACTCCGCGTCCCCGTCCGGCACCTGGCGGGCCGGACCGTCCGCGCGGACGTCCTGCACCCGTCCTCCGCGGAGGCGGGCCGGGCCGTCTGGGACGGGCAGGGGCTGACGGTGTCCGTGCCGCGCACGCCCGGCGCGCTGCTGATCCGCCTCACGCAGGACGGGTGAGGCGGGGCGCCGGGCGTCACCCGCGTACGGCGCTCCCCTCGCGGACGGCATGCCGTTCCCGCGTCCGCCGAGGTGCGTCCCGGAACGCCCACGCCATGTCGGGCTCCATCACCCAGCGGAACAGCCGCCGCACCGGCGGGGTGCACAGCGCGGTCACGAGCACCGCGGCGAAGAGCGTCACCACGACCAGGCCCACGGGCCGGTGGACCCACTCCGGCTCGTACCAGCCCCAGAACTTGGACCCCTGGGCGACGAAGCCGTGCAGCAGATAGCCGTACAGCGTCCCCGCGCCCAGCGCCGTGAACCACGCCCGGCGCCCGGGCACCCACGCGAGGAAGCAGGCCACCAGCAGCAGCGAACAGCCGAACGTCACCAGCGTCATCACGGGCCCGTACCAGGCCGGAGCGCCGAGTTCCGCGGCGCTGTCACGGTGGTAGAACCAGGCGCCCGTCATCCGCGGGACCGCCCAGTACGCCACGACGACCGCGGCGGCGAAGACCGGCACGGCCAGCACCCGCGCCGAGCGGCGGCGCACCATCCTGAAGTGCTCCGGCTTCAGCAGCAGACCGAGGACGAAGTACGGCAGGAACTGCAGGGTGCGTTGCAGGTCGAGGTCGTTGCCGACGGACGACGAGAGCGTCGCCAGCATCGCGATGGCGAGCGCGACGGGCAGCGGCCACCGCACGCGCCGCCACACCGGCGTGGTCAGCCGCCAGATGAACAGCGCCGCCAGGAACCACGTCAGATACAACGGATCCAGCAGGCTGACGGGCCGGTCCGGCTCCTGGTCCGTCCAGCGCGTGAACAGCGTGTACGCCGTCTCGAAGACGACGTAGGGCACGGCGAGTCCGGTGACCAGACGCCTGATCCGGCCCGGGCTCGCGTCGAACGAGCGGGAGAAGTAGCCGGAGATGACGATGAACGCCGGCATGTGGAAGGCGTAGACGACCATGTAGAGCGCGCTGACCGTCCGGCTGCCGTCCCGCAACGGCTCCCAGGCGTGCCCGATCGCCACCAGCACGATCGCCAGGTACTTGGCGTTGTCGAAGAACGCGTCGCGCTGCCCGGCCGGCTTCGGCGGTGCGGCGGCCTCGCGTGAGGCACTGGCCCCCCTCTCGCCGCTCGTGCCCGCCGCGGCCCGCATACGCAGGGTGTCCTCGCTCATCGCACCTCCCGGGCACGGTGCGGGGAACACGGACGGGCGGGGACACGTCTGGCCGGAGTGACGGCGGTGGGGTGCCGGTGCGACATCCCCGCCGCCTCACCACTCCGGCCCGGCGTAAACCGCTTTCTGATGTGGATGTTGCGCGGATCACACCCAGGGGGGTGATGCCCGCCCGGTCAGCTCACCGAGCAGGCCGCCCCGTTCAGCGTGAACGCCGTCGGGCTGGGGTTCACCGCCGCCCGGGAGGCCGTGAAGCCCAGGGTGACCGAACCCGCCGCGGGGATCGTCGCGGTGTACGGGGCGGCCGCGACGCTGACCTCGGAGCCGCTCTGCGTCGCCGTGCCGCCCCACAGGTTGGTGATGCGCTGGCTGTCCGGGAAGGTCCAGCGCAGCGTCCAGCCGTTGATCGCCGACGTGCCGGTGTTGCGCAGGGTGATCTCGCCCTGGAAGCCGCCGGACCAGCTGCCCGTCACCCGGTAGCCGACAGCGCAGGACGACGACGACCCGCCGGAGGACGTCGTGAACGTCACCGTGGCCGAGCGGGGCGACCGGTTGCCGGCGGCGTCACGGGCGTAGACCGCGACGGTGTAGGAGGTGGCGGGGGACAGGCCGGTGAGGGTGGCGGTCGTGGTGGCCGTGCTGGTGGCGACCGTCTCGCCGCCCCCGCTGATCCGGACGACGTCGTAGCCGGTGACGCCGGTCGCGTCGGTGGCGGCGGCCCACTTCAGGGTGGCCGACGAGGAGGTCACCCCCGAGGCGGTCGGGGCACCGGGAGCCGTCGGGGGAGTGGTGTCCCCTCCGCCGGAGGAGTAGATCGCGGCTTCCTTGGCGGTGGCGGCGATGCCGTTCGCGCCGTTGAAGAGCCGCTGTCCCCAGCTGGTGAGCTGGTCCGGGTCGAAGTTCGTGACCATGTCCAGGTACTCGACCCCGCCGCCGTTGCCGCTCCAGGACCAGCCGAGGTAGCCGAGCTTGAGCTGCTGGGCGACGGCCAGGATGGTGTCCTCGTCGGGGTTGCCGTCCGAGTGGTTGTGGCCGAACTCGCCGACGACGATGGGGAGTTTCGCCGTGACGAAGCGGTTCAGATAGTCGGTGATCTCGGCGGCCGTGTCGAAGACGCCGTACATGTGGATCGAGAAGATCGTGTTGGCGTCCGGGTCGGCGGCGAAGACCGAGGCGGCGTTGTCCCGCATGGTGAACGCCCAGTCCTGGCCCCAGTTGGGCGCGTCGACCATGATCGTGTGGTCGAACCCCGCGGCGCGGAGCTTCTGGATCGCCGCCTTGGTGTCGGCCGTCCAGCTCGCGTAGTTGGTGTTGCCGTACGGCTCGTTGCCGATGTTGACGATGACGTAGTCCTCCTGACCGGCCAGCGCGCTCTGCACGCTGATCCAGTAGTCGGCGGCGCGGGAGAGCGTGACGGCCCCGCTCTGCTCGCCGTACCCGGTGGTGTCGTGCACCTCCAGCACGCAGATCAGCCGGTTCTGCTTGCACTGGGAGACGACGTTCGCCACATCGGCGGTGTCGTTGCGGGTCCAGCGGTCACCGCTGGAGAGAACCACGCGGACGGTGTTGGCGCCCTTGGCCTTGATGTGCGCGAGCGAGCTGATCCGGTCCGGGAACCAGGTGTGGGCGTGGTTGACGCCCCGCATCACGAAGTCGTTCCCGGACGCCTCCAGCAGCCGGCCGTCGGCGATCCGGAAGCCGGTGGGGGCGGCGTGCGCCGGTGCGCCGAGGGAGAGGAAGGAGAGCAGGAGGCCGAGGAGGGCGACGGCCACGGTGGCCACGCGTGGGGTGGGGGCGGTGCGGGGTCTCATGGCGGCTCCAGAGGTGGGGGTGGGATGGGGCGGGGCCTGGTGCGGGGCGGGTCCGAACCCGGGGGGAGGGAGCGGTGAGTTCGTGGTCGGGGGGCCCGTTCTGGTTCGCGCCGGGCGTCAGGCGCCCGAACTCTTCGCCGTGCACGTGACGGTCGCCGCCGGGGAGCCGGCCGTTGCCGGGGCCGTGGCGACAAAACCGAACGTGGCGCTCGCGCCGGGCGCCAGCGCCCCGTTCCAGGCCGCGTTCGTGACCGTGGCCGTACCGTCCGCGGCCGTGGTGAGCGTGCCGTTCCAGACCTGGCCGATGCGCGCGCCGCCCGCCGGCAGGACCGTCGCGGTCCAGCCCGAGGCGGCGGAGGCGGACGTGTTCGTCACCGTCACCTCACCCTGGTAGCCGCCCTGCCACGTCGAAACGGCCCGGAAGCGCGCCGTGCAAGCCGCGGGGTCGCCCGGGTCGCCTGGGCCACCCGGGTCGCCGGGGTCCTGTGGGACGCCCGCGTCGAGGACGGCCGTGAGGGCCGGGAACCAGCGGGCGGCGATCTTGTCGTCGCCGGAGGCGTTGGGGTGCACCCCGTCGTAGGTGTCCGTGGCCGTGCTGAAGCCCGTCCACTGGTCGACCACGGTGATGGGGGAGCGTTCGGTGCCGGTCGCCCGGGCCCAGTCGGGGATCCGCGCGTTGAAGTCGACGACACGTTGCGCGCAGCCCGCGCAACTGCTCGGGTTCATGGGGATGAGCTGCGCGACGAGGATCCGCATGTCCGGATTCGAGGCCCTCATCTGCGTCACGAGCTTGGTGTAGGCGGCGAGGATGCGGTCGGGGGAGATGCTGCTCCACACGTCGTTCGTGCCGAAGTGCATGACAACGATGTCCGGACGGGTGGCCGCGAGCCTGCCCGGCAGCAGGTTCTGGTCGGCGACGTTGGTCACCAACTCGCCGCCGTGACCCTCGTTGTCGCCGTCGTGGGCCTGTCCGCAGCCCTGCGGTGGGAGGGTGCCGACGAAGTCGATGTCCGTGTATCCGCTGTTCCGCAGCCGGTTCCAGAGCACCGCCCGCCAGCAGCCGGGCGAGCCGGTGATCGAGTCGCCGAGCGGCATGATGCGGACGGGGTCGGCCGCCGCCGGCGCGGCTGTGGCCCTAGGCGCGAAGGTGAGGCCGAGGGGGAGGAGCAGGGCGGCCAGCAGGCCGAGAACCGGGACGATGCGTAAACGTGGGGAGAAGCGGCGGGTTCTGCGCATGGGGGTCCCTTCCCTGGGTGAGGTGGGAGCGCTCCCATGCATCAAGCCATTGTTGTCATTGACGCGTCAAGAGGGGCGGGGCATCTCGCGGTCTGGTCAGTGTCGCGGCAGGCGGCGCCGAGGGCTGAGGACGGCCGTCACGGGTCCGCGGTGTCCGGTCATGCCCTCGGCGATGAGGGAGACGCCGATGCCCAGCATCCAGACGTCCTTGGCCAGCGCGGTTCCCTGCTCAGTGGGGCGCAGGCTGCCTTCCTGGCGCATGCCGGGCGTCCGCAGGTACAGCCCCAGCGTGCCGCAGGAGAACGCGGTGAGCGCGGCCCCGGCGACAGCGGCAGGGACGATCGGCAGGAGCAGCGCGGCGGCGACGGTGATCTCCCCGGTGGAGAGCAGCCGGGTGAACTTCTGGGCGTCGAGCTTGCCCAGGAAGGGGTAGGTGGCGCCGGCGAACTGCTGGAGTCGCTGAGCGGTGGCCTGGTCCGCCTCGCGTTTCCACAGTCCGGAGTTGAGGAAGAACGCACCGACGGTGAGCCTGAGCGGCAGTTGCCGCGCTGCGGAACGCCATGCCGAATCGGATGCCACGCCGACCTCCCGGTGTTCGCCCCCGCACACCACCATGCCACCGGTCCGAACCATGTCAAACGGGGAGCAGTCGCGGCCTGTGGCGCGTATCCGGGCCCGTGCCGACCCCGGTGAGCGCAGGGGGCGGGGCCGCTCCCCGGGTGAGAGTCCCGGGGTGATGCGGAACCCCAGCTGACCCGCCACGTCTTCGGGATCGCTCGCACGGCCTCGCGATAGGTTGCCCGCCATGACTGGATTAGGGCCCGTCGCCTGGCCACCTGCCCCGATGAAGACCGAACGGCTCGTGCTCCGCGAGTCCGAGGCCCGGGACCGTGCCGCGTTCATCGAGTTGTTCGCCTCGCCGGAGGTGGGCACTTACCTCGGTGGTCCTCGGCCGCGTCATGAGCTCGAACGCGCGGTGCCCGAGGTGCCCGGGCGGCGCCCCGGCCTGTTCGTGATCGATCTCGACGGAGCGATGATCGGCACGGTCACGCTCGACCGGCGTGACGCGGAACGCCCGGGGCGCGTCCGTCCGGAGGGCAAAGACGCCGAGCTCGGCTATATGTTCCTGCCGGAGGCGTGGGGGCGTGGATACGCCGAAGAAGCGTGCGCGGCGGTACTCGGCTGGTTCGCCGACGCGCTGCCCGGTGAGCCGGTGGTGCTCTGCACCCAGACCGCCAACGAACGCTCGATGCGGCTGGCGGCGAAGCTGGGGTTCACCGAGGTGGAGCGGTTCGAGGAGTTCGGCGCGGAGCAGTGGTTCGGCGTGTGGTTGTAGGGAGTCCGCACCTTGAGCCTCCGTACTTTTGCCGGGCCATGAGGCATTCATGACCGGATGCCCAGAGAGTCGAGGTCATGATGGTCGGCGTCGGTAAGGCATGCCTTGGCTAACTCGCTTGCGCGGTGGCCGGGGCGGAGGGCCGGGAGGGCCGCAGCACATGTGGGACGACGCGTTTCCCAGCTTCCTGATCGGACTGCGGGAAGGACTGGAAGCCGGTCTCATCGTCTCCGTGCTGGTCGCCACTCTGGTGCGGGCGGGCGCCAAGTCCCGTGTGCCGCAGGTGTGGACCGGAGTGCTGGCGGCGATCGCGCTCTCGATGAGCTTCGGCGCGGTCCTCACCTTCACCGCGGCGTCCCTCTCCACCGCCGCCCAGGAGGCCTTCGGCGGCACGCTGAGCATCGTGGCCGTCGCCTTCGTGACCGCGATGGTGTTCTGGATGCGCCGCTCGGCCCGCAGTCTGGCGGGCGAGATCAGGGAGAAGGTCACCGGGGCACTGACCATGGGCGCCGGCGTGCTGGTCCTCACCTCCTTCCTGGCGGTGGGGCGGGAGGGCCTGGAGACGGCCCTGTTCCTGTGGACCACGGCCCGCGCCGCACGCGAGTCGGCCGGGCCGCTGACCGGCGCGGGCATCGGGCTCGTGCTGGCGGCGGTGCTGTGCTGGGGGCTCTACCGCCGGGTGCTCTCCATCAACCTCACCCGCTTCTTCACCGCCACCGGCGCCGTCCTCATCGTGATCGCCGCGGGCGTGCTCGGCTACGGGCTGCGCGACCTCCAGGAGGGCGGGGTCCTGCCCGGCGGGACGGCCTACGCGCTCGACCTCGGCGGCAGCGTCGACGCCGGGTCCTGGTACAGCACCCTGCTCCAGGGCGTCCTCAACCTGACGCCGACGATGACGTGGCTTCAGGTGGCCGGGTACGCCGGGTATCTCGGCGTGGTGATGACGCTGTTCGTGAGGGGCGTGCGGGGGGTCGCCCCGGCTCCGAGTCCGACGCGGGGCGCGTCCGCGGTCTCATCCGGGCTCGCGCCCGGGCCCGTGGTTTCCTCCGGGTCCGCGTCCGGGCCACCGGTCTCACCCGGGTCCGCGCAGGCGATGCGTACGCCTGCGCCCGCAGCCACGAGTGCGTCCGCGCAGTCGGCTCCCGCGCGGTCCGGGTCCGCGCTGTCGGCCCCTACCGGGTCCGGGTCCGCGCAGTCGGCCAGTACCGGGGCCGGGTCCGCGCCGTCGGCTCCTGCGCGGTCCGGGTCCGCGCCGTCGGCCCCTACCGGGTCGGAGTCCGCGCCGTCGGCCCCCACCGGGGCCGCGTCCGCGCCGTCGGCCCCCACCGGACCCGCGTCCGCGACACTGCCCCCCACCGGACGCGCGTCCGCGGCACCGCCCCGCCCCACGCAGGCCCCGCCACCCCGGTCCACTGCCGCCTCCGGGCCCACCCGCCGCCGCCCCGCCTGGCTCGTCCCGGGCGTCGTGGTCGTCGTGCCCGCCGTCCTGGCCGGACTCGTCGTCGCCCTGGCACGCCCCAAGCCCGCCGGAGGCGAGACGGTCGCCGTCTCCGTGAAGGACTGCGGGCAGGGCTTCACCGCGCCCCAGCCGGGGCGGCAGACCTTCCAGATGCGCAACACCGGCGACCAGACGTCCGAGGTGTACCTCATCGACCCGGCCAGCCACGCGGTCTACGGCGAGATCGAGGGCCTGGCCCCCGGCACCACCCGGGACCTCGTAGCCACCGTGGCGGGCGGTACGTACGCCTGGCGCTGTGTCCCCGCCGACGGCAAGCCCGTCACCTCCAAGGCGGTCCGGGTGGGCGGCGCCGCCGGTGCCAGGGCCGTCGCCCCCGTCTCCGCGCGGGATCTCGCGGGACCGCTGCGGGCGTACAAGGCGTATGTGAACCGGGGCCTGGCCACCCTCGTCACCGAGACCCGGACCCTCAGCGAGGACATCCGCGGCGGGCACCTGGACACGGCACGCGCCGACTGGCTGACCGCGCACCGCACCTACGCCTCCCTCGGCGCCGCCTACGGCACCTTCGAGGACTTCGACCAGGAGATCGACGGCCGGCCCGACGGTCTGCCGGGCGGGGTCCACGACAAGGACTTCACCGGATTCCACCGGATCGAGTACGGGCTGTGGCACGGCCGGCCGGCCGGTGAGCTCAAGGGCCCGGCGAAGCAACTCGCAGCCGACGCCACCGGGTTGCGGAAGGCCTTCCCGCATCAGGACTTCGACCCCTCCGACCTGCCCCTGCGCGCCCACGAGATCCTGGAGAACACCCTCCAGTTCGAACTGACCGGCGACACCGACCAGGGCAGCGGCACCGGACTGGCCACGGCCGAGGCCGACCTCGCCGGTACCCGCGAACTGCTCGCCGTACTGCGGCCGTTGCTCACCCCCCGGGCCCCGCGCCTGCTGCCGACCGTCGACGCGGACATCGCACGACTCCAAGCACTGCTCGACGCCGAGCACCACGACGGCCGCTGGACCCCCGTCGACCGGCTCGGCCGGACCGCGAAGGACCGCATCGACGGGGCCACGGGGCAGCTCCTGGAAGACCTGGCGCCGGTGCCGGACCTGCTGGAGATCAGGAAGTCCGCGTGAGCACCGGCCACCGCCGCCGGCACGCCGAACCCGCCGACCACGCCGAATCCGCCGACCACGCCGAATCCGCCGACCACGCCGAATCCGCCGAACCCGCCGAACCCGCCGAAGGGAACGCCCCCATGCCGTCCGCCGACACGCCTCCGCCGGGCTGCCCCGCCCACGCCGGCCGCCGCTCCTTCGTCAGGACGGCCCTCGGCGCCGGAGCCGCGGGAGCCGTACTGGCCGGGGGCGGTTTCGTGCTCGCCGAGAGCGGTGACGGCACGGCCCGGGCCGCCGAAGGGAGGGACGCCGCCGTGCCCTTCCACGGCGCCCACCAGGCCGGGATCCTCACCCCCCAGCAGCAGGCCGCCGCTTTCGTCTCCTTCGACGTCATCGCCGGCGACCGCGCGGAACTGGCCGACCTGCTGCGGACCCTGACCCAGCGGGCCCGTTTCCTCACCGCCGGCGGCACCCCGGCCGACCTGGGTGTCGGCGCCCCGCCCTCGGACAACGGCATCCTCGGGCCGGTCGTCCCGGCCGACGCGCTCACCGTGACCGTCGGCGTCGGCGCCTCCCTCTTCGACGACCGCTACGGACTCGCCGGGGCGAAGCCGCGCCGGCTCACGCCCATGCGGACCTTCCCCAACGACAACCTCGACCCCGCCGAGTGCCACGGCGACCTGTCCTTGCAGATCTGCGCGGCCCGGCAGGACACCGTGCTGCACGCGCTGCGCGACATCGCCAAGCACACCCGGGGCGCCATGCAGCTCCGCTGGCGCGTCGACGGCTTCCAGAACACGCCCCGGCCCAGCGGTGCCCAGCGCAACCTGCTGGGCTTCAAGGACGGCATAGCCAACCCGGACGTCACCTCGGCCCGCGCGATGGACCACCTCGTGTGGGTCCGCGACGGGCAGGGCGAACCCGGCTGGGCGACCGGGGGCAGCTACCAGGTCGTCCGGATCATCCGGATGCTCGTGGAGTTCTGGGACCGGGTCTCGCTGACCGAGCAGGAGCGGATGTTCGGCCGGCGCAAGGACACCGGTGCCCCGCTGGACGGCGCCCAGGAGACCGACAGCCCGAACTACGCCAAGGACCCGCACGGCACGGCCATCCCGCTCGACGCCCACATCCGCCTCGCGAACCCGCGCACCGCGGCGACCGACGACTCCCGCATCCTGCGCCGGGGTTACAACTACGACCGGGGCGTCGACAACGTCGGAAACCTCGACATGGGACTGGTCTTCTGCTGCTACCAGCAGGACGTGCGGCGTCAGTTCGAGGCCACGCAGACCCGGCTGATCGACGAGCCGCTCGTGGACTACATCTCCCCGACCGGCGGCGGCTACTTCTTCGCCCTGCCCGGCGTGCGCTCGTCCTCCGACTGGTTCGGCCGGGGGCTGCTCTCGGCCTGAAGGTTCGACCGGGTCAACTCCCGTCCGCGCCAGAAGTGTTGACCGCACAGTGAAAACGTTTTAACTTCCCTCCACCGGACACGCCGAGGTGAGGGGGAGCCGTGGCAACTGCCTTACGGGAACGAGCAGGTACGAAGGGCGCGAGTCCGGGCCGACGTGATCCTGCTGGCGTGCAGCGCAAGCGTAAAGGTTTTCAGAGCCGGACGTTGTTCCTGCTGATGCTGCCCGGCGTCGCCTACTTCCTGCTGTTCCACTACGGCGCACTCGTCGGCAACGTCATCGCGTTCAAGGAGTACGTGCCCTTCGACGGCCTGTGGGGCAGCCCCTGGGTGGGCCTCGGCAACTTCCAGCGCATGTTCGAGGACGCGGCGTTCTGGGACTCCCTCCTCAACACCCTCTGGATCGCCGTCCTCCAGCTGGTCTTCTACTTCCCGGTGCCGCTCGGTCTCGCCCTGCTGCTGCACACCCTCACCTGGAGCTCGGTGCGCCGGTTCGTGCAGTCGGTGGCGTATCTGCCGCACTTCATCTCATGGGTGATCGTCGTCGCGCTGTTCCAGCAGATGCTGGGGGACACCGGCCTGCTCAACAGCGGCCTGAGCGGGGCCGGTCTGCACACCGTCGACATCATCGGCAACCCGGACGCGTTCCGGCCGCTCGTCGTCGCCCAGGTCATCTGGAAGGACGCCGGCTGGGGCACGATCATCTTCCTCGCCGCGCTCGCCCAGGTCGACGAGCAGCAGTACGAGGCCGCCGCCATCGACGGCGCCGGGCCCTGGCGGCGCTTCTGGCACGTCACCCTGCCCGCCATCCGACCGGTGGTCGTGCTGCTGCTCATCATGCGGCTCGGCGACATCCTCTCCGTCGGCTTCGAGCAGATGCTGCTGCAACGCGACGCGGTGGGACCGGAGGCCGCCGAGGTCATCGACACCTTCGTCTACTACCAGGGCATCGTCGGCGGCGACTACGGTTTCGCGGCCGCCGCGGGCCTGTTCAAGGGGGTCGTCGGCGCCCTCCTCGTCTACGCGGCCAACAAGGTCGCCCACCGCCTCGGCGAACAGGGGGTCTACAAGTGAGCGCGTCCGCCCGGCCCGGCTGGATGGAGAAACCCCGGCCGCTCACCCAGACCGCGAAGGCCCTCGCCCTCGCCGCGGTCGTGCTGCTGGTGTGCGTGCCGTTCCTGGTGATCGTGTCGACCTCGCTGGCGTCCACCCCGGAGGTCGTCGACAACGGCGGCTGGGTGCTGTGGCCCACGGAACCCTCGCTCGACGCCTACCGCGACATCTTCGACGGCGGCATCGTCACCCACGCCCTCGGTGTCAGCGCCGGTGTCACGATCGTGGGCACCCTGCTGAGCCTCGCCTGCACGGTGACGCTGGCCTACGCGCTGTCCCGACCGGGCGTCTTCGGCGGCAAACCGGTCCTGCTGCTGGTGCTGTTCACGTTCCTCTTCCCGCCCGGCATGATCCCGAGCTTCCTGCTCGTCAAGGAACTCGGCCTGCTCGACTCGTACGCCTCGCTCGTCCTGCCGGTCCTGGTCAACGTGTTCAACCTGGTCGTCCTGCGCGGCTTCTTCCAGTCGGTCCCCGAGGAGCTGTACGAGGCGGCCCGGCTGGACGGGGCGGGGGACTGGCGGGTGCTGGTGTCGGTGGTGCTGCCGCTGTCCAAGGCCGCGCTCGCCGTCGTCGGTCTGTTCTACGCCGTCGCCTACTGGAACTCCTGGTTCTACGCCTCGCTGTATCTGGAGAGCGAACACTGGCCGCTCCAGCAGGTGCTGCGCACCTATGTGGTGGCCGGTGCCGGACTCACCGACGCGACCACCGGCGAGGCCACCGTCACCGCTCCGCAGACCGTGCAGATGGCGGTGCTCGTGATCGCCACCGTGCCGATCCTGCTCGTCTACCCCTTCCTGCAGAAGTACTTCACCAAGGGCGTGCTCACCGGCGCCATCAAGAGCTGACCCAAGCCGACACGAGGTGATTCACCCATGCCCCGCATGTCCCGACGCACCCTCCTGCGCTCCATGGCGGTGGGCGGTGCCGCCGTCTCCGTCCCCGGTCTGCTGACCGCCTGCTCCTCTGGCTCCGGCGACAGCGACGTCTCCAACGCCGGCAAGAAGCTCGCCCCCTGGCCCGCCCACCGCCCGGCAACCGGGCCCAGGCCGGACCTCGCCCCCACCGAGGACGGCGTCCAGGCCGGCTACACCTCCTACCCCTCCGACCTGGTCAAGTCGGTCTCCCGCACCCCCGGCGACGGCTCCACCGTCCGCGTCATGACCGTCTCCTTCGGCACCCCGCCCAAGCCCGCCTCGCACAACCGCTTCTGGGCGGCCGTCGAGAAGGCCCTCGGTGTGAAGATCGAGTACACGGTCATCTCCCAGGCCGACTACCAGAAGAAGATGGCGACCGTGATGGCGGGCGACGCCGACGCCCTGCCCGACATCATCAACATGTTCTCCGGCTTCACCCTGCCCCGTGAGGCACAGTTCGTACAGCGCCGCGCCGAGGACCTCACGCCGCACCTCTCCGGTGACGCGATCGCCGACTACCCCAACCTCGCCGGCATCCCCACCCATGCCTGGCGGGACATGGGCCGTATCGGCGGCCGCATCTACGGCATCCCGCTGGAACGCCCGCTGCCCGGCTCCACCCTCTGGATCAACCAGGACATGTTCGCCGACGCGGGCATGAAGGAGGGCTGGACCGCCGAGGACTTCACCTCCGTGGCCCGGCGGGGCACCCGCGGCAGGACGTACATGCTCGGCGCCGCCAACGGCTCCCTGTTCGGCAACGGCTTCCACTCCGCCGCCCACAACGCCCCCCAGCGCTGGGCCGTCACCAAGGACGGCACCTTCCTGCCGGCCGCCGCCGACGAGCGCTACAAGGCCTCCATCGCCTTCCAGGCCCGGCTGCGCGAGAACGGCTCCTACCACCCCGACGCCACGTCCATCTCCCAGATCGACCTGACGACCCTCTACTACAACGGCACCGTCGGCTCCATGCAGGACGGGTTCGGCGCCTACCTGCCCAAGTACCGGGAGTCGCAGGGCAAGATGAACCCCGCCGCGGCCCTGCCGTACAGCGTCGACGGCGAGACCGGCGGCATCGTCGCCGCCCGCCGCTCCTTCGGCTACACCGTCCTGAAGCAGGCCAGGAAGGAGCGCATCGAACTGCTGCTGCGCATCCTCGACTACCTCGCCGCGCCCTTCGGCAGCCAGGAGTGGGAACTCGTCCACTACGGCGTCGAGGGCGTCCACTTCACCCGCGGCAAGGACGGATCGCCCGAGTACACCAAGCTCGGCGAGGTCGAGAACAACACCAACCTGCCGCTGAAGTACCTCGCCGAAGGCCCCCAGGTGCTGTTCGTGCCCGGCATGCCCGACGCAGTGCGCGCCCTGCACGCCTGGCAGCGCAAGGTCGTACCGCACGCCATCCGCGACGCCTCCTTCGGGCTCCAGTCGGCGACGAACAACGCCCAGGGCGCCACCCTCAAGACGTTCCTGGACGACACCGTCACCGGGATCATCGCCGGGCGGCTGCCCATGTCCGAGTGGGACGCGGCCGTGAAGAAGTGGCGGAGCCGGGGCGGCGACAGAATGGCCGAGGAATACGCCAAGGACTACGCGGCCAACACCTGAGCAGCGGTGGGCCGAAGAGGAGACGCGGGGGATGGGGAACGACATGGGGTCCAAGGGACGGGTCACGATCCGGGAGGTCGCCGAGCGGGCGGGCGTGTCCACGGCCACCGCCTCCCGCGCGCTCAGCGGCAACCACCCGGTGCCGCCGGCGACCCGGGCCCGGGTCCTGCGGGCGGCCCGCGACCTCGACTACGTGGCCAACGCGCACGCCCGCGCCCTGGTCGGCGGCGGCCGCAAGATGGCCGCCGTCGTGGTCCGCCAGGTCACCAGCCCCTTCTACGCCCAGGTCGCCGAGGGCGTGGAGGCGGAGGCCGCCGACCGCGGCTGGCTCTGCGTGGTCGGCGCCACCGGCGGCGACGCCCAGCGCGAGATGGAGTTCGTGCAGCTCATGCGGGAGGAGGGTGCCCGGCTGGTGATCCTGGTCGGCGGGGTCGTCGAGGACGACGCCTACCGCGAGCGCGTCGCCCACTACGCCCACGCCCTGGACTCCTCCGGAGCCCGGCTCGTGCTCTGCGGCCGGCCCGCGCCCGACCCGGACATCCCCGCGCTCGTCGTCGAGTTCGACAACGAGGCCGGGGCCCGCGCCATCACCGCCCATCTGCTGTCGGCCGGCCACCGCGGGATCGTCTTCCTCGGCGGACTGCCCGGCAACACCGCCCTCGACGCCCGCGTCGCCGGCTACCGTGCCGCCCTCGCCGAACACGGACTGCCGCCCGAGGCCGCCCACGTCGTCGACTGCGGCCTGGGCCGGGCCGCCGGCCACCGCGCGATGACCGAACTCCTCAAATCCACCCGGGAGTTCACCGCCGTCTTCGCCGGAGACGACATGGTCGCCGCCGGCGCCCTGCGCGCCATCGCCGACACCGGACTGCGCGTGCCCGGCGACATCTCCGTCGTCGGCTACAACGACATACCGCTCGCCGAGGACTTCAACCCGCCCCTGACCACCGTCCGCACCCCGGCGGAGGAACTCGGCCGCGCCGCCGTGCGCATCGCGCTGCGGGACCCCGAGCACGCCGCCGGGGCCCACCATCTGCTCGGCACCCACATCGTCGTACGCGACAGCGTCGGCGCGCCCCCGCCCGGGCGCGCCCTGTGACCAACGGAGGAACCGCACCCGCATGAGCGCGCCGCACGTGTCGCTCCCCGACCCGACGCACCTGCCCAACCTGCCCCACCTGCCACCCCCCGACCCGCTGACCTCGCCCCTCACCGGCTGGACCCGCGCCCACTGGGAGGCGATCGCCGACCGCCTCCTCGACGCCCTGACGCCCTACGCCTCCCCGGGCCTGGCCCAGTACCGGCTGCCCGGCCCGCCCAGCCACTCCGGGCCCTGGTCGGACGGGTTGGAGGGATTCGCCCGCTCCTTCCTGCTGGCCGCGTTCCGCATCGCCGGTTCCGGAGGGGAGGGCGTTTTCGGCCTGATCGAGCGGTACGCGGCCGGGCTCGCGGCCGGCACCGACCCTCGCGGCCCCGACCGCTGGCCGCCCATCACCGACCGGTCCCAGCCCATGGTCGAGGCCGCGTCCCTCGCGATCGCCCTGCACGAGACCCGCCCCTGGATCTGGGACCGGCTCGACGACCGGGTACGGCAGCGGGTCGCCGACTGGCTCGGCGGCTTCGTCAAAGCGGTGGTCAACGACTCCAACTGGCGGCTGTTCCAGGTCGTCACCGAGGAGTTCCTCGCCTCCGTCGGCGCCCCGCACAGCCGCACCGAGATCGACGCCGGCCTCGCCCGCCTGGAGGACTGGTACCGGGGCGACGGCTGGTACACCGACGGCGACGGCCGCAAGTTCGACTACTACAACGCCTGGGCGCTGCACCTGTATCCGGTCCTGTGGGCCCGTATCGCCGGGCCGCGCGCCGACCCCCGGCTGGTGGCGGAACACCGGACGCGCCTGCGGTCGTTCCTCCACGACCACCAGCACTTCTTCGGCGCCGACGGCGCCCCCGTCCACCAGGGCCGCTCGCTCACCTACCGGTTCGCGACGACGGCCCCCCTGTGGGCGGGCGCCCTCGCCGGCGCCACCCCGCTGCCACCCGGCCGCACCCGCCGTCTCGCCTCCGGCGCGCTGAAGCACTTCGCCGAGCGCGGCGTGCCCGACGCCCGGGGACTCCTCACGCTCGGCTGGTACGGGCCCTTCCTCCCCGTCACCCAGCGGTACTCGGGCCCGGCCTCCCCGTACTGGGCGAGCAAGGCCTTCCTCGGCCTGCTCCTGCCCGCCGACCACTCCGTGTGGACCGCGCCCGAGGAACCCGGCCCGGTGGAGACGGCCGACGTACGCCTCGCGTTACCGGCACCGGGCTGGCTGCTGCACTCCACCGCCGCCGACGGGATCGTCCGGCTCGTCAACCACGGCAGCGACCGCCTCCCGCCCCCACCGGCAACGGCCGACGACAGCCCGCACTACGCCCGCTTCGCCTACTCCAGCGCCACGGCCCCCGAGACACCGGGCCCCGACAACCACATCGCGCTCCTCGCCCCCGACGGCACCCCCACCCCGCGCGGCCGCATCCACCCCCTCGGCGTCGAGGGCCCCCGCGCCGCCTCCTGGCACCGGGCCCTGCTCCCGGGCGACGGCGAAGGCCACCGCATCGAGACGGTCAGCGTGGTGCACGGCCCCTGGGAGGTCCGGGTGCACCGCGTCGACGCGCCGCCCGGCACACCCGTACGCGAAGGGGGCTGGGCCGTCGCCGACGACAGCGCGCCGCCGGTCGCGTCGACCGGCCCCGGCTGGGCGACGGCCCGGCGCGCCGACGGGCTGACCAGCACGGTCGTCGCCCTGTACGGATGGCAGGACGCCGGGACGGCAGTGGCACACGCGGTCGGCACCAATGCCTGTGGCCACCACTCGGCGACCCCGTACCTCACCCTGCCCGCCCACCCGGGCGGCACTCACCTCCTGGTGACCCTCGTCGGGCTGAGCGCCGGTCCGGAGACGAACGGCGACCCGCACACGCGGCGTTCAGGACCGCGCGTACGGGTCGCCGCGACTGGCGAGGTGGAGATCCGCTTCCCGGACGGCACCCGGGAACGGGTGCCGCGGTGACCGGGTCAGGCCGTGGCGCGGCCCCGCGTCACCGCCTTGCGCACCAGCGGCCAGGCCAGCAGCAGCACGATCACCGCGTACACCGTCACCGCGAACGGCGTGTTGAACAGCCCCGTCACGCTGCCGTCGCTGATCTGGAGAGCCCGCCGCAACTGCTGTTCGGCGTTGGGGCCGAGGATCACACCGATGACGGCGGGCAGCACCGGCAGCCCGTAGCGGCGCATGCCGAAGCCGATCAGGCCGATGATCAGCAGGATGACCAGGTCGATCACCTCACCGCCGACCGCGTACGCGCCGACCGCCGCGAAGAACATGATCCCGGCGTACAGGTACGGCCGCGGAATGCGCAGCAGCTTCGCCCACACCGGCGCCAGCGGCAGGTTGAGCGCGAGCAGCAGCACCATGCCGACGAAGAGCGAGGCGATCAGACCCCAGACCAGGTCGGGTTCGCGCTCGAAGAGCAGCGGGCCGGGCTGGATGCCGTACTGCTGGAAGGCGGCCAGCATCACGGCCGCGACCGCCGTGGTCGGCAGGCCCAGGGTCAGCATCGACACCAGGGTGCCCGCCGCCGAGGCCGACGCCGCCGACTCGGGCCCGGCCACGCCCTCGATGGCGCCCTTGCCCCACTCGTCCTTGTGCTTGGACAGGCGCTTCTCCGTCACATACGACAGGAAGGTGGGGATCTCCGCGCCGCCCGCCGGGATCGCACCGAACGGGAAACCGATGAACGGGCCCCGCAGCCACGACTTCCAGGTCCGGTTCACATCCCCGCGCCCCAGCCACGGACGCCCCACCGGGATGGGCTCCGGCGGCCTGCGCCGCAGGTGCGCCGCCACCCACAGGGCCTCGCCGATCGCGAACAGGCCGACCGCGACGATCACTACGTCGATGCCGTCGGCCAGTTGGAGCGAGCCGAAGGTCAGGCGCTGCTGGCCGGTCATCTGGTCCAGGCCCACCAGGCCCAGCGTGAGGCCGATGAGCAGGGAGGCCAGGCCCCGGATCCGGGACGAGCCCAGCACCGACGTCACCGCGATGAACGCCAGCACCATGATGGCGAAGTAGTCCGGCGCGCCGATGTCCACGGCCAGTTCGGCGACCGTCGGGGCGAGCGCCACCAGCAGGATCGTGCCGATCAGGCCGCCCGCGAAGTGCCCGACGGCGGCCGCCGCGAGGGCCTGCGCGCCGCGCCCGGACTTGGCCATGGGGTTGCCCTCCATGGCCGCCACCACCGCCGCGCTCTCGCCGGGCGTGTTGAGGAGGATGGAGGTGGTCGAGCCGCCGAACATCGCGCCGTAGTAGATACCGGCGAACATGATGAACGCGCCGATCGGGTCGAGCCCGTACGTCACCGGAAGCAGCAGCGCCACCGCCATGGCCGGGCCGATACCGGGCAGTACGCCGATCGCCGTGCCGAGCAGCACTCCGATCGCGGCCCAGAGCAGGTTGACCGGCGTGAGGGCCGTACCGAAGCCGTCCAGGAGGGAGTTGAAAGCATCCATCACAGCACTCCCATCAGCGGACCGCCGGGCAGGGGCACTCCGAGCAGGTTGTTGAAGACGACGTAGGTGACGAGGGAGAGCCCGGCCGCGATGAGCGGATCGCGGCCGGTTCTGCGGCTGCCGAGCGCGAACGCCGCACCCCAGAAGAGGAGCGCGCCCGCGACGGGGAAGCCGAGCGGCTCGATGAGGACGGCCGAGCCGAGGAACACCCCGGCGAGCAGCAGCACCGTGCGCCCGTCGGCGGGCTCGGACAGGTCGATGTCCTCACCGCCCTCGGCCTGGCCCCGGCCGCCGCGCAGCACGTCCACGGCGAGCAGCGCGGCGATCACCAGCAGGCCGGCGCCGACCACGACCGGCACGGTCTTCGGGCCGACCGGGCCGCGTTGGGCGATGTCGACGTCCATGGTGAGCGCGTCGGTCAGGACGAGCACGCCCAGTACCAGCAGCAGGGCGCACACGCCGAGTTCGGAGTGCTCCCGCAGCCATGAGCGCCGCTCGCCCTGCTCCGCGGGGGGAATGTCGGTGGTCTGCGTCGTCACAGTCCCAGCTCCTTCAGCACCGAAACCACGCGCTTGTCCTCGGCGTCGAGGAACGCGCCGAACTCCTCACCGGCGAGGAAGGCGTCGTCCCAGCCGTTCTGCCGCAGGGACGTGCGCCACTCGTCGGAGTCGTGCAGTTCCTCGATCAGCCGCACGAGTTTGCGGCGCTCCCCGTCGGCCAGTCCGGGCGGGGCGACGATGCCGCGCCAGTTGGTGAAGTTCACGTCGTACCCGGCCTCCTTCAAGGTGGGCGCGTCCAGCCCGTCGACGCGCTCGGGGCCGGTGACCGCGAGGAGACGCAGCTCGCCCGCCTTGATCTGGTCCAGGTACTCGCCGACGCCGGACACACCGAAGGCGACCTTGTTGCCGAGGATCGACGCGAGCAGCTCGCCGCCGCCGTCGAAGGGGATGTAGTTGACCTGCTTCGGGGGGATGCCGGAGGCCCGCGCCATCAGCATCGGCGCGAGGTGGTCGGGCCCGCCGGGCGACGAGCCGCCGCCCACCGGGAGCTTGCCCGGGTTCTCCTTCCAGGCGCCGATGAGATCGTCGATCGTCTTGTACGGGGAGTCCTTGGCCACCACGACGACGTCCTGCTCCTCGGTGAGCCGGGCGATGGGCGTGGTGTCACCGAGCGTCTTGGGCGCGTCGTTGGAGCGGACGGCGCCCACGACCCCCAGGCCCATGGACATGGCGAGCTTGCCGTTGCCGTGCTCGCTCACCAGCCGGCTCAGGCCGACCGTGCCGCCGGCGCCGGGCAGGTTGAACACCTCGATGTTGTGGGTCAGTCCGGCGTCCTCGGCGTTCTTCGCGGCCGTGCGGGCCGTGATGTCGTAGCCGCCGCCGGGGGTGTTGGGGACCATGAAACGCAGGCCCGGGATCTGTGTGCCGGTCTCGGAGCCGCTGCCGGTGGTCAGCAGCGGTGGTCCGACGAGCACGAGCACGGCGGCCCCGAGCAGGGCGAGGGGGGTGCGCAGGCGCACGAGTGCCACCACCTGTCGGTACGTCGTTGCGGGTGGGTAAGGGCCCTGTGGGGGAGGGTGATGTGGGCCACATGGTGCACGGGCGCCGACGGGCTGTCTCTCTTGCGGAACCAACGGAGTTTTTGGTCTTTGCGGTCACGACCGCCGGGGAGGCGGGCGGCTCGCGGCGCGGACGCCGCGAGCCCCCGGCTCACCGGGCGGGCGCGGCGCAGCTCACGTCCCGGGCCGGCAGCCGGCCCGTGGCGAGGTAGGCGTTGACCGTGTCGTCGACGCACGGCACACCGTAGACGCCGTACACCGCGTGCTGGTCGGCGCCGGTCAGGGTGATCAGGCGCGAGGAGGGCCACCTGCCGCGGACCGCCCGGGCGCCGTCGTAGCCGGTGCGCGGGTCCCCGGTGGCGTTGACCAGCAGGGCCGGCAGGTCGTCCCGGACCGTCGTCGGTCGCTCGCGCGGCCGGTCCCAGAAGGCGCACGGGTTGAGGTTGTTGGTCACGGGCGCGAACAGCGCGTCCTGCGCGCGGGTGCGCTGGACGTCACGCCAGTAGATCTCGGGGTCCCGCGGTGCGGCTCCGTCACCGCACACGATCGCCGTCTGCGCACTGCCGTAGGGGGAGTCGGTGCCCGTGAGCACGAACTCGAGCACCCCCGCCAGCCACGGGGACGGCGTCACCTTCCGCCCCTGCGCGGCCCGGAGCATGTCCCGCACGCCCTGGGCGAAGTCCCCGTAGGCGGCGTCGTTGTCCTGCGAGAGGCCGTTGAGGGCGACGATCGGCATGACGTGCTCGTCCAGGCGGTGCTCGCCGAGCCGCAGCGGGGTGCGGGCGGCGGCGCGCCGGACGCGTTCCACGGTGGCCAGCACCTCGCCGCGCGTACGGCCCAGACCGTAGGCCGCGTCGCGGGCCGCCGCCCAGGAGGCCCAGCCCTTCAGGGCCCGGCGGTTGGCCCGCTCGACGCCCAGCCACAGCCGGGCACCGTAGCGGTCCGGGTCGATCACGCCGTCGAGGACGACCCGGTCGGTCCGGCCGGGGAACAGCGTGGCGTACACCTCGCCGAGGTAACTGCCGTACGAGTAGCCCAGGTAGGAGATCCGCCGCTCGCCGAGCGCGGCCCGGATGACGTCCAGGTCGCGCGCGGTGTTACGGGTGGTGGCGTGAGGAAGGACATCGCCCGCGTGGGCGCGGCAGCGCTCGGCGAGGTCCTTCGAGAACGCGGCCACGCGGTCGAAGCCGGCCCGGTCCTCACCCGCCCCGCGCCACGCCGAGCCGGTCGGCCAGTGGCAGTCCAGGGGTGTGCTGCGGCCGACGAAGCGGGGATCCACACCGACCACGTCGTACCGGGCCGCGACGTCCTTCATCGCCTTGCGCACCCACGGTGGATCGCCGAGGGTCTGCCCGCCGGGGCCGCCGCCGTTGAGCAGCAGCGGGCCGACGCGGCGGTCGGTGTCGGTGGCGCGGATCCGGGAGATCGCGACGGTGATCGTGCGGCCCCCGGGGTCCGAGTAGTCCAGCGGGACGGTCACGTCGGCGCAGCGGGCGCCCGCCCGCTCCAGTTCCTTGCCGGTGGTGTCGCCCGGTCCGAGGACGCAGCTCTTCCAGGCGAGGCTCTGGTGGTGGTAGCGGGCGAGGGGGCCGGAGGCGGGACTCGCCCCGGCCGTGGCGGGCAGTGCGGTGAGGGCGAGGGCGGCGGCCGTCAGGGCCAGGGCTGCTCTTCTCGCGGTTCCCGGGTTGCGGGATAACACGTGGATGTCCCTTCTGTCGCGACGGTCCCCTCATCGGGTGGTCGTGGGCATGCCGATCAGGGGTGCTGTGCGACAGAACCGTAGGGGCGGGCCAGTCGCTGATCACTCCGGCTGGCAGCCGGGTCGGTGGTGGGGTCAACACCACCGCCGAGGCGGGGGCCACGCGGCTTTCGATGGTGGTGGCAACAACCCGGATCTCACCCCCGAGCTGGGAGAACGCTCGGGCAGACCTTGTGCAGGTCGCTGCAGGGGGGTTGTCCAGACATTCGCTCACGCCTAGGGTCGGCTTCCGGGTGCAAGCGCTTTCCAAGTGCTGTCCCAGCGTGTGTCCGCCGGCCGTCCGAGGAGCGCCGCATGTCCTTGTCCCCCGCCCGCCGCCGCGTGGCCGTCGTCGGCACCGGAGCGATCGTCAGCGGCAGTCATCTGCCCGCGCTGCGGGCCCACTCCGACCGGGTGGAACTGGTCGCCGCCGTCGACGTCGACCAGGAGCGCCTCGACGCCTTCCGCGAGCTGGCCGGCGGCCGGGTCGCCGGGTACACCTCGGTGGAGGCGATGCTGGACGCCGAACGCCCCGACCTCGTCCTCATCGGGACGCCGCCCGCCCTGCACCGCGACCAGACGGTGGCCGCGCTCAAGGCCGGTGCCTGGGTGCTGTGCGAGAAGCCGCTCACGCTGTCGCTCGCCGAGTACGACGAGATCGCCGCCGCCGAGGAGGCCTCCGGGGCGTACGCGGCGGTCGTCTTCCAGCACCGCTACGGATCCGGCGCGGTCCACGCCCGCGAGCTGATCACCGGCGGCGAGCTGGGCGCCCCGCTGGTGGCGCACTGCCAGACCACCTGGCACCGGGACGCCGCGTACTACGCCGTGCCGTGGCGCGGGAAGTGGGCGAGCGAGGGCGGCGGCCCGACCATGGGCCACGGCATCCACCAGTACGACCTCATGCTCCACCTTCTCGGCGAGTGGGAGGAGATCCGCGCCATGGCCGCCCGGCTCGTCCACGACACCGAGAGCGAGGACGTCTCCACCGCGCTGGTGCGGTTCACAAGCGGCGCCCTCGCCACCGTCGTCAACAGCGTGCTCTCCCCGGACGAGGTGAGCCGTATCCGCATCGACTGCGCGGACGCCACCGTCGAACTCACCCACCTGTACGGCCACACCAACGACAGCTGGGTCTACACCCCGGCCCCGCACGTCGCCTCCGACCGCGCCACCGCCTGGCGCACCCCCGCGAACGACGTGCCCAGCTCGCACACCGCCCAGCTGGGCGCCCTCCTCGACGCCTACGACAACGGCACCCGGCCACCGGGCAGTGGCCAGGACGCCCGCGCCACCCTGGAGTTCGCCGCCGCCCTGTACAAGGCGGCGTTCACCGGCCGCTCCGTGCACGCGGGCGAGATCGGCCCCGGCGACCCCTTCTACGAGGCCATGCACGGCGAGTACCCCGACTGGGCCCCCAAGGAGCGCGCATGAGCATCCGAGTCACCCACACCCACGGCGAGGACATCGCCGTCACGGCGGCGAACGGCACGGAGATCCTCCGCTACGTCTACCGCCCGGACCCCGATCCCTTCGAGTCCCGCAAGCCGTACGCCCACCCGGTGCGCACCCTGTCCGGCCGCACGGTCACCGGCTACCGCCCGAGTGACCACCGCTGGCACAAGGGCCTGCAGATGACCGCGAGCCATCTGTCCGGCCAGAACTTCTGGGGCGGCAACTGCTACGTCCACGGCCAGGGCTATCTGCCCCTGCCCGAGCGCGTCGGCTCCATGCGGCACGACGGCTTCCCGGAGTTCACGGCCGAGGACGACCGCCTCGCCTTCACCGAGGAACTCACCTGGGTGGAGAACGGCGGCGAGGAGTGGGCGCGCGAGGTGCGGGGGCTGACCGTCCACTCGGTGGACGAGGAGGCCGGCGCCTGGGTCCTGGACTGGTCGATCCGCCTCACCAACGTCCGCTCCGAGCCGTTGGCCTTCGGTTCCCCGACCACCGCGGGCCGTGAGATGGCCGGCTACACCGGACTCCAGTGGCGCGGCCCGCGCGACTTCACCGGCGGCACGGTCTTCGCCCCGGACACCGGCGCCGACGCGGGCAAGCTGATGGGCACCCAGGGCCCCTGGCTCGCCTTCACCACCGAGCACGACGACGTCGACGGCCACTCCACCCTCGTCTTCGCGCACGCGCCCGAGAACCTCGACGCGACGTCCGCGATCCACGAGTCCCACTGGTTCGTCCGCTCCGAGCCCTTCCCGACGGTCGCCTTCTCCTGGGCGTTCTTCGAGGAGTTCGCACTCCCGCCGGGCGAGTCCTTCGCCTACCGCTACCGGCTCGTCGTCGCCGACGGCGCCTGGGACCGCGACCGGGTCGGCACCCACCTGGAGGGCCTGCCGTGGTGAACGACGCCAAGCCCGCCCTGCCGCACCCGCTGCCCGGCGCGATCGGCCTGTCCCATCTGAGCGCCTACGACTGGGAGGCCGCCGACGGCGTCTGCGGCGGCAGCCCGCACCTGCACCTGGTGTGCACCGAGGCGTACGTCGTCACCGGCGGCCGGGGAGCGGTCCAGACGCTCAGCCCCGACGGCTACCGGGACATCCCCCTCGCGCCCGGCTCGATCGCCTGGTTCACCCCGGGCACCGTGCACCGCATGGTGCAGGGCGGCGATCTGCGCATCACCGTGCTGATGCAGAACAGCGGCCTGCCCGAGGCCGGGGACGCCGTGTTCACCTTCCCGCCCGACGTGCTCGCCGACCCGGAGAAGTACGCCGCCGCGGCGACCCTGCCGCCCGGTACGGGACCTCAGACGGCGGCGGCCGCCCAGCGCCGCCGGGACCTCGCCGTGGAGGGCTACCTGACCCTGCGCGAGGCGCTCGTCTCCGGCGACAACGGCCCGTACCTGGAGTTCCAGCGGGCCGCCGCCCGGATCGTGCGCGACAAGGTGCCCACCTGGCGCGCCCTGTGGCGGGCGGGCGCCCTGGCCACCGCCGAACGCACCGGCGCCCAGCTCGACGCGCTGGCCGGCGGCGAGCCCGCCTACCTCGGCGAGGCCACCGCCTACGAGGCCGCGCCCACCCGGCTCGGCGGCTTCGGCATGTGCGGCCGGCGGGACGAGTACAACCTGCCCGGGACGACACTGCCGTACCAGAGCGAGTAACGCAGCAGGGGGGCGAGGGGGGCCCACAGAAAGTCCGAGGAAAGGAAGAGGTGACCTCGGCATGCCGCGACACAGGACAAAGGGGTTCTGCGCGTCGGCCGCCGCACTGGCACTGTGTGCCGTGCTGGCGGGCTGCGGAGGATCCGGTGAATCGGCCGGCGGCGGCAAGGTCGTGCTGCGCTACACGTGGTGGGGCAACCCCGACCGCGCGGAACGCACCGAGCAGGCCGTCGCCCTGTTCGAGAAACAGCATCCGAACGTCGACGTGACGACGTCGTTCTCCGGCTACGACGCCTACAAGCAGAAGCTCGCCACCCAGGCCGCCGGCGGTGACGCGCCGGACGTGATGCAGCTGGACTACCGCCAGATCGACCAGTACGCCTCCGGCGGCGTCCTGCTCGACCTGGCGAAGCAGAAGTCCGTCCTGCGCACCTCCGAGATCGACCAGGGGCTGCTCGCCACCGGCCGCGTGGACGACGTCCAGTACGCCATCCCGCAGGGCCGCGGCACCGAGACCGTCGCCTACGACGTCGGGACCTGGAAGAAGTCGGGCGTGCCGCTGCCCGGCAAGAGCTGGACCTGGAGCCAGTGGGCCGACACCATGCGCGCCCTGGCGAAGAAGACCGGCAAGCCCGGGGCGACCGACCCCGGCCAGAGCGAGGACGCCTTCGAGGTCTGGCTGCGCGGACAGGGCAAGGCCCTCTACACCGAGGACGGCCGGCTCGGCTTCACCGCCGACGACCTCACCCGCTGGTGGACCTTCACCGACAAGCTGCGCCGCGAGGGCGCCGTCTCGCCCGCCGAGCAGACCACCCAGCTCGACGGCTCCGTCGAGAACACCCCGCTCGGGCGCGGCACCTCCGTCACCGACGCCAACTGGGACGCCCCGGCCAGCGGCTTCCTCGCCCTCGTCAAGGGCGGCGTCGCGCTCGCCCCCATGCCGTCCGGCGAGGACGGCACACCCGGCCAGTACTTCAAACCGTCCATGTTCGTCGGAGTCTCCGCGAACACCGCCCACCCGAAGGAAGCGGCACAGCTCGTCGACTTCCTCATCAACGACCGGCAGGCCGCGAAGATCCTCGGCGCGAGCCGCGGCATCCCCGTCAACGAGACCGTCCGCGACGAGATCGGCCCGCAGCTCAAGGACTTCGACAAGACCATCGCCGACTTCCAGGCGTCCCTGGAGGGCAAGCTCAAGGACCCGCCGCAGGCACCGCCCTCCGGCGACAACGCCCTCCAGAGCACCTTCCAGCGCGACTACGACCAGGTGTCCTACGCGCGCATGTCGCCGCGCGAGGCGGCCGAGAACTACGTCACCGAGGCGAAGGCGGAGCTGAGGTCATGACCACCACCGCGGTCCCCACGCAGACACCACGCGTCCCCGCCACCGCCCCGAAACGCCGCCCCAAGCGCGAACGCGAGGGCGCCGCCTGGGTGTTCCTCTCGCCCTGGGTCCTCGGCGCGATCGTCCTGACCCTGCTGCCGATGGCCGTGTCGCTGTACCTGTCGTTCACCGACTACGACCTGTTCAACCCGCCGAAGTGGGTGGGCCTGCGCAACTACGTGCAGATGTTCACCGAGGACCCGCGCTACTGGCGCTCGGTCGTGACGACGGTGACGTACGTCGTCATCGCCGTGCCCCTGCAACTGGCCCTCGCCCTGGTCGTCGCGCTCGCCCTGAAGGGCATGAAACGCGGCAAGGCCTTCTACCGCTCCGCCTTCTACGCGCCCTCGCTGCTCGGCGCGTCGATGTCCATCGCCCTGGTCTGGCGGGCCGTCTTCAACGACGGCGGCACGGTGGACAACCTGCTGGGCACCGGCGGCTGGGTCAACAAGCCCGGCTGGTCGCTGCTCGCCGTGGCCCTGCTGACGGTGTGGCAGTTCGGCGCCCCGATGGTCATCTTCCTCGCCGGTCTGCAGCAGATACCCGCCGAGCTGTACGAGGCGGCGGCGGTCGACGGGGCCGGGAAATGGCGGCAGTTCCTGTCCGTCACCGTGCCGATGCTGTCCCCGGTGCTCTTCTTCAACCTGGTCCTGCAGACCATCCAGGCCTTCCAGGTGTTCACGCCCGCCTTCGCGGTCAGCGCGGGCAAGGGCGGGCCGGCCGACTCGACCCTCGTCTACACCATGTACCTCTACGACCGCGGCTTCGTCGCCTCCCACATGGGCTACGCCTCCGCCATGGCCTGGGTGCTGCTCCTCGTGATCGGTGTGGTCACGGCAGTGCTGTTCCGCACCTCCCGCTCCTGGGTCTTCTACGCCTCCGAGGGGGACCGATGACCTCGACCGCCGTTACCCACAAGCCCGTCCGCTGGGCGCGGGTCGCCGTCCACCTGGGCTGCCTGGCCGCGCTGCTGGTCATGCTGTACCCGCTGGCCTGGCTGCTGGCGACCTCGCTCAAGCCCGCCGACGAGGTGATCGCCAGCCTCAACCTGCTGCCCAGCCACCTGGAATGGTCCAACTACTCCACCGCCATGGACGGCGTCAACGACGTCTCCATCTGGCGGCTGCTCGGCAACTCCCTGCTGATCGCCGGCGGCGCGGTCCTCGGCAACGTCATCAGCTGCTCGCTCGCCGCCTACGCCTTCGCACGCCTCAGGTTCCGGCTGCGCGGGCCGCTGTTCGCCTTCATGATCGCCACGATCATGCTGCCGCACCACGCCGTGCTGATCCCGCAGTACATCATCTTCAACCAGCTCGGTCTGGTGAACACCTACTGGCCGCTGATCCTGCCGAAGTTCCTCGCCACCGAGGCCTTCTTCGTCTTCCTCATCGTGCAGTTCATGCGCGGCCTGCCGCGCGAACTGGAGGAGGCGGCCCGGATCGACGGCTGCGGGCCCTTCCGCAGCTTCTTCCAGGTCGTGCTGCCGCTCACCCGGCCGGCCCTGATCACCACCGCCATCTTCACCTTCATCTGGACCTGGAACGACTTCTTCACCCAGCTCATCTACCTGTTCGACCCGGACAAGTTCACGCTGACCCTCGCGCTGCGCTCCTTCGTGGACGCCTCCAGCACCTCCGCGTTCGGCCCGATGTTCGCGATGTCGGTGATCGCGCTGCTGCCGATCGTGCTGTTCTTCCTCGCCTTCCAGCGGTTCCTGGTGGAGGGCATGGCCAGCTCCGGACTGAAGGGGTGAGCGGGATGCGCACACGTGAGGCCGGTGAGGTGTTCGGGCCGCGCATGACGCTGTTCGCGGACGTGCTCAGCGTCGGCCTCGCCACGTCGGTGGCCTGTCTGCCGCTGGTGACGGCACCGGCCGCGCTGTCGACGGCGTGCGCCGTACTGCGCGGCGCCGGACAGGACCGGCCCGTCACGGCCGGGCGGTACCTGGTCCTGCTGCGGCAACGGCTGCGGCCCGGTGACCTGCTGGCGGGGGCCGTCGCCCTGGCGGGGCTGCTGCTGCTCGCGGCCGACCTGGCGCTGGCGGGGGCCGGGCTGCCCGGGGCGCCGCTGTTCGCGGTGCTCGCCGCCGCCATCGGCGCCTGCGCGACGGTCGTCGGCCTGCGGGCCTGCGCCCGCCCCGAGTCGCTCACCGACTGGCGAGCGGCGGTCCGCGGGGCCGCCCGGGACGCCGTGGCGGACGCGGGCGGCAGCGGCCTGGTCCTGCTCGCCGTGGCGACGGCCGCACTGTGCGCCTGGATGCTCCTGCCCCTGGCCTTCCTGGCCCCGGGTCCGCTGGCCCTGGCACTCACCGCCGTCGACGTCCGCCGGTCCGCCGTGGTTGTTCTGGAATAGCCAGGAGCAGAGGGGCCGATGAACGGGCCCGCGGCCTCACCGCCGTGCGGCGTCGGTGCCGGTCCGTGGCCGGAAAGGGGCCGTGGGCGAGGTGCGTCTGGTTCCGGTCCGCGGCTTCAGCAGTGTGGCGGTGCCGGTGCGGGTTCGTGGCACGAGCGGGCTGCCGTGAGGAGGGCCTGTGCGGGTGGCCGCCGCCCGTGCTCGCGATGCCGTGGAACGGGCCTGCGGTCTCTCCGCCGTGCGGCGTCGGTGCTGGTCCGTGGCCGGAAAGGGGCCGTGGGCGAGGTGCGTCTGGTTCCGGTCCGCGGCTTCAGCAGTGTGGCGGTGCCGGTGCGGGTTCGTGGCACGAGCGGGCTGCCGTGAGGAGGGCCTGTGCGGGTGGCCGCCGCCCGTGCTCGCGATGCCGTGGAACGGGCCTGCGGTCTCTCCGCCGTGCGGCGTCGGTGCTGGTCCGTGGCCGGGAAGGGGCCGTGGGCGAGGCGCGTCTGGTTCCGGTCCGCGGCTGCAGCCGTGCGGCGGTGCCGCTGGTGGTCCGCTGCCCCTGTGTCCGCTCCGGGCGCGGCCGTGGCCGCCGTCAGTGTCGCCGTGGGGCTCGTGATGCCGTTGAACGAGCCCTCGGGTTCACCGCGTGCCGATCCGCGGCCAGGAACGGGCCGCAGTGAGGAGAGCCTGCGCCCGCTCCGACGGGGTGGCGGCCGCCGCTGCCGCCGCCAGGGCCGCCGCGGCGCTCGCGATGCCGAGGACCGCGCCCGCGGCCACGTCGCCCGGGTAGTGCACGCCCGTGTGGATACGGGAGTAGCCGACGGCGCTGGCCAGCGCCCCGAGCGGTACCGCGGCGGGCGGCAGGACCACACCGACGGCCGTGGCGAACGCGACCGCCGACGCCGTGTGCCCGGACGGGAACGAGGCCGACGTCGGCATCGGAACGTGCCGGTCCACCGTCACCCGGGCCGCCTCCCGGTCCGGCCGGGCCCGGCGTACCAGGCGCTTGCCGAGCAGATTGGCGGAGGCCGAGGCCACGGCGATCGCCCCGACGCCGGCGACCGCGGCCCTCCTCGGCCGCTTTCCGCCCAGCGCCAGGGCCGCGGCGATGGCGAACGAGATCTTGGAGTGGTCGGCCGCGTGCGACAGCCGGCGCAGCGTCCGGTCGAGCGTGGGGGTGGGAGTGGCGGCCACCGCCGCGTACAGCGCGCCGTCCACGGCCCTGAGATCGCCCATGACGGCGCCCAGGAGCCGGCGGGGCCCGCCGCCGGAGGGCTTCCCGTCCGGCGGGAGCGGACGGAGGGCGTCCTCGTCTGTGGTCGTCGGATCGGTCATGTGCTTCTCCCCGCAGTGGCCTTCCCCAGCAAGGTACCGGCTCACGCCGGGCGCACGCTCGGCGCCCCTGCGAGCCGGTACCTCCCGAGTGCCCACGCAAGGCGGCTGAACCCGTCTGCTGAACTGGGGGCATGATGCCCCTGCCACGCCGGGTACTGCGCGCACTCGACCGTTTCCACGCCGCCCGTCCCTGGGATCACAACGCCCACTTCCACCGCTGGATCCTGCGGCAGCTCCCCGGGCGGGTCGGGAGCGCCCTGGACGTGGGGTGCGGCAGCGGCGATCTCGCCCGGCTGCTGGCCGGCCGGGCCGAGCGGGTGCACGGAGTCGACGCCGACCGGGCGATCATCGCCCGGGCGCGGGAGCTGACCCCGACGGCGGTCCCGGTGACGTACACGGTGGCCGACGCGCCGGCCGGGCTGCCCGCCGGTCCGTACGACGTCATCACCTGCGTCGCCGTGGTCCACCACCTGCCGTTCACCGAGGCCCTGGAGGCTTTCCGCGCCCGTCTGGCCCCCGGCGGCACCCTGGTGATCGTCGGTGTCGCCCGGGAGCGGACGCCCGTCGACCACCTCCTCGGCGTCGCGTCGATCCCGCTCAACATCGTCATGGCTCTCCTCAAGAACCGGGGCCGGCAGGTGTCCCGCCCCGTCGCCATGACGGCCCGTACGCGTCCGGCGGACATGACGTTCCCGGAGATCGTCCGCGAGGCCCGGACCGTCCTGCCCGGCGCCCGCCTGCGCCGCCGCCTGTTCTGGCGTCACACGCTGGTGTGGCACCGCCGCTGACCCGCCACCGTCTCAGCCGGCCGCCCGGAACGTGCGCAGCCGCAGCGAGTTGCCCACCACGAACACCGACGAGAAGGCCATGGCCGCCCCGGCGATCATCGGTGTGAGCAGACCGGACGCGGCCAGCGGCAGAGCCGCCACGTTGTAGGCGAACGCCCAGAACAGGTTGGAGCGGATGGTGCCGAGGGTGCGGCGGGCGAGCCGGATGGCGTCCGCCGCGGCCCGCAGATCGCCCCGGACGAGGGTCAGGTCGCCGGCCTCGATCGCCGCGTCCGTGCCGGTGCCCATGGCCAGACCGAGATCGGCCTGGGCGAGGGCCGCCGCGTCGTTGACACCGTCGCCGACCATCGCGACCGAACGGCCCTCGGCCTGGAGCCGCTTGACGACGTCGACCTTGTCCTGCGGGAGCACCTCGGCCACGACGTGCTCCGGCGCGATGCCCACCTCGCGGGCGACGGACCGGGCCACCGCCTCGTTGTCCCCGGTCAGCAGGATCGGGGTCAGCCCGAGAGCGCGCAGCCGCCGGATCGCCTCGGGACTGGTCTCCTTCACCGCGTCGGCGACCTCCAGCACCGCGCGTGCCTCCCCGTCCCAGGCGACCGCGATGGCGGTGCGCCCGGCGTCCTCGGCCGCCGCCCGGGCCCGGGCCAGCTCCGCCGGCAGTTCCATCGCCCAGTCGGCGAGCAGCCGCTCCCGCCCGACGAGCACCGCATGCCCTTCGACGACGCCCTGGACGCCGAGCCCGGGCACGTTGGCGAAGTCCTCCGGCGTGGGCAGCGCGCCCAGCTTCTCCAGCGCGCCGTCGGCGACGGCCCGGGCGATCGGATGCTCGGAGGAGTGTTCCAGCGCCCCGGCCAGCCGCAGCACCTCGGCCTCGTCGGTGCCGTCGGCGGTGTGCACGGCCAGCAGGGTCATCCGGCCGGTGGTGACGGTGCCGGTCTTGTCCAGGACGACGGTGTCGACCCGGCGCGTGGACTCCAGCACCTCCGGGCCCTTGATGAGGATGCCGAGCTGCGCACCCCGCCCGGTGCCGACCATCAGCGCGGTCGGCGTGGCCAGCCCCAGGGCGCACGGGCAGGCGATGACGAGGACGGCGACCGCGGCGGTGAACGCGGCCGTCAGTCCGGCGCCGTTGCCGAGCCAGAAGCCCAGCGTGCCCAGCGCGAGAGCGATCACCACCGGCACGAAGACGGCGGAGATCCGGTCCGCGAGCCGCTGCGCCGCGGCCTTGCCGTTCTGCGCGTCCTCCACCAGCCGGGCCATCCGGGCCAGCTGGGTGTCGGCACCGACCCGCGTGGCGCGCACCACCAGCCGCCCGCCGACATTGATCGTGGCGCCCGTGACCGGGTCCCCGGCGCCCACCTCCACCGGCACGGACTCGCCGGTGAGCATGGACGCGTCCACGGCCGAGGAACCCTCGACGACCGTCCCGTCGGTGGCGATCTTCTCGCCGGGCCGGACCAGGAACCGGTCCCCGACCCGCAACTCGTCCACCGGCACGGTCTGTTCGCGGCCGCCGTCGCGCAGCACGGTGACGTCCTTCGCGCCCAGCTCCAGCAGCGCGCGCAGCGCCGCGCCCGCCTTGCGCTTGGCGCGGGCCTCGAAGTACCGGCCGGCCAGGATGAAGGCGGTCACGCCCGCGGCGGCCTCCAGGTAGATGTTCCCGGCGCCGTCCGTGCGCTCGATGGTCAGCTCGAAGGGGTGTGTCATGCCCGGCGTGCCCGCGGTGCCGAAGAACAGCGCCCACAGCGACCACAGGAACGCGGCCGAGGTGCCCACCGAGATCAGCGTGTCCATGGTGGCGGCGCCGTGCCGCGCGTTGGTGAACGCCGCCCTGTGGAAGGGCCACGCCGCGTACGTCACGACGGGCGCGGCCAGCGTGAGCGATAGCCACTGCCAGTACTCGAACTGCAGGGCCGGGATCATGGCCAGGGCCACGACGGGCACCGCCAGCACCACGGCCGTGACCAACCGCTGCCGCAGCGGCCGCAGTTCGTCGGGTTCCTCGGCCGGCTCCTCCCGCCCGGCGGGCGAAGCGGGCTCCTGGGCGGTGTATCCGGTCGCCTCGACCGTGGCGATCAGGTCGTCGACGCGGACGTCACCGCTGTAGCTGACCTTCGCCTTCTCGGTCGCGTAGTTGACGGTGGCGGTGACCCCGTCCATGCGGTTGAGCTTCTTCTCGATGCGCGCCGCGCAGGAGGCGCAGGTCATGCCGCCGATGGCGAGTTCCACCTCGGCACCGGTACCGGTCGTGTCGACGGTCATGGCTCACACCCTCCCGGTCAGCTCGTAGCCGGCCTCGTCGACGGTCGCCGCGATCAGGGCGTCGTCCGGCCCGGCGGCGCTGGTGACGGTGACGTGCCCGGCGTCGAGATCCACCTCGACGCCGCTGACGCCGTCCAGCTCGCCGAGGGCCTTGGTCAGCGTCGCCTTGCAGTGGCCGCAGGACATTCCGGAAACGGCGTAGGTGGTGGCGGTCATGGCGTGCCTCCTGGGTACGGTCGTGATGCTCGCATACGGGGCGGGGGTATGTCCTCGCCGAGTTCCTGTATACCCCCTAGGGGTATAAGAAGCAAGTGCGAGCATCACTTGACTGAATACCCCCTGGGGGTATGGTGAACAGCGTGAGGGTCCCGCGCCGGAGCGGGAGACCCGGTTCTGAAGGAGATGCAGGGCCATGAACACCGGACTGAAGATCACGACCTTCGCCGCCGTCCTGGCGGCGACCTTCGGCACGGCCTACGGCCTCGGCCAGGGCATCGACCCGGTCGTCGCCGACAGCCCGCCACGGCACGAGGGCGAGCACACTCGGCCCGCACCCCCACCCGAGCAGGCCGGCGGCCACACCGGACACGACACGCCCCCGGCCGGCGGGCTCCAGATCTCCGAAGACGGCTACACCCTCGACCTGCAGACCCCGAGCGTCACCGCCGGGCAGCGGGCCGACCTGCGCCTCACGGTCAGGGACGGCCGAGGCCGCGCCGTCACCGCCTACCAGCGCGAACACGACAAGGAACTGCACCTCATCGTGGCCTCACGCGACCTGGTCACCTACCGCCATCTGCACCCCACCCGGGCCGCCGACGGCACCTGGAGCACCCCCGTCGACCTGCCCCGCGCGGGCGGCTACCGCGTCTTCGCCGACTTCACCCCGGCCAGGGCGGACGCCCGGAACCTCACCCTCGGCGCGGACCTCGCCGTCTCCGGCCCGTACCAGCCGAAGGAACTGCCCGCACCGGCCGCCACCTCCAGGACCAACGGCTACGAAGTGAAGCTGTCCGGCGCCCTGCGCCCCGGCAAGGCGAGCGAACTGAAGCTGAAGGTCTCCCGCGCCGGCCGGCCCGTCACCGACCTCCAGCCCTACCTCGGCGCCTACGGCCACCTCGTGGCCCTGCGCTCCGGCGACCTCGCCTACCTGCACGTCCACCCGAACGGCGAACCAGGCGACGGAAAGACCCAGCCCGGCCCGGACATCTCCTTCACGGCCACGGCCCCCAGCGCCGGTTCCTACCGTCTGTTCCTCGACTTCAAGCACGACGGAAAGGTGCACACGGCGGCGTTCACCGTCACGGCCCGGGGAGCGGCGGCCGGATCCGGTACCCCCGAGGGGCATGCGGAGGACGGCCACGGGCACTGAGCCCCAAGGCCCCGGGCAGCGAGCCGTCCTCGCAGGTCAAGGCCGGCCGTGGCGGAGGTCCCACCGGGCCCGGTGGGCGAGGGCGGCCGCCCGGGCCGCCTCGGCTACGTCGGCGGGTACGACCGGCTCTGTCCGCCACGCGGCGGCGCTGTCCGCCATCGCGGCGACGAACTGCCGGCCCGTGTCCGTCAGCCGAGGCGAGGACGTCACCACCGTGAAGGCCTCCCAGGCCTGGATGCGCCAGTAGGCCAGCTCGAACTGCGCGCGCCTCAGGTCATCGCCGGTCGACCGAAGGCAGCGCCCATGCCAGAACCCGGCCACTCCGAAGAAGGCGAACACCCCCTGGAACAGGCCGTCGAAGGGCCGTGGATCATCCCGCCAGGGCGCGTAGAACAGCTCTTGCGCACTGTCCTGCTCACTGTGCAGTGACTCCATGTCGAGGAGGGCGTGGAGCTTGATGTGCCGGACCTCGTGCACCAGTGTCAGGGCGAGGTGCAGCGCGTCCTCCGGCTCGGCGAGGACGATCCCGCCGTAGGCATCGCTCGACGTCAGCGAAGTCGGCGCGCCGCCGGGCTCCGGGGCCTGCGGCGTGAGGGTGGTGAGAGCGGCTGCGAGCGCCCCGGCGTCCACGCCGTCCGTCTGGTCCAGCAGGGCCCATGCCTCACCGAGCAGTTCCTGCCAGCGGTCCACCTGCTCGGGGGTGAGAGGGCAGGGCGCCGTGCCGGGGCCGACACCGCGGTAAGGGTCGATGTCGTCGAGGCAGACCAGGCGGGTTTCGCCGGCGGCACAGGTCTTGATACGGCGCATCGGGTGCCAGCCGGGAGACTCGGCCTCCGGCGAAGAGGGAAGCCGCACCTCCTTGCCTGCGGCCCGGACGTATGTCAGGCCGTTCTCCGTCACGACGTGCGCCTCCGTCGTACGCCGGTCGGTTCCGAGGTCGGCGAAGCCGAGGGCCGGCAGGACGGCCAGGCCCTCGTGCAAGGGAATCCGGAGGGCGAGGGACAACCCGGCGTTGATGCCGGCCGTGGCCGCGAGTGCCCGCAGATGACCGGGATCGGCCTGTGAGGAGTCGTCCTCCAGGGCACGCAGCGTACGACTCATCCACCGGCCCGTAGCGGGATGCAGGAGCAGCCTGTCCATGAGGACCGGGTCGGCTCGGTCGGCTGTCGCGAACAACGCTCGCGCCTGCCGGACCCACGGGGCACCGTCCCGCTCGGTGTACCAGGCAAGGATGCTCGTCAGTGCCAGGACGCGGATGTCCAGCTGATGGGCGCGCAGCTTTTCGACGTCGCTGCTGGTCTCCCGCCCGGCGGCCAGGGCACGCAGCACAGCCGGCGGGCATCTCCTGGCGTTCGTGGGCAGGGCGGCGGGGTTGTCCTGGAAGCGGGACTGCGAGCGGTAGGAAAGCACCGGTCGGGACTGCGGGTCCGGGGAGTAGGAGTAGCTGCCGCCCGAGTATCCGCCGCCGCCGGTTCCCTCACCCGATTTGCTCTGCCGTGGTCGGGCAAACCTCTCGAGGATTCGTCGGACATCGGGGGCCGGTTCGTCGCTGTCGGCTGCGAGGGCCTCGTGCAGTGCCATCCTTGGGTGGTCCTCCTCATCGGCTCTGTTCAGGACAAGCGCGAGGTTCCGGCGGCTGGTCCGCACATCGGGGTGTTCCTCGCCCAGGAGCCGGACGTTGGCGTCGAGCACCGCACGGAAGTGCTCCGCCGCCTCGGCCGGGCGGCCCAGCAGATGCAACGTGGTGGCGAGTTCGTGCCGACTCGCGACCGCGTCGGGGTGGCCTTCGCCGAAACGCCCCTTGTTGACGTTCCAGATCTCGGCGAACTCGGCCCGGGCCTCGGTGAGCCGGCCCTTGTCCCGCATGACGCGTGCCAGTTCGTGGCGGGCGATGAGGGTGTCGGGGTGGGCGCGGCCCATCAGGTTCACGGAGTCCTCCACCACCTCCGCTCCGACGCGTTCGGCCTCGTCGAGCTCCCCGGCATCGCGCAACACCCGGGTGAGGCCGGCGCCGACGGCGAGTGTCAGCGGATCGCGGTGTCCGAACAGCTCTCGCCCCGCTCGCCGGATCTCCCGCAGTTCGTCGGCGGACTCCCTGAGCAGCCCACGCATGCGCAGGACCGTGGCGATGTCGTACCGGGTACGCAAGGCTTTGCGGGAGTTCGGCCCCGGGGCGCGCAGCCGGATTTCGAGGACGGCGCGCAGATCCTTCTCCGCCACCTCCGGCTGTCCGAGTGCACACAGCACCCGTGCCCGGCCGCCTCGGGCGGACTGGAGGAAGGGGTGGTCGTGCGGCAGCGTCCGTTCGCACGCCTCAGCCGTCGCCGTGTACTCGGCCTCGGACTCATGGAGCCGTGCGTCGTCGCGCAGAGCCAGAGCAAGGCTCAGACGGCTTTCGAGCGTCGCGGGATGGTCGGGCCCCAGACGGCTCTCCCGCACAGCGACGACGGTGCTGAGCTCGGTGACGGCCAGGGAGTACAGGCCGAGGAAGTTGCGGCTCTGCGCGGCACGCAAGGCGGGTTCGGTGGCGGCGACGGTGACGTCGTCCGGCACGGAGCCGACCAGTTCCAGCAGGTGCAGGGGAGCGGTGCAGTGCGGGGCGAAATGGCGCCATCGGCGCCAGTGCGTGGGGTCGTCCGGTTCGAGCGGGCTCACGGCGCGCTCCAGCAGGGCCGTGACGAGGCCGAGGAATGTCCCGGTGTGCGTGGCGAAGTCGGCGTGTGCGCGGTTGCTGGCGCGGACCAGCGGGTGGATGTCGAGCTTCCGGCGGATGTCGGCGTCGGACGATGCCCCGCTGCCGGGTTCCGGGCTCACGCTCTGCAGGCTGACCAGCCGCAGACCGGAGAGCCCCTTCAACGCGGCCTGGATCCGTTCGTCGGTCGGAGCGGGGAACAGCTCACAGGTGGCGAGCAACTCGGGGTCGAGCAGTTGCCGGTGGGGAATCGGTGCCGGCCCTAACGCCGACAGGAGGCGCAACAGCGGCCGGGCGAGGTCGTTGCCCTGGTCGTGGAGGAGATCGAGCGAGATCTCCCAGGTCGTCAGGATGGCCCGGCGGGCCTGTTCCGCCTCCCCGAGCGAGGAGTCCGGGTCGGCGGCCATCTCCGCGATCCGTCCGTCGAAGTCACGGCGGTACTCCGCGAACGTCTCGGGCGTTCCGGGCACGGGCCATGGCTCGTCGGCGGCCAGCGCGAGGTAGGAGCCGGCGAGGTCCAGGGCCAGGGGCAGGCCGCCGAGGTGCCGGGCCAGCTCCTTCGCCTCCCGCTCATGGCCCGCGTCCGGTGCCAGGTCGAGCAGGATACGAGCCCCGTCGTCGATGTCGAGCACGTCCACCGGAAGGACCTGTATCCACGGCGCCCATCGCTCCGGACGCGATTCGCGGCTCGTGACGAGTACCGTCCCGTGCGGGGTGCCGGGCGGCCGCAGCCAGCCGACGCCACGTGCCAGGGGCTGTGACGGCGCGCGGAGGAAGGATGGATCGTCGACGTTGTCGAGAACGAGGAGCCAGGGTTCGGTGAGCGCGTTGAGCCGCTTCCACAGCACATCGGCGGCGTGGGCGCGGACGAACTCCCCGCTGTCGGCCCCGGCGTCGAACGCGACGGCGTGCAGAGCGCCCCAGAGGCTCTCACGGTCGGCGGCGGACACCCACCACACATGGCCCGCCCGGGGGGAGAGCCGGTGTGCGACCTCCAGAGCCACCGTGGTCTTGCCGCAGCCGCCTAGCCCGGTCAGCACATGGACGCGGGGGTGGTCCGAGCCGTCACCCGCATCGTGTCCCATGCCGCCGGTCAGCGCCGCCACCAGGGCGTCCCGCCCGCGCAGCCGGTCCGCGGCGACCCGTCGCTGGGGAACGGCGAGCGGGACCGAGGTGAGGTCCACATGCGAAGGGAACGCCGCCGCGGCCGACCGCTCGTGATACGCGGCCTGCGCGAACGCCTCCTTCGACAGCAGAACCGCCCGCTCGATGTTCTCGACGTGCACCCCGGTCGCGCCGTCACCGGTGACGATCTGGCCGGCGTCCCGACCCACGGAGGCCGACCGGTCCCCGGGCGAAGACGTGGTCGGCGGATCAGTCCTCCTCACCATTCCCTGAGTATTTCCCGTGCCTTCCCTTCGCACAGCCGGAACCCGAAAACACCGCGCATGCGGGATGCCGAGGGTCAGCCGAGCGCCCGGTCCAGGTTGAAGGCGGCGCTGATCAGCGCGAGATGCGTGAACGCCTGCGGGAAGTTGCCCTGCTGCTCCCCGGTGTGGCTGATCTCCTCGGCGTACAGGCCGAGATGGTTGGCGTACGTCAGCATCTTCTCGAAGGCGAGACGCGCCTCCTCGATGCGGCCCGCGTGCACCATGGCCTCGACGTACCAGAACGAGCAGATGGAGAACGTGCCCTCGTCGCCGCGCAGCCCGTCGGGGCTGGACTGCGGGTCGTAGCGGTAGACCAGCGAGTCGGAGACGAGTTCCTCGGTGAGCGCGTCGAGCGTCGACAGCCACTTCGGATCGGTCGGGGCGATGAACTTCGTCAGCGGCATCATCAGCACGGCCGCGTCCAGCACGTCACCGTCCTCGTGCTGGACGAAGGCCCGGCGCGCCTCGGACCAGCCCCGGCTCATGATGCGCCGGTAGATGGTGTCGCGGCACTCCCGCCAGTGGAGCAGGTCGGCGGGCAGTCCGCGCCGGATGGCCATCCGGATGGCCCGCTCGATCGCCACCCAGCACATCAGCCGCGAGTACAGGAAGCGCTTGCGCCCGCCCCGCGTCTCCCAGATCCCCTCGTCGGGCTGGTCCCAGTTCTCGCACACCCAGTCCACCAGCGCGCACACGTCGTCCCACTGGCCGCTGGAGATGGGCTTGGCCCATTTGTCGTACAGGTAGATGGAGTCGATCAGCGCGCCGTAGATGTCGAGCTGGAGCTGGTCGGCCGCGGCGTTGCCGACCCGTACCGGTGCGGAACCCTCGTGGCCCTCCAGATGGCCGAGGGTGGTCTCGGGCAGCTCGGTGCGCCCGTCGATGCCGTACATGATCTGCAGGGGACCGGATGCCTTGCAGTCGCCCGGGCTGATGTGCCGGGTCAGGAAGTCCATGAACTTCTCGGCCTCGCCGGTGAAGCCCAGCCGCAGCAGGGCGTAGACGCAGAAGGCCGCGTCGCGCACCCACACGTACCGGTAGTCCCAGTTGCGTTCGCCGCCGAGCCGCTCGGGCAGACTCGTGGTCGGCGCGGCCACGATCGCCCCGGTCGGCGCGTAGGTGAGCAGCTTCAGCGTCAGCGCCGAGCGGTGCACCATCTCCCGCCAGCGGCCCTTGTACCGGGACGCCGCCAGCCAGCGCCGCCAGTACACCACCGTCGCCGCGAACTGCTCCTCCGCCTCCGTGCGCGCACACCGGCGGGGCGCCACGTCGCCGCCCAGCTTGTCCAGCGCGAACACCGCCGACTCGCCCTCGGAGAGCTTGAAGTCCCCGCGGACGTCCGGCCCGTCCGTCTCCAGCGGCACGGTCGCGGTCAGCCCGAGCGCCATCCCCTCGGACTCGAAGACCGCCGTGTCACCGGTCAGCCGGACGGTGTGCGGCCGGGTGCCGTAGTCGAACCGGGGGGCGACGCGGGTACGGAACGGGATCGAGCCGCGTACGCACACCACCCGGCGGATCAGCCGGTGCCGTTCGGCCTCGGCCGGCTCGCCGTCGAGCGGCATGAAGTCCTGCACCTCGCCGACACCGTCCTCGGTGAAGAACCGGGTGATCAGGACGTTGGTGTCGGGGAAGTAGAACTGCTTGGTCCGCGCCGGCACCGCCGCCGCCAGCTCGAAGCAGCCGCCGCGCTCCGCGTCCAGGATCGAGGCGAACACGCTGGGCGCGTCGAAGGCCGGGCAGCAGTACCAGTCGATCGTCCCGTCGGTCCCCACCAGGGCCACGCTGCGCAGATCGCCGATCAGCCCGTGCTCGGCGATCGGCAGATACCGCCGGCCGCCCGGCACGTCGTGGTCCCGCGCTGGTCCGCCCATGACGCCTCCCTGGCCCGGCATGCGCCTCTGCCCCAGCTTAGGCGCGCGGCCCGCCTGACGGCGGCCAAGGCGTACACCGTGACGACCTGCGGTCCTGCCTCCCCGAACCGCCGCCCGGTCTTCAGGGGGCTCTGGCGCACCCGATCCGGCCCTCATGCTTGATAATGCTCAAAAGCTGGCGATATCTTGCAGGAACAATCAGACCGGAGGGTGCGGCATGACCCATGTCGAGGACGAGCTCACCAGCCAGCCCGCGTGCTGGACACGCGCCGCGTCACAGGCGGCCGACCACGCGGAGGCGCTGCCGGCGCCGGGGGAGCGGGTCGCGATCGTGGGCTGCGGCACCTCGTACTTCATGGCCCAGGCGGCCGCGGCCCTGCGCGAGGGCGCGGGCCAGGGCGAGACCGACGCGTTCGCCGCCTCGGAGTTCCCGTACGGCCGCGCCTACGACCGGGTCGTCGCCCTCACCCGCTCCGGTACCACGACCGAGATCCTCGAACTCCTCGGCAGGCTGAAGGGCCGCACCCGCACCACCGCGATCACGGCTGACCCGGACACCCCCGTGCGGACGGCGGCCGGCCGGCTCGCCGTCCTCGACTTCGCCGACGAACGCTCCGTCGTCCAGACCCGGTTCGCCACCACCGCCCTCACCCTCCTGCGCGCCCACTTCGGCCTGCACTGCGACACCGCCGTCACCGACGCGCGCACCGCCCTGACCGAACCCCTGCCCGAAGGCCTCGTCGACTGCGCCCAGTTCACCTTCCTGGGGCGAGGCTGGACCGTCGGTCTGGCCCACGAGGCCGGGCTGAAGATGCGCGAGGCGTCCCAGTCCTGGGCGGAGGCCTACCCGGCGATGGAGTACCGGCACGGGCCCATCAGCGTCACCACGAGCGGCACCGCGACCTGGATGCTCGGCCAGGCGCCGGACGGGCTGGCCGAACAGGTGCGCTCCACCGGCGGGTTGTGGATCGAGGGCCGGCTCGACCCCCTGGCCGAACTCGTCCGGGCCCAGCGCCTCGCGGTCGCCGTCGCCGCCGCCCGCGGCCTCGACCCGGACCGGCCCCGCCACCTCACCCGCTCGGTGATCCTCGCCCACTGACCCCGGAGGCACCGTGCCCCTCACCACCACCGGCGAGCTCATCACCCGTGCCGCCGCGTCCCGTTCGGCCGTCGCCTCCTTCAACGTCATCACGCTGGAACACGTCGAGGCCGTCCTCGCGGGCGCCGAGTCCGTGCCCGCCCCCGTCGTGCTCCAGGTCAGTGAGAACGCGGTCCGGTTCCACGGCGGGCGGCTGTTCCCGCTCGCCCGCGCGGCCCTCGCAGCGGCCGAACGGGCGGCCGTACCCGTCGCGTTGCACCTCGACCACGTGCAGAGCGAGACCCTGCTGCACCAGGCCGCGGAGGCCGGCTTCAGCTCCGTGATGTACGACGCGGCCCGGCTGCCCTACGAGCGGAACCTGGCCGCGACCCGGGCGGCGGTCGACTGGGCACATGGGCAAGGCCTCTGGATCGAGGCCGAGTTGGGGCAGATCGGGGGCAAGAACGGCAGACCCCCGCTGGACGCCCACGCCCCGGGGGCCCGCACCGACCCCGACGAGGCCCGGGCCTTCGTCGCCGACTCGGGTGTGGACGCCCTGGCCGTCGCCATCGGCAGCGCCCACGCCATGACGACCCGCACCGCCACCCTCGACCACGCCCTCCTCGGACAACTGTCGGCCGCGCTCGACGTCCCGCTCGTCCTGCACGGCTCCTCCGGCGTCCCGGACGGCGAACTCACGGCAGCGGTCCAGGGCGGCATCACCAAGGTCAACATCGGCACGGCCCTCAACATCGCGCTGACCGGCGCGATCCGGGAGTACCTCGCCGCCCGCCCCGAGACGGTCGACCCGCGCGGCTATCTGACGGTCGCCCGGGAGGCCATGACCCGGACGGTGGCGAGGACCCTCCAGACGCTCGGCGCCGCTACCGCTTGACGGCCTTCAGCACCACGAACTTCGGATCGCTCGCCACCAGCCTGCTGTTGCCGAACAGCTTCCGCAGCTTGACGTGGTAGCCCAGATGCCGGTTGCCGATCACCCACAGCTCACCGCCCGGCCGCAGCGCACGCCGCGCCCCGGTGAACATCCGCCAGGCCGTGGCGTCCGTCGTCGCCTGGTGGGAGTGGAACGGCGGGTTGTTGAGGACCAGATCGACACTGCCCGACGGCACGCCCGCCAGCCCGTCCCCCACCCGGAACTCGGCGTGCCCCGGCACCCCGTTCGCCTTGTACGTCGCCTCCGCCGAGGCCACCGCCTGGAACGACTCGTCCACGAACAGCACCTCGGCCGCCGGATCGGCCAGCGCCACCGCCGTACCGACCACGCCGTTGCCGCACCCCAGGTCCACCACCCGCCGGCCGCCCCCGCCGCCCGGCAGATGCTCCAGGAAGAACCGGGTACCGATGTCCAGCCGCTCGGCGCAGAAGACACCTGCGTGGTTCACGACGGTGCGCCCCGAGACCGCTCCGATGCCGTCCGGGAGCGTGTAGACGTACGGCCACGGACTGGCGGGCCGCGTCAGCGCGGGATCCGGCGTGCAGAAGATCAGCCGGGCCTTCTTCTCGGCGAGCGAGGTGCGGGTCGGGCCGAGGATCCGCTCGAACAGCCGCAGCGTCGAGGTGTGGATCTCCTTCACCATGCCCGTGCCCACGACGACCGTCCCCGCGTGCACCGTCGGCTCCAGCCGCAGCAACTGGTCCTCCAGCAGCGCGAGGCTCTTCGGCACGCGCACGAGGAGAACGTCGACCCGGCCGGGCGGGGGGTCCTGCGTGGTGAGCAGCCGGACCGCGCCGGGCTCGACACCGTGCCGCGCGAGATTGGCCCGGGTCGCCTCCTGCGTCAGGTGGGAATCCGTGATCTGCGCCGGGCGGCGCTCCGCCAGCGCCGTGACCAGGGCACCCCAGCGGTCCCCGACGACCACGACCGTGCCCGACAACGGGACCCCCTCCCGCGCCAGATACCTCAGCAGGTACTCGTCGGAGGCGTCCCAGGCACGCAGCCTGTCGCGCGGGTCCTCGGGGAAACGGGTCAGCGCGAGCTCGCCCCAGGGCGTCGTCATACGGTCGTCCATCGTGCGTCCAGGCTAGCCGAGCCGCAGCTCAGCCCAGGTCGGGGAGGAGGGGAGAGGATGGGGACATGGACGGCGAACTGTTCCCCCGAGCCCGTACGCAGGCGGCGCCGGGCGCGGTACACGTGCCGGACTGGCTGGACGCCGAGCGCCAGCGCGAGCTGCTGGAGGCCTGCCGTGCGTGGGCGCGCCCACCGGCCGGACTGCGCACGGTCCGCACCCCCGGCGGCGGCACCATGACCGCCCGGCAGGTCTGCCTCGGCTGGCACTGGCACCCCTACGCCTACGCCCGCACGGTCGTCGACGGCGACGGCGCCCCGGCGAAGCCGTTCCCCGCGTGGCTGGGCGAGCTGGGCCGCCGGGCGGTCCGCGACACGCTCGGGGGACCGGCACCCGCCTACGACATCGCCCTGATCAACTTCTACGACGCCGACGCCCGGATGGGCATGCACCGCGACAGCGACGAGAAGTCGGACGCGCCGGTGGTGTCGCTGAGCCTCGGCGACACCTGCGTGTTCCGCTTCGGCAACCCCGAGACCCGCACCCGGCCCTGGACCGACGTCGAGCTGCGCAGCGGTGACCTGTTCGTCTTCGGCGGCCCGTCGCGCCTCGCCTACCACGGAGTCCCCCGGGTGCACGCGGGCACGGCACCGCCCGGTCTCGGCCTGACCGGACGGCTCAACATCACGCTCCGGGTCAGCGGCCTGTAGGCCCCCGGCCCTGCGGATCATGGGAGACTCGCCCTCATGAGCGGGAAGGCTGACCCCCGGCCGGCGGGGGATGGGAGCACCTCGAGGACGCGGCTGGACCGGGGGCGCGGAGCCCTCGGACCCGCGCTGGAGCTCGTGCACACCGGACGCGCGCCGACCCGGGCCGTGCTCACCGCCGAACTCGGCGTGACACGGGCGACGGCCGGAGCGGTCGCCGCCGAACTGGAGGCCCTCGGACTGATCCGGGTCGACGCCCGGCCCGGCGCGGCGGCGGGCTCGCAGGGCCGGCCCTCGCACAAGCTGGCCGTCGCCGAGGACGGGCCCGTCGCGCTCGCCGCGCAGGTGCACGCCGACGGGTTCCGGGCGGCGCTGGTCGGACTGGGCGGCCGGATCGTCGCCACCGCGCCGGGCTGCGAGGTCGTCGACGCCGACCCGGCGAAGGTGCTCGCCTCCGTCGTCACGGCGGGCGCCGAGCTGCTGCGGGAGACCGGGCGCCGGTGCGTGGGCGCGGGACTCGCCGTACCGTCCGCGGTCGCCGAACCCGAGGGTCTGGCGCTCAACCCGCTGCACCTGGCCTGGCCCGCGGGCGCGCCCGTCCGGGACATCTTCGCCGAGCAGGTGCGCGCGGCCGGCCTCGACGGACCCGCGTTCGCCGCGAACGACGTCAACCTCGCCGCGCTCGCCGAGCACCGGCACGGCGCCGGACGCGGCGCCCGCGACCTGCTGTGCGTCGCCACCGGCCACCGGGGCGTGGGCGGCGCGCTCGTCCTCGACGGCCGCCTGCACCGGGGCAGTTCGGGTCTCGCGCTGGAGGTCGGCCACCTCACCGTGCACCCCGAGGGCCGCCCCTGCCACTGCGGCAGCCGCGGCTGCCTGGACGTGGAGACCGACCCGCTGGCCTTCCTCACGGCGGCGGGCCGCGAACCGGGCCCCGAGGTCTCCCTGCTCCAGCAGTCCATCGACCTCGTCCGCCACCACTACGACGACCCGGGCGTGCGCACCGCCACCGAGACCCTCATCGACCGGCTCGGCCTCGGACTCGCCGGCCTGGTCAACATCCTCAACCCGGACCGCATCATCCTCGGCGGCCTGCACCGCACCCTCCTCGGCGCCGACCCGGACCGGCTCCGCGCCGTCGTCGCCGACCGCAGCCTGTGGGGCCAGAGCGGCGGCGTCCCCATCCTGCCGTGCACGCTCGACCACAACAGCCTGGTCGGCGCGGCGGAACTGGCGTGGCAGCCGGTACTGGACGATCCGCTGGGAGCGCTGGCCTAGGGGCGTGTCCGCGCCGCTTCCGGGAAGGCTCGCGCGTGAGCGGGCAGGCTGGGACGCACGCGGCTCACCCGCACCGTACGAACGAGGAAGTTGACGTCATGACCGACAAGCTCACCGTGAGCGTTCTGGGCACGGGCATCATGGGTGCCGCGATGGCCCGCAACCTGGCACGCGCCGGACACACCGTCCACGCCTGGAACCGCACCCGTGCCAAGGCCGAGCCGCTGGCCGCCGAGGGCGTGCGCATCGCCGACACCCCCGCGCAGGCGGTCCGGGACACCGGCATCGTCCTGACCATGCTCCACGACGGCCCCGCCGCCCTGGAGACGATGCGGGCGGCCGCCCCCGCCCTGCGCCCGGGCGCCGCCTGGGTGCAGTCCACGACCGCCGGCGTCGAGGCCGTCGGCGACCTCGCCGCCTTCGCCCGCGAGCACGGCCTGGTCTTCTACGACGCGCCCGTCCTGGGCACCCGCCAGCCCGCCGAGGCCGGGCAGCTCACCGTGCTCGCCGCCGGACCCGTCGAAGGCCGGGACAGGGTGACGCCCGTGTTCGACGCCGTCGGCGCCCGCACCGTGTGGGCCGGCGAGGACGGGGCGGCCGGTGGCGCCACCCGGCTGAAGCTGGTCGCCAACAGCTGGGTCCTCGCCGTGACGGCCGCCGCCGGTGAGGCCCTGGCCCTGGCGAAGGCCCTCGACATCGACCCGCGCGGCTTCCTCGACCTCATCGCCGGCGGCCCGCTCGACATGGGCTATCTGCACGCCAAGTCCGGCCTGGTCCTCGAAGACCGGCTCACCCCGCCCCAGTTCGCGGTGACCACCGCCGCCAAGGACGCCCGCCTCATCGTCGAGGCCGGTGCGGACCACGGCGTCCGCCTGGACGTGGCCGAAGCCGCCGCCGCCCGCATGGAGCGTGCCGCCGCCCAGGGCCACGGCGACGAGGACATGGCCGCCGCCTACTTCGCCAGCTTCGCCGACAACCCGTCCGTCTGATCACCGGGAGGTTCCCCATGTCCAAGCCGCCGCTGCCGCCCGAGGCCGAAGCGCTGCTGAGCCGGCCCAACCCGTGCGTCATGGCCACGCTGCGCTCCGACGGCACACCGGTCTCCACCGCCACCTGGTACGCGTGGCAGGACGGCAGGGTGCTGATCAACCTCGACGCGGACCGGGTCCGCCTGAAGCATCTGCGCCGCGACCCGCGCGTCACTCTCACCGTCCTCGCCGACGACAACTGGTACACCCACATCACCCTCATCGGCCGCGTCACCGAGATGTACGACGACGAGGACCTGGCCGACATCGACCTGCTCTCCCGGCGCTACGGCGGCAAGCCCTACCCGAACCGCGTCCGGCCCCGGGTCAGCGCCTGGATCGAGGTCGACCGCTGGCACGGCTGGGGCGAGATGAAGGACAACAACCAGGCCGCGGGCTGACCGGCAGGCGCGAACCGGCCCTGTTCCACTGCCCTCCTCGACGATCCCGGCCATCCGCTCCCGGAGCCGGTGGAACGTCTCGTCGACCGGGGCGCGCAGCCCGGCGCCGGCGATCACGTCCGGGTCCGTGGTCAGGGCTCGCGCCCACGTAGCCGCGCTCCCGCAGCAGCTCCCGCGCGGCCGGGGGAGCAGCCCGGGGGCGCCCGTCTACTCCCCACGAGGTACGCGCACTGCCGCTGGCCGTACGACGACCGGGGACCCCTCGCGGGGCGACGCTCGGAAGCGACAGACAGGACATCGCGGTCAACGCGTCCGAGGAGTTGAACGACATGCAGACCCTGGCGAACTTCGGTGACGGCGGCCCCGGCCCCTGGATCCTGCTCTTCCCGGTGATCTGGGCCCTGGTCATCGGCGGCGGCATCGCACTGCTGCGCCGCACGGCGTGGCACGACCGTCGCGGCGGTCCCTGGCGCCGGCCCCCGGCCGGGAACGACTCGCCCATCGCCGTACTCGGACACCGCTTCGCCACCGGCGAGATCGACGAGGACGAGTACTGGCGCCGGCTGTCCGTGCTGAACGAGGAGTTCGGCCGCAACGGAGGTGCGGCATGACCACGACGACCGTCACGACGGCCACGCGGCCCGCCGCCCGGGTCGTCGACGCGGTGAAGGTGTACGGCGGTGGCGACACCGCCGTACGCGCCCTCGACGGCGTGACCGTGAGCTTCCCGGCCGGCCGCTTCACCGCGATCATGGGGCCCTCGGGCTCCGGCAAGTCCACCCTCATGCACTGCGCGGCCGGTCTGGACACGCTCACCTCGGGCACCGCCCGGATCGGCGAAACCGACCTGGGCGGCCTCGACGACCGTCGCCTCACGCTCCTGCGCCGCGACCGCGTGGGCTTCGTGTTCCAGGCGTACAACCTGGTGCCGACCCTCACTGTCGCGGAGAACATCAGGCTGCCCCTGGACCTGGCGGGCGGCCGGGGCGATCCGGAGTGGATCGACGCGCTGATCGACGTCGTCGGACTGCGTGACCGGCTCCACCACCGGCCCGCCGAGCTCTCCGGCGGGCAGCAGCAACGCGTGGCCGTCGCCCGGGCGTTCGCCGGCCGGCCGGACGTCGTCTTCGCCGACGAGCCGACCGGCAACCTCGACTCGCGCTCCGGCGAGGAGGTCCTCGGCCTGCTCGGCCGCACCGTACGCCGGACAGGGCGCACGGTCGTCATGGTCACCCACGACCCGGTGGCCGCCGCGCACGCCGACGAGGTCGTCTTCCTCGCCGACGGACGCCTGGTCGACCGCATGGAGTCCCCGACCGCCGACCGGGTCCTGGACCGGATGAAGGCCTTCGAGGTGCCCTCATGAACGCCGCCGTCCGCCTGAGTGTGTCCTCCCTGCGCGCCCACCGGCGGCGCTTCGCCGGTACGTTCCTCGCCGTGTTCCTGGGCGTGGCGTTCCTGGCCGGGACGCTCGTCATGGGCGACACGCTGCGCGCCGGTTTCGACTCGATGTTCGGCAAGGCGGCAAGCGGCACCGACGCCGTGGTCCGCAGCGCCGACGCCATCACCACGCCCGGCGAGAGCCAGGGTGTACGGCAGCCGGTCGCCACCGGCCTGGTCAGGACCGTCGAGAAGGTCCCGGGCGTCGCGGCCGCCGCGCCCAGCATCCAGGGCGCCGGGCAGCTCGTGGGCGCGGACGGCGACCCGATCGGGGGCCAGGGCCCGCCCACCCTCGCCGGCAACTGGATCACCGACCCGCGGCTCAACCCGTACCGGCTCGCCGAGGGGCGTGCCCCGCAGAGGCCCGGCGAGGTCGTCGTCAACCGCGGCGCCGCCGAGAAGGGCGGCCTGAAGATCGGTGACACGACCACTCTGCGCACCCCCGACCCGGTCCGGGTGACCGTCGTCGGCCTCGCCACCTTCGCCGGTGAGGACGGCATGGCGCAGGTGACCTTCACCGGGATGACGGCGGCCGACGCGGAGAAGTACCTCACGGCCCGGCCGGGCGAGGCGGCGAGCATCCAGGTGCGCGCCGGCCCCGGGGTGAGCCAGCGGGAGCTCGTCGACCGGCTGACCCCCGTCCTGCCCCGGGGCGTGGAGGCCATCACCGGCCAGGAGTCGGCTCAGGAGAACAACGAGATGATCTCCAGCCAGTTCCTGGACATCTTCACGCTCTTCCTGCTGGTGTTCTCCGGCGTCGCCCTGCTGGTGGCGACCTTCTCCATCCACAACACCTTCGCCATCGTCGTCGCCCAGCGCACCCGTGAGAACGCCCTGTTGCGGGCGCTGGGCGCCTCCCGCCGCCAGGTCACCGTCACCACCCTGGTGGAGGCCACCGCCGTGGCCGTGACCGCGTCCCTGGCCGGCCTGGCGGGCGGCATCGGCGTCGCGGCCGGGCTCCAGGCACTGTTCCCGGCCATCGGCTTCCCGTTCCCCGAGGGCGACCTGGTGGTCAAGGGCCTGTCCCTGGCCCTGCCGCTGGCCGTCGGCATCGTGGTCTGCCTGGGCTCCGCCCTGCTGCCCGCCGTACGCGCCGGCCGCACCGCGCCGCTGGCCGCCCTGCGCGAGACGGCCGTCGACACCTCCGGCGCGTCCCGGCTGCGGGCGGTCACCGGCGCGGGGCTGATCGCGCTGGCCCTCGCCCTCACCCTGGCCGGCGTGCTCGTGTCGCCGTCCGTCTGGCTGGCGGGTTCCGGCGGCGTGCTGGCCCTGGTCGCGTTCGTGGTGCTCGGCCCGGTCGCCTCCGCCACCGCCGTCCGGATCCTCGGCAGCCCGCTCGTCCGGCTGCGCGGTGTCACCGGCGCGCTGGCCCGGCAGGGCGCCCTGCGCAGCCCGAAGCGCACCGCGGCCACCGCCGGTGCGCTGATGATCGGCGTGGCCGTCGTGTCACTGTTCACGGTGTTCGGTGCCTCGCTGAAGGCCACCATGGACCAGACCGTGTCCCGGTCCTTCGCGGGCGACGTCGCCGTCAGCGCCCCGTCCTTCGGCGCGGGCGGCAGCGGGCTGAGCCCGAGGCTGGCCGGCGCGGTCCAGAAGCTGCCCGAGGTGAACACGGCGGTCGGACTCGGCCGGGGCGTCGCCGAGGTCGACGGCGAGGGCCGGGCCCTCACGGTCACCGACCCGGTCGCCCTGGAACGCACCTTCGACCTCGGCGGGATCGACGGCTCGCTGCGCGGCCTCGGCACCGACGGCATCGCCGTCACCGGGAAGGAGGCCGCCCGGCAGCACCTCACCACCGGCGAGAAGGCACAGCTCACCTTCACCGACGGCAGGAAGGAGACGTTCACCGTCCGCGCGGTCTACGGGCAGTCCGAACTCGCCGGCGACTACGTCATCACCCGCGCCGCCTGGGCCCCGCACCGCACCCAGGACTCCGACACGCTCGTCGCCGTCACGTTCAAGGACGGCGTGAGCACCGACGCGGGCAAGGCGGCGGTGGAGAAGACCGCCGCCCGGTACGGCAACCCGGAGGTCCAGACCCGCGACGAGTACGCGCAGTCCTCGGCCGGCGGCATCGACATGATGCTCACCCTGGTCTACGCCCTGCTCGCCCTCGCGGTGGTCATCGCGCTCCTCGGCATCGCCAACACCCTGACCCTGGCGATCCACGAACGCACCCGCGAACTCGGCCTGCTCAGGGCCGTCGGACAGACCCGCTCCCAGCTGCGGGCCATGGTCCGCTGGGAGTCGGTCCTGGTCGCCGCCTTCGGCACGGCCGGCGGGCTCGCCCTCGGCGCCTTCCTGGGCTGGGTCCTCGTCAGGGCCTCCGACGGCAGCAGCGACAGCGCCTTCGCCTTCGCCGTGCCGCCCGCGCAGCTCGCGGTCGTGGCCCTCGTGGGTCTCGCGGCCGGCGCCCTCGCCGGGCTGCGCCCGGCCCGGCGCGCGGCACGCCTGGACGTGCTGCGGGCCATCGCCACCGAGTGACCCGGGGGGCCGCCCACGCGGCCCCCCCCCGTGCGAACGGTGGTCACCGCCCGGTCAACCGGCAACGGCGGACCGGGCGGGAGCGTGTTCGGGCAGCAGCCCTTCGGCGGCGTGCCCCACCTCCGCGAACCTGCGCGCGGGTTTCTCCAGGACCGTGTGCCGCGCCCGGCGCGACGGCGCCGCGACCGCGGCGGAGGTCGTCGGGAGGGTGAACCAGACGACCTTGCCGGACTCGCCGTCCGGCCGGACGCCCCAGCTCTCGCTCATGGCGGCCACCATCGCGAGCCCGCGCCCGCAGGTCGCCAGCGGCGCGATGTCCTGAGGGTCCTCCACGACGGGCATCCGCGGGTCGTGGTCGCGCACCGAGACCGTGAGCCGGTCGAGCAGCAGCTCTATCTCCACGGTGCACGTCTTGTCGGGCTGGGCATGCCGGTGGACGTTGGACAGCAGCTCCGTCACACCGAGCGAGGCCCGGTCGATCAGAGCGTCCAGATGCCAGTAGCGCAACTGCGCAGAGACGATTCTGCGGACCTGGCCGATCCGCGACGGCAGGGCTTGGAGCTCCACCGTGCAGTGCCTGCTTGGGTAGCTGATCACGGCTGCGACTCCCCGACGTGAGGTCCGGAAGAACACGGAGTTCGGATCCAGCAGGGCGCCTTGGTGACGCTGCCGCCCGCTGTCGTGGCCGGCGGGCTGGTTCGCAGCGTTATCGCCGGTAAACCCAGAGTGACGTGAGACCAGAGTGACGCAGGGGGTGGGGGACCGCAAGTCGCGGACATCTCAGCCGCCGCGCCCCGCCGCCCGGCGCACGGCCTCGATGAAGCGCCGCGCGGCCGGCGGCCCCGGTTCGCCCGGAGCGGGGTCGTGATCGCCCAGGGTGAGCAGGTACCGGTTGCCGTTGAGATCCGCCGTGGCCCGGTCATCGGGGCCGAACCAGGGCTTGGAGGCGCGCACCGCCTGCACCGGCGCGCTGTCGATCTCACTGCCGTAGCTGGTCAGCAGTTCGAGCCGGCCATCGCTGATCCGGACCTGGCCGGCCCGGGTGAGCGAACGCAGCCGCTTCCCGATCCGCACGCCCGTGGCCCTGAACTCCGGCTCCGCCATGCCACCCGCCCCCTTGTGCGCGTCGGTGCACCGGCCCGCCCTCTGCGCGGTACCCGGCACAGGCCCGTGTCCTGATCCAGTGTGCCCCCGTCCGGGGGGCTCGCTCCGGTGGTGCGCCGTACCCCTGCCGGTACCCCGTCCGGGGCCCCGGTCCCGCGGTGAAGTCTGCCCCCACCGGGCGTCGAGCACCAGTACAGCAGACCCCCTCTCCAGGGGGCACCCGGAGCACACACGCAAGTGCGCCCCCTGGACCGCGCGCCCCCTTGCACCCGGCTCTGCCCCAGGGGGCGCTTTGGGGGGCTCAAAGATGCGTTTATGCAGGTGAGGAGCGTGTGCCAGGTGCTTATGATCGGGGTGTCGGCCGCGCGACGCGTCGTCGGCGCGCAGCGTTAGGAGCCCCCCTCGTGAGCACCCCACAGCAGACCCGGACCGGCGTGACCCTCGACGTCGACCACAGCGACCCCGCCTACCGCGCATGGCTGAAAGAAGCCGTCCGCAGAGTCCAGGCCGATGCCAACCGTTCGGCCGACACGCACCTCCTCCACTTCCCCCTGCCCGAGCGGTGGGGCATCGACCTGTACCTGAAGGACGAGTCCACCCACCCCACCGGCAGCCTCAAGCACCGGCTCGCCCGCTCCCTCTTCCTCTACGGCCTCTGCAACGGCTGGATCCGGCCGGACCGCCCGGTGATCGAGGCCTCCAGCGGCTCGACGGCCGTCTCCGAGGCGTACTTCGCGAAGCTCATCGGCGTGCCCTTCATCGCCGTCATGCCGCGCACGACGAGCACCGAGAAGATCCGCCTCATCGAGTTCCACGCCGGGCAGTGCCACTTCGTGGACGACCCCCGCACGATGTACGAGGAGTCCGCCCGGCTCGCGGCCGAGACCGGCGGCCACTACATGGACCAGTTCACCTACGCCGAACGGGCCACGGACTGGCGCGGCAACAACAACATCGCCGAGTCCATCTTCCGGCAGCTGCGCCTGGAGCGGTTCCCCGAGCCGGCGTGGATCGTCGCCACGGCGGGCACCGGCGGCACCTCGGCGACCCTCGCGCGCTACGTCCACTACATGCAGTACGACACCCGCGTCTGCGTCGCCGACCCCGAGAACTCGTGCTTCTTCGAGGGCTGGACCACCGGCGATCCGGACGTCACCTGCGACTGCGGCTCCCGGATCGAGGGCATCGGCCGGCCCCGTATGGAACCGAGCTTCGTGCCCGGCGCGATCGACCGGATGATGAAGGTGCCCGACGCGGCCAGTGTCGCCGCGGTGCGGGCACTGGAGCGCGCCATCGGCCGCAAGGCGGGCGGCTCGACCGGCACGGGCCTGTGGAGCGCGCTGAAGATCGTCGCGGAGATGGTGTCCGAGGGACGGCAGGGGAGCGTCGTGACGCTGCTGTGCGACCCGGGGGACCGGTATCTCGACAAGTACTACTCCGACACCTGGCTGGCCGCCCAGCAACTGGACATCGGGCCGTACACGGCCGCGATCGACTCGCTGCTGGCCACGGGCGTCTGGCCCGACTGAGACGACAGGCCCTTCAGGCCGTCAGCCTCCGGTCCAGCGCCGTGACGGCGTCCCGGAAGGCCTTGCTCTGAGCCGTCCGCACGGGCCTCATGGCGAGCCGGTACGCCGCCGTCCCGTCGGTCGCGAACGTCCACCGCACACGGGTGCCGGTACCGGCCGGGGCGAGCCGCCACTCCTCGGCGATCGCGCGCACCCCGGGCACGCTGGTGACGTCGACGCGATAGGCGTACACCTCGGGTTCCGTCGCCGCGATGATCGACTCCCGGAACCGGAGGCCGCCCACGAGCCGGATGTCGCGCCTCTTCCCGCCGTCGACCGGCCGGGCGTCCGTCACCTGGGGAAACCACTCGGCCCAGCCGGGCACGTCCTCCAGCGCCCGGTAGACCGCCTCCACCGGAGCGGAGATCTCCCGCTCGCAGACGTGCCGTACGGGCGCGATCCCGACGAAGTCGAGCCCCACGGGGCGCAGACGGTGAGCCATGGGCGAAGCCCTCCTGGCAAGGGAGCGGGCGATGACCGGCAGGTCACCCTAGCTGGCGCCCCGTCAGATGTCTGCCCCGCCCTCCTCGGGCTCCCCGGCCACCACCAGCCGCCGCAGATGCTCCACGACCACACCGCGCGCCTCGTCCGGCAGGCCGGCGTCCGTCACGAGTGTGTCGATCCGCTCCAGCGAGGCGAACGAACTCAGGCCCACCTTGCCCCACTTGGTGTGGTCGGCGACCACCACGACCCGCCGGGCCGACTGCACGAGCCGCCGGTTCGTCTCCGCCTCCGCGAGGTTCGGCGTCGACAGCCCGGCCTCGACCGATATGCCGTGCACCCCGAGGAACAGCAGGTCGAAGTGGAGCGCCGCGATCGCCTGGTCGGCGACCGGCCCCACCAGCGAGTCGGACGGGGTGCGCACCCCGCCGGTCAGCACGACCGTCGCCGCGCCCTGCCGCGGACCCGAGGTGCGCTGCGCCGCGTGGAAGACGTCGGCCACCCGCACCGAGTTGGTGACCACCGTCAGGTCCGGCACGTCCAGCAACTGCTGCGCCAGCGCGTATGTCGTCGTGCCGCCGGACAGGGCGATCGCCGCGCCCGGCGCGACCAGCTTGGCCGCGGCCCGCGCGATGTCCTCCTTGGCGGTCAGCTCCAGCCCCGACTTGGCCTCGAAGCCCGGTTCGTGCGTACTCGCCTCGACCACCGGGACCGCGCCGCCGTGCACCTTCTCCAGCACGCCCTGACGGGCGAGAGCGTCGAGGTCGCGGCGGACCGTCATGTCCGACACGCCGAGCTTGCGGGTCAGCTCGTTGACCCGGACCCCGCCCCGGCGGCGGACCTCGTCGAGGATCAGGGATCGCCGCTGCTCCGCGAGGAGGTTCTGATTCTCGCTCACGTACGCTCCGGTCCTTTCGCCTCAATGCCGTCCGTCAGGCCCAGCACACCTGCCCCAACAGGGACATTCTCCCCGGCTCCGGTGCGCGGACGCCTCATCCTCGCATGTCGCGGGACCGACGGCGCCACCGACCGCTCGCCGCGCGTAGGTCACCTGTCGCTCTCCGCAGGGTCACGGATCGGGGAGATTCCGTGACAGCAGGTGTGCGACGCCGCGGAAGTGGAGATCCTGTGCCCGCACGGACAGAGCCGACGGCGTGTCACGGGGGAAGTGCGAACCAGTGGAACCTGCGCAGGAACAGGCCTCGACCGGCGGGCCGGACCAGCCCGCCCGGCGGCCCGGTGAGACCGGGACCGCCCTGGAACTCCTGGTCCACGGTGTGGGCGGCACCACGCCGCAGGAGATGCTCGACGATCCGCGCACGGTGCGGATCACCGGCGACGGCATCGCGGCCGTCTTCCGGCGCGCCGACGACGTCGACGCCGAGACCAGCCCGGACGACCGCCGCCGCGACGGACCGGTGCCCGAGGCCTACGTCTGGTGCAACCTCACCTCCGGCAACGGCACCCGCGCCCTGTGGCTGTTGCTGCTGCCGTTCATGGTCGTCAACCTCGCCCACTGGATGCGCCCCCACGCCCGTGGACGCCGCCGCACCGTGCGCCTGTACGGGCTCCTGGTGCGGCTCGCCGGGCTCACCCTGACGGTGCTGCTCGTCGCGGCGGCCTGCGAGGTCGCCCTCGACCTGGCGGCCTGGCAGTGCGCGGGCACGCGCGCCTGCGCCGACCGGCACTCCTGGCTGGGTTTCCTCTCGCCCACCGTCTCGGACGGCGGCTGGTGGAGCAGCCCCGGCCGCAGGCTCGCCCTGGCCTCCTTCGTCCCGACCGCCCTGACCGGTCTGCTGTGGTACCTGTCCCGGCGCACCTGGAGCGACTACGAGTCCCAGCAGCCACCGGCCCGCGACCGCGAGCCCGACGAGGACGGCGACGGCCCGACCGCGCTCGGCCGGCCCGGCTTCTGGTACGGACGCCGGCTGGTGGCCCGGCTGCGCGCCGCGCACACCGCCGCCGGACTGCTCACGGTCGCCGCCGCGGTCGCCAGCGCCGCCGCCCGCCACGACCGCGAGCCCGGCGGCCCAGCCACGCTGAGCACCCTGGGCCTGCTCCTGGAGGCCGCCCTGGCGGCCTGCGCCGTCGCCGTGGTCTGGGTGGTGTGCCGCCGGGGCCGCAGCGAGAGACGCCTCGACCGGGAACTCGACGAGCGCTTCGTACGACGCCTGCCGCTCGCCGCCCTCGTCCTGCTCGCCCTCGCCCTGCTGTACGCGGGCTGGGAACGCCCCGGCTGGGAGTCGGCCGGCCGGCTGCCGGGCGACGCCACCTTCGGCGGTCTCGCCCTGGCCCAGGGCCTGCTCGTGATCGTCCTCGCCGGCGTCGCTCACGCACTGCACCGCACCGACCCCGACCGGCGGGCCGTCCTGCGGGGCCTCGGCGGACCGGCCGTGGCGATGCTGGCCTGCGCCCTGGGCGGCGTGATGTCCGGCGGCGTGTCGCAGCGCGTGTCCGACTGGCTGGACGGCACCGGCACGTCGATCGACGGCCCGCCGGTCCTGCTGACCTGGCAGGCGTCCGTGATCCCGCCCCTGATCGTGGTGCTGCTGGTGCTCTTCGGCTGGCTGGCCCACCGCGCCTGGCAACTCGCCCGCGCCGAACGCGAGGCGGTGGCCCGCGACTACCCGGACGAGGCCCAGGACCGGGCCCGCACCCGCCGTATCGCCTACATCCGCGCGATGGCCTCCCTCACCGACCGGGGACCCCGCGTCATCGCCGTCACCTCCGGTGTCACCCTGCTGCTCGGCGCCGCGGCCCTCGTGGGCGCCCTGGCCACCGACGAGACGCCGGGCGAGGCGGCGCAGGGCACCTACCCCGTCCTGCACGGCGCCGCCGAGACCGCCGAGGCCCTCGGCTCCTGGCTGATCGGCCTCGGCTTCATACTGTTCGTCACCTGGGGCAGGCGCGCCTACAAGGACGCCGCGGCCCGCCGCACCATCGGCATCCTGTGGGACGTCGGCACTTTCTGGCCGCGCGCCGCCCACCCCTTCGCCCCGCCCTGCTACGCCGAGCGCGCGGTGCCCGACCTGACCTGGCGGATCGCGACCTGGACCCGCGTCACCGGCGGACGGCTGGTCATCTCCGGGCACTCGCAGGGCAGCGTCCTCGCCGCCGCGGCAGCCTGGCAACTCGCGCCGTCCACCCGCAGACGCGTCGCGCTGCTGACGTACGGCTCCCCGCTGGAGCGGCTCTACGGCCGCTGGTTCCCGGCGCACTTCGGCCCCGCCGCGCTCAGCTCCCTGCACCGGGAGGTGGACTGCTGGCGCAACCTGTACCGGCTCACCGACCCCATCGGCGGCCCGGTGCGCCTGCCCGGCGACCACGACCGCGGCGTCGACCACGTGCCGCTGATGGACCCGCTCTCCTACGGCCGCACCGACCTGCACCCGCTGCCGGCGCCGATCCTCGGCCACTCCGACTACCAGGCGGACCCGGCGTTCGCCGAGGAGCGCCGCAAGCTGCTGGCCCGGCTGCGGCCCGGACTGCCGGCACCCCGCCACACCGCCGAGCAGCCCTGCCCGGACCCGGAGGCCGGGCCGGGGGCGCAGGCCGGTCCTCAGAGCAGCTCGGGAAGGTCCTCGGCGTAGAGCAGGGTCAGGTCGTCCGTGCTCGGCTCGGGGAGCTGGGCGACCCGGCTCGCGTGCCGCTCCACCATCGCCTCGAAGGTCTGCCGGGCGGTACGGCCGTTGCCGAACGCCGGGCCCTTCGGGATCTTCGCGAAGTACGTCCGCAGGGCCTGCGCGGCGCCCTCGGCCAGCCGGTACTCGTGCTCCTCGGCCTGCTGCTCCACGATCCGCAGCAGGTCCTCGGGGCCGTAGTCGCTGAAGGTGATGGTCCGTGAGAAACGGGACGCCACCCCTGGGTTGACCGACAGGAAGCGCTCCATCTCCGCCGTGTAGCCCGCGACGATCACCACGACCGCGTCCCGGTGGTCCTCCATCAGCTTCACCAGCGTGTCGATGGCCTCCTTGCCGAAGTCGCGGCCCGCGTCCTCGGGGGAGAGCGCGTACGCCTCGTCGATGAACAGCACACCGCCACGCGCCTTCTCGAAGGCCTCCTGCGTGCGGATCGCCGTCGAGCCGATGTGCTCGCCCACGAGATCGACCCGGGACACCTCGACCAGGTGGCCCTTCTCCAGTACACCGAGCGACGCGAGGATCTCGCCGTACAGCCGGGCGACCGTCGTCTTGCCCGTGCCGGGGGAGCCGGTGAAGACCAGGTGCCGCTTGACCGACGCCGCCTTCAGGCCCGCCTGCTGCCGGCGCCGGCCCACCTCGATCATGTCGGTGAGGGCGCGCACCTCGCGCTTGACGCTCTCCAGGCCGACCAGCGCGTCCAGTTCACCCAGGACGTCCTTGGAGTTGCGGGCGGGCTGCCCGGGCTCCGCGACCGGAGCCGGGGCCGGGGGCTCCGGTTCGGCGCGCTGCCCAGGGACCGCGCCCAGCAGGCCGGGGGAGTGGCTCACCGTCTGCACGGCCGTCTCCCGCGCCGCCGGTGCCCGCAGCCCCGCGCTCTCGTCGCTGGTGCAGTCCTCGACCAGGGGACCCGCCCCGGACGCCGATTCCGCGCCACTGTCCGCGAACTCGTAACCACCGCGCGCGCACCGCTCCGTGCGGCACTTCCGCAGGCTCGTACGGCTGCCGTCGATCACATGGAAGCCGTAGCCGCCGCTGCCCGTCACCCGGCAGTGGTGGAAGCTGCCGCGGCCGCCGGCCGAGACGTACACCCCCGCCTCGGCGGGTGAGTCGATCGTGCAGCGCTCCACCGTGGGGTCGGCGCCCTTGGTGACGATCACGCCGGTCTGGGTGCCGTCCAGCGTGCAGTTGCTGAGGGTGCCGCCGCTGCCGTGGTCGCGGAACCAGGCGCCCGTCGCCGCGTCCCGGATCCGGCAGTCGTCGAGCTGCGCGGTGGCGCCGTCGCTCACCGACACGGCCGTGTTGCGCACCTGCGACAGGTCGCTGTCGACGACGTCCGCGCGCGAGCCGCGGTCGAGGACGAACAGGGCGTCCGGCACGTCGTGCACCCGGCACGAGTCGAGCACCGCCGTGGCGCCGTCGCTCACCCACACCGCCGGGTAGTCGCCCGTGCTGTCGAAGATCTCGCACTGGTTGGCGTCCACGCGCGTGCCCGGGTCCCACACCGACAGGCCGTTGCGCCCGAACTGCCGCACCGTGGTGCGGGTCAGCGTGAGGACGGAGCGGGAGCGCAGGTCGACCGCGTTCTCCGGGATGTCGTGGATACGGCAGTCGGCGAGCGTCAGCACCGCGTCCGTGTCGAGCGTGACACCGTCGGCCGTCGTGCGGTGCACATCGCAGTCGGTGAGGTGCGCGGTGGCCCGGCCGGTGATCTGCACACCGCTGCCCCGGACCTCGTAGACCTCGCAGCCCACCGCCTCCAGCGCCGAGTTCTCCCCGGTCGCCGACAGGCCCGAGCCCGAGGTGTGGTGCACCCGGCAGCGCTCCAGACGGGGATGGGCGCCACCGCGCACCGCCACGCCCGCCTGGCCCGCCGCGACGATCTCGCACTCCTCGAACACCCCGCCCGCTCCGTCGACCACGGCGATGCCGATGCCCGCCGGATTGTCGACCGCGCAGCGCCGGACCGTGGGCCGGGCACTGCCGCGCACCTCGATCCCGGCCGCCGACCGCGTGACCACCCGTACGTTGCTCAGCTCCGGCGTGCCCTCCTCCACCAGCACCGCGGGGGCCGCCGCGTCCTGGCCCTCCACGTGCAGGTCCTGGACCACCGCCGAGGCGCGCACGGTCAGCGGCACGCCGTCCACGGGCGCGATCCGCACCGAGCCGGGGGAGCCCTCGGGGCCGCGCAGGGTCACCGCGCGCTGCACGACGAGGTTCTCCCGGTAGGTGCCGGGGGCGACCGTGAGGACGTCTCCGTCGGCCGCGGCCTCCAGGGCAGCGGCGAGCGATGCGTACTCACCCGTGCGGCGCCGCCACCGCGACGTGCCGGTGTGCGTCACCTGGACCGTGCCCTGTGCCATGGTGTAGCTGTGCCCCCACCTCGGTCGTACTGATGGCTCGTTCGCCTTCGGGGCGCCGCCGCCGGTGTCGGGGCCGCGACCGTGCCGGGCCCCTGGGGCCTGCGCGCACGCGGCGTCGAGACCGGCGCGCCCCTCCTGCTCGCTCGCGCGCGGGTTGTGCCGAACGGTTCGGCCGGACCACCGTAGCGTGCGCGCGGGTGGTGGGTTGACCAGAGCCGGAAGGCCGTCAGCTGCCGGTGCCCGTCCTGCCCCAGTCCGGGCCCGCCTTGTCCCATGCCTGGTCCCAACGGGCGTACCGGCGACGGACCATGCGCCAGACGATCAGCCGTCTGCCGCCCTCTATGAGACCGCCGGCCGCCAGGGCGGCGCCGAAGCCGGCGAGGACCGCGTGCGTCGACGCCGTCGCGGAGTCGAGGGGCCGGGCCACCATCCGGCCGTGCCGGTCGGTCCATATCCGGAACTCGTCGCCGTGCCGCGGGTCCTTGAGGCTCGACAGCACCGAACCGTGATGCGCGGTGCCGTCCGGTGCCGTCCAGTCGGCGAGGACGCGGGTGCGCAGATCCCGGCCCGTGGACGTCTCCGGGTCGGCGTCCAGCGGGGAGCGGTCGAGTGTGCGGACCACTGTGGCCGTCACCGGATGCCGCGCCTGGTGCTGCTCGCGGACGGAGCGCTGAAGGGCCTCCTGGGCGGCGCCCCCGACGAGGGAACCGGCCAGCGGGGCGGTCAGCAGGATCAGCACCAGGGCCGCCAGCGCCACCCAGGCCTCGGCCAGATCGGTGGCGCGGCACAGCGGGTTGCGCCGCCAGCGCCAGAGTCCGCTGATCGCTCGCACTGCCCGCACCCCCTTCCCGCTCCTGGATAACCCCCGGCGGAGCCGTCCCGCGCGCCAACCCGGCGAAGAGAGAGGGAAATCACCTCTCACCGGCGGCTCTCATGAACTTCTCACACAAGGCCAACGCCCGGGCGAACGGGGCGGTTCCCACCCGGGCGCAGACCTCGGGCCTGGCCCTGTTCGAGGATCCTGACCGGGTCCCCGACCCGGATCGTGCCCTGGGACAGGGGCACCAGGTTCTGCCCGAAGACCAGCTTGCCGCCGAGCCGCCGGTGCCGCCCCAGGCTGTGCAGGGGCTCGCGGCCGCGCTCGCCGGTGCCCTGGTCGGTGGTGGTCACCACGCACCGGCCGCAGGGCTTGGCGACGCGGAAGGACACATCCCCGATGGCGAGACGCGTCCAGTCGTCCTCGGCCCAGGCCTCGGTGCCCGCCACGACCACGCTCGGCCGGAAACGGTTCATGGGCAGCGGGCCCTCGTCCGCGTGGTCACCCCGCGCGATCAGGGAGTTGAGGGCGGCGAGGGAGGCCGTGGTGGTGAGCAGCAGCGGAAAGCCGTCGGCGAAGGAGACGGTCTCGCCGGGACGCGCGTACTCCGGGTCGACGGGCCGGCGCGTGGCCGGGTCGTCCATGTACGCGAGGCGCACGCCGATGCCGAGACAGGCGCTCCACCAGGCGTGCGCGGCCTCGTCCTCGGCGGGGACCGCGTCGGCCTTGTCGCGGAAGAGCTCCACCGGCACCGTGCCCGACGACCGGGGGACGGGCACGGTCAGGGGCTCCATGCCGGGTGCGGACAGCCGGACGCCGCCGTCCGGCAGAAGCTCGGCGGCGGCCAGTGCGAGGCGCGGCAGCCCGCGCTGCGTGACGACCTTGCCCCCGTCGTCGATCAGCACCCAGCGCCGGTCTCCGGCCAGCCCCCAGGGCTCCACGACGGCCTCCCGGGGCGCGAGGCCCCGGACCGCCTTGACCGGATGGACGTGGATCGAGTGCAGATGTGCGTTCCCCATGGGGCCATCGTGTCAGCCGGCACCGACAGCCCCCGGGCAGGCGGCTCAGTAACCGCGGTACTGCTGGTTGTTGTACGGGTCCTGATAGGGCGCCTGCGCGGGCCGGGGAGCCGCGGGGCGCATCGCCTCGTAGCCCGCGCCGGGTGCCGCCGGGCGCGGCTGCTGCGGCTGGGGGCCGGGGTAGCCGCGCGGTGCGGTGGCCTGCTGCGGGATGTACGCCGCGGGCGCCTGCTGGAGCGGGGCCGGTTGCTGTGCCTGCGGATAGCCGTAGGCGGGCTGGGACGGGGCAGCCGGAAGAGCGGGCAGCGCCGAGGGGAGGGCGGGCAGGTTGCCGCCGGGCGTGTCGTACTGCGCGGGGACCCGGATCGGGGCGATCTGCGGGGTGCCCCGCTCGGCGACGAGCTTGTCGTAGATCGGGGTGTCCGGGAAGGAGGCGGAGTAGTAGCCGCCGCCATAGGTGGAGCGGGGGGAGGTCATGGCACATAAGTTAAGCCCACGATGTGCTGGTTGGGGAGACCGATAAGAGGGTTGTTTTCCGTGTCCCCAGTGACCGGGTATCCCCAATGCGAGCGAACTCGGCAAAAAGGGGCGCCGGATAGGGTTCTGATCGCGTAAAGGCCGAGTTCCGGGCGGGTTGCCAGGGGTTGGCCGCCGGTCTTCCGGTGGCGGTGCATGGGAGTTCGCCGCGGGGAGGAATAGGTTGTGCGGACGGAACTCGTCGGACGGCCGGGGTGGGCCCGGTGCGGTGACACGCAATGGGGGCGGACATGAACATGTTGAAAGGTTCAAATACTCCGGTGCCGACCTCGGTGCTGCGCGTGGAATTGGGCTGGCGGGCCGGCCCGGGGGTGCCCGACGCCGACGCCTCCGCTTTGCTGCTGGTCAGCGGAAAGGTCCGCTCGGACGCGGATTTCGTCTTCTACAACCAGCCCGCGCACGCCTCCGGCGCGATCCGGCACGAGGGCAAGCGGACCGCCGACGGCCGGGTGACCGACACGCTCCTCGTCGACCTCACGCGCGTGGAGCCCGCGATCGAGACGATCGTGCTCGCCGCCTCCGCCGACGGCGGCGCCTTCGGGCAGGTCCCGGGGCTGTACATCGAGGTCCGGGACACCACGCGGGCAACGCCGGTCGCCCGCTTCGACAACCCGGGCGCCACCACCGAAACCGCTTTCGTGCTCGGCGAGTTCTACCGCCGCCAGGGCGCCTGGAAGTTCCGAGCCGTCGGCCAGGGCTACAGCAGCGGACTCGAAGGACTGGCCACGGACTACGGCATCACGGTGGACGAACCACAGCAGGCGGCCCCGGCACCGGTTCCGGCACCGGCTCCGATCCCGGCCGTGGCTCCCGTGCCGCCCGTGGCCGGGCCCTCGGCGTACCCGAGGCCGGTGGCCCCGCCCCCGCCGGCCACGCCCCCGGCGGCACCGCCCGAGCCCGTCCGCCTCACCAAGGTGACGCTCACCAAGGCGGCCCCCTCCGTGTCGCTCACCAAGCAGGGCGGCACCTCCGGCGCTCTGCACGTGAACCTCAACTGGCAGGTGCACAAGCAGTTCTCGGGGTGGAGCAGCAAGTTCGGCCGCCCGGCCGCGATGCACTCCGACCTCGACCTCGACCTGTGCGCGCTGTACGAACTCACCGACGGCAGCAAGGGCGTCGTACAGGCCCTCGGCAACGCCTTCGGGGCCCTGCACCAGCCCCCGTACATCCACCTCGACGGCGACGACCGCACCGGCGCCGTGTCGACCGGTGAGAACCTCACCGTCAATCTCGACCACAAGAACGCCTTCCGGCGCATCCTCGTCTTCGTCACCATCTACGAAGGCGCCCGCTCGTTCGCCGACCTGAACGCCACCGTCACCCTCCAGCCGCAGCACGGCGCCCCCGTCGAGTTCTTCCTCGACGAGTGCACCGTCCCCTCGCCCGTGTGCGCGCTCGCCCTGATCACCAACACGGGCGCCGACCTCGTCGTGCAACGCGAGGCGCGCTACCTCGTGCCCGAGCGCGGGGTGAGCCCGCAGCGGACCGTCGACTACGCCTACGGGTGGGGCATGAACTGGACCCCCGGCAGGAAGTGACTCCTCCCGGCGGCCGCGGGCGTGGGCGTCATCCCTCCTCGGGCACGGCGTCCGGGCGGGCGTAGGTGCGGCCCTTCCAGGCGGCGCCGCGCCCCTGGTAGTGCCGCACCGCCGAGTCGACCGTCATGAGGAGGTAGAGGAACGCCGTGAACGGCAGCAGGGGAGCGAGCCACGGCGGCTGCCGGTAGTAGCGGAGCATCGGCACGTACGTCCCCGTCATCACGAGCCAGGCCGACGCTCCCGCGACCGCTGCCGCCGCGTTCCCCGTCGCCAGGCCGGCCACGAGCGCCACGGGCGGCACCAGATACACCAGCGCCAGCCCGGCGACCGTCCCGGCCAGCAGCAGGGGGTTGTGCCGCAGCTGGGCGTACGCGCTGCGCGACACCATCCGCCACAGATCGCCCAGCCGCGGATACGGCCGGACACTGTCCACCCGGTCGGCCAGCCCCAGCCAGACACGGCCGCCGCCGCCCTTCACCGCACGTGCCAGGGCCACGTCGTCGATCACGGCGTGCCGGATCGTGTCCGGGATCCGCGCCCGTTCGGCGGCCTGTGCCCGCAGCAGGACGCAGCCGCCGGCCGCGGCCGCCGTCCGGGTCCCCTTCCCGCCGATCCGGCGGAAGGGGTAGAGCTGCGCGAAGAAGTAGACGAAGGCCGGCACGACGAGCCGCTCCCACATGCTCTCCACCCGCAGCCGGGCCATCTGCGAGACGACGTCGAACCCACCCGCGTCGGCCGCCGCCACCAGTTCCCGCAGGCTGTCCGGCGCGTGCGCGATGTCGGCGTCCGTCAGCAGCAGGTACTCGGGGTCACGCGCGCGTGCCAAACCGATGCCGTGGCGCACCGCCCACAGCTTGCCGGTCCAGCCGGCGGGCGGCTCGCCGGGCGAGCCCACCGTCAGCGGCAGTCCGCCGTGCCGGCGCGCCAGTTCACGCGCCAGGTCACCGGTGCCGTCCGAACTGCCGTCGTCGACGAGGAAGATCTCCGCACGCCCCGGATAGTCCTGCCCGAGCAGCGACGGCAGCGCGGCGGGCAGCACCGCCGCCTCGTCGCGGGCCGGGACGACGACGCACACGGACGGCCACACGTCCGGTTCCCGGCGTGGTGGCAGGCGCACGTCCGTGCGCCAGAAGAAGCCCTGACAGAGCAGCAGCCACAGCCAGGCGAGAAGTGATCCGGCGGCAGTCCACACAACGGCGCTCACGCGCGCAGTCTGCCCCACCGGAACGGTCCGGCACCGCTCATCGTCTATCGTGATCGGGTGAAGATCGCGCTCATGGACTCCGGAATCGGTCTGCTGGCGGCCACCGCCGCGGTTCGGCGGCTGCGCCCCGACGCCGATCTCGTACTCTCCCTGGACCCCGACGGCATGCCGTGGGGCCCGAGGACCCCGGAAGACCTGACCGAGCGCGCCCTGGCCGTCGCCGAGGCGGCCGCCGCGCGCCGCCCCGACGCCCTGATCGTCGGCTGCAACACCGCGACCGTGCACGCGCTCACCGCCCTGCGCGCCCGCCTCGAACCGGGTCTTCCGGTCATCGGCACCGTCCCGGCGATCAAGCCGGCCGCGGCCGGCGGCGGACACCTCGCCATCTGGGCCACCCCGGCCACCACCGGCAGCACGTACCAGCGGAACCTGATCAGGGACTTCGCCGGCGGCGTCCCCGTCACCGAGGTGCCCTGCTGGGGCCTCGCCGAGGCCGTCGAACGCGCGGACGAGGCGGCGATCGACGCGGCCGTGTCCGCGGCCGCCGCCCTGACCCCCGACGAGGTGACCACCGTCGTCCTGGGCTGCACCCACTACGAACTGGTCGCCGAGCGCATCCGGGCCGCCGTCCAGCGCCCCGGCCGGCCGCCCCTCGTGCTGCACGGCTCCGCGGGCGCCGTGGCCGCGCAGGCCCTGCGCCGACTGCGCGAGCAGCCCGCGCCGGGAGCCACGCCGCACGGCACCCTGACCGTCCTGCTGAGCGGACGCGAGGGCACGCTGCCCGCACCCGCCCTGGCCTACGCCGAAGGGCGGCTGCTGCAGGCGGTCACGCCGGCCCGCTGACCGCCGCCCGGCCGGCGCAGTAACGCTCCGCCACGAAGTACCAGCGGAGCGAAACCTGAGTAACCTCATAGGCATGAGGGACCACCGCCACGGCGAGAAAGCTCCCCACGCGCACACCGATGTCTGGACCGGCCGCGCCACCAACCGCGTCCAGTGGCTGCTGGCGCTCGTCGGCGCCGCCTGCATGGCACTGGGCATCGAACTGGCCGTCGACTCGGCGTGGACGTCCGGCATCGTCCCCCTGGTCATGGCCGTGGTCGGCTGCATCGCCGCCGGGCTGCTGGTCCTGTTCGGAACGCTCGCCTTCGTGCACGTCGCCCTGCGGGTCGACCAGGAGAACCTCGAGGTGCGCTGCGGCCACATCGGACTGCCCCGCCGCCGCATCCCGCTCTCCCAGGTGGTGGGGGCCACGTACATCTCGCATGTCACTCCCCGTCACTGGGGTGGCTGGGGCTATCGATGGCGGCCGGAGATGGGCACCGCGGTGGTCGTACGACAGGGTGAGGGCGTCGTGCTGGAGCTGGGGGACGGACACACCTTCACGGTCACCGTGGACGACGCGGAGGCGGCCGTGCAGGTGATCAAGGCGCGGCTGGGGCGGACCAAGCCGGGCGCCCCCGCGCACTGAGCGGACGTCCGGTCACCACGCCGGGGTCCGTCCGGCACCCCGGGGACGTGTGTCCGGCGTGGGGCTCGAGGGTTCCTCGGCCAGAGGCCGGGCCGTGGCCATGCCCGCCAGCAGGCCCGCACCGACCGACACCGCGGTGAAGCTGAGCGCGTTGCCGATCGCGGCGATGACCGCGAGCGCCGTCAGGGCCGCGCCCGCGGTGAGCGCCACCGGGGTCGGGCGCGGGCTGCGCCACAGCGCGAACAGCACCCAGCCGAACGCCGCCGCCAGCAGGACCACACCCACGATCCCCTGTTCGGCCGCCTGCTGAAGGGGCGCCGAGTGGGGCTTGCCGTCGGACAGCAGTGACTGCGCGGACGTCCGGCTCAGCTCCCCGAAGCGCCCCGGGCCGGCGCCCAGGGCGGTGTCGTCGCGCAGCAGCAGCCATGCGTCCTGCCAGAGCCGCACGCGGTGCGGTGTCAGCCGCTCTTCGAGGGCGGCCGCCAGCCCGCCCGGTACGGCCCGCGCCGCGACCGCCCACGTCAGGCCGGTCACCAAGGCGACGACCGTGCCCAGGACGGCGAGGCCCGCGCCGCGGTGACGGGTGCGGCCGGCGGCCAGCGAACACAACAGGACCGCGGCGCAGGCGACGCATCCGGTGGCGGAGCCGAGCGTGGCCGCCAGCACCGCGGCCCCGGCGGCGGCCAGCCGCAGCGCGAACCGCACGGCCGGATCGCGCGCGGCCCAGGCCGCGCAGCACGCGGCCCCGGCCGACAGCGTCAGTACGGCAGCCGTCGCCCCGGCATGACCCAGAGGTGTGGTGATCTGCGGGCCCGGCGCGAGGTGCGGCACCGCCACGGTCAGCCCGATACCGGCCAGAGCCCCGGCGCAGGGCGCGCCGACCGGCAGCAACGCCCCGCCGATCCGCCCGGCGGCGTACCCGGCCGCCACGGCCAGCACCGCGAGCAGCACACCCTCCGGGCGGCCGTCGTGCATCGCCGCCGTGACCAGGGACCATCCGGCGCAGGCCCCCAGCACCACGACGCCGGCCGCGTCCACGACGATTCGTCTCTCACCGTCCGCGTCCTGCCCGGACGCGGATGTCAGCCCACTGGAACCCACCCCGCCCCGCCCCCCGCGCCACATCGCCCCCGACCTGTGAAGACCCCGGACGCACGGGCCGCCGACGGCGGCACGACCGAGGCTTCGGCACACCGTAGCCGCTGGTGGCCGGTTTGTGGATGTGTCGTGACGAAATGAGCAGGAACGTTGCGGCAGCCGCGCGGCGAGGCGGTGACGCCGCCGCCTCGCGGACCGCGCTGTCGGCGTCAAGGTCACTCGCCTTACACTCCGGGAGTGACCGTCACCGCAACCTCCGTCGGCGAGTCGGACCAGCTGGAGCCGCGGACCGCGCCAGGAGCGCGGCCCTGGGCCCGGCGTCTGACGCGTCCCCTCCCGGCCGCCGCAGCCGCGCTCGCCGGCCTGCTCCTCTACGTCAGCTTCCCGCCCCGCACCCTGTGGTGGCTGGCCCTGCCGGCCTTCGCGGTCTTCGGCTGGGTGCTGCGCGGCCGTGGCTGGAAGGCGGGGCTCGGCCTCGGCTACCTGTTCGGGCTCGGCTTCCTGCTGCCGCTGCTGGTGTGGACCGGAGTGGAGGTCGGGCCGCTCCCCTGGGTCGCCCTGGCGGCGATCGAGGCGATCTTCGTCGCGCTGGTCGGCGCGGGCGTCGCCGTCGTGTCGCGGCTGCCGGGGTGGCCGGTGTGGGCGGCCGCCTTGTGGATCGCCGGCGAGGCGGCACGCGCACGCGTGCCGTTCGACGGCTTCCCCTGGGGGAAGATCGCGTTCGGGCAGGCGGACGGTGTCTTCCTGCCGCTCGTCGCGGTGGGCGGCACACCGTTGCTCGGTTTCGCGTTGGTGGTGTGCGGCTTCGGACTGTACGAAGTCGTCCGCCTCGCGGTGGAGACCCGCCGGACCGGGACGGTGCGCCGGGCGGCGGCGGCCGTGGGGCTGCTGAGCCTGGCCGTCCCGGTCGTGGCGGCCGTGGCGGCGCGCCCGCTGGTCAGCGACAAGGCCGAGGACGGCAGCGTGACCGTCGCGGCGATCCAGGGCAACGTGCCCCGGGCGGGGCTGGAGTTCAACGCCCAGCGGCGGGCCGTGCTCGACAACCACGCGCGAGAGACGGAACGCCTGGCCGCACAGGTCAAGGCCGGCAAGGTCGCACGGCCCGACTTCGTGCTGTGGCCGGAGAACTCCTCCGACGTCGATCCGTTCGCCAACCCCGACGCCCGTGCCGTGATCGACGCAGCGGCCAAGGCCATCGGCGTGCCGATCTCGGTCGGCGGCGTCGTGGAGCGGGACGGCAAGCTGTACAACGAGCTGATCCTGTGGGATCCGGTGAAGGGCCCCGTCGACACCTACGACAAGCGGCAGATCCAGCCGTTCGGCGAGTACCTCCCGCTGCGCCGGCTCGTCGGGGCGATCAACAAGAACTGGACGGAGATGGCCCGCCAGGACTTCAGCCGCGGCACCAAGCCGGGCGTGTTCACCATGGACGGCGCCAAGGTCGGTCTCGTCACCTGCTACGAGGCCGCCTTCGACTGGACCGTGCGCTCCGAGGTGACCGACGGAGCCCAGATGATCTCCGTGCCGAGCAACAACGCCACGTTCGACCGCAGCGAGATGACCTACCAGCAGCTCGCCATGTCCCGGGTCCGCGCGGTGGAGCACAGCCGGACCGTGGTGGTGCCGGTGACGAGCGGCGTCAGCGCGATCATCATGCCCGACGGGAGGATCACGCAGAAGACCGGCATGTTCGTCGCCGACTCGCTGGTGCAGAAGGTGCCGCTGCGCTCCTCGCAGACGCCCGCCACACAGCTCGGAGTCCTGCCGGAGATCGCCCTCGTGCTGGTCGCGGCCGGCGGGCTGGGCTGGGCCGTAGGCGCCGGTCTGCGCGGGCGACGCGCCGGTGACGTGTAGCCGAACGCCGGTCGCACGGCTCCTGGAACCCGGCGGGGCGCCCGCAACCCGCCCATTAGGGTCGGGCCATGGCTACTCCCGACTTCATCCACACCCTCCGCGCCTCGGCCGGTCACCAGCTGCTCTGGCTCCCCGGAGTCACCGCCCTCGTCTTCGACGACGAGGGCAGAGTGCTGCTCAACCGCCGGGCCGACACCCACAAGTGGTCGGTGATCGGCGGCATCCCGGACCCGGGGGAGCAGCCCGCGGCCTGCGCCGTGCGGGAGGTCTACGAGGAGACGGCCGTGCACTGTGTCGCCGAAGGGGTGGTCCTCGTCCAGGCCCTGGAACCCGTCACCTACGGCAACGGCGACATCTGCCAGTTCATGGACATCACCATCCGCTGCCGGGCCGTCGGCGGCCAGGCACGGGTCAACGACGACGAGTCGCTGGACGTGGCCTGGTTCGACATCGACGCCCTGCCCGCGCTGAACGAGTTCGGGCTGTTCCGGATCAAGCAGGCCCTGTCGGACGCCCCCACATGGTTCCACCCCACTGCATCCGGCTGAACTGTAGGGCGTGACCATATGGGGCGCGGCCATTGCGCTGCCTAGGGTCGAGGCATGACCGCGCCCCATGTCCTTCCGGCTCCCCACGCCTGCCCGCTCTACCTCGCCGGCCGCACCGCGCTCGTCACCGGCGCCGCCGGCGGCATCGGCCGCGCCTGCGCGCTGCGGCTCGCGGCCGCCGGGGCGAAGGTCAGAGCGGTCGACCGGGACGCCGCGGGGCTGGAGGCGCTCGCCGGACAGGGACGTGACCTCGCGGGCACCGTGGAACCGCACGTCCTCGACCTCACCGACCTGGACGCCGCCGAACTCGCCGCCGCGGGCACCGACGTCCTCGTCAACAACGCCGGGCTCCAGCTCGTGCGCCCCATCGAGGAGTTCCCGCCCGACGTCTTCCACACGGTGCTCACCGTGATGCTGGAGGCGCCCTTCCGGCTCATCCGCGGCGCCCTGCCCCATATGTACGGACAGGGCTGGGGCCGCATCGTGAATGTGTCGTCCGTCCACGGGCTGCGCGCCTCGGCCTACAAGTCGGCCTATGTGGCCGCCAAGCACGGGCTGGAGGGACTCTCCAAGACCACCGCCCTCGAAGGCGCGCCTCACGGTGTCACCTCGAACTGTGTGAACCCCGCCTATGTGCGCACCCCCCTGGTCGAGCAACAGCTCACCGACCAGGCCCGGGCGCACGGCATCCCCGAGGAGCGCGTCCTGTCCGAGGTGCTGCTCCAGGACAGTGCCGTCAAGCGGCTCATCGAACCGGAGGAGGTCGCCGAGGCCGTGGCGTATCTGTGCGGTCCGCAGGCGTCCTTCGTGACCGGTACCTCACTCGTGCTCGACGGCGGCTGGACCGCCCACTGAGCCTCTGGCCTCGTCGGCCCGGAGTTATCCACAGGGCTGACGGGACGGGACGGTCATGGTGAATCCTGTGGGCATGTCCAGCGACCACGTGCAGTCAGCCGAGCGCTCCGCCGGCTCCGCCGGCTTCGCCGAACAGCCACCGGCAGGTGCGGAGACGCCGTATCTCGAGCTCCTGGCCCGCGGCGCGTCCGCCGACGCCTACGAGCAGCCGGTGCTGCTCGCGCGCGCCGAAGGGCGCCCGGCGGAGTGGATCGCCGCACTCCAGCGGGCCAAGCCGCTCGCCCTGCGGGTGCGCTCGGAGCTGGAGGGACGGCGCCGCCGCGAGGCCGAGCTGTCCGCCCTGTTCGAGACCGCCCACGACCTCGCCGGGCTGCGTGACCTGGACGCCCTGCTCCGGGCGATCGTGCAGCGCGCCCGGTCCCTGCTGGGCACCGACGTCGCCTACCTCAGCCTGAACGACCCGGCGAGGGGCGACACCTACATGCGGGTCACCGAGGGCTCGGTGGCGGCCCGGTTCCAGCAGCTGCGGCTCGGCATGGGGGAGGGCCTCGGCGGCCTCGTCGCACAGACCGCACGTCCCTATGTCACCGACGACTACTTCAAGGACGACCGTTTCCAGCACACCCGCACCATCGACGCCGGCGTGCGGGACGAGGGGCTCGTGGCCATCCTCGGCGTGCCGCTCACGCTCGGACACCACGTCATCGGCGTGCTGTTCGCCGCGGACCGCCGCGCCCGGGTCTTCGAGCGGGAGCAGATCGCCCTGCTCGGCTCCTTCGCCGCCCTCGCCGCGGCCGCCATCGACACCGCCAACCTGCTCGCCGAGACCCGGTCGGCCCTCGCCGGTCTGGAACGGGCCAACGAGATCATCCAGGACCGCAGCGGCGTCATCGAACGCGCCTCCGACGTGCACGACCGGCTCGCCGAGCTCGTCCTGCGCGGCGGCGGGGTCCACGACGTGGCCGCCGCGGTCTCCGAAGTCCTCGACGGCACGGTCGAGTTCACCGAGGCCGCCGCGACACCGGGCGAGGCCCTGGAGACGTCCCGCGCGGAGGGCCACGCCGTGCGGCACGAGGACGACTGGATCGCCGCCGTCGCCGCCGGCGGAGAACTGCTCGGCGCGCTCGTGCTGCGCGGCCACCCGGGGCTCGACCCCGTCGACCAGCGCACCCTGGAGCGCGCCGCCATGGTCACCTCCCTGCTGCTCCTGGCCCGCCGGTCCGCCGCCGAGGCGGAACAACGCGTCCACGGCGAGCTCCTGGACGACCTGCTCGACGCCCGCGACCGCGACCCGCGCCTGCTGCGAGAGCGCGCGGCCCGCCTGCACGCCGACCTCGACGCGGTCCATGTCGTGCTGGCCGCGCGGCGGGAAGGCGACGCGCCCGATGCCGGCGAGGAGGCGGACGCCCGCAGACGCCTCGCCGCCGCCGCGTCCCACCTCGCCGCGACCCGGCAGGGCCTGGCCGCCGCACGCGACGGCGGCACCGTCCTGCTGCTGCCCCTCGGCCCGGGCGACACCGCCACCGACTTGGCCCGCCGTGCCGCCCGGCATCTGGGCACAGCGGTCCAGGCACCGGTCACCGTCGGAGCCTCCGCACCCGCGCAGGACCTCGCCACCCGCCCCGACTCCGTGGCCACGGCCTACGCCGAGGCCCGGCGCTGCCTGGACGCCCTGCGGCTCCTCGGCCGCTCCGGGGACGGGGCCGCCGCCGAGGACTTCGGCTTCGTCGGGCTGCTCCTGGCCGGCGACCGGGACATCCCCGGCTTCGTCGACCGCACCATCGGCCAGGTCGTCGCCTACGACCGACGACGCGGCACGGATCTGCTGCGCACCCTCGACGCGTACTTCGCCTGCGGGATGAGCCCGGCCCGCACCAAGGACGAACTGCACGTCCATGTGAACACGGTCGCCCAGCGCCTGGAGCGCGTCGGCCGCCTCCTCGGCGACGACTGGCAGAGCCCGGCCCGCGCCCTGGAGATCCAACTCGCCCTGAGACTGCACCGGTTGTCGGCGCCGGCACGGATCTGACCCCCGTGTGCGGGCCTCCCAACGGCGGGGAGGGACGCACGGGGGCCGGTGCCGGAGCGTCTCAGAGGGTCCGGGCGTCCGCCGCCGGTGCGGCGATCCGGTCCGCGTCGCCCGCGGGGGCGACATCGGCCAGGTCCCGGTGGCGGGTCTCCTCGGCCGCCGCCACCGCGATCACCGTGAGCACGGCCGCGGCGATGACGTACAGGGCGATCGGCGTGGAGCTGCCGTAGTCGGACAGCAGGGCGGTGGCGATCAGCGGCGCGGGCGCGCCCGCGGCGACCGAGGCGAACTGGGCGCCGATGGACGCGCCGGAGTAACGCATCCGCGTCGCGAACATCTCGGAGAAGAACGCGGCCTGGGGCGCGTACATCGCCCCGTGCAGCACCAGCCCGACCGTGACGGCGAGGATCAGATTGCCGAAGCCGCCGGTGTCGATCAGCGAGAAGAACGGGAACATCCACAGCCCGACCCCGACCGCACCCATCAGATACACGGGACGGCGTCCGATCCGGTCGGAGAGCGCGCCCCACGCCGGGATCGCGGCGAAGTGCACGGCCGAGGCGATCAGTACGGCGTTGAGCGCGGTCTGCTTCGAGACGCCGGCCGAGGTGGTGGCGTAGACGAGGATGAACGCCGTGATGACGTAGTAGCTGATGTTCTCCGCCATGCGCGCCCCCATCGCGACCAGCACGTCCCGCCAGTGATGCCGCAGCACGGCGACCAGCGGCAGCTTCTCGGCCTCCGCTGACCGGTCCGCCTTGCGGGCCTCGGCCTGCGCCAGGGCCTGCTTGAAGACGGGCGATTCATCGACAGACAGACGAATCCACAAACCGACGAACACCAGCACCCCGGAGAGCAGGAACGGGATCCGCCAGCCCCAGCCGCCGAACGCGGAGTCCGACAGCACGGCGGTCAGCAGCGACAGCACACCGGTGGCGAGGAGTTGCCCCGCCGGTGCGCCGGTCTGCGGCCACGAGGCCCAGAACCCACGCCGTCGCGCGTCCCCGTGCTCCGACACCAGCAGCACGGCACCGCCCCACTCGCCGCCGAGCGCGAAGCCCTGGACCAGCCGGAGCACCGTGAGCAGGACCGGCGCGGCCGTCCCGATGGTGGCGTGCGTGGGCAGCAGGCCGATCGCGAAGGTCGCCCCGCCCATCAGCAGCAGACTCAGCACCAGCAGCTTCTTGCGCCCCAGCCGGTCACCGTAGTGCCCGAACACCAGCGCACCGAGCGGCCGGGCGGCGAACCCGACCGCGTACGTCAGGAACGACAGCAGCGTGCCGACGAGCGGGTCGGAGCCGGGGAAGAACAGCTTGTTGAACACGAGCGCGGCGGCGGAGCCGTACAGGAAGAAGTCGTACCACTCGATGGTGGTGCCGATGAGGCTGGCGGCGACGATGCGCTTGAGGCTGGCGGGGGGTGGGGGAGCGGTGGTTCCGGAGGCCATGTGCGCCACTTCCTCGTGTGCGGTGGGGACGGGTACGTGTCGGCACACGGTAGAAACATGCAGGTCAGGCGCACATGTGGTGGGGCAACATAGTTCGAGGGGTGGCTATGCGTGCGGCCACCATGCTGGCTCAGTACAGGGCGGTTCAGGGGCTCGAAGGTGGTCGAAAGGAGTGCTGTCCGTGACGCGTAGTTCGGGGTGATTGGCGCGAGGACGTCGTCATCGTCGGCAAGTTCGGCTTCTCCCTCGATGGCACCAGCTCCACCGGCCTGGACAGCCGCCCCGCGCACATCCGCGCAACCGTGGACGACGGCCGCCCGGGTGAGCGGCCGCCCATGCTTGTCAGAGTTCGAACTCTCCGTCCCGGGTCTCCGGCAGAGCCAGGACACACGCCAGGCTGACGAGGCACAGCCCGCCCGCGTAGGCGCCCAGCGCCAGCGGCGACGCCCAGTGGCTGTTCAGCCAGGTGGCGACCAGCGGGGCGAAGCCGCCGCCGAGGGTGTTGGCGAGGATGAACGTCGCGGAGGCGCCCGTGTAGCGCAGCCGGGCCGGGAACAGCTCCGGCAGGAACGCCGCGATCGGCGCGAACATCAGGGTGAACAGGACCAGGCCGACCGTGAACGCCCCTGTGATGACGAGCCCGTTGCGGGTGTTCAGCGCCCCGAACATGGGCAGTGCCCACAGCACACATCCGATCGCGCCCGCCAGGATCACGGGCCGTCTGCCGACCCGGTCGGCCAGCCGTGCGGCGGGCACGGTGGTGGCGGCAGCGGCGGCGGCCCCGACGCTCGCGGCGGCGAGCATCGTGTTCTGCGAGATACCGAGGGCCTTCGGGCCGTACGAGAGGCTGTAGACGACTGTCAGGTAGTAGACCGACGAGCCGCCGACCGCCGCGCCGATACCGAGCAGCAGCCGGCCGGGGTGCTCCTTGAGCAGAGTGCCGAGCGGGAAGCGGGGAGCGGCTCCCGCGGTGCGTCCCCGCTCCGCGAACACCGGCGACTCGGTGACCCTCGTACGCACCCAGAGGCCGATGACGATCAGCAGTGCGCTGAGCAGGAAGGGCACGCGCCATGCCCCGGCCGCGAAGCCGTCGCGCCCGGCGATCGAGAGGGTCGGCAGAATGACGGCGCTGGACAGCAGGAAGCCCAGCAGTGGGCCGACCTGCGGGATCGAGGCGAACATCGCCCGGCGCCCAGGGGGTGCGTGCTCGGCGGCCAGCAGCACCGCGCCACCCCACTCGCCGCCCATGCTGACGCCCTGCAGAAGCCGGAGCGCCACCAGCAGGACGGGAGCGAGCAGGCCGGCGGTCTCGTACGTCGGCAGCAGGCCGACGCCTACCGTCGCCACGCCCATCAGGAGAAGCGAGACGACCAGTGCCCGCTTGCGGCCCAGCCGGTCGCCGATGGTGCCGAACAGCACCACACCCACGGGACGGGCCAGGAACGCGGCCGCGAAGGTGAGGAAGGCGGCGAGGGTCTGGACCGTGGCGCTACCGGACGGGAAGAAGGCCGGGCCCAGGACGAGCGCGGCGGCGGTGCCGTACACCGCGAAGTCGTAGTACTCGACCGTGGTGCCGATGAGGCTCGCGACGGCGACCCGTGACACCGTCCTCGTGTCGCTCGTGCCGCTCGGGCGGGTGCCGGGGAGTGCGGGCGGGCTGCTGACGGATTCGGACATGGAGCGGCTCGTTTCCGGTTGGACTGTGGCGTCGGATGCCGGTGATCCACACCACAGCGGGGACGTGGTGCGCAGAAAGGTGACGCCTGGCCGAGCGTCGTGCACGCGGTCGTGCCGCCCTCCGGCACGCCGCACATGGCCGTAGGCCCCCATGTCGACCCGACCGGCGTCGGCCGCTGTCCGGCCTGCGCTTAAAGTGGTGGCGTGTCCGAAGGAAACGCCGTGGTGGCACGCAATGTGCGCCTTCTCCGAGAGCAGCGGGGTCTGTCCCTGGCCGAACTGGCCCGGCAGGCAGGGCTGGCGAAGCAGACCCTGTCGAACCTGGAGCAGGGGGCGGGCAATCCCACGGTGGACACCTTGTTCTCCATCGCGACCGCGCTCGGCGTGCCCGTCACCCGGCTGGTGGCGGAGCGCGAACAGGTGATGACCGTGCAGCGGGGCGACGACGTCGTCTGGCAGCGGCGCGCAGGCTACGAGTCCCGCTCGCTGGACCACGTCTACGGATCCGGTGTCATCGAGAACTATCTGGTGCGCATCAGCCGGGACTCGGAGGGCGCGGGAAAGCCGTCCGAGCCGCACCCGGTGGGCACCTTGGAGCACCTGTACGTCATCAGCGGCCGGGTGCGCGTGGGCCCCGCGGACACTCCGGTGGAGCTGTCGGCAGGAGACTTCGTCCGCTATCCGGGTGACCGCCCGCATGTGTACGAGTCGCTGGACGGCGAGAGTCTGGTGCACATCGTGGTGAGTGTGCCGAGGGTGCAGCCCGGTACCGGCGGAACGACCGTCGCGCGCACTCATGGCGGCGGTCGGCGCTGAGCGCCGGGGTGGTGTGCCGTCGGTCGGCACGTCTGCCTGGTGCGTACGGCCCGGGCCGGGAGCGTGGTCACGGACGGACGGTCCGTCAGGGCGGCGGCCCCAGCGTCAGTCAGGCCCCCACAAGACCGCCGAGCCCGGCCGGTGCCACTTGCCGTGCCTTCGCCGCGGTGATCGTCCGGCCCGCTTCGAAGGCCACGCGGCGCAGGGCCGGGGCGAAGCGGGCGGGGTCGAAGCGCCGGTCCGCGCCGGCGATGGACAGAGCTGCCACGGGGCGACCGGCGGGCCCCATGATCGGTACGGCGACGCAGGTGAGGCCGAGGGCGGCTTCCTGACGGTCGTAGGCGATGCCGTCCTGGCGGATGCGGCGCAGGTCGGCCCTGAAGCGGTCGGAGTCGCTCAGGGTGTACTCGGTGCGGGCGGGTAGCCCCGCCTCGATGGCCGCCTCTGCGGCGTCGTGGTCGAACGCCAGGAGGGCCTTGCCGACCCCTGTGCAGTAGGCGGGCAGGCGGGCGCCGATCCGGGACGGCGAGCGGGCCGCCCGGTGGCCGCTGAGCTTGTTGACGTAGACGATGTGCGTGCCGTGGAGCACGGCCAGGTGCACAGTCTCGTGGGTCAGCTCGTACAGGTCCGCCAGGTGCGGCAGCAGCCGCTCCTGGAGCAGCGGGGTGTGGGGGCCGTAGGCCCGGCTGCCGATGTCGAAGAGCTGCGCGCCCAGCCGGTAGTCACTGCCGACCCGCTCGACAAGATCATTGCGCTGGAGGATGCCCAGCAGCCGGAAGGTCGTCGACTTGCTCATGCGGGTCCGGCGGGCCAGCTCGCTCACGCCGATCTCGCCGTCCAGCTCGGCGAGGGACTTCAGAAGGGTGAGCGCCTTGTCGACGGCCGTCCGCTGTGCCGGCGCGGTGTCCGGCTCGCACTCGGGTGCGCGCTCGCTGCGGTGCGAAGGAGGGGAGTGAACTGGCATGGCGGGCTCCGATGACGATCAGGCGGCACATTAAAATGGACGCATGTCCAATGTAGGTGACCATTTCGGGGTTGTAAACGGCAGCGAAGCGTCTGTGCTGTTCCATATCTCGGCACGATGGCTGGGCAGGGCACCGCCGGGCGACGTCTGCTGTGCCCATGCAGCGACATGGCACCGCGGCCCCGACCGCCTCAGCGCCGCAGATTCCCAGGTGCGAGGAGGCCCAGCGATGACATCCACCCCTGTCCGTCCGGCGGACCGTCCGGCTCGTGTCCGCGAGCCGTCCGTCGACGTCGGCGCCTACTTCGACCTGGACCGTGGCCTGATCGACCGGACGATCTTCAGCGACACCGGCCTCTACCGGCAAGAGCTGCGCCGGGTCTTCGCGCCGAGTTGGCTGTTCCTCGCGCACGAGAGCCAGTTCAGCAAGCCCGGCGACTTCTTCACCACGTACATGGGCGAGGACCCGGTCATCGTCACGATGGGCCGCGACCGGAAGCTGCGGGCCTTCCTCAACGCCTGCCGCCACCGGGGCATGCGGGTCTGCCGCGCCGACGCGGGCGCCACGAAGGCGTTCACGTGCAGCTACCACGGCTGGGCGTACGACACCTCCGGCAAGCTGATCAACGTACCCAACGGCGAGGACTATCCGGCCCACTTCGACCAGGACCAGTGGGGGCTGATCGAGGTCGCCCAGCTCGACACGTACAAGGGGCTCGTCTTCGCGACCTGGAATCCCGAGGCCCCGCCGCTGCGCCAGGCGCTCGGCGGCCTCGCCTGGTATATGGACGCGATGCTCGACCGTGACCCGGAGGGCACCGAGGTGATCGGCGGGGTCCACAAGTGGGTGCTGGAGGGCAACTGGAAGCTCGCCGCCGAGCAGTTCGCCTCCGACTGGTACCACGTCAACATCTCGCACGCCTCCGCGCTGATGGTCATGTCTCCCACCGGCAAGGGCCCCAAGGCCGAGATCGTGCAGACGCCGGGACGGCAGTACACCGACCCGCTGGGCCACGGGCACGGCTTCCCGACCCACCCGAAGAGCCGCTTCGACGACCGGGTCGTGCACGAGCACTACGACTACGCCGTGCTGCGCGAGCGCCTTGGTGACGCACGCGTAGAAGGCCCGATGACCACCGGTCACGGCACGGTCTTCCCGAACCTCTCGTACCTCCCGGTCAACGGGTCCATCCGTGTCTGGCACCCGAAGGGGCCGGACAAGATGGAGGTCTGGGCCTGGACACTCGTCGACAAGTCCATGCCGGACGAGGTCAAGGACGCCCAACGGATCTACAACCTGCGGACGTTCGGGCCGACCGGCATCTTCGAGCAGGACGACGGCGAGAACTGGAGCGAAGTCCAGGCCACGGCCCACGGCTTCGTGGCCGGCTCCATGACCCTCAACTACCAGATGGGCCTGGGACTTCAGACCGAGGACGGCATCCATCCCGGCACCACCGGCCGCCTCTACAGCGACGGTGCCGCCCGCGGCTTCTACACCCGCTGGCGCGACCTGATGAACACGCCCGCCTGGCACGAGAAGGACGGCTGATGAGCACGAGCACCACCGGTACCGGTATCCGCGTCGCCGAGGTGGACGACATCGAGGAGGGCGAGGCGCTGAAGGTGCCCGCCGAGACCACCGGTTACGGCGGCGCCATCGCCGTCTTCCACGACGGCGGCGCCTACTACGCCCTCGACGACACCTGCTCCCATGGACAGGCCTCGCTGTCCGAGGGCTGGATCGAGGACGGCGAGGTGGAGTGTCCGCTGCACAGCGCCCGCTTCTGCCTGAAGTCCGGCGAACCTCAGTGCATGCCCGCCACCGTCGCCGCACGCACCCACCGGGTCGAGGTCCGCGACGGCGGCATCTGGCTGCACCCCGGCCAGGAGGCCACCGCATGACCCAGCCGCAGCGCATCGCCGTCGTCGGCGCGGGCATGGCCGCCGTCTCCACCTGCGACGCCCTGCGCGCCCAGGGCTACGACGGGGAGCTCACGCTGTACTCCGCCGAGCACCAACTGCCGTACGACCGGCCGCCACTCAGCAAGGACGTCCTGCTCGGCAAGGCCCGGCGCGACGACGTCCTGCTGCGGCCGGAGCGGTGGTACGAGGAGCAGCGCGTCCAGTTGCGCGAGGGTACCCGGGTCCGGGCGCTCCGCCCGCACGAGGGCGGCCTGGAACTGATCGACGGGTCGGTCGTGGGCGCCGACCGGGTCGTGCTGGCCACCGGTGGCACGCCCCGCGCGCTGCCCGTGCCCGGCGGCGACGACCAGGCCGTGCACCTGCTGCGTACCTGGGAGGACGCCGAGCGGCTGCGGGAACGCCTGCTGCCCGGCGCCCGGGTGGCCGTGGTCGGGGCCGGGCTGATCGGTGCCGAGACCGCGGCAGTCGCCCACGCCCTGGGCTGCCGCGTCACCCTGATCGACCCGGTGCCGGTACCGCTGGCCGCGGTGGTCGGGGACGAGGTCGCAGGTGCCCTGCACCTCAGGCATTCCGCCGAGGGCATCGAAGTGATCACCGCCGGCGTCGAGCGCGTCGAGGCCCGGACAGGAGGCGTTCTGCTGCACCTCCACGGGTATGGCGAAGTCATCGCCGCTGACACGGTGGTGGTCGGCATCGGCATCCGGCCGGCCACCGAACTGGCCGAGGCCGGCGGACTCGCCGTGGACAACGGCATCGTGGTCGACGCCGGTCAGCGCACCTCCCGTCCGAATGTCTTCGCCGTCGGTGATGTGGCCCGCCGGGACGGGCATCGCGTACGGCACGAGCACTGGGAGGCCGCCCAGCAGGGGGGCGAGTCCGCCGCCCGCGGCATCCTCGGCCGCCCTGTTCCGGAGCCCGGCGCGCCGTGGTTCTGGTCCGACCGGCACGGGTCGCGTCTGGAGGCGGTCGGCACGATGGCTGACGCCGAGCGGACCGTGCGGCGCGGCGCGCCTGACAGCGGTGCCTTCACCGTCTTCGGGCTGCGCGGTGATCGGGTGGTGGCTGCGGCCGCCATCGACCGCGCCCGGGACATCAAGGCCGCTCGCCGTCTCGTCGATCGCCGCACTGTGGTCGACCCGGTGCACCTGACCGACGAGCACACCGACCTGCGGGCGCTGCTCAGGCGCTGACCCCGCCGTGCCACACACCGGCACACGCGCTCCCCGAGCCACCCTTTCCGCGCTGGAATGACAGCACCGAGCGCGGCCCGCTGGAGGACCCACCGATGAGCATTCACCCGGAGCCGGCGGTCGACGAGGCCTCGACGGTCTCCTACGACGAAATCCGGCTCCACTTCGAGGTGCAGCGACTGTACGCGGTCGAGGCGCAACTCCTCGACCAGCACCGCTACGCGGACTGGCTGGAGCTGTTCGCCGACGACCTGCACTACTGGGCGCCGGTGCGCACCAACCGGCTGCGCCGCCAGCAGGCCCTGGCCGACGGCTCGCCCGGCGAGGTGGCGATCTTCGACGAGACCAAGGCGAGTCTGGCCTGGCGGATCCGCCGGTTCGACTCGGGGATGGCGTGGGCCGAGGACCCGCCCTCACGGACCCGGCATCTGATCACCAACGTGACGGTACGGCCGGGCGAAGAGGACGGCGAGTACGTCGCCGAGTCGGCGTTCCTCTGCTACCGGAACCGGCTGGAGCGCGAGGTCGACCTCTACGCCGGCGGTCGCACCGATGTCCTGCGCCGCACCGAGGACGGCGGTCTGCTGATCGCCCGCCGCACGATCCTGCTCGACCAGAACGTCCTGCTCGCCAAGAACATCAGCACCTTCCTGTGATGACCGACCGGAGACGCACGTGAGCACTGCACAGACTGAAGATCCGAAGCTCGTCGAGCACACCGTGCGGACGACGCTCGGGACCGTCGCGGTCAGCGAGGCCGGCGAGGGCCCGGTGCTGGTGATGCTGCACGGCGGCGGCCCCGGTGCGAGCGCGGTGGCCAACTACCACCAGAACCTGGCCGCCCTCACCCCCCACTTCCGGGTCGTGCTGCCCGACCAGCCCGGCTTCGGCCGCAGCTACCGGCCCACCGAGGCCGACCTCGACGCCCGCAGCATCACCGAGATCACGGTCGACGCGCTGCTACAGACCCTGGACGCCCTCGGCATCGACCGTTTCCACCTGCTGGGCAACAGCCTCGGCGGCGCCGCCGCCATCGCCACCGCTCTCGCCGCTCCCGAGCGAGTCGAGAAGCTGGTGCTGATGGCGCCGGGCGGCGGCTGGCTGCCGTTCGGGCCGACCCCGACCGAGGGCCAGAAGGCGATGTTCCGCTACTACCACGGCGAAGGCCCGACGGTGAAGAAGATGCGGGACTTCATCCGCGTCATGACCGCCGAACCCAAGCGCTGGGAGGACACCGTCCAGGACCGCTACGAGGCCTCCCTCGACGAGTCCCACATCGCCTTCTACCACGCCTACAACGCGGCCTTCGCCAAGCGGCACGGCATGGACCCGCTCTGGCAGCGCGTCCACAGGATCAAGGCGCCGACCCTGCTGCTGTGGGGCCGAGACGACCGCACGATCACCCTCGACGGCGCCCAGCTCATGCTCAAGCAGATCCGCGACGTCCAGCTGCACGTATTCGGCGGCTGCGGGCACTGGGTGCAATTGGAACGGCAGGCCGAGTTCGAGCGCCTGGTCACCGACTTCCTCGGTGCGCGGTGATGGGCGGCTGGCTGGAGGGCGAGGTCGCCCTGATCACCGGCGGCGGCTCGGGCATCGGGCGGGCTGTCGCCCTGCGGTATCTGGCCGAGGGCGCGCGGGTCGCCGTACTGGACCGGGACGCGGGGCAGCCGGCCGACCTCCCGGACGGTGTGCTGGCCGTCCCCGGCGACGTGCGCTCCCCGGACGACCTGCACCGCGCCGTCGAGGCCACCGCCGAGCGCTTCGGCAAGCTGGACATACTCGTTCCGAATGCCGGAATCTGGGACTACCACCGCAGCGTCACCCGGCTGTCCGGCAAGGAGCTCTCCGAGGCGTTCGACGAGATCTTCGGCATCAACGTCAAGGGATACGTCCTGGCCGTGGAGGCCGCCTGGAGGGAACTGGTCCGCAGTCGCGGGAGCATCGTCATGACCCTCTCCAACGCCTCCTTCCACACCGACGGCGGCGGCTCCCTCTACACCGCCAGCAAGCACGCCTGCCTCGGCCTGCTCCGCCAGTTCGCCTACGAACTCGCACCGAAGGTCCGCGTCAACGGCGTCGCCGTCGGCGGCATGCGCACCAAGCTGCGCGGCCCCGGGAGCCTGGGTCTGCAGGACCGCACGCTGGACGCCTCCTTCGCCAAGAACGAGGCGTCCGGCGACAAACAGCCGCCGCTCATCCCCTTGTACGACTCCAGCGTCGAGCCCGAGGATTTCACCGGCCCGTACGTCCTGCTCGCCTCCCGCACCAACAGCGGCACCGTCACCGGAACCGTCATCCCCGCCGACGGCGGCATCGCCGTGCGCGGCTTCCGCACCGCCGCCGGCGGCGCCGGCCTGTAGAAACCCTCCGCCTCCTGTACGACGCCCTCCGCTTTCGTACGACAGCCATCGAAGGAGCCGCCGTATGGCCGCCGTCGACATCAGCCCCGCAGCCGCCCTGCACCGCAGAGCCAAGTACCCCACGCCCGCCGCCCTCGTCTACGAGGGCCAGGAGCTCTCCGCCGCCCAGCTCAGCCGCACCGCCACCGAACTGGCCGCCGGACTCGCCGAGCGGGGACTGCGCCGCGGCGACCGGATCGCCTACCTCGGCTTCAACAGCGCCACCTTCTTCCACACGCTGTTCGCCGCCGCCCACCTCGGGGCCGTCTTCGTCCCGGTCAACTTCCGCCTCGCCGCCGACGAGGTACGCCACATCCTCACCGACAGCGGAGCCCACACCGTGGTCGTCGAGGAGGGACACCGCGAACTGGTGGAGTCGGTCCTCGGCGACATCCCCGCCCGCCGCCACGTCCTGGTCGACACCGACCCCGCCTGCCCGGCCGGCGAGGCACCCGCCGCCGCGTGGACGCCGCTGTCGGAGCTGCTCGGCCCCGGCCGGCCCGAACGGGAGCCGGTGCCGCTGCACGACGACGACCTCGGCGCCCTGATGTACACCTCCGGCACCACCGGGCGCCCCAAGGGCGTCATGCTCACCCACGGCAACCTGTGGTGGAACGCCGTCAACGTCGACAGCATGGTGGACACCCGCTCCGACGACGTGAATCTCGCCGTCGCCCCGCTTTTCCACATCGGCGGCCTCAACGCCCTCACCTTGCGCACCCTGCTGCGCGGCGGCACGGTCGTCCTGCGCCGCGGCTTCGAGCCCGCCCAGTGCCTTGAGGACCTGGTCCAGCACCGGGTGACCGCCTTCTTCGCGGTCCCCGCCATGTACGCAGCCCTCGCCCGCACACCCGGTTTCGCCGAGGCCGACCTGGGAGCCCTGCGCTCCGCAGTGGTCGCGGGCGCACCCGTCCCGCCGCAGCTGATCAAGGACTACGCCGAACGCGGCATCCTGCTCCAGCAGGCCTGGGGGCTCACCGAGACGGCTCCCTTCGCCACGTACCTGCCCGCCGAGCTGACGCTGGAGAAGGCGGGCTCGGCCGGCGCCCCCATGCCGTACACCGAGATCTGTCTCGCCGATCCCGTCACCGGCGTCAGGATCGCCGAGGCCGACACCCGCGGCGAGCTCTGCGTGCGCGGACCCAACGTCACCCCCGGCTACTGGAACAACCCGGAGGCGACCCGCGCCGCCTTCGACGACGCCGGCTGGTTCCACACCGGCGACATCGCCCACCGTGACAAGGAAGGCTTCTACTACATCGTCGACCGGCTGAAGGACATGATCATCAGCGGTGGCGAGAACATCTACCCGGCCGAGGTGGAGCGCGTCCTCGCCGCCTGCCCCGGCGTTCTGGAGGCGGCCGTCATCGGCGTCCCCGACCCGACATGGGGCGAGACCGTCCAGGCGGTGCTCACCTGTGCGCCCGGAACCTCGCTCACGCTGGAAGAGGTGCGGGAGTTCGCCGGCCGGCACCTCGCCCGCTACAAGCTCCCCACCCGGCTCCTGCTCGTCGACCAGCTGCCCCGCAACGCCAGCGGCAAGCTGGCCAAGGGCGAACTGCGCCGACTGGTCGAGGCGTATGCCGAGCCGGCCGCCGACACGCTGTGAGCCCGTCATGACCACGTTCCTCGACGTGCCGCCGCCGCCCGAGCCCGTCCTCGGCGACGGCTGGACGCTGCGCCCACTCCCCGACGCCGGTCACGGCGTCCACGCGTACGCCGTCGCCCCGCGCGGCGGCGGCACACCGGTCGAGCTTCGGCTGTACCGCGTCCGGCGCCACCCGCTGCGTGCCTGCTACCCCTACGGCGCGTACGACATCGCCGTCGGGCTGGTCCTGGTCCAGGACGCGCAGAACATGGCCGGTCGGCTGCTGAACGACCTCGTCCCCGCGCTGTTCGCCGCCGACCCGCACTGCCGCCGTGTGGTCGCCGCACCGGCCGAGGACGACACTGCCGTCCAGGCCGCCTTCGAGACGGGCGGCTTCCGCCGGGTCGCGGAAGCGGACCTGCCGAACGGCAGCGTCGTCCTGTTCACGGCGGAACCGTCCTGGCTGGCCGACCTCCCCACGGCCTTGGACGACATGCCTCACTGAGCCCACTTCCCTCCACAACGGCCGACGGCAAAGGCACGAGACCTGGCCGTCGGCCATCGGCGTTCGCCCCGAAGGGGCGCCGCCCCGGATACGACTACGGCGGCCTCCGTGCTGCACAGCGGCACACAGGCTGGAGCCCAGCACCATGCCCCCGTCACCTTGATCTCGTGCTTGCCGCTATCGCCATCTCCCAGAGCGCCACCGACCCCCTCTCCGGGCTCGCGCTGCGCGACGACGTACCCGAGCCCGCACCGAAGCCCGGCTGGTCCCGGGTCCGTGTCGTGACCTCCTCGCTCAACATGCACGACCTGTGGACCCTGCGGGGCGTCGGCCACCCGCCCGAGCGGCTCCCGATCGTCCTCGGCTGCGACGCGGCCGGATACGACGAGGACGGCAACGAGGTGATCGTCCACCCGGTGCTCGGCGACCCGGACGCCGGCCGCGGCGACGAGACGCTGGACCCGAACCGGGCGCTGCTGTCCGAGCAGCACGACGGTGCCTTCGCGGAGTACGTCACGGTCCCGACCCGCAACCTGGTCCCCAAGCCCGCGTGGCTGTCGTTCGACGAGGCCGCCTGTCTGCCGGTCGCCTGGACCACGGCCTACCGCATGCTGTTCACCCAGGCCCGGATCACCGCCGGCGACCGGGTGCTGGTCCAGGGCGCCGGCGGCGGTGTCGCCTCCGCCGCGATCAAGCTCGCGGTGGCCGCGGGTGCCGTCGTCTACGCCACCAGCCGCAGCGAGGACAAGCGCGCCGAGGCCCTCGCCTGGGGGGCCCGGGCCGCGCTGCCCACCGGGGAGCGGCTGCCCGAGAAGGTCGACGTCGTCATCGAGACGGTCGGCGAGGCGACCTGGTCGCACTCGCTGAAGTCCCTGCGACCCGGCGGCACGGTCGTCGTCGCCGGAGCCACCAGCGGCACCAACCCGCCCGCCGACCTGGGGCGCGTCTTCTACCTCCAGCAGCGCATCCTCGGCTCCACCGGCTGCACCCGCGCCGAGCTGGTGGCGATGCTCCGCATGCTCGAGGCGACCGGGGTCCGTCCGGTGATCCACCGGACCCTCCCGCTCACGGACATCCACAAGGGATTCCAGCTCATGATCGACGGCGGGCTGACCGGGAAGCTCGTCATCCACCCGTCGGATTCCCCCTCTCACCCATAGGAACGCCCATGCCCGCAGCAGCCGTCGGGTTGTCCCACTCGCCCCTCATCGGCAAGAACGACCCCGAACCGGAGGTCCTGGCCCGTGTCGACGAGGCCGTCGACACGGCGCGGACCTTCATCCGTGCCTTCGCGCCCGACCTGGTCGTGCTCTACGCGCCCGACCACTACAACGGCTTCTTCTACAAGGAGATGCCGCCGTTCTGCCTGGCCACCGAGGCACACGCGGTAGGCGACTTCGGTACGGCCGCGGGACCGCTGTCGGTCGACACCGCCGCCGCGAACGCTCTCGCCCAGGGCGTGCTCGACCGCGGTGTCGACCTCACTGTCTCGGCCCGGATGACCGTCGATCACGGCTTCGCGCAGCCGCTGGAAGTCCTCTTCGGCGGCATCGGCCAGGTTCCGGTCGTGCCCGTCTTCGTCAACGGTGTGGCCACACCGCTGGGTCCGGTGAGCCGCATCAGGTCCCTGGGGACCGCGATCGGGCAGGCGGCCGCCCACCTCGACCGCCGGGTGCTGTTCCTCGCCTCCGGCGGCCTCTCCCACGACCCGCCCGTACCGGTGCTGGAGGGGGCACCGCCCCGAGTCGCCGACGCGCTCATCGAGGGCCACCCGCCGACGCCCGAGCAGCGCGCGAAGGGCGAGCAGCGAGTCGTCCAGGCGGGGCGTGACTACGCCGCAGGGTCGAGCGCGATGATCCCGATCAACCCCGCCTGGGACAACCGTCTCCTCGACCACTTGGAACAGGGCGAGTTGGCGGAGTTCGACTCCTGGACGGTGGACGGAATGGCCAAGGACGCCGGCGGCTCCGCCCACGAAGTCCGCACCTGGATCGCCGCCTTCGCCTCCCTCGCCGCCACCGGGCCGTACGAGATGACCTCCCGCTTCTACGAGGCCATCCCCGCGTGGATCGCCGGGTTCGCCGTGGCCACGGCACAGGGGCGGTGAACGGCATGACGCACACGCCAGTCGACGCACAGGCCGTGGTCCGCGCCGCCGCACGGCTCGCCACCGCCCTGGACGAGGGCCGGCCCGTCCCGCCCGTACGGGACCTGCTCGGGGAACACGACATCGCCGCCGCCTACGCCGTACAACAGGAGCTCACCCGTCGCAGGCTGGCGGACGGCGCGGTCGTCGTCGGCCGCAAGATCGGCCTGACCTCACCCGCCGTGCAGCGGCAACTCGGCGTCGACCAGCCCGACTTCGGTGTGCTCTTCGCCGACATGGACGTCTCGGGTCTGCCCGAGGTGCCGTCGGGGCGGCTGCTCCAGCCCAAGGCCGAGGCGGAGATCGCCTTCGTGCTCAAGGAGGACCTGGCCGAGGGCGACCTCACCCCGGCGCGGGTACGGGCGGCTGTGGACCACGCGGTCGCCGCGCTGGAGATCGTCGACAGCCGCATCGCCGACTGGGACATCACCCTCACCGACACGGTCGCGGACAACGCCTCCAGCGGACTGTTCGTCCTCGCCGAACACCGGGTCACCCTCGACGGGTTCGAGCCCGGCGAGACCGCCATGCGGCTGTACGCCGACGACGTGCTCGTCTCCGAGGGCTCCGGCGCCGCCTGCCTCGGCGACCCGCTCAACGCACTGGCCTGGCTGGCCCGTACGGCACGGGAGTTCGGCGAGCCGCTGCGCGCGGGCCAGGTCGTCCTGTCCGGCGCGCTCGGCCCCATGGTCCCCACCCCGCCCGGCACCCGGATCCGCGCCGAGATCAGCTCGCTCGGCGAGGTCACCGCCGCCTTTTCCGAGAAGGCCGCATCCTCCGAAAAGAGAGACGCATGACGAAGACCAAGGTCGCCATCATCGGGTCCGGCAACATCGGCACCGACCTGATGATCAAGATCCTGCGTCTGTCGGACACCCTGGAGGTCGGTGCCATGGTCGGCATCGACCCGGAGTCCGACGGCCTCGCGCGCGCCGCCCGCCTCAGGGTCCCCACGACCCACGAGGGAGTCGACGGCCTGATCGCGATGGAGCACTTCGACGACATCGAGATCGTCTTCGACGCCACCTCGGCCAAGGCCCACCTGGTCAACGCCCGCAAGCTGGCGCCGTACGGCAAGAAGCTCGTCGATCTCACGCCCGCGGCCATCGGCCCGTTCGTCGTGCCGCCGGTCAACCTGGAGGAACACCTCGACGCCGGGGCCGACAACCTCAACATGGTCACCTGCGGCGGCCAGGCGACCATCCCCATGGTCGCTGCCGTCTCCGCCGTGAGCGACGTCCACTACGCCGAGATCGTCGCCTCCATCGCCTCCAAGTCGGCCGGACCCGGCACCCGCGCCAACATCGACGAGTTCACCGAGACCACCTCCCACGCCATTGAGACCGTCGGCGGTGCCGCGCGCGGCAAGGCGATCATCATCCTCAACCCCGCCGAGCCTCCGCTGATCATGCGGGACACCGTGCTCTGCCTCACCGGTGACGTCGACCAGGACGCCGTGCGGGCCTCCGTCAAGGAGATGGCCGATCGAGTGGCCCAGTACGTGCCCGGCTACCGCCTCAAGCAGGAAGTGCAGTTCACCTCCGTTGCCGAAGACGAACCGGTGCACACCCTGGTGCCCGACGGTGCAGGTCCGGTGACCACCCGGATCTCGGTGTTCCTCGAAGTCGAGGGCGCCGCCCACTACCTGCCGGCCTACGCCGGAAACCTCGACATCATGACGTCGGCCGCGCTGCGGGTCGCCGAGTCGATCGCCCGGCGCAACGCTGTTCCCGTGGAGGCCCACCGATGAGCCGCAGCCTGTACATCCAGGACGTCACCCTGCGCGACGGCATGCACGCCATCCGGCACCGCATCGACCCCGCCGACGTGGGCCGCATCGCAGCAGCCCTGGACGCGGCGGGCGTCGACGCGATCGAGGTCGCGCACGGCGACGGCCTGGCGGGCGGGTCGCTCAACTACGGCCCTGGCAGCCACACCGACTGGGAGTGGATCGAGGCGGCGGCGGACGCGATCGAGGACGCGGTGCTCACGACCCTCCTCCTGCCCGGTATCGGCACGATCGCCGAACTCGAACGCGCCCACGCCCTGGGCGTCCGCTCGGTCCGCATCGCCACGCACTGCACCGAGGCCGACATCTCCGCCCAGCACATCGCCAAGGCCCGTGACCTCGGCATGGACGTCTCCGGCTTTCTGATGATGAGCCACATGGCCCCGGCCGCCGAACTAGCCGCCCAGGCCAAGCTCATGGAGTCCTACGGAGCCCACTGCGTGTACGTCACCGACTCCGGAGGCCGGCTCACCATGGACGGCATGCGTGAGCGCGTCCGCGCCTACCGGGACGTCCTCGACCCGTCCACCGAGATCGGCGTGCACGCGCACGAGAATCTGTCCCTGTCGGTGGCGAACAGCGTCGTCGCGGTGGAGGAGGGCGTCACTCGCGTCGACGCGTCCCTGGCCGGGCAGGGCGCGGGCGCGGGCAACTGTCCCGTCGAGGCCTTCATCGCCGTGGCCAACCTGCAGGACTGGAAGCACGGTTGCGATCCGTTCGCCCTCCAGGACGCCGCCGACGATCTGGTGCGACCGCTGCGCGACCGCCCGGTCCAGGTGGACCGCGAGACCCTCACCCTCGGCTACGCGGGCGTCTACTCCTCCTTCCTGCGCCACGCCGAGCTCGCCGCCGAACGCTACGGCGTCGACGCCCGCGCGCTCCTGCTGGAGGTCGGCCGCCGGGGCCTGGTCGGCGGGCAGGAGGACATGATCGTGGACATCGCCCTCGACGTCGCGTCGGGCGGGGCGACCCCGGTGAGCTGAGCACCGATCGACTGCGGCGTCCCGCACGGCGGCAGTCAGCACGGAGACGGGGTCACGCCCGGCAGGGGCGTGACCCCGTCTCCGTGGATCAGCGGCGGTCCGTGGAGATGAGGGAGGTGTGGACGAGGTCGGCGGGGACCGTGGTCCGCGTCTGACAGGGCGCGTCGGAGCCCGCCGCGGTGGCCGTGTCGGGGCAGGCGGGTCCGCTCGACGCCCGCGGCAGTGTCCTGCTGGCTGAGGAACCGCGGGGCCTCGCCGCGTTCGGTCCACGCCTGGAGGGAGCCCAGGAGCTGGGACAGGGGAGCCCGAGAGCAGAGCCGCGACCTTGATCTTCTGCTCGCCGTCGGCCAGTTGTTCGCGCTGGTGGTGCAGGGCCGGCTGATCCTGGAGCAGGCCCGACTGACGGACCTGGACGAGGATGTGCCCGACGAGCTGTTCTCCGTCCTCGTCCGCGACTTCTCGGCCTTCGCCGTCGAACTGCACGGCAAGGACTCCGCCCCTGTGGATCAGCGGCGCTGGGCGCTCGGCGCCGTCCGGCGTCCCGTTGTCGACGAAGCGCGTTCGGGACGCGTCTGGGAGCGTGTGGAGGCACCGCATGGCTTCGGCTCCTGTGGACGTGGCTGTCCGGCGCGCGCTTCTCGCGTACGGCGCATGATCCCTTCGCGCCTTATGCCCGAATAGGCCGATATGATGCATTTTGTGATCATGTCTGCACGGCTGTGGCGCCGTCGCCCCGGCTACGGCGGCCGATGGGAAGCTGCACAGCTGTCACCCGTCATCGTGACCGCTCTCATCGCCGGCCTGGCGTTCTCCACGCCCAGGGACATCGCCTTCAGCCGCCTTCTGCCCGCAGCGCCCGCCCTTGCCGCCGCGATGTGGCCCGTGCTCCCCACGATCCTTTTGGGGGCGTTCTGCCTGCTGCTCATGATCGTCCTCAGCTTCTTCTACACCGATCTGGGGACGCAGTACACGGCGGCCGCGATCGTCGCGGTCACCCTGGCGGCCGCATACGGGAGTCATGTCCGACTTCAGCGTGAGGAAATGATCTTCCAGATCCGGCTCGTCGCCGACGCGGCCCAGAAGGTGCTGCTGCGCCCGCTGCCACGCCGCATCGAGGGCGTCGAGATCGAGTCGCTGTATCTGGCGGCCCAAGAGCAGGCCCGGATCGGCGGCGACTTCTATGAGGCGATCGGTACACCGTACGGGGTCCGGCTGCTCATCGGAGACGTACGGGGCAAGGGCCTGTCCGCAGTGGGGGCGGCCTCCGCGGTCATCAGTTGCTTCAGAGAGGCCGCTTACGACGAGCCCGACCTGCGGGGCATCATCCACCGCCTCGAGACCGCCGTCACGCGCCACAGCACCGCGTTTCCGTCCCAGGACGAGCCCGAGCACTTCGCCACCGCTCTCCTCGCCGAGATCCCGCACGACGGCGGCTGCGTACGACTTCTCAACTGCGGGCATCCCCCGCCGCTGATCGCGCATCACGGAGAGATCCGGGTCCTGGTCCCGACCATCGCCTCCCCGCCCCTCAACCTCGCAGCGCTCATCGGTGACCGTTACTGGGTCGACGTCGCCGCCTTCTTCCCGGGGGACCAGCTGCTGCTCTACACGGACGGCGTATCGGAGGCCCGGGACCACGCGGGCGAGTTCTTCCCGCTGCCGGACTGGATGCGGCGGCAGGGCCTGGAGCAGCCCCGCGAGCTGCTCGACCAGCTGCACCGGGCTCTGCTGCGGCACAGCGGCGGAAGGCTCGACGACGACATCGCGGCCCTCGCGCTGAGGTCCTCCAACGCGCAGATTCGGGGAACCGCCGGCGTCGATGGCTGAGTCTGCGGTGGTGAACGCCCCGAACCCCCCCGTACTGGTAGACGGCCCCCGAGATGGGCCGGCGTGCCGCCAGTTCGGCGAAGCAGAGCGCGACCAGCATCCGGCCCGCGAAGACCAGCGGCCAGGTCCAGAAGAACGCCGCCTCACCCCCCGGCTGACACTCCCGGCACCGACGCCCAGCGCGGCATCCGGCCGGTCCGTCTGCATGTCCCGTGCTAGCGTTGCTCGTTTGCAGCGTCGCTGTGCCGGTCTCCGTTCGGTGTCTCCGGCCGGTGGCCGCGTCCCCGCCGCGCCCTCCACGGTACGGTCCCTTCGGAGGAAGGCTCCCTGTGAGCGAATCAGCACGTGCCGATGCCCGGCAGCGGGACGATGTGTCCGAGTCGTCGGACACGACTTCGGCGGGGCCCACGGCGGCGTCCTTCGCACGGTTGGGGCTGCCGGCCGAGATTCTGCGGGCGCTCGATGAGCGCGGTGTGACCGTGCCCTTCCCCATCCAGGCGGCGGCGCTGCCGAACGCGCTCGCGGGACGGGACGTCCTGGGCCGGGGCCGCACCGGATCCGGCAAGACGCTCGCCTTCGGTCTGGGGATGCTCGCCCGGACGGCCGGGCAGCGCACGCAGCCGAAAGAGCCGCTGGGGCTGGTTCTGGTGCCCACCAGGGAGCTGGCGCAGCAGGTCGGTGAGGAGCTCACCCCGTACGCCGAGGCGCTGCGGCTGCGGCTCGCGACCGTGGTGGGCGGCGTGTCCATCGGACGGCAGGCCGCCGTGCTGCGGGACGGCGCCGAGATCGTCGTCGCCACGCCCGGTCGGTTGCACGACCTCATCGAGCGGAAGGGCTGCCGCCTGGGACGGGTGCGCATCACGGTCCTGGACGAGGCCGACCAGATGTGTGACATGGGGTTCCTTCCGCAGGTCACCGAGATCCTGGACCAGGTGCGTCCCGACGGGCAGCGGATGCTGTTCTCCGCCACCCTCGACCGCGACGTCGACCAGCTGGTGCAGCGCTACCTGCGCGACCCCGCCGTCCACTCCGTGGACCCCTCGTCCAGCGCGGTCTCCGCCATCGTGCACCACGTCTTCGTCGTGCACGGCCCGGACCGGTATGCCGTGACCACGGAGATCGCCGCGCGGGACGGCCGCGTCCTGCTGTTCCTGGACACCAAGCACGGCGTCGACCAGCTCACACGGCATCTGCGGGCCAGCGGCGTGGCCGCCGCCGCACTGCACAGCGGGAAGTCCCAGCCGCAGCGCACCCGGACCCTGGCCCAGTTCAAGAACGGACAGGTCACCGCGCTGGTGGCGACGAACGTCGCCGCACGCGGCCTGCACATCGACGACCTCGACCTCGTGGTCAACGTCGACCCGGCCGCCGACCCGAAGGACTATCTGCACCGCGCGGGCCGCACGGCCAGGGCCGGCCGTTCCGGCACCGTCGTGACACTCGTCCTGTCGGCGCAGCGCCGCGAGACGAGCCAGGTCATGGCGGACGCCGACGTCGCCCCCACGGTCACCAAAGTGCGGTCCGGGGAGGCGGAGCTGAGCCGGATCACCGGCGCCAAGGCCCCCTCCGGAAAGCTTCTCGACGGCGGGCGGGCCGTATCGCGCCCCAAGAACCACAACGCCCCGTTCCGCGGCCTGGGCAGCAGCAAGGACCCCGAGGGGGGTTCCGGCGCCAGGCCGTCCCGCAAGAGCAGCGAGGCCCGCAAGCTCGCGGAGGCCCGCAAAGCGGCCCGGGTGCGGCGCGGCGGCTGACACCGGCTTCTCAGACTGAAAAAGGCCGCCTGGCGAGCATCTTCCCTGGTCAGGCACCCTTCTCTGCGCTGAAAGAAGCCGGGCTCCTTCGGCGAGAGGGTCTGCTGGCGCTCCAGCGGTCACTCCTGCGCTTCGGGCCGAGCGTCCTGGATGGCGGACGACGTCGGTCGACGCCCGCGCTTGCCCCTCCGTCGGCATGCCTGCGTCCGGGTGGCCTCCGCCGTAGCGGCGGCTCGCAGGTCTCCCTGAATTACTTCCGCCCGACCTACAACCCCCGGTGCCCCCCGTGAGTCTCCCTAGAGCCTCCCCCCGCTTCATTTCGCACATGCCATCTGACATTTGGCACACTCGGAGCGCTCATAGTGATAACCGGCATCAACGACGTACGTATCCGCAGAGCCGCAGCTGTCGCAGGCGCCGGCGCGCTGCTCACGGGCGGCGCCCTGACCGCGCCCGCGCAGGCGGCGACCGCGCCCTCGGTCAGTGCCAAAGGCGCGTTCATGCTCAACAGCGCGACGGGCTCCACGCTCTACAGCAAGTACGCCGACACCAAGCGGCCCATGGCGAGCACCACCAAGATCATGACGGCTCGCGTCGTGCTGAGCACCCCCGACCTGAACCTCGACCGGAAGGTCACCATCAAGCAGGCTTACCGGGACTACGTCACTGCCAAGGGCGCGAGCACTGCGGATCTCAAGACCGGCGACAAGGTCACCGTCCGCCAGTTGCTCCATGCGATGCTGCTGCCGTCCGGCTGCGACGCCGCGATGGCCCTCGCGGACACATTCGGCACCGGTACGACCACCTCGGCGCGGACCAAGTCGTTCATCAGCAAGATGAACGCCAAGGCGGACACCCTCGGCCTGACCAACACGCACTTCGACTCGTTCGACGGCAACTCGACGCAGAACACGAACTACACGACGCCGCGCGACCTCGCCAAGCTCGCACGGAGCGCGATGAAGTACTCGACGTTCGCGGGCATCGTGAAGAAGCCGAAGACCGTCCAGTACGCGACGACCAGCACCGGCGGCACCCGCACGTACACCTGGTACAACACCAACCAGCTGCTGGGCTCATACAGCGGCGCGATCGGGGTGAAGACGGGGACCAACACGCCGTCCGGCCCCTGCCTCGTCTTCGCCGCGACCCGCAACGAGAAGACGGTCATCGGCGTGCTCCTCAACGACCAGTACCGCTACAAGGACGCCGCCAAGTTGCTGGACTACGCCTTCGGCGCCAGCTCGGCGAGCACCATGCGGCTGCGTACCCTGCCGACGGGCGCACAGAGGGACTGACTTGGGCTGACGGGCACTCGAACATCGCTGGTGTACGGGCGCGGGGCAGGAGCACCCTCGGTGGCTCGCTGGGGCCGCACCCCAGGTCGCAGGTGCGGAACCCCGCCCCGCCGGTAGCCGGTCCGCTGAGCGTCTACTTCTCCCAGATCCTGCGGTACGCCTCGCGGTAGCCCTCCGAGTCCCAGGACAGTGCGCCGCCGCTGGTGGCGGCGGTGGTGACGTGGACGGGGGCGACGTATCCGCTGGCCGGCTTGCCGGCGAAGGAACGGTTGAATTCGTCGATGATCTGCCAGCCCTGTTCGGACAGCGGTTCCGGCACGGTGGCGGCCTGGAACTCCTTGCTGTTGATGCGCTGGAAGGCCGAGGGATCGCCGTCACCGGCCCCGATGTTGAACGGGGCACCGTCGCCCAGCCTGCCTGCGGCACGCAGGGCGGGGCCCGCGTGGTCGAAGTACAGGTCGTTGATGGCGGCGGAATGGGTCCACCTGTCGCCGAAGCGGGAGGCCAGGGAGGAGACTCTCTTGGCGGTGAGGCTGCCCGCCTGCGGGATGGGGACGTTCTCGTAGCTCAGCAGTGTGACGCCGGAGCAGGTGGCGAGTTCCTTTTTGATCAGATCCGACTTCCGCTTGGCGAAGGGGATCGAGGCGTCGGTGAACAGGACGACGCCCGCGCGACCGTTGGACCGGGCGATGATCCAGTCGGCGCTGATCTTCGCGACTTCCTCGACCCTGGTGGTGATGTTGCTGAAGAGCTTCGGATTCTCGCTGGGGCCGGGCGCCGCGAGGGCGTGCCAGCCGATCAGTGGGATGCCGTCCGCGTTCGCCCGCTCCACCTGTGCGGCGATGGAGGTGGGATCGAAACCGCCGATGACGATGCCGTCGGGTTCGAGGGCCAGGGCCTCGGCGAAGGCGGCCTTGATTCCGGCGGGCGTGCCCTGGCCGTTGAGGGTGCGGACGCGCCAGCCGATGATGCCGGCGGCTTCCTGGACGCCCTTGGCGACGCCCGTCACGCCGGGGTTGGTCAGGGTCTGGGCGATGTAGACGATGGTCTTGTCGGGGACGGCTCGGGGTCCGCTGGTCGGCCCGGACCAGGGGGCGTTGATGTCCTCGGCCGTCTTGACGGCCCGCTTCGCCTCGGTGAGGGCGGTGGGGCAGCCGGGGCTGGACGAGTCGCTGGGGGATGAGGCGACGGACCCGCCTGTGGTGGAGGCGCTCTCGCAGCCGGTGGTGAGGGTGATGGCGGCCGAGGCCAGGAGAGCTGTGGCCGTCACGGCCGCCTTGCGGGTGGGGTGCATGGGGTCTCCAACACGGTTCGAGAGAGGGCAGGGCTGGGTGGGGAGGCGGGGCGTGGGTCGGCGACGGCTCCCGCGCGGGGCCACAGCCGTGAGGATCAGGCCGGCGAAGGGAGGAGAGGCCCGCGAGGCCGGCGGGCGACGCCGCCCGGCGGTGTCGCGGGGCAGCGGTGCGTGCGCGAGCCGAGGGGCGCGGGCGACGGGGCGGTCCGCGTCAACGTCCGCACTGAGCACCGTGGATGGATCAGCCGTGTGCCGTACGACGGGCGCCTCATCGGGCGAAGCATTGCAATCGAGAGATACTTCGCAATAATTCCGTCATTGATTCTTTATGGCCCAAACTTTGTCATGTCATGGTAAAAACGGTACTCTCGCCCGGCTGGTTCCAGACACCTGGCGCGATCTCTTCGTTCCTATCAGCGACGAAGGCCGTGAAAGTGTCACGTGCGGTGCCGGCCGGTCGGCGGTCCGTGAGCACGGCATCCCCGTCACCGCTCAGCAACACATCGAAGGAGGCCCGGGTGTCCGCCACCACAGGGAACCCGCCGCACGCGCCGGACCCACCCAGGCATGCCCGCCGGACTCCGCGGTTTCGCCGCAAGGCGGCGACCGTTCTCGACCGGTGGCCCTTCCGGCGAAAGCTCAACGTCCTGGTGATCGCGCCCATCGCGGTCGTCGGCGTACTGCTCGGCGTCGGCGCCTACAGCCAGGTACGGCAGGCCCGGGACGCCGACCGGATCGCGGACCTGGTGCGCGACAGTGAACAGGTCGCGCGGCTCATCAACGACGTGCAGGCCGAGCACCGGCAGGCGCTCCTGCTCTCCGTGCGGTACGACTCGGCCCGCCCCGGAGCCCCACTGCCGCCGACCACCGACTACCGACGGGCGCAGCGGAGCACCGACGCGCAAGCTGCCGCCGTGCGTTCGGTGTTCGCCTCCGGCCTGCCGCCTGAGGAGGCGCAGGCGCTCGACTACATCCGCGGTCTCGGTGTCCTGCGCGAGAAGCTCGAACGGGGCTATGTCCCCGCCGCCAACATCGACCCGGCGTACGCCTCCGCGGTCGAGTACCTGATCGACGGCATCGGCCTGGGGCGCTACTCCGGCACCTCGTCGTCATCGGTCGTGACGATCCTGGACACGGTGCTGCGCGCCGACGCGTCCCACGCGGCCTTCGAGAGCGCCGTGTTCTCCGCCCAGACCAGGGACGCCAACGCCCTCACCGAGTACAGCCGGGCGGTCGGCGCTCGCCGGCTCTACGACTACCAGTTGGACCGGTTCGAGCGCATCGCCACACCGGCGCAGGTCCTGCGCATGGACGGTATGCGGCGCAGTGCCGAACGGTACGGTGTCGAAGCCCGGTTCGCGGAGCTCCAGATCGATCCCGGGGCCCTGCAGGGCCAGACGCCGGCGCAGCTGCGTAGGGCGATCGCCGACGGAACGCGGCAGTCCGAAGCCCGACTCGGCATCACCAGGACGCTGATCGAGCAGATCGCCGCCCGGGCCGACGCCGTCTCCGCGGATGCCCTGCGGAACGCCGTCTACCTGCTCGGTCTGACCCTGCTCGGCTTCGCCGCCTGGCTGACCTTCTGCGTCCTGATCCGGCGCTCGGTCGTGCGCCCACTGGAGGTCCTGACCCGCTCCGCCCAGGAGGTGGTCGACGTGGCGGGCGAGGAACTCGCCCGGGTCTCCGACGACGAGTCCGCCGACAGCACCCCCCTGCGACCGAGGTCGATCCCGGTCCCGGTCCGTGACGAGATCGGCGAACTGGCCGAGGCGTTCAACCAGGTTCAGGTCACCGCCGCCCAGCTGCTGGAGCGGCAGGTGCTCAGCCGGCGCAACGTCGCCGAGATGTTCGGCAACGTCGGCCGGCGGGTCAGCAACCTGACGACGCGTCAACTCATGCTGATCGACGCCGTCGAACGCGAGGAGACCGACCCTCAACTGCTCGAACGGCTGTACAGCATCGACCACATCGCCGTACGCCTCCAGCGCAACGCCGACAGCCTGATGCTGCTCGCCGGAATCCGGGAGACCGGCGTCGAGGCACGGCCGACCCCCCTGGCCAACGTCATCAGGGCGTCGCTCGGCCAGATCGAGGGCTACCAGCGGGTGTCTCTGCGGCCCGAGACGGAGGTCACCGTCGCGCCCGACATCGTCGGTGACCTGACGCTGATGCTCGCCGAACTGCTGGAGAACGCGGTCGCGTTCTCACCCTCCCACACGCCCGTCGAGGTGGCCGTCCGCCCCGGGACCGACGTCACCGAGGACGGCGGGGCGCTGATCGAGGTCATCGACCACGGCCTCGGCATGAGCGCGGAGCGTCTCGCCGAGGAGAACGCCAGGCTCGTGCGCCGGGAACGGCTCGACGTCGTGCCGACCAGGGTGCTCGGCCTCTTCGCGGTCGGCAGTCTCGCCCGGCGGTGGGGTGTGCGCGTGTCGCTGGGCCGTACGCCGGGCGGCGGGGTCACCGCAACCGTCTGGATCCCCGCCTCGCTCCTGCTGGCCGTGGGTCCCGAGGGCCCCGAGCAGCCCGTGGACGCCGAGCAGCCGGTGGACACGGGCCCGATCGGAGCCGTGGCGGCGTTCCCGGTGAGGACCGGGCAGGAGACCGCCGTGCCCGCGCCGTCGCGCGTACCGGTCTCCGACACCGGTGTCACCGAGCGGTCGGCGGCCACCTCGTCGCACGACGCGCTTCCCCGGCGCCTTCCGGCTCGCACCGCCGCAGGACCGGCCATCGCGGAACGGACCGTCGAGGACGTCGGCGGGGAGCGGCCGGCAACCTCGGGCGAACGGCGTGCCGCAGAGGACTCACGGCCCCTGCGGCGGCGGGTACGCGGCGCGACGCTCGCCATGACCTCCTCGCGGGCTGACCGGGGGGCGCCGACGGTGCGGCAGCCCGCCGACGCCGAGGCCGTCCGCTCGGAGCTCGACGAGTTCGAGGCGGCCGTACGCAGGGCAGAGCAGGACAGTGCTCATGCCCGGACGAAACCAGCACCATCGCGCCCTCAGCAATCCCAGAAGGAGTCCGGTAGTGACCACGTCGACAGCTGACAGCAGTTCCGAGCGGCCGGAACCCACCGATCTGCGAGCCGCCGCGGCCGATTTCACCTGGCTGCTGGACCGGTTCGCCACGGAGACCGCCGGTGTGGTCGACGCCATCGCCGTGTCGTCCGACGGCCTGCTGATCGCCGTCTCCCAGCTGCGTGAGCACGCCGACTCCGAGCGGCTCGCCGCGATCGTGTCCGGCCTGACGAGTCTCGCCGCGGGCGCCTCCGGCAACTATGGGCTCGGCAGCCTCAACAAGGTCATCATCGATCTGGAGGGCGGCCATGTGCTGGTGTCGGCCATCGGCTGCGGCGCCGTCCTCGGAGTGGTGACCTCCAAGGAGGCGAAGCTCGGCAACATCGCCTACGAGATGACTCTCTTCGCCAACCGGGCCGGGGCCGCGCTCACCCCCCAGCTGGTGCTGGAGCTGAAGAACAGTGTCGGCGCGGCCCCGGCCGGCTGACCGTCCCCCGCCCGGGGCACGGCTACAGACACTTCGGAAAGGGATCGTGATGGCCGTCGGCGGACCACCACACGACGCAGCAGGGCATGCCGGGGACTCGCCGGACCCGGCCGTCGGCCGCGCCCCCGCGATCCGGCCGTTCCTGCTGACCGCAGGCCGGGTGTCGGGGGGCGGCGCGGCGTTGCCGATCCCGGTCGAGACGCAGGTCGTGTCGACCTCGGCGGGGCTCTCCGTCCTGCACTCGCTCACCTTCGAACATCACGACATCATCGCGGCCTGCCGGCGGCCGCAGTCGGTCGCGGAACTGGCCGCCGGGCTGCGACTGCACCTCAACGTGGTCCGCGTGCTGGCCGAGGACCTGCGTGCCGCAGGGCATCTGGCGGTCCACCGGCCGGAGGCTGGGACCGCCCAGGATCTCTCCGTACTGCGAAGGGTTATCGATGGTCTTCGTGCCGTCCCCGACTCACGGGGGACACTCCGTGACACCAGTTGAACAGCCGCCGACGCCGGTCAAACTGGTCATCGCCGGCGGCTTCGGCGTAGGCAAGACGACGACCGTGGGCTCGATCTCCGAGATACGGCCGCTCACCACGGAGGCCGCGATCACCGAGGTCGCGGCTGGAGTGGACGATCTCACGCACACTCCGGGCAAGACCACCACCACGGTCGCCATGGACTTCGGCTGCGTCACCATCGATCCGACGCTCAAGCTGTACCTGTTCGGCACCCCGGGCCAGGACCGGTTCGGCTTCATGTGGGACGACCTGGTGGACGGCGCCCTCGGCGGTCTGGTGATCGTGGACACCCGCCGACTGGACGACTGCTACGCGGCGGTGGACTACTTCGAGCACAAGGACGTGCCCTTCGCGGTCGCCGTCAACGCCTTCGACGGGGAGGTCGAGCACGACCTCGACGAGGTGCGGTGGGCACTGGACATCGCCGAGCACGTTCCCCTGATCGTCTTCGACGCACGGAGGACGGGCTCGGTCCGCGATGCGCTGCTGGTCGTACTGGAAGTCGCCCTGGCCCGGGCCGAAGCGGCCGTGGCACCGAGAACGTGAACGCCCCCCGGCCGCTCGGGCCGCAGCACGGTCGCGGTAGACGGGCCGGCGGCCCGCGGCGATGGTGAGGAGCCAGTTCGAGTCGGTGAACGTTCCCAGCGGGACTGTAGGCCCCATCGGGACGGGCTGCCGTGGTGGGCGGGCAGGAACGACGACGGCCCGGTCGGTGGACCGTCGTGGACAAGTGGTTCACGCCGCAGTGCCAGGCAGCCACAGGTCGGGGCCGAAGACCTCGTAGCGGATGCTGCGCGCCGGGACGCCCGCGGCCAGCAACTGCCCGCGCACCTCCCGCATGAACGGCAGCGGGCCGCACAGGAACACCGTGGCGCTGTCGGGCAGTTCGATGCCGTCGAGGTTCATCAAGCCCTCGCGCGCGTCGGGTTCCTCCGGGCCGGGCTGCTCGTACCAGAAGACCACGCGGGCTCCCGGCAGTTGCCCGGCCAGCTCGCCTGTCTCGGTGCGCAGGGCATGGCCGGCGGGGGAGTGGTCGGCGTGCAGCACCAGCACCGGCCGGGTCGAGCCGAGGGCGGCGAGCTGCGCCAGGATGCTGGTCATGGGCGTGCCGCCGATACCCGCGGAGACCAGGACGACCGGAGCGGTGGCACCGGCCGGGTCGTCGAGGAAGACGTCCCCGAAGGGAGCGGAGAGGGTGAGTTCGTCTCCCTCGCGGATCTGGTCGTGCAGCAGGTTGGAGACCTCGCCGTCCGGTGCGCCGTCCGTGCCGGCGACCCGTTTGACGGTGATGCGCCGCAGGTCCCCGCCCGGGTCGGACGACAGGCTGTACTGGCGGAGTTGGTGCACCCCGTCGGCCATCAGCACCCGTGCGCTCACGTACTGGCCCGCCCGCGCCCGCGGTGCCGGCTGCCCGTCGGCAGGGCGCAGCAGGAAGGACACGACGTCGTCGGTCTCGCTGCGGCGCTCGACGACCGTCCACTGCCGCCAGGTCTTCCCGGGCTCGACGCCCGCGTCCTGGTAGAGGCGGGCCTCCTGGGCGATCAGGGCGCCGGCCATCAGCCAGTAGACCTCGTCCCACGCGGCCACCACCTCGGGGGTGACCGCGTCGCCGAGGACCTCGGCTATCGCGCCGAACAGGTACTTGTGCACGATCGTGTACTGGTCTTCGGTGACCCCCACCGCAGCGTGCTTGTGCGCGATACGGCTCAGCAGGGCGTCGGGCCGGACGTCCGGTCGTTCCAGCAACATGGTCGCGAAGGCGGCGATCGAACCGGCCAGGGCGCGGCGCTGGGCACCGCTTGCCTGGTTGCCACGGTTGAACATCCCGTCGAGCAGCTCCGGCCGGTCGCGGAACATGGCGCCGTAGAAGCGGGTGGTGATCTCGTCGAGGGCTCCGGCCACGGCGGGCAGGGTGGCGCGCACCACGGCGGCGGATTCTGCGGACAGCATGAAGACTCCCAGGCAGGCGGGGTGAGGTGGGATGGGCGCCGTCACGAAGGGGCGGCCGTCTTCTGTGTAGCAGGCACCGGACCGCGTTTCGGCGGCGCTGGGCGAAGAGGGGCCGAACGGCCCCATCGATTCGGGCACAGGTGCCCCACGGGTCCCGCCGGGGCCCGGGCCGGATGGGCTGGGGACGACTTCCTGTCGGCCCTGTCCGGCGCGGCAACGTGGGGCACGAGGTACGCGGCCACCGTCACACCGGCCACCTTCAGCCACGAGCGCCGGTAGCCGAGGAGTGTGCCGAGCCCGGGGGCCGAACGGCGCCGACCCTCCAGAGGGCTGTCGGCCCACTCCGTGCCGCCGCCCACAGGGCCTACCGGCCCCGGCTCGGGACCTGCGGCCCCTGCACCACCGGCCCCCGCGCCGCGACGCTGGAATCGAATCCCGGATGAGGAGGCAGAACATGATCCGCAGTGTTGCCGTAGGTCTCGACGGCTCGGCTGAGAGCCGTGCCGCGGCGGAGTGGGCGGCCCGCGAGGCGAAGCGGCGCGTCCTGCCGCTCAGACTCGTCCACGTGTGGGAGCCGGTTCCCGCGCCCGTCGCCCTGGCGCAGTTCCTCGGTGCCGACACGCAGCAGCGGTGGAGCGAGCGTGTTCCGCGCGAGGTGGTCGAGGACCTCAAGCTGCGTCACTCCGGACTGGACGTGTCGGTGGAGCAGGTCTCCGGCCGGCCCGCCGAGGTGCTGACCGAGGCGGCGAAGGACGCCGAGCTGCTGGTCCTCGGCTCCCGAGGGCTGAGCGGCATCGGAGGATTCCTCGTCGGCTCCGTGGGCCAGGCCGTCGTGGCGCACACCGAGCAGCCTGTGGTTGTGGTCCGTGCCGGCGACCAGGCCACCGGCGGGCCCGTGGTCCTCGGGCTCGGCACCGACCACCCCGACGACACGGTGATCACCTTCGCCTTCGAGGCGGCCGCCCGCCGTGTCACACCGCTGCGGGTCGTCCACGTCTGGAACCCGCCGCCGTACTTCGCCTACGGCCTGCCCGCCGACCCCGAACTCGACGCCGCGCTGGGCAAGCAGGACGCCGCCACGCTGGCCGAGGTACTGAACCACTGGAAGGAGAAGTACCCGGCCGTCGAGGTCATCGAGGAGTCCCGCCCCGGCAGTCCCGCCGTCCACCTGGTCGACGCCTCCCGCGACGCGTCCCTGGTCGTCGTCGGCCGCCGGGCCCGCCGCAGCCCGCTCGGCGCCCACATCGGCCCCGTCACGAACGCCGTGCTGCACCACGCCACCGCCCCCGTCGCCGTCGTCGCACACGACTGACGCACCCGAGCCCTTCAGGAGGAGCCACCATGAACGAGAAGCACCACGGCAGCATGGAACTCCCTCTGGTCGTGGGCGTGGACGGCTCCGAGCCGAGTCTGCGGGCCGTCGACTGGGCGGCGGACGAGGCCGCCCTGCGCGGGGTGCCACTGCGGCTGGTGCACGCCTCGCTGTGGGAGCGGTACGCAGGTGCCGCGCCCGCCGAGGACCTCGGCGAGCCGTCCGAGCAGCTGCTCGCCGACGGGTCCTGGGGTCCCGGGGGCGCGGCGGTATCGCCGAGCCTCCTGCTCGGTTCCGTCAGCCTGGCCGTGGCCGCCTACGCCGCCTGCCCGGTGATCGTGCTGCGCGGCCGCCACGACAAGCGGGTACAGCCGGTGACGCGCGGGCGCATCCTGCTCGGCGTCGGCGAGGAGGCGTACGGTGCGGGTGCGCTTCGCCTTCGAGGAGGCGGAGCGACGTAGGGCCGTGCTGGAGGCCGTGCGGGCTTGGCGGTGCCCCGCGCACGAGACCACCGACCACCCCCTCCTCGCGGGCGAGCCCGCCCGGTCGCCGTCGTACCGCGGCGGAGGTGATCCGACGACCGGCTCAAAGACCCGCCGCGTGATCGGGGACGTACGTCTGCAGATCGCGCGGCGGCCGTACGTAGCCCGTCGACGGCGGACGCGGCGGCAGGTCGAGCACCGGACGCGGTACCTCGCGGTACGGCACGGTGCTCAGCAGATGCGCGATCATGTTCAGCCGGGCGCGCCGCTTGTCGTCGCTCTCGACGACGTACCACGGTGCCTCGGTGATGTCGGTGTGCACGAGCATCTCGTCCTTGGCACGGGAGTACGCCTCCCACCGGGTGATCGACTCCAGGTCCATCGGGGAGAGCTTCCAGCGCTTCGTCGGGTCCTCCAGCCGCTGCCGGAACCGCTCCTGCTGCACGTCGTCGCTCACCGAGAACCAGTACTTGCGCAGCAGGATCCCGTCCTCCACCAGCATCCGCTCGAAGATCGGGCACTGCCGCAGGAACAGCTGGTGCTCCTCCTTGGTGCAGAAGCCCATCACGTGTTCCACGCCCGCCCGGTTGTACCAGCTGCGGTCGAACAGCACGATCTCCCCGGCGGCGGGCAGATGCTCGGCGTACCGCTGGAAGTACCACTGGGTGCGCTCGCGCTCGGTGGGCTTCGGCAACGCCACGATCCGGGCGACGCGGGGGTTGAGGTGCTCGGCCACCCGCTTGATGGTGCCGCCCTTGCCGGCCGCGTCCCGTCCCTCGAAGACGACGACCAGGCGTGCGCCCTCCGCGCGCACCCACTCCTGCAGCTTCACCAACTCCGTCTGCAGGCGCAGCAGTTCCTTCTCGTACGTCTTGCGCGGCAGCGTCGCCGCGTTCTCGCCGGCCATGCCGCCTCCATCACCCGGGGACATACGTGGACCCGGACAGCACGCTACTGCAGCGAGCCCCTGGCCGCTGCGGAGGCGTGCGCGGAGAGGTCGGACTCCACGTCCACGACCTCCTCGACGGCACGGACCAGGCGTACGGCCACCGGGACCAGCGAGGTGTCCCGCATACGGCCGCCGAGCTTCACGACTCCCTTCGAGGCGTGGCCGCGGTCACAGGAGGCTGCCGCTGCCGTAGGGGGCGTACAGGTCGAGCAGCCGGGTGCGGGCCGAGCGCAGGCGGTGGGCGAGGACACCGCCCACCCACTGGGCGACGCTCGCACCGAGCGCGAGGTCGTCCTGGCACATCGAGCGGACCGCGATGGCGTCGAACTCGTGGGCGCGCACCGGAGTGGTCGCCTCGGCGCCCAGATGCCAGGCGTGCGGGGCGAACAGCCAGGACCAGCCGATGAGGTCGTTGTGACGAAGCGTTTCGATGACGGCGGCGCGGCGGCCGGGCACGCGCATGTCGAGGTCGACCGAGCCGGTGCGGATGATCCAGAACCGGTCGGCGCGGGCCCCTTCCTCGAAGAGGCGGGTGCCCTGGGGGAAGGACACATCCCGGGCGCAGCGCATCAGCCGCTGCCTGTGTTCGGCCGGAAGTGTCTGCGGCGTGCCGGCCGTGGCGGGAGCGTTCATGGAGTGCCTCCAGTCAGGACGTACGAACCTGCCACCTCCAGCGTGTCCCCCTACCTGGTGCCGGGCCATGGGCCACCCGGCCCCATGACCGGGCCGGCCGGTACCCCGTCCGGGCCCTTCGGCACCCTGTGCCCGGACGGGCCCGGAGGTTCGATGGAGACGAGAGCCAACCCGACGGAAGCGGAAGGGGTGTGCATGGTGGGTACGTCACCGACCCCCAAGTCCCGGAGGCGGTTCGCCGTCCTCCTGGGGATCTCCACCGCGGTCGCCTTCGTGCTCAGCGCCGCGCGCGACGCGTTCGTCCTGAGGGCCCAGCGGGGCCGCGGGCACGCACTGCCCGCCGCGAACCCGAAGCACCGGCGGTGCGTTCTGCCTCCCCAGCCTCCTTCACCTTCTCGTGGCCTCTCTGGAGGACTCGAGCCGTGCGCATCGTCATCGCCCTCGGAGGCAACGCCCTGCTGCGCCGGGGTGACCGCCCCGACGCCGCGGTACAGCAGGCGAACATCGACCGGGTGATGCTGATCGGTTCACTGTTGGTCCGGGCCCGGCACGACACGCTGCCCGGCCGCAAGATCGCCGCACTCGTCACCCACACCGTGGTACGGGCCGACGACCCGGCCTTCGCACGGCCCGCGAAGCGCGTCGGCCCGGTGTACCCCCGGGACGTCGCCCGCACCCTCGCCCGAAGGCGGCTGGCACATCGCCAAGGACGCCACCGGGTGGCGCCAGGTCGTCGCCTCACGCATGCCCGAGGGCATCGTCGAGACCGAGACCATCCACGACCTGCTCACGAGGCGAGCCAGCCGACGGGCCCACGTCAGGGCGTCCGGTGCCGGCGCGGGCCCGGGGTTCATCCGGCTCACCGGGAGCCGGAGGCCGACCGGGGCCGGCCTTCTGCCGTGAGGGCTGTCGCCGGCGCGGCTCGTCGCCGGTAGACCAGGTACGGGCGGGCCACGTACCCGATCGGGGCACTCCACACGTGGACCAGCCGGGTGAACGGCCAGGCGGCGAAGAGCAGGAAGGCGGTCAGGGCGTGCAGCTGGAACAGCAGCGGGGCGCCGGCGATCGCCTCCGGGTGCGGCTGAAGGACGAACAGACCGCGGAACCATACGGAGATGGTGGAGCGGTAGTCGTAGCCGGCGCCGAACACGTTGTGCGCGGCGGTGGCGCTGATGCCCAGCAGGACGGTGGCGGACAGCAGCGGGAAGAGGAGTTTGTCGCTGCGGTCGGTGCCGAGCCGGATCCGGCGGGTCAGCAACCGGCGGGCGCACAGCATGCCGAGACCCGAGACCATGGCGACGCCCGCCACCGAACCCGCCCAGACGGCCGTCGTGTGGTACGCGTGCTCGGAGATACCGACGAACTCGGTCCACGAGTCCGGAATGCCGAGTCCCACGACATGGCCGGCGATCACCATGAAGGCGCCGAGGTGGAACAGCGGGCTGCCCCAGCGCAGCCAGCGGTGTTCGAGGAGCTGGCTGGTGTGCGTGGTCCAGCCGAACTGGTCCTGGCGGTAGCGCCAGATGTGTCCGACTACGAACACCGCGAGGCAGACGTACGGGACGGCGACCCACAGCAGGAGGTCGGTGCCGCTCGCCGCCGCGGCGGTCGACGGGGCGAGGGACGCGGCGTTCATCGGGTGCCTTCCATACGGCTGGTGGTCGTGCCGGCGGGCGGCACACGGGTCGGCGCAGCGGCCGTCGGCGGCACGAACGTGCCCGGAGGGGCGAACTCCCCCTCGCCGTACGTCCCGTAGGGGTCGAGACCGACCTCCTCGTTCGGCGGACCCTCGGCGACGAGTCGGGCCACCGCCGCGCGGTCCGCCTCGGTGGACGGCGGCAGCAGGGTGAGCAGCGCGGCAAGGAGGTGCCGGTACGGCGAGTCGGCGTCGGTCAGCGCCCGGTGGATCAGCTCGAGGCCGCGCCGGTGCTGGCGCAGCGGCGCCTCGCCGCCGCGCGGGCCCGCCAGGGCGGCGAACTCCAGGACGACCGGGAGGTGGTCGGGCAGTTCGCCCCCGTCGGTGTCCCAGCCGGCGGCGCGGTACCGCTGGGCGAGGGTGAGCAGGGCCATGCCGCGGCGGCGGGTGTCGCCGTGCAGGTAGTAGGTGAGGTAGAGGCTGCTCTTGCGGCGCAGGTCGAACATCTCGACGTAGTGGCGCTCCAGCACCTCCGGTTCCTGGCCGGCGAACCAGGCGGTGAAGGCGGCCAGGTCCTCGGCGGCCGGCGAGGGCGGCAGCGCCTCGACGGTGATAGCCAACCCCGGCCGCGCGCTGGTGATTTCGGCGTCCGGATACTGGAGCAGGAGCGAGCACAGCCGCAGCAGCAGCGTGCGCGCCTCCACCTCCTCGGGCCTGAGCCGGGCCGGGCGGCGGACGGCCGCGCGGAGGCGGGTGCGGACGAGGGCGGGGATGGTCGCGGGCAGCGGGGTCACGAGCGGCCTCCGGCGGTCTTGCGTCGCAGGGTGGGGATGCCGAGCATCACCCGTCGGCCACCCGTGTCCACGGGGTCGTCGGACGATTCGACGGGGCAGCGGTTCTCCACCGCGCTCAGCGCGGCGGCGTCCTCCTTGTGGGCGGCGGGGACGACGTAGCGGTCCTGGTACTTGGCGATCGCGAGGAGCCGGTGCATGTCCTCGGCCTCACGGACGGTCAGGCCGACGGCCTTGAGCATGGCCTCGTCGCCCTCCTCGCCGAGGGTGCGCTCCCGCATGTACGAGCGCAGGGCGGTGAGTTTCATCAGTACCCCGGCGACGACGTCGGCGTCTTTGGCGGTGAACAGCTCCGCCAGGTACTCCAGCGGGATGCGCAGCCGGGTGACGGCGGCGAAGACGTGGTCGGGGTCGTCCTGGTCGCCGCCCGCGGCGTCGACGGCGTCCAGGACGGGGGAGAGCGGAGGCACGTACCAGACCATCGGCATGGTGCGGTACTCCGGGTGCAGCGGGAGGGCCACCTTGTAGCGCATGACCAGGTCGTACACCGGGGAGCGGCGGGCGGCCGCCAGCCAGTCCCCGGGTATGCCCGACTCCCGTGCCGCCGCGATCACTTCGGGGTCGTGCGGGTCGAGGAAGACGCCGCGCTGGGCGTCCAGCAGGTCGTGCTCGTCGGGAGTGGCCGCGGCCTCGCCGACGCGGTCGGCGTCGTACAGCAGCAGCCCGAGGTAGCGCAGCCGCCCCACACAGGTCTCGGAGCAGACGGTGGGCTGGCCGGCCTCGATGCGTGGAAAGCAGAACGTGCACTTCTCGGCCTTGCCGGTGGCGTGGTTGACGTACACCTTCTTGTACGGGCACGCCGTCACGCACATCCGCCAGCCCCGGCAGCGGTCCTGATCGACCAGGACGATGCCGTCCTCGACCCGCTTGTACATCGCGCCGGACGGACAGGCGGAGACGCAAGCCGGGTTGAGGCAGTGCTCGCACAGGCGGGGGAGGTGGAAGAGGAAGGTCTGCTCGAACTCGAACTTGACCTTCTGAGCCCATTCCCCGGTGAGATTCGGGTCCCCGCCGGCGTTCTCAGGGGCGCCACCGAGACCGTCCTCCCAGTTGGCGCCCCAGGTGATGGCGGTGGGCTTGCCGGTGAGCACCGAGCGGGGGCGGGCCACCGGCATGTCCTTGCCGGCCGGGGCGCTGACGAGGTTGTCGTAGTCGTAGGTGACCGGCTCGTAATAGTCCTCGATGGACGGCAGGTCCGGGTTGGAGAACAGTGACAGGAGCCGCTTGACACGGCCGCCGGAGCGCAGGACGAGGCGTCCGCGCTTGTCGAGCAGCCAGCCGCCCTTCCACTGCTCCTGGTCCTCGTAGCGGCGCGGGTAGCCGACGCCGGGCTTGGTCTCGACGTTGTTGAACCAGGCGTACTCGACGCCGGTGCGGTTGGTCCACGTCTGCTTGCAGGTGACCGAGCAGGTGTGGCAGCCGATGCACTTGTCGAGGTTCATCACCATCGCCACTTGGGCCATGACGCGCATGTCAGTACTCCACATCCTGCGAGCGTCGGCGGATGACCGTGACCTCGTCACGCTGGTTGCCGGTCGGGCCGTAGTAGTTGAAGGCGTAGGTGAACTGGGCGTAGCCGCCCGCGAGATGGGTCGGCTTGAGCAGCAGCCTGGTCAGCGAGTTGTGGATGCCGCCGCGCTTGCCGCTGACCTCGGTCTTGGGCACGTTCACGTTGCGGTCCTGGGCGTGGTACATGTACACGGTGCCCTCGGGCATGCGGTGGGTGACCACGGCGCGGGCCGCGACCACGCCGTTGCGGTTGTACGCCTCGATCCACTCGTTGTCCTTCACGCCGATCTTCTCGGCGTCGGCGGTGGACATCCAGATCACCGGGCCGCCGCGGGACAGGTCGAGCATGTACTTGTTGTCCTGGTAGTTCGAGTGGATGGACCACTTGGAGTGCGGGGTCAGATAGCGGACCGTGACCTCCGCCCGGTCCTCGTCGTGCAGTTCCTGGTCGCCCTGGTGCCGAGGCATACTCAAGGGCGGCCGGTAGACGGGGAGTTGCTCACCGAGTTCGGCGATCCAGTCGTGCTGGACGAAGAAGTGCTGCCGGCCGGTGAGGGTGTGCCAGGGCTTCTTGTGCTCGGTGTTGATGACGAACGCCGAGTAGCGGCGGCCACCGGTCTCCGAGCCCGACCACTCGTACGACGTCATCACCGAGCGGGGCTGGGTGCGGGTGTCGTCGAAGGTGATCCGCTCGGCCTCGCGTTCGGAGGCGAGGTCCACCAGGCCCTCGCTGCCGATCTGCCGCTCCAGTTCGCGGAAGCCCTCCGTGGCCAGGCGCCCGTTGGTGGTGCCGGACAGGGCGAGGATCGCCTCGCACATGTCGCTCGCGGTGGCGAGCGAGGGCCGTCCGGCGGCGATGCCGTCCCTGACGGTGCCGTTACGGCGCCGCAGTTCCTCGATCTCCTGGTTCGGGTGGACGGTGACGCCCTTGGTCGTGGTGCCCAGGGTGTCCAGCAGCGGGCCGACGGCGCGCATCTTCTGCGCGGTCGCGGCGTAGTCCCGTTCGATGACGACGAGCTTCGGCATGGTCCGCCCCGGGACCGGTTCGCATTCGCCGGCCTTCCAGTCGCGTACCGCCCCGCCGGGCTGGGCGAGTTCGTCCGGGGTGTCGTGCAGCAGCGGCACCGCGAGCACGTCCGTGCGGGTGCCCAGGTGCTCGGCGGCCAGCTCGCTGAACCTGTCGGCGAGGGTGAGGAAGGTGTCGTAGTCGGTGCGGGCCTGCCAGGGCGGGGCGATGGCCGGGGTGAAGGCGTGCACGAAGGGATGCATGTCGGTCGACGACAGGTCGTCCTTCTCGTACCAGGTGGCGGCCGGCAGGACGACGTCGGAGAGCAGACCGGTGGAGGTCATCCGGAAGTCCATCGTGACCAGCAGGTCGAGCTTGCCCTCGGGGGCCTCCTCCCGCCACACCACCTCCTTCGGACGCCCTTCGGGCGGGGTCTCCTCGGAGCGGACCGCCGCGTCCGTGCCCAGCAGGTGCCGCAGGAAGTACTCGCTGCCCTTGCCGGAGGAGCCGAGCAGGTTCGCCCGCCACACGGTCAGCACGCGCGGGAAGTTGGCCGGGTCGTCGGGGTCCTCGACGGCGAACCGCACTCTGCCGGACTTCAGCTCGTCCACGATGTGCTCGGCGACCGGCCGGCCCGCGGCGGCCGCCTCGTCCGCGAGGTCGAGCGGGTTGCGGTTGAAGCCGGGGTGACCGGGTGTCCAGCCCAGCCGCACGGCCTGCGCGAGCGTGTCCGCGAACGCCCTGCCCTTGAAGCGTCCCGCACCGAGCGGGGAAGCCAGCTCCTCGGGCCCGAACGTCTCGTAACGCCACTGGTCGGAGTTCAGGTACCAGTACGAGGTGCCCGCCATGTGCCGGGTGGGCCGCTGCCAGTCGAAGGCGAACGACAGGTGCTGCTGCCCGGTGACCGGGCGGACCTTCTCCTGGCCGACGTAGTGCGCCCAGCCGCCGCCGTTGACGCCCTGGCACCCGGTCATGGTCGTCAGCGCCAGGAAGGCGCGGTAGATGGTGTCGGAGTGGAACCAGTGGTTGGTGCCGGCGCCCATCGCGATCATCGAACGGCCATGGGTGCGCTCGGCGTTGCGGGCGAACTCCCGGGCGATCCGGGCCGCCTGTGCCGCCGGCACCGACGTGATCGTCTCCTGCCAGGCCGGGGTGTAGGGCTGCGAGGCGTCTTCGCAGGACGACGGCCAGCTTCCCGGGAGACCCGGCCGCCGCACTCCGTACTGGGCGAGCATCAGGTCGAAGACCGTGGTGACCAGGCGAGCGCCGATCCGGCGCACGGGCACCCCGCGCACCATGACCGAACCCCCCTCCGTACTGCCCTCGTCGAACCGGGGCAGAGCCACTTCGGCCGTCTCCTCCGCACACCCCAGCAGGCTCAACTCGGGGACGACATCGCCCAGATCGAGATTCCAACGGCCTCGCTCGGCTTCCCCCCACCGGAAGCCGAGCGAGCCGCCCGGGACCACGGGTTCACCCGTGGCCCTGTCCAGGAGAACCGTCTTGGACCCGGCGTGTTCCGTGTCGTGTCCGAGATCGGCGGCGGTCAGGAACCCGTCCGGGACGAGACCGCGGTCGTGCTCGCGCAGGGTCACCAGGAACGGGGCGTCGGTGAACTTGCGCATGTAGTCCTGGAAATAGGGCACTTCGCGGTCGACCAGGAATTCCCGCAGGATGACGTGGCCCATGGCCATCGCCAGTGCCCCGTCCGTGCCGGGGTGCGGAGCGACCCACTCGTCGGCGTGCTTGACGTTGTCGGCGTAGTCGGGGCTGACCGCGACGACCTTGGTGCCGTTGTACCGGCTCTCGGTGAGGAAGTGCGCGTCCGGCGTCCGGGTCACGGGGATGTTGGAACCCCACATGATCAGATAGCCCGCGTTCCACCAGTCCGCGGCCTCCGGCACGTCGGTCTGGTCGCCGAAGACCTGCGGTGAGGCGATCGGCAGGTCCGCGTACCAGTCGTAGAACGACAGCAGGGTCCCGCCGATCAGCGAGTGGAACCGCGCGCCGGCCGCGAACGACGCCATCGACATCGCCGGGATCGGTGAGAAGCCCGCCACGCGGTCGGGACCGTACGCCTTGACGGTGTGCACCTGGGCGGCGGCGATCAGCTCGCTCACCTCGTCCCAGTCGGCACGCACCAGGCCGCCCTTGCCGCGCGCCCGCTTGTACGTGCGAGCCTTGGCCGGGTCGCCGGTGATCTCGGCCCAGGCCGCCACCGGGTCACCGAGCCGCCCCCGGGCCTCGCGCCACAGCTTCAGCAGCGTGCCGCGCACATACGGGTAGCGGACCCGGCTGGGCGAGTACGTGTACCAGGAGAACGACGCCCCGCGCGGGCAGCCGCGCGGCTCGTACTCGGGGCAGTCCGTGCCGATGGACGGGTAGTCGGTGGCCTGGTGCTCCCAGGTGATGAGGCCGTCCTTGACGTACACCATCCACGAGCAGGAACCGGTGCAGTTCACCCCGTGCGTGGAGCGCACCACCTTGTCGTGCGACCACCGGTCCCGGTAGAAACCCTCCCACTTGCCGTCGTTCTCGCCGAACACGGCGCGTCCGTCGGCCGACACCTCGCGGCGCGTCAGCAGTCTGCGTGCGGCCAGCGGCCAGCCTTCCCCGGCGTGCGACGCCCGGCGCCGTGCGTTCTGATCGTTCTCCATGGCTGAGAACGCTAGAAGCCGCACGCCGTGGTGTATCTGGGGCCGGCGGTCCCTGCCGGATGACCTTCCGGCCCCACCCGGCGGGTCACGACAGGGACCAATGGCCCCCGTACCGGGGGCCGGTCGGCGGGGGAGCCGGCTGTGCCCGGCGTGCATGCCGGGCATTGATCGAACCGCAGATGCCCAGCTGTACGACCGCATTCCGCGCCTGCATGGCGGCCGATTCCCCCGTCCCAGGCGGCCGAAGGCGCAGCGCGTACGGCGCGTGGCGCCCGGTTCGGTCGAGCGTCCGGCCGCCCACCGCGGCCGGACGCGGCAGAGCACCGGCGGCTGCGCTCATCGCACGGCCTATGAATTGCGAAATTCTGCAATTCACTACATGCTGTGTTGGTTGTGTCCGCACGTGGCCGCGGGCACGGCGCCAGAGGACACCTCCGAGTCATCGGGGTGGTGAAGGGGGGCCCAGGCCGTGTCGGTTCCGCTGTATCAGGCCAAAGCGGAGTTCTTCCGGATGCTCGGGCACCCGGTCCGTATACGCGTACTCGAGCTGCTGCAGGATGGGCCGATGCCGGTACGTGACCTGCTGACCGCGATCGAAGTCGAGCCCTCGGCGCTCTCGCAGCAGCTCGGGGTCCTGCGTCGCTCGGGCATCGTCACCTCGGCCCGCGATGGCTCGACCGTGGTGTACGAGCTGGCGGGCGGGGATGTGGCGGAGCTGATGCGGGCCGCGCGCCGGATCCTGACCGAGATGCTGGCAGGGCGGAACGAACTCCTGGAAGAGCTGCGGGAAGCCGAGGTCGCGGCTTCGTGAGTACGTTCCTCACTCCGGTCGTGGGACGGGTGCGCTCCTTGCTGCCTGTCCGCGCCGACTTCACCTTCATGGCCCGCAACCCACGCCGGGATCTGCTCGCCGGCCTCACGGTGGCCATCGTGGCGCTGCCGCTCGCGCTCGGCTTCGGAGTCTCCTCCGGGCTCGGAGCCGCATCAGGACTTGCGACTGCCGTGGTGGCCGGCGCCCTGGCGGCGCTGTTCGGCGGCTCCAACCTCCAGGTCTCCGGCCCCACAGGAGCGATGACGGTCGTGCTGGTGCCGATCGTCGCCCAGTACGGGCCGGGTGGAGTGCTGACTGTCGGGCTGATGGCCGGTGTGCTGCTGATCGCGCTGGCCCTGCTGAAGGCCGGCCGGTACATGCGCTACGTCCCCGCGCCGGTGGTGGAGGGCTTCACTCTCGGCATCGCCTGCGTCATCGCCTTGCAGCAGATCCCGAACGCGCTGGGGGTGGCCAAGCCGGAGGGCGACAGGGTCCTGGTGGTGACCTGGCGGGCCATCGAGCAGTTCGTGAAGGCACCGAACTGGACCGCCGTGATCCTCGCGCTCGCCGTGGCGGCCGTGATGCTGCTGGGGACCCGGTGGCGGCCCACCATCCCGTTCTCGATCGTCGCAGTCATCGCCGCCACCCTGCTGTCCCAGCTCTTCCACCTGGACGCCGCCAAGCCGATCGGCGACCTGCCCTCCGGACTGCCCGCCCCCTCCCTGGCCTTCCTCGACCTGTCCGCGGTGGGTTCGCTGCTCGCCCCGGCCGTCGCGGTCGCCGCGCTGGCCGCCCTGGAGTCGCTGTTGTCGGCGACGGTCGCGGACGGGATGACGGTGGGCCAGCAGCACGATCCGGACAAGGAACTGTTCGGGCAGGGCATCGCGAACCTGGCTGCCCCCCTGTTCGGCGGCGTCCCCGCCACCGCGGCGATCGCCCGGACCGCTGTCAACGTCCGCACCGGCGCGGGCTCCCGGCTGGCCGCGCTCACCCACGCCGCCGTCCTCGCGGTCATCGTGTTCGCCGTCGCCCCGCTGGTCTCCGAGATCCCGCTCGCCGCGCTGGCGGGGGTGCTGCTGGCGACCGCGATCCGGATGGTCGAGGTCGGCGCGCTGCGGGCGATAGTGAAGGCGACCCGCTCGGACGCGATCGTCCTGGTCCTGACGGCCGTCGCCACGCTCGCCCTGGACCTGGTCTACGCGGTGATCATCGGCCTGGTCGTGGCCGGCGCCCTGGCCCTGCGGTCCGTCGCCAACCAGGCCCGGATGGATCAAGTGGACTTCAAGGCCGACCTACCCGGCGAGCACAGTGAGGAGGAGCACGCCCTGCTGGCCGAGCACATCGTCGCCTACCGGATCGACGGGCCGCTGTTCTTCGCCGGCGCCCACCGCTTCCTCCTGGAACTGAGCGAGGTGGCCGACGTCCGCGTGGTGATCCTGCGCATGTCGCGGATCACGACATTGGACGCCACCGGCGCCCTGGTCATCAAGGACGCGGTGGAGAAGCTCAACCGGCGCGGCATCGCCGTGCTGACCTCTGGGATACGCCCCGGCCAGCGCCGAGCCCTGCAGTCCGTCGGCGTCCTGGACCTGCTCCAGCCGGAGGGGCGGGAGTGTGCCACCACGCCGGAGGCCATCGCCGTGGCCCGCGCCCACCTGCACCGGGCCGGGCTTCTGCCCGGCATCCGTGTCACCGAAGAGGCTTCCCGATGAGCACTCCCTCCCGCCGCCGTATGCTGCCCGGCCGGGCCCACGGCCCGCACGACAGGCTGGTCCGCATGCGCCCGCAGGCGGTGACATGGGTCCGCCTGGCCCACGCCGGGGCCGTCCGATGAGTGCCCAGTGGGAAACCCTGCCCTAACGGCATGTGCTGACCCTGCCGACGATGGGCCCGGCGGTACGGATCGCCCGCGAGACCACCGAGCAGGTCCTCACCCCACCGTGATCTACGCGGCCGGCCCGGACACGTTCGCGTTCGCCGTGCACGATCACCACCCCTACCAGCCGGCGCTGTCCGGCGCGATGACGGGAACCGGCCGGGGTGGGTTGGCTTCGTCATTCTCGAGGTCGTCATGTGCGTGTGAGGGCGCGAGGATGTCCCCATGGCGAAGAGTTTTGAGTGGATGCGACGCACGGTGCACGCACGACAGCGGCCGTCCGGTACCCCGGCCCCGGCGGCCTTGACGGGCGCGGGGCGGGTGCGGTGAGCGCGCCGCTGTACCAATTGAAGGCGGAGTTCTTCAAGACCCTCGGCCATCCGGTGCGGATCCGCGTGCTGGAACTCCTCAGCCGGCGCGAACACGCGGTCTCCGAAATGCTCGGTGAGGTAGGTGTCGAAGCGGCTCACCTTTCCCAGCAGTTGGCCGTGCTGCGCCGGGCCAACCTCGTCATCCCCCGCCGGGAGGGCTCGGCCGTCTACTACTCGCTGGCCAGTCCGCAGGTGGCGGAGCTGCTGCGGGTCGCGCGTACCATCCTGTCCGGCGTACTGGCGGGCCAGGCCGAGCTGTTGGCCAACCTTGAGGCCGCCGAGTCCGACGCCGCACCCCGGCAGCGCAGGCCGTCGTAGACGGCCCCACCCCAGCGGCGGCCGTCTCCCGGCGGAAACCACTGCGCGCTCTGACGGCGGGCCACCTTCCAGGGCGCCGCCCTGGTGACGATCACACCCGCCCCAGGACGGCTCCCTCAGCGCCAGACTGCCGCTGCGGGCGGCATCTGGGGGTGCGGCGAACGCTGCCACCACCCTCCACCGGCCCGGCGGGCGATCGTGGCCCGTGCAGATCGAGGACCGTCGCCCGGCCCGCTCTGCCCCGCCTCACGGATAGCCGAGCGCCCCGTTGAGCTCCCGGCCCGTGACCATCTCGGATTCGATCCGCACGAACACGGCCCCTTCCAGGGGCATCCAGGACGTGGGGCCGTCCTGGGACAGCCGCTCGTGCTCGGCGGGGTCGGTCACCACGGTGGCCCGTCCGGTGACGACCACGCTCCAGCCGGACCGGGTTGCCGCGTCGAACTCGTCCGCCTCGAAGGCGACGACGACGCCGTCGACGGCGCGTACGAGGTCCGAGTCGGGCGAGGTGCACAGCAGAACGGAGGCGTCCGTGTCCAGGGAGAAGTTGACGGGGAGGACCGCCGGCAATGCCTGCCGGGTGTAGACCACGCGGCCGACCGGCACCTTGGCGAGCAGGCGCAGGCTTTCCTGCCGGTCGAGTGCGCGAAAGGCGTCGTTCTGGTACATCAGTCCATCGTCCCCACGGCCGCCGTGTGGGGGTAGGGCCAACCGGCCCTCCCGGCGCGAGGAAGGCCGATCGCAGCCGTCGCTTCGCGGGTGCGGACGCAGACAGGGCGCTGCCCGCAGGAGCTGTGGAAGGACTGCCGGGTCCGAACCCCGGGACCGTCCGTCCGCCGGTAGGGACTGACGGCCCATGCCTCCGGTGAGTCCTGACGCCGACAGTGGTGACGGGGCGCCGTTCCGCAGGCAAGGGGCCTGTGGTGCGCATGCGATCCCGGTGGCGCCGTACCACCACGCACAGGAGAGGGACGGACAACATGGTCCAGCCGTTGAAGTCGAAGATCGGGAGCTCGCCGTCGGGCGCTCCGGTGTCCGGCCGGGCATGGCTGATGCTGGCCCTGGCCACGGTCGGATTCGCTGTGAACTTCTGGGCGTGGGCGCTGCTGAGCCCCTTGGGCCCGCGGTTCAAGGACAGCCTCGACCTGTCGTCGTTCGAGCAGTCGCTGCTCGTGGCGGTGCCGGTCGTGGTCGGCTCCCTGGGACGGATCCCGGTGGGCGCGCTGACCGACCGGTTCGGCGGTCGTGTCATGTTCCCTGTCGTGTCGGCGGTCACCATCGTGCCGGTGCTCTACCTCGGCCTGGCCGGGCACTCCTCACGTGCCGCACTGCTGATCGGCGGGTTCTTCCTGGGGATCGGCGGCACCGCCTTCGCCGTCGGCGTGCCGCTCGTCAACGCCTGGTTCCCTCCCGAGCGCCGCGGCCTGGCCATCGGCGTCTTCGGGGCAGGCATGGGAGGCACGGCCATCAGCGCCCTGACCACCGTGAAGCTGGTCGACGCGGGCAGCATGTCCACCCCGTTCCTGATCACCGCCGCTGTCTTGGCCGTGTATGCCATGGCCGCCGCGCTGCTGCTGCGTGACGCGCCCGGCCGCACCGTGCCGACTCAGCCGCTGGTCCGCCGACTGGCCGTGACCGCCCGGCTGCCCATCACCTGGCAGGCATCCGCGCTGTACGCGGTCGCGTTCGGGGGTTACGTCGCCTTCTCGGTCTACCTGCCCACCTACCTCAAGACCGGCTACGGCCTCACCCAGGCGGACGCCGCGAACCGCATGGCCGGGTTCGTGCTGCTGGCGGTCGCGATGCGTCCTGTCGGCGGCTGGCTGTCCGACCGTGTGGGCCCGGTCCGCGTACTGGCCGGCTCGCTGGCCGTGGTCGTGGCCGGGGCTTTGACCCAGTCCTTCACTCCGGTCCTGGCGCCGGTGGGCACCGTCGCCTTCCTGGCCATGGCCGCAGCGCTCGGTGCCGGCAGCGGGGCGACGTTCGCCCTGGTGGCCCTGCGCACCCCGGCCAACCAGGTCGGCTCCGTCACCGGCGTGGTCGGCGCCGCGGGCGGCCTGGGCGGCTTCCTGCCGCCGCTGGTGATGGGTTCGCTGTACGGGGCGTACGAGTCGTACGCGATCGGTCTCGTCCTGCTCGCGATCGTCGCCGTCGGGGCGCTGACCTTCACCCTCACCGCCGTCCGCGCCGCATCCGAAGGCGGGGCGAGGCCCCGCACCGGCGGTCGGCGCCGGCACCGCACCGCCGGCATCACCGTGTAAGGGCGAGCGCCCCGACCGGCAGAAACGAAGGACAGGAGAAGACCGGTGTGCGAGTACTGCGGCTGCCAGTCGCTGGCGTCGATCGACGAGCTGACCCGTGAGCACGACGAGGTCGTCCGCCTGATCAGCCACCTCCGCCCCGCCCGCCAGGACGGTGACGTGGCCCGGATGGCCCGGATCGCCCGCGAGATCACCACCGTGCTCGACCCGCACACGCAGGTCGAGGAGCACGGCCTGTTCCCCGCGATGGCCCTGGACTTCCCCGAGCAGATCGCCGCTCTGGAGGCCGAGCACCGCCGCATCGAGGCGGTGCTGGCCGAGGCCGCCGACGGCACGACGCCCTCGGACCCGACCTGGCCGGACCGGCTCATCGAGGCGATGGCCCTGCTGCGCGATCACATCCTCAAGGAGCAGGACGGGGTTTTCCCGGCCGCGCTCGCCAACCTCAGCACGGAGGAGTGGGAAGCGGTCGAGAGGGTGCGCACGCAGGCAGGCGGCGCCCTGTCCCGGGGCGGAGTGGCACGGTGAGCACGGAGACCAGCCGGGAACAGACGCGAGCGGCCATGGACGGCGAACTGGCGGAGGCGCTGGTGCGCAGGCGGACGAGTTCTACCGGGACCGCTGGTCGCACGACAAGGAATCGCGGGCGTCGCACCGCTCGGCGCCCGCACCCCGCGCCGTGGCTGGGACCGCGTGGTGCGGTGTGACACGGGTCCTTCTCCGGTAGGGCAGGGACCGATGGCCCCTCATTCCCGGGCCGCATCCGCCTCAGGATGGGGGTGACGCAGAACCGTGTACCAAGCGAAAGACGGGCCGGCTGATGTACACCAACGACGGTTTCCACGAACTCGGACGGCAGGAGTGCCTGCGGCGGCTGGCCATGGTGCCCGTCGGCCGCATCGTCTACACGCGCCAGGCCCTGCCCGCCGTGCTGCCGGTGAACCACGGTGTGGACGGCGAAGGCGCGGTGGTGCTGCGCACCTCCGCGTCCTCGGAACTGGTCCGCGCGATCGACGGCGCGGTGGTCGCCTTCGAGGTCGACGACGTCGACGCGGTCCGGCACTCCGGCTGGAGCGTCATCGTCACCGGTACGGCCGCGGTGGTGACCGACCCCGCCGGGCACGAACGCCTGGCCCGCACCGTTCCGGCCTCCTGGGTGCCCTCACCGCAGGAAGTCTTCGTCCGTATCGAGCCCGAACTGGTCACCGGGCGTGAACTCGTCGGCGGACGCACCCTGTACGGCGTGGACCTCACCGCCTGACCCTCTCCGGAGAGTGGAATCCTGTCATCAGGGACCATCGGCCCTGGCCTCCAGTCCCTCGGATGGGGAAGGATTCCATGGAAAGAAGAGGACATCACAAGGAGTAACTGATGGCGGACAGTGAGCAGGCCGGCACCGGGGGCCCCATCAGGGTCTTCCTCCTGGACGACCACGAGGTCGTACGGCGTGGTGTGCACGACCTGCTGGACGACGAGCCGGACATCACGGTCGTCGGCGAAGCCGCCACGGTCGAGCAGGCTCTGGTGCGCGTCCCCGCGCTGCGCCCCGATGTGGCGGTCCTCGACGTCCGCCTGCCCGACGGCGACGGTGTGACCGTGTGCCGTGAACTGCGCTCGAGCATGCCCGAGCTGGCCTGCCTGATGCTGACCTCGTTCGACGACGAGGAAGCCCTGCTGGACTCGATCATGGCAGGTGCGTCCGGGTACGTCCTGAAGCAGATCCAGGGCTCGGACCTGGTCTCGGCGGTGCGCACCGTGGCCCGTGGCCAGTCGCTGCTGGACCCGAGCGCCACGACCAAGCTGATGGCGAGGCTGCGGGGAGGCCAGAAGCAGGAGGCAGAGCCGGACGCCCTGCCGGGGCTGACCGAGAGGGAGCGGGAGATTCTGGCCCTGATCGGTGAGGGCCTGACCAATCGGCAGATCGGCCAGCGGCTGTACCTGGCGGAGAAGACGGTGAAGAACCACATCTCCCGCCTGCTGGCCAAGCTGGGCGTGGAACGTCGGATCCAGGCCGCGGTCATCGCCACTCAGGCACAGGACCGGCTCCGCGGCGAAGGACGCTGAGCCGGAGCCGGAGCATCGGCGAGGCGGTATCGACGCCTTCCCGGTTGACCCCACTGGGCGCAAGCCCCGCCCCACACGCCGACGGACGGCTGATGTACGCGTGGGCATCAACGGCTTCGGCCGCCTCGGACGCAACTACCTGCGCTGCGCGCTGAAGCGCGCGGAGAACCCCGCAGGCACCTCCATCGAGGTCGCGGCGGTCGACGATCTCACCTCGCCGGGTCCTCGACGGTCCGCTCACGGACCCGCGCCGGGGCCGGAGCGCCGCTGTCAACACCATCCCACCAGCACCGGTGCGGCCCGCGCGGTCGCGCCGACCGCTACCGTGGCAGATGAGCGGACGGCGGTCGGCTCGACGCGGACGGTTGGAGGACCACGTTGTCAGGCTCCGAGGAGGCTCGGAAGGCTCAGGTCAGGCTGCCCCAGCTCAGGCTGGACGAGCTGCTGGAGGAGTTGCAGGCCCGCATCGACGCGGCCCGGGGGACCCAGGACCGGGTGCACAGTCTGCTGGAAGCGGTGCTGTCGGTCGGCCGGGAACTCGACCTGGAGCAGGCGCTGTACAGCATCGTGGAGGCCGCGACGGCACTGGTGGACGCGCAGTACGGCGCACTCGGCGTGATCGGCCCGGACGGCAAGCGGCTGTCGGCCTTCCACACGGTCGGCGTCAGTGAGGACCAGATCGCCCGCATCGGGAACTACCCGGAGGGGCACGGCATCCTGGGTGAGCTGATCCGCCACCCCGAGCCGCTGCGCCTGCCGAAGCTCTCCGAGCATCCGGCCTCCTATGGTTTCCCGCCGCACCATCCCCCGATGAACACGTTCCTGGGAGTCCCCATCCGGGTCCGGGACCAGGTGTTCGGCAACCTGTACCTGACCGAGAAGCGGGGCGGGACCGACTTCGACGAGGAGGACGAGGCGGTCCTGTCCACCCTCGCCGTGGCCGCAGGCGTCGCCATCGACAACGCCCGTCTGTACGAGGAGTCCCGGCTGCGTGAGCGGTGGCTGCAAGCGAACGCCGAGATCACCCACAGCCTGATGTCCGGCGGCGACCAAGCGGAGGTACTGCGGCTGATCGCCGAGCGAGCGCGGGACATCACCGGCGCCGGACTCGCCGTGGTCGCGGTGCCGATGCAGGACACCGACGCGCTCACCGTGGAGCTGGCCATCGGCCGGCAGGCGGAGGCCCACCGCGGGCTGGTGCTGCCCGTCAGGGGCAGCATCGTCGGGCGGGCCTTCGCCGACGTGGCACCGGTGACCAGCCCGGACATCTCCCAGGACGACCGGATCTCGGCCGGTCCGCCGCGCTTTTCCGGCCTCGGCCCGGCCGTCGCCGTGCCCGTGGGGACGGGGGACGGCGTACGCGGGGTCGTGCTGCTGGTGCGTGAGGCGGGCGCGAACGAGTTCTCCCAGAAGGAGATGGAGCCGCTGCAGGGCTTCGCCGCGCAGGCCGCGGTCGCCATGGAGCTCGCCGAACGCCGTAAGGACGCCGAGCAGATCGCTGTTCTCGAAGATCGTGACCGGATCGCCCGGGACCTGCACGACCTGGCCATCCAGCGGCTGTTCGCCACCGGGATGACCCTGCAGAGCGCCGGCCGCCTCATCGAGCACGCGCAGGCCTCGGAGCGCGTGCTGCGGGCCGTCGACGACCTTGACGAAACCATCAAGATCATTCGATCGACGATCTTCGGCCTGCGCACGCGCGACGACGACGCGGCCCCCGGCCTGCGGGCCCGAGCGGTACGCGCGGTCGGTGAGGCGGCACCCGTCCTGGGCTTCGCGCCCAGTGTGCGCATGGAGGGACTGCTCGACACCCATGTCCCGAAGGAGACCGCCGACCACATCGTGGCCGTGCTGTCCGAGTCCCTCACCAATATCGCCCGCCACGCGCACGCCGACCGCGCCGAGGTGGTGCTGGAGACCGACGGCAACGAGGTAAGCCTCACGGTCACCGACAACGGTGTGGGCGTACCCGAGGAGGGCCGCCGCAGCGGCCTCGCCAACATGGCCGAACGGGCCAGGAAGCTCGGCGGGGACATGGAACTCGCCGGCCGGGACGGCGGCGGAACGCGACTGGTGTGGCATGCCCCGGTGAGGGAAGCGCAGGGCCCCTCGGAAAGGTGATCACTGCGAGGTGGTTGCGGGACCCGGCCCGGCGTGGACCACGTTGCAGGAAGGTGGCGGCGCGGGAGGGGGCGACGCTGGCCTTCCCCGGCCCCTGGGATGCCGAGACATTGCCCCGTACGGGACTTCTCCGGACGCAGGCCGGTGGCCGACCGCGGCACCACCGCCTTCGAGTACACCCCGCACCTGGCCGTGCTGAGCACCCGCGGCGAGGGGCCCGGCCACCCCGCGCCGGCCTGTGCGGGATGTCCTCGACATCACGTAGCCAGGCGCAGGGGGCCGCACGACGGGCGCGCGGCGCGCGGCGTGTGCCGAGCCGCCGCCGGCGACCCGGCCCCACTGTGCTCAGCGGGCCTCGGTGCGGCCGACCCGGCCGTCCCGTCAGGGGAGCCTGAGCGTGGGGCGGTAGGCATCGATCCAGGTGGCGAGATCCAACGTTCGCTCGAGACCCAGCCGGGTCAGCCTGTCCATCCCGGCTGTGTCCTTCCCGGTCGCGCTCTCCAGCCATTGCCGGTTCACCAACTCGAAGACTCCATGGCCGCGGTCGCTCAGCAGTTCCTTGGCCTGCCGTTGGAGCTCCTGGGCGTAATAGGGGTCCTGCGTGGAGGGATAGGCGCTCTTCGGGCGCCAGGCGACCGACTCCGGCAGCATGTCCTTGACGGCACCCCGAAGCAGGCTCTTCTCCCGACCGTCGTAGGTCTTCAACGCCCAGGGCGTGTTGTAGACGTACTCGACGATCCGGTGATCGCAGAACGGCACGCGGACCTCGAGCCCGAGCGCCATGCTCAGCCGGTCCTTCCGGTCGAGGAGGTAGCGCATGAACCGGGTCAGGTGCAGATGGAGCATGATCCGCATACGGTGCTCGAAGTCGTCCTCGCAGGCGTAGACGTCGCCGGAGCCGAGCCGCTCGACCTCTCCCAGAGCACTCGCGTACGAGTCCTTCCGGTACTCCTCCAGCCCGAGGCCGGACCACAGCTGCGGGTTGAGACCCGTGCCGTCCTTGTCGAACGCGCCGATGTTGAGCGCGATCCAGGGAAACGCGTGGGCCTGCTGGATCTGGGGGACGTGCATGTGCTTGTAGCCGCCGAATATCTCGTCGGCCGCCTCGCCCGACAGGGCCACCGTCGACCGCTGCCGGATCTCCTTGAACAGCAGATACAGCGAGAAGTCGATGTCGCCCATCGTCATCGGCAGGTCGCGCGCGCCGATCACGGCCTGTCGGATCGCCGGGTCGGCCAGTGTCTTAGGGCCGATCACGATGTCGGCGTGCTCCGAACCGACATGCTCCGCGACGTCCTTCACATAGGGCGCGTCGGGAGTGTCCCGCAGGTCGTCCGACTTGAAGTTCGCCGCATGGTCCATGAAGTCGACAGCGAACGTCCGCACCCGCTCGTCGCCCAGATGGGCCGCGGACAACGCGGTGAGCGTGCCGGAATCCAGGCCACCGGACAGCAGCACGCAGCGCGGCACATCCGCGACGAGCTGTCGGCGCACCGTGTCCTCGAGCAACTCGCGGACGCGTCCGACGGTGGTGGCCACGTCGTCGGTGTGCGGACGGGTCTCCAGCCGCCAGTAGGTGCGCTCCCGAAGTCCGGCGGCGTCGATCGTGACCACGGTGCCGGGCTCGACCTGCCGCATGCCCGACCAGATCGCGTGCCCGGGAGTGAAGCAGTACGAGAACGTCTCACGCAGTCCGTCCGCGTCGACCACGCGCTCGGCGAGCGGGTTGGCCAGAATCGCCTTCGGCTCCGAGCCGAACAGCAGGCCGTCGGCCGTGCGGTAGTAGTAGAACGGCTTGATCCCGAGCCGGTCGCGGATCATCACCAGTTTCCGGGCCCGTGCATCCCAGATCGCGAACGCGTACATGCCGTTGAGCCGCTCGGCCACGGCCTCGCCCCAGCACAGGTATCCGCGCAGGACGACCTCCGTGTCACTGGCGGTCTCGAAGCGTTCTCCTCGCTGTACCAACTCATGCCGCAGTTCGGTGAAGTTGTAGGTCTCGCCGCTGTAGACGAGGGTTACCTCGCCGGTCGGGGTCCGCACCGTCATCGGCTGCTTCCCGCCGGGCAGGTCGATCACGGCCAGCCTTCGGTGACCGAGGGCGGCGTGCCGATCGACCCATGTGCCGGAGGCATCGGGGCCCCGGCACGCCATGGTCTGCGTCATGGCGTCCAGGGTCTCCCGTTCGCGGGTGAGGTCACGGTCGAACGAAATCCAGCCGGTTATGCCACACATCTGCCGTCCTCCTGTGGTCTGCAGAAACGTCCCGCACGTCCCGCTCGCTCACCCGCTCGCGTGAGTTCCCCGGTACCGCCGTCGCGCCGGATCAGCGGCGGCGCGGCGCCTCGCTCTCCCCGACGTGCGTCTCGATCCACTCCTTCAGCGGCCGCGTGGCCCTCCAGAGTTCGCGCACCGCCTCGATGGCCCGCGGCTCATGCATCCAGCCGGCCAGCTGATGCTCCTTGATGACCACCGCGCCCTTCCAGCGCAGGAGTTCGCCGCGGGGGTGATCCGCAGGGAAGCCGGTGGGGACCCGCTTGAGCACGGGCTGCATGCCCGGCTCCACGGGCAGGCCCTGATCGGCCAACTGCCGCTGGATGCTGTCGAATTCCGCCGCGGACTCGCCGCTGTCGATGGCGGTGCGGAACCGCTTGATCTGGTCCGGCGCCAGGGCCATGGCCCCGCCCGCCAGCCGCATGCCGTCGGCGTCCAGCCGGAGGAAGGCGCCGATTCCGCCCACCGCCCGGTCGCTGGTGGTGACGCCGACCCACGTCTTGTACGGGGACTTGTCCTGGGAGAACCTGACGTCACGGTTGGGCCGGAACGTGCGCAGCGGCCCGAACTCGTCCTCCAGGTCGGCCATGAGACGGTTCACCGGCTCCTTCACGGACGCCTCCCAGACGGCCCGGTGAGCCTCCCAGTACGTCTTGGAGTTGTCCTTCTCCAAGCCCTCCAGGAAGGTGAACAGTTCGGGCGGGAACCCGTCGAAGGGCGGGGTGGTCTGCGCACCCTTCTCAGTCGTCACTACCGCTCACCTTCCTGTTGTAGTCCAGGGCCTCCGTCATCCAGCCGTCGAAGGCCTCGTCCGATTCGATGCCGTGGTCGGCGACGACGATCCAGCCCTTGCCCATGGGCTTCCCGCGCATCTCCGCCCAGTCGGCGCCCTCCCGCTCCAGCAGCTTCTCGGCCCGGTCGGGGTCGCAGCGGACCATGAGGCGGCCGTCCGCGTTGGCCGTGACCGCCATGCTGCCGTTGACCATGAAGGCCAGAGCACCGAACATCCGCACCTCGCGCACCTGCCGCTGGGTGGAGAGGGCTTCTCTGATCCGGTCTGCGAGTTCCTGGTCGTACGCCATCCTCGGCTGTCCTCCTAGATCGTGGTGGCCAGGGGCAGCGCCGGATCGCCGCTCCATTCCACGAGGCCATCATCGTAAAGAGCCACTTCACGCACCCCCAGCATTTGCAGCGCGAACGCGTCGATGGTGGCGTCCACCCCCGCGGCGCAGTAGGCGACGACCTGCCGGGCCTGCGTGGCACCGACCGCCTCGAACCTGGCGGTGAGTTGCCGGGCCGCAAGGAAGCAGCCGGTGTCCGGGTCGATGAGCGCCGCCGCCGGAACGTTGACGCTGGAGGGGATGTGGCCGACGCGGCCGTGCGCGACCGGGATGTGGCCGGCGTGCTGTTCGGGTGACAACGCGTTGACGAGGCAGACGCCTGGAACATCGATGGCGGCCTGCACCTGGTCACGGGTGACGAACAGCTCGGGACGGGGCCGGGCCGCGAAGCTGCCGCGGCTCACCTCGGGCACGTCCTTGCTCACCGGGCGGCCCTCGGCGGTCCACTTCCTCCAGCCCCCGTCGAGCACGGCGGCGTTGTCGTGGCCGAGCCATCGCAGCATCCACCAGAGCCGGGTCGCGAACGCCGTGTGGGCGCGATCGTAGAGGATCACGGTGTCGTCGTTGCTGATGCCGAGCCGCTCGATGGCGGCGGCCAGGACGTCGGCCGGCGGAATGGCGAACGGTTTGGGCGCGGTGGGGTCGGCCAGTTCCACGAGGAGATCGGCGAAGACGGCGCCCGGGACATGCCCCTCTAGGTAGCCGTCGTGACCGGGGCCGAGATCGACGCCGCCCTCGGGCAGCAGCCGGAGGTTCACCGTGCAGTCGACGACGACGATTCCCGGCCGTCCCAGATGCTCGGCGAGCCACTCGGTCCCGACGAGCGCCGAGGGCAGCCGTGTGGTGTCGGCGCGGGCAACGCCCTTGCCGTCCGGAACGCCCGCCGACCTGACGTCCGGCCCGTCCGTACCGCCCGCGGTCCCGGCAAGGGCGACGGGGTCGGACACCGGCCCGCGGGTCATCAGCGCCGCGGCGAGCACCGCGATGAGGAGCGTGCAGCCGGCGCAGATCAGGAACGCGACGTGGATGGCGTCGACGAAGGACTGATGCACCGCAGAGGTGAACTCGGCCCGGTCAACGGGCAGATCGGGGATCGCCCCCGCACCCTGACCGGCACTCGCGCCCGATCCGCCGATGCGCTCCACGATCTGGTGGCCGACGCCCCTGGCGACGTCCAGATCGGTGAGAGCCGCGACGACCTTGTCCTTGAACACGGCCACGACGACCGTGCCCAGAACCGCCGCACCGGCGGTGAAACCCGCGATCCTCGTGGTGTTGATCATCGAGGAGCCCAGACCCGCCCGTTCCGGAGGCGTGGACGCCATCACGGCCAGCGTCAGCGGGGCGAACATGCAGCCGATGCCGCCCCCGACGAGCCCGAGCTTCCACCACACCGAGCCGAATCCGGAGTCCGCCTCCACCGTCATCAGCAGAAGGAAGCCGGCGCTCACCAGCACCCCGCCCACGATGATCGGAATGCGCGGCCCGAGCTTGCCGGCGATGGTGCTCGCCGGCGGCGAGAAGAAGAAGATGCCCAGCGTCAGCGGGAGCAGACGCAGACCCGTCTCCAGCGCCGAATGCGTCTGCACGGTCTGGAAGTACTGGGCCATGAAGAACATCGCGCCGACGATGATGAATCCGAGCAGCGACGCGATGACGCTGGACACCGCGAAGGTGCGGTTGCGGAACAGATCGAGCGGCAGCATCGGCTCCCGGCTGCGCATCTCCACGGCCAGGAACGCACCCAGCAGCAGAACGGATCCGACCAGAAGGCCGACGATCAGCGGGGATCCCCATCCCTCTCGCTCGCCCTGGATCAGCCCCATGATCAGGCAGAACAGACCAGCGGTCACGAGGATCTGGCCGGGGACGTCGAGATGGCCGGCGCCCGGGTTCCGCGACTCGATCAGCCAGCGGACGCCGAGGACCAGGGCCAGCACGCCGACCGGCAGGTTGATCAGGAAGATCGCGTGCCAGCTGAAGGACTCGATCAGGACGCCGCCGAACAGCGGGCCCAGGGCCAGCGCCACGCCGGAGACGGCCGTCCAGATACCGATCGCCTTCGCTCGGCCCGGCGGGTCACTGAAGGTCGACACCAACAGGGAAAGGCTTCCGGTTTCGATGGCGGCGGCGCCGATCCCCTGCAGGACCCGACCGAGGACGAGCACACTGAAGCTGTCCGTGAAACCGCACAGGGCGGAGCCGACGACGAAGACGACCAGCCCCGTCAGGAACACCCGTTTGCGGCCGAGCCGGTCTCCTAAGGTTCCGGTCGTCAGCATCAGCGCGGCGAATGGCAGCGTGTAGGCGTCGACGGTCCACTGGAGTTGCGAGATCTCCGCGCCGAGATCCTTCTGGATCTCGCCCAGGGCGACGAAGATGATGGACCCGTCGAGCAGGACCATGAACGACCCCAGGCTGGTGACCAGGAGCGTCAGAGCCCTGCTGCTGCGTGATGTTGTCTCCATGGTGCGTGAGCTCCCTGAGAATGTGCGTGGTGAGGGGCTCAGCCGGCGGTCGGCTGCTCCTGGTACTTCGGGAAGAGGCTGAGGAACTGGGGAGGTACGAGGAAGGGGTGCACCTCCACGCGGTCCCACACCTTGTTGACGATGTAGGGCTCGTTCTTGAGCCATTCGTCGATCTCGTCGCGGGTCTCGAAGTCGACGATCAGAACTCCGCCGGTCATCTTTCCGGCGCCGTCGAGAATTCCCCCGCCGAACAGGAAGCTTCCGTCGGCCAACATCTTCTCGCCGTTGGCCATATGGGCCGGACGGACGAGCATCCGCCGCTCGAAGGTCCCGGGGTCGGTGCTGTCATAGGCGATGACTGCGTACAGCAATGCGGCTGTCCTTTCCGTGCGCCGCCGAGGCGGGCGGTCAGTCCTCGTCCCGCCGGCCCCAGACGGAAACGGTGATCGGGGTGTACAGGACCGTGTCCGAGGGCTGCTGGAGCTCGTCGAAGGCAGCCTCGATCTCCTTCTGCCCCATCAGGCCGACCTTGGTGATCACCGGGGCGAGCTTGGCCAGACTCAGCACGATGGTCTGCATCTCGGGGGTGCCCGCCTGCACCGCGGTGAGCTGGCAGTCGGTTCCCATGAACTTGAGTCCGGTGCGGCGGAATGCCGGCAGGAGCTTCATTCCGTATCCGGGGTCGGCGCCACCGAAATAGAAGAAGGTCTCCAGGGCGGTGGCGGCCCGGGTGAGCAGCGGAGAGGGCGGATCGACCCGCTGAATGCTGCGGATGTCGGCCTCTTCGACCAGAAGGTGACCACCGGGCTTGAGTGCTTTGGCGAACTCACCGAGTACGCGCTCCCGGTCCGGCAGATGCATCAGGAGGATCTTGGAGTGGACGAGGTCGTAGGCGCCTTCGTCCAGCGGTGTCGTCGTGATGTCCTGCTGCCGGATCTCGAGGTTGGGCGCGGACAGCCCTTCCATGTACGCGGTCTCGATGTCGATGGCATGGACCTTGCCGAAGTGGCCCACCCGGTTGGACAGCCATTGTGCGATCGATCCCGCGCCCGCCCCGACTTCGGCACAGGTCCACCCCTCGCGGACCCCGATCTGCTCGAGGTAGCGGATGGTGGCGGGGTCGGTGAGGGCCGCGACCTGCTCCAGGCGGACCTTCTCGGGATCGCTTTCGTGCTCGGCCGGTTTGTGCACGTCGTCAACTCCTCGGTCAGGTGTCAGACGCCGGTTTCGAAGAGCTTGGGGACCTTCATCGCGAGCATCATGTCGCCCTTGACCTTGAGCTTTCCGGTCATGAAGGCGCGCATCGCGTCCTGGCGGCCCTCGGCGATCGCGACCCATGTCTCGCTGCTGGTCACGAAGGTCGTGTCGGGCTCGTCGACCCCACCCGGGATGAGACGGCCCTGCCCGTCCTTGATCTCGAAGGCCCAGATGCCCGGGTCCACATCGGTGATCTTCCACTGCAGGGTCCGATTCAGGCCTGCGGCGGCCTCCGTGTTGAAGCGCGTCGACAGGTGCTCGAACAACTCCTCGACGGTCATGGACATCGGTCGGCTCCTTGTGGTCAGTCCAGGCCGAGTTGGCTCTGGATCTCTTTGACCTGCGGATACACATCGAACAGCTGGAGGTGGTCGCCCACCGCGTCCAGGTGGGAGAGCACTGTGCGGTCCCTTTCTCGGACCGGGGATGTGCGGGAGGCAGCCTCTGCGGCTGCCTCGGTGAAGCTAGTCCCGGCGACTTACCGATCGCTTACGGGTCGGGAAAGTGGTGCCGCCGCCCTCGTGAGGCGGGGTCAGGTCATTGAGCAGGAGGATGTCGTACAGATAGTGGGCGGCGGTCTCCACCATCGATGCCCCTGAACCGGCGCCGGGGTCCGGAGCGTCGTAGTGGTCGGGCGCGACCCGGCTGAGGCCGAGCTGCCTGCGCAGCCCCAGCGCGAGCAACTCCCGCGTCGCGGTGGACATGCTGGACGTCCGTTGCCCTGGCGGTCGGCTCATGGATCCCCCTCGATGCAGAAGGGGACTTTCCGGCGGTGCGGTTACAGACGACTTACACCGGGAGAAAGGTGGCTGAATCGAGGCCCTATAGCTTTCGCTTGCTGCTGGCAGCATGCCTGGTCAAGCCGGAGGGGCGGTCCTTGCCGCAGGCCGGGATCCGCCGGGATGTGGGTACTTAGGTGGCCAACACTTGCATACCGGGTGATTCGGATGGTTCCGCCAGGGGAACGACGGGTCGACCGTGGTGCTGTTCAGGGAGTACGGGGGGCGGAATGGACGGATCACCAGGGGGCTCACCGGACGACGCCGGCCGGTCGGCCGATGCGCGCCGGGAGTATGAGGCGTGGCTCTTCGGCCCGTTCCGGGTGCATCGCGCGGGCGCCCCGTTGGGGGACCCGTGCAGGGGGCGGGCGAGCGCGCGCACGCTGCTCAAGTGGTTCCTGCTCAACCCCGGACAGGAGTTCCGCGACAGTGAGCTCGCGGACGTGCTCTGGCCCGGCAGTCCGGGGGATCGGGCGAACCGGCTCCATGTGACACAGCACTCCCTGCGTCGGATCCTGGAGCCCGAGCTCGCCACCAGACAGCCGTCGAAGTTCATTCGGTCGGACCCGAACGGGCACTACTGGTTCGACCCGTCCGGCTGCTGGTGGACGGATGCCGAGAACGTCGTGCTGCTGTGGAAGTCCGCGTGTGCCGCACGCAGGGCGGGCAACACACCGGCGGCGATAGCGTCGTACGAACGCTTGCTGGCCTACTACGACCAGGGCTTCCTGCCGGAGGAGGTGTACCACGACGCCTTCGCGCCCTTCCGGGCGGCCCATGAGCGCGGCCACGAGGAAGCCCTGCTCCAGCTGTTACGCCTGCACCGTCAGACCGGCCATCTGTATGAGGCGCTGACCTGCGCGATGAGGATTTTGGACCGTGACCCCTACTCGGAGGAGGCGGCCACAGCCGTCGTGGAGATCCATCTCCAGCAAGGCAGCCTGACGGGGGCCGTTGCGCAGCTCGAGCAGTTCGTCGGCCTCCTGCGGGAGGATCTCGGGGTGCCGCCCAGCCCTGAACTGCGGGCCTTGTGGGAGCGGGTGAGGTGGGCGCGATGACGCCGATGCCGGGGCGTCGCGCCGAGCCGCGGCGGCCCCTGACCGGCCGTCATCTTCCGGCGCTACGCCCTGCGGGCCACTACCTCCTGGCTGACCGCCGCCAGGCGGTCCCAGTCGTCGGCCATCCCGGCGCGGCTGCCGATGTCCCGCATCACGGCGGTGAACAGGGCCCCCGACTTGATCAGCTGAGGACGGATGTGGCCGAACACCTCAAGGGTCACGATGCCGTACAGCTGTGCCCAGGACAGTTCGAACAGCCAGATCAGGCCCAGCCCGTCCGCGCCGAGGAGTCCGACGAGGTCGGGTCCGCCGTCCCCGCCGGGGGAGTGGACGGCCGCGAACGCGTCGTCGAGCTCCTCGGGGGCGGGCACGGGAAACGGGCGCTGCTGCGACAGTCTGACGAAGATCCCCCCGAAGAACTCGGCGAACTTCTGCACCCCGTCGGCGGCGCCCGTCGCGGTGGACGGCGCGAGCGGATTCAGCGGCTTGCCGGCCTCGGACCGAGTGACGTGCTCCCCCGAGAGGGAGTTCGTGTGGAACACCAGCTGGAACTCGTCGATGTGCTCCAGCGCCCAGCAGCGGAAGGCGGTGGCGGCCGCGACCATCTGCGCCGCGGGGTCGTCGTCGCCATAGGGCTGGGCCGTCGTGGACATCTCGTGGACGATCTCGGCGAAGATGTGGTTCGACAGGAGCTGGTTGAGCGCGGCGACGTTGCCGACGTACCGGTACAGCGCGGGCGCGGTGAAGCCCATCTCGGACGCCACGGCACGCAGCGTCACCTCGCGGCCCTCACGCAGCAGCGACCGGCCGGTCTGGACGATCTCATCGAGGGTGGACTGTCGCAGACGCTCCCTGCGGCTCAACGCCGGGCGCGTCGGCTCCACGCGCGCGGGATCGACCTGACTCATCCGGCACCTCCAAGTCCTTCACCGTCAAGGCGCGCAGAGGCAGGTATGCCCAGCTGCCGGATCCACGGTAACGCTTGACAACGCTCGTGAACACCGTTCACCGTTAATGCTAGTAACTGACCCAATACCCATACACGATCGCTACGCAACAAAACGGGGAGGGCGAACGTGCGAGGTATGACATCGGGACCAGCCCTGCTTCCGGAGCCCGAGTGGAGTCATCCACGGGATCGGGAGCATCAAGCCACCTACCGGGCCTACCTGTTCGGGCCCTTTCGGGTCTTCAAGGGGGAAGAGGTGCTCGGCCGGCGTCGGCAACGCCGGGAGAAGGCACTGTTGTTGCTCAAGTGGTTCCTGCTGAACCCCGGCAAGCCGGTGTCCATGGACCAGCTCATCGACCTCGGCTGGCAGGACACCGCCCCGGACAAGGCTGCCAGCGGCTTCCATGTCGGCATGCACTGCCTGCGGCGGATGCTCGAGCCGGATCTGCGGCCGGGGCAGGAGTCGTCCTTCATCCACCGCAGCGGCACCAACTTCTACCGCTTCGAAGCCGACGAAGGGTGGTGGAGCGACGTGCACGAGGTGGAGCGGCTCTTCGAACAGGCGCGCACCTGCGACGCCCGGGGGGACGCACGCCGTGCCTGCTTCTACTACAGCAGGGTCGCCGCCTACACCGTCCGCCGGTTCCTCGAGGGTGAGGAGGCCCAGCAGCAGTGGCTGGCCCCCTACCGCAGGCAGTACGAGGGGCTCTCCGCGCAGGCGTTGCTCCGCCTGATCCAGATCCACAGTGCACGAGGCGAGCTGGACGAGGCGCTGGAGTACGCCTACGAGAAGCTGCGGCTGGACCCGTACAACGAACTGGCCGTCACCACCATCATCGAGGCCCACCTCAAGCTCGGCCGGGCCGCGTATGCGCTGGACCAGCTGTCACTGTTCCTGCGGTCCGTCGAGCGCGACCTCGGCGCCGCGCCGGGCAGCCACCTGCTGGCGCTGCGGGAGCGGATCATGCATACGCCGCAGCTCGGCCGCGTTCCAGGGCGGCCGGCCCCCGCCCCGGCGCGGCGGGACGTCACCGCGGTGATCTGAGCAGACGTCACCGCAGTGATCCGAGTACCGCTCGGGTGCGGGCGGCAAGGGCCCTGGCGGGCGCCTGCCCCGACCGATCCACGGCGCGTTGACGTCCGTGGGCTTCGGAGCACGGCGCCCGGCCCGGCGCCATGACCCAGCGAGCACGACCCCGCGGTCAGGCCCCCGCGGTCACGATCCGGCCGCCCGGGCCTCCGCGGCGATGAACGGTGCCTGGTTGAAGATGATCCGCATATGCGTGATGGCGCCGTCTTTAACCGTCAGGCACTCTGCCCCGGGCGCGCTCTCGACCGGCAGCGTCCTGGTGTCGTACATCAGCAGCGCCGTCGTCTCGTCGCCGAAAGCGGCCAGCAGGCTGGAGTCGGTGAGAATGTGCGTGAAGGGCTCCATGAACCCCCTGAACGCGTCGGCGCCCTGGAGGCGTCCGGCCGGTGCCTCGCACACGATGTCGTCGTCGATGTAGGTCATGGCCCGGTCGAAGTCGTGACCGGTCCAGGCCCGGTGGTAGGCGAGGGCGGTCTCCAGGGCTGGGCTGGGTGCGTCGATCATGGCAGCTTCCTGTTGTGTCGAGGTGAACGCGCGGCGCTCGATCGAGAGTCGACCGCTGCCCCCTGCTCAACCGGGGCAGGCCCGCCGGGGACACGCCCCCCGCCGTCCGGGGCCGCCGAATGGCCCATGGGCGAAGGGGATCAATGCCCTCAGCTTGCACATGAAGTAAGTCCTCCGTAATCCCGCCACCGATAGTCATTTGGGATGAAGGGGGATGCATGACCCAACCAGCACGACATCGCATATCCGACCTGTCTGCGGAGAAGCGGGCCCTGCTCGCTCAGAAGCTCCGGACGCGTGTCGCCGGCGGCGCCACCAGGCCTGACCACTACGACGCCGTGATTCTGGGAGGCGGCGCCGCCGGCCTCACCCTGGCGCTCCACCTTCGCCGGGAGCGGCCGGGCATCCGGGTGCTGGTCGCCGAGAGGCAGCGGCACCCCGTGCCCGAGGCCACACACAAGGTCGGCGAATCGACCGTGGAGATCGCCGCCCACTACCTGCGGGACATCCTCGGACTCGGCGAGCACCTTCAGACACAGCAGATCCGCAAGTTCGGTCTGCGCATGTTCTTCAGCAGCGAGGACAACGCCGACATCGCCGAACGCGTGGAACTCGGCAGTTCGGTCTTCCCTCCGCTGGCCACCTATCAACTCGACCGAGGACGCCTGGAGAACGAACTCGGCGCGGCCTGTGCCCGGGACGGCGTCGAGTTCCTCCCGGGCAGCAAGGTCGTCGACGTCGCGTTCTCACCCGACGGGTCCCACCACGAGGTCCAGTTGCTCACGGACAGCGAGGCACACAGCGTCCGGGCCCGCTGGGTGATCGACGCCACCGGACGCGGCCGGCTCCTGCCACGCCGGTTCGGACTGCGCAAGGACGTGGGCCACAAGGCCAACGCCGCCTGGTTCAGGGTCGGGCACCCCATCGACCTCGGAACCTGGAGCGGCGACCAGGCATGGCACGCCCGGATCCGCGAGGGCCGGCGGGAACTGTCCACCAACCATCTGATGGGACCGGGCTACTGGGTCTGGCTCATCCGGCTCGCCTCCGGATCCATCAGCATCGGCATCGTCGCGGAGGCCGGCACGCACCGGTTCGACGACTTCAACACCCTTGAACGGGCCCTGGACTGGCTCGCCGAGCACGAACCGCAGTGCGCCCGGGCCGTCGAGGAACACCGCGACAAGATCCAGGACTTCCGGGTGATGAAGGACTACTCCTACAGCTGCGACCAGGTCTACGACGGCAGCGCACGCTGGTGCCTCACCGGCGAGTCCGGGATCTTCCTCGACCCGCTCTACTCACCGGGCCTGGATCTGATCGCCATCAGCAACGGACTGGCGGCCGACCTGGTCACCAGGTCCCTGGACGGCGAGGACGTATCGGCCCTGGCGTCCGTGCACGACTCGCTGTTCAGGCGTGTCACCGACATGTGGCTCGCCGTCTACGAGAACCAGTACGCGCTGATGGGCAACGCCCGCGTGATGGCCTCCAAGGTCATCTGGGACACCGCCTTCTACTGGGGGGTCTTCGGCCTGCTCTTCTTCCAGGACAAGTTCCGCACCGTGGCCGGCAGCCCCTCCGTGGCCGCCGACCTGGAACGCCTCACCGACATCAGCAACCGGGTCCAGACGTTCTTCCGCGAGTGGGCGGCCATCGACGACTCCCGTCTCGAGGCCAGGTTCGTCGACCTGTACTCCCCGCTGAACTTCATGGTGAAGCTGCACGCCGGCATGGCCGACGACCTGCCCGGCAGCAGGTTCCCCGAGCGCTTCTCGGACAACGCCAGGCTTCTGGCCCAACTGGCCGGGCAACTGGTCACCGCGGTCATCGACGCCCACGGCGACCGGTACGACGACGACCGCGTCATCGCCCAGGTCCAGTCCTGGCAGCGGGATCCCTTGATCACCGACCTGATCGCCACGCATCGGCGCGAGCGGCAGCACAACCCCACCAGTGAGGGCTGGATCGCCCTGCGCCCGTCCCGCCCGGGGGAGAACACGACAGGTCACGAACCGAACGGAGCGGACAGCATGGAAAAGCAGAGCAGCGAGGTGAGCTATGCCTGACATCTCCGAGCGCTTCGACGTGGCGATCCTCGGCGGCGGCATCGCCGGACTGACCCTGGCCCTCCAACTCAAGCGCACCGACCCCCGTCTCCAGGTCACCGTCCTCGAACGAGGGCGGCACCCGGTGCCCGAGGCCGCCCACAAGGTCGGCGAGTCCAGCGTCGAGGTCCAGGCACACTATCTGCGCGACGTCCTCGGCCTCGAAGAGCACCTCGAACGGGACCAGTTGCACAAGTTCGGCCTGCGGATGTTCCTCACCCACGCGGGCAACGAGGACATCGCCCGGCGTGTCGAGTACGGCCAGATCAGCGAGGCTCCGCTGGCCTCCTACCAGCTCGACCGCGGCCGGCTGGAGAACGCGCTCGGCACCATGGTCGCCGACCTCGGCGTCGACTTCCGCCAGCGCTGCAAGGTCCGCGACGTGCAGCTCGCCGACGGCGACGACGACCACGTCGTACGCGTCCTCGACGGCGAACACGAGCAAGAGCACGCGCTGCGGGCACGGTGGGTCGTCGACGCCACGGGACGCGCCGGCCTGCTCAAGCGCAAGCTGGGTCTGGCCAGGCCGGTCGGTCACCGGGCGAACGCCTCCTGGTTCCGCATCGAGCACGAGATCGACGTGCACCAGTGGTCCGACGACGAGCAGTGGCGGGCCCGGGTCGACGGCGGCCTGCGCCGGCTGTCCACCAACCACCTGATGGGACCCGGATACTGGGTCTGGCTCATTCCGCTCGCGTCGGGCTCGACGAGCGTCGGCATCGTCGCCGAGGACTCGGCCCACTCCTTCGAGGGGTTCAACACCCTCCAGCGGACCCTGGACTGGCTCGCCGAGCACGAGCCCCAGTGTGCGGCCGAGGTGCGGCGGCACCTGGAGAAGATCCAGGACTTCCGGGTGATGAAGGACTACGCCTACGGCTGCACGCAGGTGTACTCCGAGGACCGGTGGTGCCTGACCGGGGAGGCGGGGGTCTCGATCGACCCCCTCTACTCCTCCGGCGGCGACCTGATGGCGATCAGCAACGGCCTCATCACCGATCTCGTCACACGCGACAGCCGCGGCGAGGACGTGCGGGAGAAGGCCGTGGCCCACAACCAGGTCTACCTGGTGCTCAGCGAGATCTGGCTGGTCGCCTACGAGGGCCAGTACCCCGTCATGGGCAACCCGCAGGTGATGGTGGCGAAGGTCATCTGGGACACGATCATCTACTGGGCCGTGCCCGGCCTGCTGTTCTTCCACGACAAGTTCCGCCGCCTCGGCGCCAGCCCCGCGGCGTTCGCCAATCTCCAGCGCACATGGCTGCTCCACACGCGGGTCCAGCAGTTCCTCAGGGAGTGGCACCTCGTCAGCAACGAGCCCGCCTCCGACGTCTTCGCGGACCCGTACAGCCTGCTCGACTTCATCGTCGACCTGCACAACGGCATGGCGGCGGGCCTCGACGACGACGAGCTCGAGGAGCAGTTCGGACGCAATGTCGAGCTGCTGGAGCACATCGCGGGCCAGTTGGTCAGCACCGTCGTCGAGCGCCTCGAACAGCGCGGTGCCGACGACGCGGCCAAGGCCCGGATCGAGGAGTGGCGCCGCGACGAACTGCTGCGGGAGGCCGTCGAACGGTACAAGGAGCGCGACCCGGTCGACCCCATCGACAGCGCCTGGATCACCCTCGGCAGCCGGCCCGCGGCGGTGACGCCATGACCGACACCAGCGCAATGAACGACCGCGGCGCCGCGCGGACGGCGCCCGACGACCTCGTCGATGTCGCCGTCGTCGGTGGCGGCGCCGCCGGGCTGACCCTGGCCCTGCAACTGCTCGGGCAGCGCCCCGGCACCCGGATCGTGGTGCTGGAACGCCAGGGACACCCGGTGCCGGAGGCGACGCACAAGGTCGGGGAGTCCACTGTGGAGATCGCCGGCTACTACCTGCGGGAGGTCCTCGGGCTCGGACACCACCTGCAGTCCCAGCAGTTGAACAAGTACGGACTGCGGATGTTCTTCTCCAAGGACGGCAACGACGACATCACCCGCCGTGTGGAACTCGGCCACTCGGTCCGCCCGCCCGGCGCGGTCGGCACCTACCAGCTCGACCGCGGCCGCCTGGAGAACGCCCTGGGCCATGAACTTCTCGCCCGCGGAGTGCGGTTCCTGCCCGGGACGAAGGTCGAGAGCGTGGACCTGCAACCCGACGCCGAGCACCACCGGCTCCACGTCCGCACCGACGACGGCGCCACCCGGCAGATCCAGGCGAAGTGGGTCGTCGACGCCACCGGCCGGGCGTCCATCCTCAAGCGACGGCTCGGCCTCGCCAAGAAGGTCGGGCACCGGGCCAACGCCGTCTGGTTCCGCGTCGGCTGCTCCATCGACGTCGATCAGTGGTCCGACGACCCGGACTGGCACGCGCGGATCGAGGAGGGACGGCGGGAACTGTCCACGAACCACCTGATGGGCCCGGGCTACTGGGTCTGGTTGATCAGGCTCGCCTCCGGATCCACCAGCGTGGGCATCGTGACCGACCCGGACCTCCACGGGTTCGAGCAGCTCAACCGGTTCGAGCGCGCTCTGGAATGGCTCGACCGGCACGAGCCGCAGTGCGCCGGCATCGTCCGCCGGCACCGCGACAAGCTGCAGGACTTCCGCGTCATGAAGGACTACGCCTACAGCTGCGAGCAGGTCTTCTCCGCGGACCGCTGGTGCCTCGCCGGGGAGGCCGGCGTCTTCCTGGACCCCCTGTACTCCCCGGGGCTGGACCTGATCGCGATCAGCAACAGCCTGATCACGGACCTGGTCACGCACGCGCTCGACGGCGACGACAACACCGGGGAACGCGCCGCGATCCACAACCAGGTGTTTCTGCTGATCGCCGAGGGCTGGCTCAGCATCTACGAGAAGCAGTACGCGCTGATGGGCAACGCGCGGGTCATGCTCACCAAGGTGATCTGGGACACCGCCGTGTACTGGGCCGTTCCGGGGCTGCTGTACTTCCACGACGTGCTGCGGCACCTGGGCGACCGGCCCGACATGGTCGTCGGACTGGCCCGCTTCAGCACCGCCAGCCAGGAGGTCCAGCGCTTCTTCCGGGAATGGAGCGCGGTCGACGACGAGCCACGCGACCAGGCACCCTTCGTGCGCTTCTACGACTTCGACTTCATGAGCCGCCTCCACATCGGCATGACAGCGGGCCTCGCGGACTCGGACCTGGCCACACAGTTCGAGGCCAACATCCGTTTCATCGAGCGCCTGTCGGGCCAACTGGTCGCGACCGTGCTGGAGGAGTTCGAGGCCCAGCCCTGGAACCCGGCCAAGCGGGAGCAGGCGCGGCGCTGGCGGGCCGATGAGGCCCTGATGTCCCTCGTCGAAGTCCATCTGCGCGAACAGGAGTCGGCGCCGCTCGGTGACCAGTGGATCAGGCTCCGTCCGGCCGACGAGGCCGTCGGCACGGGGGAGTCCCGGTGACCGCCGCGCCGGGCGAGGGCGGCGCCCTGCGCGACCGCGTGGCACGCCTGCCCGACGACAAGCGCGCCCGCCTGCTGCGCCAACTGCGCGGCAGGCCGAACGCCCCCCAGGACGAGGGCAGCTGGTTCGTGCGGTACTCCGCCGCCGACGCGCCTGTGGTCCGGCTGTTCTGCTTCCCCTATGCCGGGGGCGGCGGTTCGGTGTTCCGCACGTGGAGCGAGGGGCTGCCCGCCGGCGTCGAGTTGTGGGCTGCCCAGCTGCCGGGCCGGGAGTCCCGGGTGGGCGAACCCGCCCTACGACAGCTGGATCCGCTGGTCGAGTCCCTGTACGAGGCCGTCCTGCCACGGCTGGACCTGCCGTACGCGTTCTTCGGTCACAGCATGGGCGCGCTGGTGGCGTTCGAGCTCACCCGGCGGCTGCGTCTCGCGGGGGCACCACAGCCGTCCCGGCTGCTCCTCGCCGCGTTCCGGGCGCCCCAGCTGCCCAACCCCAACATCAGGATCCATCACATGCCCGACGAAGTGCTCAAAACGGTGCTGCGCAAGGAGGGCACGCCCCCGGAGGTGCTCGACAACAGGGAGCTGATGAGGGCTCTGCTGCCCATGCTCCGGGCCGACTTCGAACTGTGCGACACCTATCGGTACCGCGACGAGCTCCCCTTGCCCATGCCCCTGTCGGTCTTCGGCGGTGACCAGGACGTGCGCGTCAGCCGCAGCGATCTCGACATGTGGCGGTCGCAGGCCGGCGGGCCGTTCCGGCTCGTCATGCTCCCGGGCTCTCACTTCTTCCTGCACAGCTCACAGGACCTGCTGCTGGCCGAACTCTCCCGGGAGCTCGGGGCGGCGGCCACTCGCACCGAGGAAGGAGAAAGGTGCCATGACTGACCGGCCGACGGACGAACCGGCACCGGAACCCATCGCCATCATCGGGATCGGTTGCCGCTTCCCAGGCGGGGCCACGACGCCCGCCGCCTTCTGGGAACTGCTGTGCAACGGAGTGGACGCCACCCGTGAAGTGCCCCCGGATCGCTGGGAAACCGGCAAGTTCCACGACCCGGACGGCGCCAAGCTCGGCAAGATGGCCACCCAGCGAGGCGGATTCCTCGACCGGATCGACGAGTTCGACGCCCAGTTCTTCGGGATCTCCCCGCGCGAGGCGATCTGGCTGGATCCCCAGCAGCGTCTTCTGCTCCACGCCGCGTGGGAGGCCCTGGAGGACGGCGGCCAGGTGTCCGCCCGGCTCGCCGGCAGCGACACGGGCGTCTTCATGGGCGGCTTCACGCTGGACTACCAGCTGCTCCAGAACTACGGCGTGCACAGCCGCTACGAGCTCCAGACGCACTCGGCCACCGGCATGATGATGACGATGCTGGCCAACCGGCTGTCGTACTCCTTCGACTTCCGGGGACCGAGCCTTGCCGTGGACACCGCGTGCTCAGGCTCCCTGGTGGCGGTGCACCTGGCGGCCCGGAGCCTGTGGAACGGCGAATGCTCCCTCGCCCTCGCGGGCGGCGTGAACGTCATGATCGCGCCGAACATGACCATCGCCGAATCCAAGGGCGGATTCCTGTCCCCCGACGGCCGCTGCAAGGCGTTCGACGCGTCCGCCGACGGATACGCGCGAGGCGAGGGCGCCGGCGTCGTGGTCCTCAAGCCGCTGGCACGAGCGCTGGCGGACCGCGACCCGGTCTACGCACTGATCCGGGGGACGGCCGTGTCCCAGGACGGACACAGCAACGGCATCACCGTCCCCAACGGTGACGCCCAGGAGGCGGCCATGCGCGCGGCCTGCCGGCAGGCCGGCGTCGCGCCGCGCACCGTCCAGTACGTCGAGGCACACGGCACCGGAACACCCGTCGGGGATCCCGTCGAGGCGGTTGCCATCGGCCGGGTCTTCTCCGAAGGACGCCCCACCCGTGACCGTGTGGTCATCGGGTCGGTCAAGACGAACATCGGGCACCTCGAGGCGGCGGCCGGAGTGGCGGGCCTGATCAAGACGGCACTGTCACTCAAGCACGGCCGCATCCCGGGGCAGCTGCATCACCACCGACCCAACCCGGCCATCCCGTTCGACGCCCTTCAGCTCCACGTCCAGACGGAGCTCGGCGACTGGCCGCAGGTACCCGGGCCACGCCTGGCCGGGGTCAACTCCTTCGGTTTCGGCGGTACGAACGCCCATGTGGTCCTCCAGGGCCCTCCCGCCGAGCGGCCGGTCGCGCCGCACGCCGACGACGACCGCCCGTACCTCGTCCCGCTGTCGGCCCGTAGCCCCGAGGCGCTGTCCGACATGGCGGCGGCCTTGGGGGAGACGCTGTCGGACAGCCCGCACGCCGTGCGGGACGTGGGCCATACGCGCGCGCTGCGGCGCACTCACCACGACCACCGGCTCGCGGTCGTCGCGGCGAGCGCGGCCGAGGCCGCCGAGAAGCTCGGCGCCTTCAGCGCGGGCCGCGAAGCCAAGGGTGTGTCCTCCGGTCGCGTCCAGGCCGGGAAACCGCCGAAGCTGGCCTTCGTCTGTTCCGGGATGGGCCCGCAGTGGTGGGCCATGGCCCGGCAGCTGCTGGACGGCGAGCCCGTCTTCCGGGCCGTCGTCGAACGATGCGACAGGGAGCTCGGCAAGTACACCGGCTGGTCACTGCTCGACGAACTCCTCGCCCCTGAGGAGCAGTCCCGCATGGCCGAGACCGAGGTCGCGCAACCGGCAAACCTCGCGGTCCAGCTGGGCCTGGCGGAGCTGTGGCGTTCCTGGGGCATCGAACCCGACGGGATCGTCGGGCACAGCACCGGGGAGGTCGCCGCGCAGTACCTGGCGGGCGTTCTCGGCTTCGAGGACGCCATCAAGGTGAACTACTACCGCAGCAGCCTCCAGCAGAGGGCCACGGGAAACGGCCGGATGCTCGCGGTGGGCATGACCCCCGAGACCCTGAACCAGGCCGTCGCGGACGCGGGGCCCCTGGTCTCGGTCGCGGCGGTCAACAGCCCGACCGCCGTCACGCTGGCCGGGGACGCGGCGATCCTCGAGGACATGGCGGCGCAGCTGGAGACCTTCGGGGTCTTCCACCGGTTCCTGACCGTCAAGGTGCCGTACCACAGCCACTACATGGACCCGTTGCGCGCAGACCTGGAGAAGGGGCTCGCCGACCTCCGCCCGTCATCCGCCGTCCTTCCTCTGTACTCGACCGTGACCGGCACGCGCATCGACGGCCGAGGCGCGGACGCGCACTACTGGTGGCAGAACGTTCGCGCGACAGTCCTGTTCGCGGCCGCCTTCCGCCAGATGGTGGCCGACGGATACACCCACTTCGTCGAACTCGGCCCCCACCCCGTGCTGGCCGGCTCCATGAGGGAACTGCTGGCGGAGCAGCAGCAGGACGGGCTGGTCGTCGCGTCCCTGCGCCGCGACGAATCCGACGACGTGGTACTCCTCGGTTCCCTCGGCACCCTCTACAGCCATGGCCACGAGATCCAGTGGGAGGCGTTCTACGGCGACGACGCCCGCCTGCTTCGACTGCCGCCCTACCCATGGCAGTTGAAGAGATACTGGAACGAATCGGTGGAGGCCCGGGAAGACCGCCACTACACGGAGGTCCACCCACTGCTGGGACAGCGGATGAACGCCGTCCATCCCACCTGGGAGCGGGAGCTCAACCCACGGCTCCTGCGCTACCTGGCCGACCACCGCGTCCAGGGAAACACCGTGCTTCCCGGCGCCGCGTTCATCGAACTGGCCCTGGCGGCGGCGGTCGAGGTGTACGGCGAGGGGGACCACGCCCTCGAGAACCTGGAGCTGCGCAAGGCTCTCGTGCTCCCCGACACGGCCGACCCGCGGGTGCGCACCACCCTCTACCCGGAGTCGGGCCGGGTCGAGGTCGCCGGCTTCGCGGCCACGCCCGGCGGCGACCGCACCTGGACGCTGCACGCGACAGCCCGGCTCAGCCGGCGCCCGCCCGTCCGCACCGCGCGCGACCTCGCCGGCGCACGCGGCGCCTGTGAGAAGCACGTGTCGCGCGCGGACTTCGACGGCCTCGTCCAGCAGATGGGCTTCGAGTACGGGCCGGCGTTCCAGGCGGTGGAGGAGATCGTCACCGGCCCGCGGGGGGCCGTCGGACGGGTGACCGTCCCCGCCTGCGTCCGCGACGAGCTGGGGACGTACCGGTTCCATCCCAGCCTGATCGACGCGGCGTTCCAGGTCCTGCTCACCTCCGCCGCGCCGGGAGTGACGGACGCGACGCTCCCGGCCAGTCCCTACCTGCCCGTGGGTGTCGACAGCGTCACCGTTCTCGGGCGCCCTGCCGACGAGATGTATGTCGTGGCCGAGGTCACCAGCGCCGACGCACGCGTCATCGTCAGCGACATCGCCCTCTGCGACGACCAGGGAAGGGTTCTCGTCGACATCCGCGGCTTCCGAGCGCAGTCCCTCGACGCCGCGGCCAGTCTCACCCCGGAACGTATCGACCAGGGCCTCTACGAAGTCCAGTGGCGCGAGTCGTCGCGCGAGGACGCCGCGGAGCCGGAAGCCGAGGGCGCAAGCGCGCGGGACGACGGCGAGGCGAGCACCTGGGTGCTCTTCACGGACGCGACCGGGGTGGGCTCCGAGGTGGCCCGGTTCCTCACGGAGGCCGGACGCCGCGTCGTCACCGTGGCCCCCGGCGAGGTCCCTGACCCCGTCGAGACGCCGGCCGGTGGCTATGTGATCGACCCCACCGACGTCGAGCACTACAAGCGGCTGCTGCGGAAAATCGCCCAGCAGACCGAGATCGGCAGGGTCCTGCACCTGTGGAGCCTCGATCTGCCCTTCGGCGAGGACATCTCGGTCACGGCGCTGCGGGACGCCCAGGACCTCGGCGTACTCTCGGTCCTGCACCTGATGCAGGCGCTCTCCGCCGAGGTCACCCAGCGGCTGCCGCGCGTATGGCTGGTCACCCGCACGGCACAGGCGGTCAAAGACAGCCCCCGGCCCCTGGCCCTGCCGCAATCCCCGATGTGGGGCATCGGCCGTGTCATCGGCCACCAGGAGTTCGCCGGGATGTGGGGCGGCATCGTCGACCTCGATGCCGGGCCGGAAACGGAGCAGGCGCGCCGTCTCGTCGAGGAGGTCAGCGCACCCAGCGGCGAGGATCAGGTCGCGTTCCGGGGCGTGCAGCGGTACGTCGCACGTCTGGCACCGGCCGGCGAGCACCTCACCCCGGCCTTCCCGACGACCCTGCGCGACGACGCGACCTACCTGGTCACGGGCGGCGCGGGAGCCCTCGGTTGCCTGGTCGCCCGGTTCCTGGCCGAGCGCGGGGCCCGCCACCTCGTCCTGATGGGGCGGACCTCCCTGCCCCCGCGCGACGCCTGGCACGACCTGCCCGCCCAGCACCCGCGGCGCGAACTGGTCGACGAACTGCTCCGCCTGGAACGCCGCGGCGTGTATGTCCACTACGCCGCGGTCGACTCCGCCGACGAGGCTCAGCTGCACGCCTGGTTCGCCGAACACCAGCGGCTCCAGCGGCCCCCGGTCGGGGGTGTCGTCCACGCCGCCGGGGTCGTCGAGGACGAGCTGATGCTCCGGATGAGCCGGGACACCTTCCAGCGGGTCATGCACCCCAAGGTCGGCGGCGGCTGGCTGCTGCACCGTCTGTTCGCCGACACGCCACTGGACTTCTTCGTCCTGTTCGGCTCGGTCGGATCGGTCATCGCATCCGCAGGCCAGGCCAACTACGCGTCCGCGAACGCCTTCCTCGACGCGCTGGCCCACCACCGCCGGTCCCTCGGTCTGCCCGCCCTGAGCATCGGCTGGGGGCCCTGGTCGGTCGGCATGGTGGAGCAGCTCAACCTGGAGCAGATGTACGCGCGACGGGGCATCGAGCTGATCACCCCCGAGGCCGGGGCACGCATCCTCGGCCGTCTCATCGGCCAGCGCCCGGCACACGTGGTGGCGATCACCGCCGACTGGGCGACCGCCCGGGCGACCTCGATGGGAGGACAGCTCCCGCCCCTGTTCGCCGAGCTCGGCACGGAACAGGCCGACCTGCACGGCGAGGACGACGTGGCCGACGCCGGCGCCGTGCTCGACGCTCTGTGCCGCACGCCCGAGGCGCACCGCCTGGACGCGCTCGCGGAGCACCTGCACGACATCGTCGCGCTGGTGCTCAAGCTGGATCCGGCGGAGTTCGGCCACGAGGAGAACCTCAGCAACCTCGGCGTCGACTCCCTGATGGCCGTCGAGATCAAGCACCGCATCGACGCCACCCTGCGCGCCGACGTCTCGGTCCTGGACCTTCTCCAGGGGGTGACCGTCCTCGGCCTCGCCCACCGGATCCTGCCGCTGCTCGCCCTGGAGAAACCCGTCGAACAGGACCTCGCCGGACCGGCCACACCCCAACCGGACCCCCCGGGCGAGGGACCCCAGGAGGAGGAACTCGCCGCCCTGCTCGCGCGGGTCCCGCCCGACGAACTCGAGCAACTCCTCGACGAACTGGAGCAGGCACCCTCCGAGAAAGCCTCCGAGCACCCGACGGGAGCGATGAACCATGACACTGTCGCTTAGCAGACTGCGTCGCGCCGTGATGGGCGTCCCGGACGCGGAGGCGACCGCCTTCAGCCGCGGCGACACCCCGACCTGGAAACACCTCGAGACCGTCGTACACACTGCCGTCGGCGGCTATCACGCGGTCCTCGACGGCAGCCGCTTCGACGACCTCGTCCCCCGCCTGGACCGGACCCCCCTGGAGTTCCGCGGATACGCCTACGAAGGCGCCGCCATGGGACTGACCGGCCTCGACTGCTTCCTGCCGGGCGCATCCCGGCTCCAGGCCTATATGGACGGTCCCGGGAACCCGCACATCTACATGGTCCACATCGGGGCGGGGGAGGCGCTGGCCAGGCTGCGCCGCAAACCGGACCCCTTCATGCGCCGCCTGACCGATCCCGCGCTGCGCTGGCTGGTGATGGACGGCTACGGCTTCCACGAAGGCTTCTTCAAGCAGCGCCGGTTCGTGGAACGGCAACAGGTCCCCGTACATCTGTCGCCCTTCGCCCGGCGCGTCTTCGACCAGGGAGTGGGGCGGAGCATCTGGTTCACCTCCGGCGCCGACGTCGACCGGATCGCTTCGACCATCGCCGCGTTCCCGGCGCACCGGCACGCCGATCTGTGGCTGGGCATCGGCGTGGCCTGCGGGTATGTCGGCGGGGTCGGCAGGCCCACCGTCGAGGCGCTGCGCGTGGCCGCCGGGCGGCACACCTCGCGTATGGCCGTGGGAACGGCGTTCGTGGCCAAGGGCCGCCTGCGCGCCGGCAACCTGATACCCGACACCGAGCTGGCCTGTGAGGTGCTGTGCGGCGTCTGCGCCCAGGATGCCGCCCGACTCGTCGACCGGGCCTTCGAGGATCTGCCCGACACCCGGTCCGCGCCCGCGTACGACACGCTTCAGCGGCGACTGGAGACCAGCCTCGCCGTCACTCCCTCGACGAAGGGGAACACGGCATGAGCGTGCTGGGTGCTGTGATGAGGCCGCTGTTCGAGGTCGCCCCGTCGGATTTCCCCGCCTCGGTGGGTACGGGAGCCGGCGCGGAGCGGCTCAGCAGGGTCGTGTTCACCGTCACGGAGTGCTGCGAGCTCACGCTCCTCAACCGCCGAGAGGCAGCCCTGGTGCCCAAGCTGGACGCGTACCCCGAGGAGTTGCGGGGGTTCGCCTACGAGGGAGCGGGGGTCGGGCTCGCGGCGCTGGACCAGCTGCTGCCGTGGAAACAGCGCACCCGCCGCTTCGTCGACCGGGCGGCGAGCGAGTACGTCTTCGCGGTCTACCTCGGCGCGGGCATGGGCCTCGCACGGTTGCGCCGCAACCCGGAACCGTTCCGCCGGCGCCTGCGGGACGACGTGTTCAACTGGGCCGTCCTCGACGGATACGGCTTCCACGAGGGCTTCTTCGCCTACCGCCGCCATGTGCAGGAGCGTGCCACGCCGAGACATCTCAGTGGCTACGGACTGAGCGCCTTCGACCACGGACTGGGACGCAGCATCTGGTTCGCCACGGGCACGGACGTCGAGCGGGTCGCGGCGACCATCGAGGCCTTCCCCGCGTCACGCCGGGGCGATCTGTGGGCCGGTGTCGGTCTGGCCTGCGGGTACACAGGCGGGGTCGACGAACCGACCATCGAGGCGCTGCGCAATCGTGCGGACGGCTGCCGGAGCCGGCTCGCCGAAGGCGTGATCGTCGCGGCCAGAGCCCGGCACCAGGTGGGCAATCCGGCCGAGCACAACGAGGTCGCCTGTCGGGTGATCTGCGAAGTCGACAGCGGCAAGGCCGCGGAGATCGCCGCCGCGGCCCTGGTCGACCTCCCCACCGACGACGTCGAACCGGCCTATGAGATCTGGCGCCGACGCATTCGCCGGCAGTTCACCTGAGTCACATCCACCATCCGAGACTTCGGGGGCAACGTGTCCAACTCGGAAATCGCCGTTCTCTTCTTCCTGCAGCTGACCGCCATCCTCGCGGCCTGCCGTCTGGTCGGCCTGCTCGTCCGGAGGATGGGGCAGCCGCAGGTCGTGGGCGAGATGATCGCCGGCGTCCTGCTGGGGCCGTCCCTGCTGGGGCTGCTGGTCCCGCACTGGCAGGAGAAGCTGTTCCCCACCGGCCCGTCCATGACCATGATCTACGTGGTCTCCCAGGTCGGACTGGTGCTGTACATGTTCCTGGTCGGCCTGGAGTTCGACACCGGGCTGATCCGTCACCGAATCCCCAGCGCCGTGTCGATCTCCCTGTCCGGGATCTTCGCGCCGCTCGTGCTGGGCGCCCTGACCGCGGTGCTGCTCGTGCGACAGGACGGCACGTTCTTCACCGAGGGCGTCGCGACCTGGCAGGCCATGCTGTTCATGGGATCGGCCATCGCCATCACCGCCTTCCCGATGCTCGCCCGCATCATCTTCGAGCGTCGGCTGACGGGGACTTCGCTGGGCACCCTCGCACTGGCGGCCGGAGCCACGGACGACGCGGTCTCCTGGTGCCTGCTCGCGGTCGTCCTCGCCGTGTTCAAGAACGACACACAGATCGCCCTCCTGGCCATCGGCGGTGGCGTCCTCTACGCCGCTTTCGTGCTGACCGTCGGCAAGCGGCTGCTGAGCCGACTGGGCACCAAGGCCGAGCGGGAAGGCGGCGTGAGCTCGCCGCTCATGGCGCTGGTGCTGACGCTGCTCATGCTGGCGGCCTGGTTCACCGACTATGTCGGTATCTACGCGGTGTTCGGCGCCTTCATCCTCGGCGCGGCGATGCCCCGCGGTGTCTTCGCCGAGCGCATACGCCGCGCCTTCGAGCCGCTCACCACCCATCTGCTGCTGCCGCTCTTCTTCGTGTTCTCCGGCCTGAACACCGAGATCGGCCTCGTCAACAGCGTCACGCTGTGGGGAGTCGCGCTGCTCATCCTGCTGGTCTCCGTACTGGGCAAGGGCGTCGCCTGCTGGTTCGCGGCCCGGCTCAACAGCGAGCCGCAGCGGGAGGCCCTGGCGCTGGGAAGCCTGATGAACGCGCGGGGCCTCATGGAGCTCATCCTGCTCAACATCGGGCTCCAGGCCGGCCTGATCACCCCGACCCTGTTCACCATCCTGGTCTTCATGGCCATCGCGACCACGCTCATGGCCACCCCGCTGTTCGAGCTCGTCTACGGCAGGTTCCGCCCCCGGCCCGCTCCCGTCCCCGGAGCCGCCGCAGGGGCTGTCACGAGCCTTGCCGAGGCGGGAGGAGGTCCGCGATGACCCTGCCCCTCGGCACGCTGCTCAAGCCGATCTTCCCGCTGTCCGCCGAGTCCTTCCCCAAGATGGCGGCCGAACGCTTCGGCGCCCAGGAGGACATGGACGAGACCTGGCGCATGTTCGAGCCGGTCGCCCGCACCCTGGTGGACAGCTTCTACCTGACGCTGAACCACCCACGCCACGAGGACCTGGCCCCACGGCTGAACGCGACGCCGCCCGAACTGCGGGGGATCGCCTACGAGGGCGCCGGCATGGGGCTGATGTTGCTGGACAGCCTCGCCCCGTACAAAAAGCGGCTGCCCGCTTTCATCCACGGCCCCGGCGCGCCCTACCGGTGCCTGGTCTACATCGGTGCGGGACTCGTCCTGCCTCGTGTCCCCGTCGGCCCGCAGCGCTTCCTCGCCCGTCAGGACCCCTTCCTGCGCTGGCTGGTGATGGACGGCTACGGCTTCTACGAGGGGTTCTTCTCCTGGCGTGACACGGTCGAGCGGCGCCGGCCCCCGCGCCGGATCCACGGATACGCGGCCCGCGCCTTCGACCAGGGCCTGGGGCGCAGCCTGTGGTTCTCCACCGGCGCCAATGTCGAGCGGATCATCGACACGGTGACCTCCTTCCCTTCCCGGCGGCAGGGGGACATCTGGAGCGGCATCGGCCTGGCCTGCGCATACGCCGCGGGCGTCATGGACCGCAACGCCGTCGTCACCCTCCTGAAGGCGGCAGGCGGCCATGGAGCCGACCTCGCCACAGGCACCGCGGTCGCATCGATCTTCCGTGAACAGTCCGGCCAGCCGGCCCCGCACACCGACCTGGCGTGCGGGGTCGTGTGGGGCAGGGGAGGGGCGGAGGTCGCCGCCCTCGCCCACGAGGCCGGCCGGCGCCTGGGCCGAGCGGGCACCGACGACCGATCGAACCCGGAACCCGCCTACGCGCGGTGGCGCCAGGAGATCCGGGCCGCCTGGCTCAGCACCTCGATCCCGGTCGCGGGAGTGAAGGAGTTCGGCACATGACCACTGTCGGAGCGGCCCGCAGGCGGCTGTTCGGAATCCCGTCCGCCAAAGCGGTGTTCTCCCGGCCCGGGTTCGCTCCGGAGGCATGGGAGCGGTTCGCACCGGTGGCGACCTCTCTCATGGAGGGCTACCACGCGGCACTCGAGGACCCCAGGATGCCGGTTCTCGCAGCGCGTCTGGAGGCGATCGAACCATCGCTGCAAGGGTTCGCCTACGAAGGCGCGGGCATGGGGCTGGCAGCACTGGACGCCGCCGCGCCCTGGAAGCGGCGGCTCGAGGCCTTCGCCGCCGGGCCCGGCGCTCGCCATGTCTACCCGGTCTACGTCGGGGTGGGCCTCGCCTACGCCCGGCTGAGGCGAACCCCGGAAAGCCAACTGGCCGCACTCGACCCGCTGCTGGGCTGGGTGACGGCCGACGGCTACGGATTCCACGAGGCCTTCTTCAGGCGTCGGCGCTACGTCGAGCAGCACGCCGTACCGACGCGGCTCTCCCGGCACGGCCGGCAGTACTTCGACCAGGGAGTGGGCCGCGCGCTGTGGTTCTCCAACGGCGGGGTGGTCGACCGTGTCACCCGGCTCGTCGCCGGATTCCAGCCCGACCGGCACGCGGACCTGTGGAGCGGCATCGGCCTCGCATCCGCCTACGGCGGTGGCGTGGACGAGGCCGCCCTGCGCGCGGTCCTCGCCCACGCATCCGCCTACCGGCCACAACTGGCCCGCGGTGCGGCGACCGCCGCGTGGGGACGCCGCACCGCGGGTAACCCGGCCGCGCACACCGACCTCGCCTGCCGGATCTTCTGCGAAAGCGGCAGCGATGACGCGGCCGACGTCGTCGAGGAAGCAGCACGCGACCTGCCCGTGATCAGCGTGGAACCCCGCTATGAGATCTGGCGCAGGCGCACCGAAGACCGGTTCGCGGCCTGAGCGACCGCTCGGGCGACCTCGCTGAACGATCCGCGCACGTCCAGAAGAAGTACGAAGAAGACGTACGAAGAAAGGGAATCGGCCGTGTACGACGCCATCGTGATCGGTGCCCGCGTGTCCGGCGCACCCACTGCCATGCTGCTCGCAAGGAAGGGGCACCGCGTACTCCTGCTGGACCGGGCCACCTTCCCCAGTGACACCGTCTCCACCCACATGATCACTGTCGAGGGCAGCGCCCAGCTGAGGCGCTGGGGGCTGCTCGGCCAGGTAGAGGCCTCGCGGTGCCCGGCCGTGACGAACATCGTCCTCGACCTCTGCTTCGACAGGTACGGTCACTTCACCCTGGAGGGTTTCCCCTCCCCGGACGACGACGGATTCGCCGCCATCTACGCCCCCAAGCGCACCATCCTCGACAAGATCCTGGTGGACGCCGCCGCGGCGGCCGGCGCCGTGGTCCGCGAGGGTTTCACCGTGCAGGAGGTGCTCACCGAGGACGGCAAAGTCGTAGGGGTGCGCGGACGAGGAGCCAGTGGCATCTCCATCACCGAGCAGGCCCGGATGGTCATCGGCGCGGACGGCATGCGGTCGATCGTCGCCCGGACCGTCGAGGCCCCCGAGTACCACGTCGTGCCGCCCAAGGCCTTCGGCTACTACACCTACTGGGACGACGTGGAACTCATGGGCCTGGAGTTCTACACCCGCCCCGGCAGCACCGTCATCGCCTTCCCGACCCATGACGACCAGGCCGCCGTGTTCGTCGAGCGGCCCGAGCGCGACTTCGCCGACTTCAAGACCGACGTGCGTGCCCACTACCTCAAGACGGTGAACGACATCGCGCCCGGGCTGGGAGCTCGCCTCGAAACCGGGCGCCTCGCACATCGGTTCATGGGAGCGGGCAACCGCCCCAATTTCTTCCGCAAGCCCTTCGGACCCGGTTGGGCTCTGGTCGGTGACGCCGGTGTCCACAAGGACCCGATCACCGCCCAGGGCATCACGGACGCGTTCCGGGACGCCGGACTCCTGGCCCAGGCCCTCGATGCCGGATTCTCCGGGAGGATGCCCCTGGAAACGGCGTTGAGCACGTACGAGTACAAGCGCAACGAGGCGCTGAAGCCCCTCTACGACTTCATCGTCGACCACGCGGCGATGGAGCCCTTCGACCCGGCGTTCCAGGACGTGCTCGCCGCGATGCGGGGCAACCAGGACGCCATAGACCGGTTCTTCGGAGTCATCCAGAACACCGTCCCCTGGGCGGAGTTCTTCACCCCCAGGAACCTGTCCGCCCTCATGGGGCTCACCGAACCGGACGTCCATGACGGGCCGGAACTCGCCCAGGCCGGCTGAGCGGCCGGACAGACCCGACCATCTTCGCAGCGGAGGTTCCCATGACCTACGTGATCACTGAAGCGTGTGCAGACAGCAAGGACGCCGCCTGCTGGGAGGCATGTCCCGCCGATGCGATCCACCCCGGACCGCAGGAGGCGGGCTTCCGGGAGCACGCCCAGCTCTACATCGACCCGATCGCCTGCATCGACTGCAGCGCCTGTGAACCGGTCTGCCCGGTGGAGGCGATCTACCCCGAAGAGGACGTCCCGGAGGCGTCACAGGACTCCATCGCGGCGAACCGCGATTTCTTCACGGCCCGCACGGCCTGAGACCGCGGCTCGAACCGGCACCCACGGAACCGGCCGGTCACCCGTCCGCGCTGAGGGGAATCCGCAGCCGCACCCGGTAGCCGCCCTCAGTGGTCGGGCCTGCCTCCAGGGTGCCGTGGAGGATGTCGGCCCGTTCCCCAAGGCCGATCAAACCGTGCTGTGATCCGGGCAGGGACAACGAGGGGCGTGTGGGTGGGGTGTTGGTGACGGTCACTCCGACGTGGTCGCCGTCCTGCCAGAGTTCGACGCGGGCGTCGGCACCGGGGGCGTGCTTGCGGACGTTGGTCAGCGCTTCCTGGACCGTGCGGTAGATGGCCCGTTGGGCCGGCGTGCCCACGATGGGCGGGAGTTCGCCCTTCAGCTGTGCGTGAGTGCCGCTGGATTCCACGAGTTTGTGCAGGTCGGCCAGGGTGGGCTGAGGCGTCAGCTCGGTGGCTTGGCCGCCGGAGGCACGCAGGAGCGTGACCATGGTGCGCAGTTCGTCGAGTGTGGTGACGCTCAGTGAACGGATCGTGCGGGCGGCCTCTTTGGCGTTCGGGTCCTTGGCGGCGACCTGCATGGCTCCGGCCTGTACGGCGATCAGGCTGACCTGGTGGGAGACCACGTCGTGCATCTCGCGGGCCAGCTGGGCGCGTTCGCGGGCGAGCACGGCCTGGGCGTGCAGGGCACGTTCGTGCTCCCTGGCCTCCTCGATCTCCGCCAGTCGCCGCGCCAGGTCCCGGTGCGCCTGGAGGAGTTGCCCGAAGAGGACCGGGGCGGCGGCGGTGGCCAGGCTGTACACGAAGTCGATCAGCGTCATGGTCCGGCCGACCTCGGCGAAACCGGCCAGGGGCCACGGAATACTGCCCGCGACTGCGGCCAGGGCGACGCATCCCGCGAGCAGCGGACGGCTGCGGGAGCGTTCGGCCAGCGTGAACAGCGCCACGAGCGGGGCGAGGGCGACCGGCTGCATCAGCGCGATGGGCAGGGTGAGCAGGAAGACACCGAGCGGGAACCTGCGCCGGAAGGCCAGCGCGGCACAGCCGAGCGTGGCCGGCGCGACGCCGGGACGCGTGTCGTCCCACAGGGTCAGCCATACGTCCGCGCCCGCCACCGCCACCAGGGCGACGTCGACGACCGGCGCGGGCACACGCCCCCACAGGACACGTGCGCTTTTCATCGTCCGGCTTGCGACTGCGGGCGCTCGTCGAGCAGTCCGGCCCGCTGCGCCAGCAACGCGGCCTGCACCCGGCTGGTCACCCGCAGCTTCGTGAGGATCGCGCTGACGTGGTCCTTCACCGTGCCGGCACCCAGGTGGATGCGCGCCCCGATGTCGGCGTTCGACAACCCCTCCGCCACCAGGACGAGAACGTCGCGCTCACGGGTGGTGAGCAGCCGGACCCTGGCCGCCTCCTCGTCGACGGCCGCCTCGGTGCGGGGGTGGCTGTGCAGCAGCGTCCGCGACGCCTTGGGGGAGAGCACCACACCGCCCGCGGCCAGGGTGCGCACCAGGTGGGCGAGCTGCTCCGGCTCGGTGTCCTTGAGCAGGAAACCGGCCGCACCGGCGTGCAGCGCGGTCAGGATGTACTCGTCGGCGTCGAACGTCGTCAGCATCGCCACCACCGGAGCGTCCGGCGTCGTCCGCAGCTCGCGCAGGACGGTCAGCCCGTCGACGTCCGGCATCCGGATGTCCAGCAGCACCACGTCCGGCCGCTCCCGGCGGACGGTGTCCACGGCGTCGCCCCCGCTCGCGGTCGCGACGACCTCGATGTCCTCGGACGCGCCCAGAATGAGCCCGAAGCCCGAGCGGACCAGGGCCTCGTCGTCCACCACCACTACCCGGATCACGTGCGCTCCGCCTCACCTTCGTCCCTACCACCCGGCTCATGCCGCCTCGACCCTAAAGCCCCGGAGCGTCCCCGCAGCGTCTCGGATGCCGGCTCCAGCCACCCGGCGGGGTATCGCCCTCCAGTCGGCAGGGGCACGGCAGCCTTCTGCCGGATACTCAGCGGCTCGCCCGGTCTCCAGCCTGAGAGCCATGACACAGCACGCAGCCTCCCCGCCGACCGGCGCACCATCCCCTGAACACGAGCGCGGTGAGCCCACGCCGGGCGCGCCCGGCGTGGGCCGGCTGGTCGGACTGGACCTGGCCCGGGGCCTGGCCGTCTTCGGCATGTACGCGGTCCATGTGGGCCCCGCCCCGGGCCAGGACGGTGTCATCGGCTTCCTGATGGAGCCGGCGCAAGGCCGCTCCTCCGCCCTGTTCGCCGTCCTGGCCGGCTTCGCGGTCGCCCTCATCACCGGGCGCCGCACACCGAAGACCGGCCTGGCCGGCCGCCAGGCCGTCGCCAAGGTGATCATCCGCGCCGTGATCCTGATCGCCCTGGGCACCGCTCTGACCATGACCGGCACCCCGGTCGTGCCGATCCTCGCCTTCTACGGACTGTTCTTCCTGCTCGTGCTGCCGCTGTACCGGCTGGGCGCCAAGCCGCTGGCGCTGATCGCGGTGGGCTGGGCGCTGGTGGGGCCGCAACTGCTGTACGCACTGAAGCCGGTGGTCGGCGGCCGCGTCTTCCTCTCCTACGGCCAGGCCGACGGCCCCGTCTCGCTGTTCTTCACCGGCGGCTACCCGGCCCTGACCTGGGTCCCGTTCCTCCTCGCCGGCATGGCCGTCGCCCGCCTCGACCTGGCCGCCACCGCCGTCCGCATACGCCTCGCCCTCACCGGCGTCGCCCTCGCCGTCACCGGCTACGGCGGCTCCTGGCTGGCGGTGCGCCTCGTGCCCGGTGCCGCCGAGGCCGTCCGGAAAGCCGAACAGGGCTCGGACATGTCATCCATGTCGTCCGTGTCATCCGTATCGCCCGACAGCATCGGCATCTTCGGCGACAGCCCGGCCGGGATGCTGGCCTCCGCCCCGCACAGCGAGGCGACCCTGTCCATCGTGGCCGCCACCGGTGTCGCGATCCTGGTGATCACCGCGTGCCTGGCCGCCACGGACGCCTTCCCCCGGCTGCGCCGCCTGGCCGGGCCGGTGATCGCGGTCGGCTCGATGTCGCTGACGGCGTACGTCTACCACATCGTCGCCATCTGGCTCCTGAACACCGAGGAAGCGACCGTCCCGCCCCTGTACGTCCTGCTCGGCTTCATCGCGTCCGTCACCGTCCTCGCCGCCGTATGGTCCCGCTTCTTCCAGCGAGGGCCGCTCGAATGGCTGATGGGCAGGGCGACAGGGGTCGCCCGGCGCATTCGATGAGACGCATCCGCAGCGCGCTGAGCCACTCAAGGCCGCTGCGCCGGCGCGCGTGCGGTGAACCTGACCTCGGCTTCGGGGGCGAGGCCGAGGTCCATGCCGGTGAGCCGTTCGGGCGCCGAGATGAGGATGTTGTAGTGGTTCGGGAAATGGCAGGCGTCGAACCCGAGGACCGAACCCACCATGCTCCCGTCGACCCAGACCTCGTCGCCCCGGTCGATGACGCCGGCGCAGCCGATCTCCACGAAGCCCAGGAATCCGACGCGGTCGATCCGGGTCCCGGGGGCGGTCTCCGTGTGGTCGGTGGTCACCAGCTCGTGCACCTCCCCACGGCGGACACACCGGCTCGCGCACTCCTCCAGCGCCATCCCCCGGTCGTCACGCCGGTGGATGAGGACCTTCACCAACTGCCCGTGCACGGCGCGCTTGGCACCGTCCTCCCCGGGTGTCATGGGTGGCCTGCCTCCTGTCCGGCACGGGGCCGGCCGAGGTGTTCGTACGCGTATGTGGCGGCCACCAGCTCCAGGGCGGCCAGACCGTCGGGGCCGTTGGTGCGCCGACCGGACAGGACGTCGGTGAAGTCCCGCAGTACGCCCACGTATTCGTGCCAGAGGGACCCTTTGAACTCCGGATGTCCCGCGAGCATGTCGGCGCTGTCGACGGTTCCGTCGGCGAGCCGCACCTCGACCGTCTTGCACTCGCCGGGGCGGGACCAGTCGAGCACCACCCGGGCGGCCGCCCCGCCGGACAGGGCGGTCAACAGCACCTGCGCCTGCCGGTCGACGCCCCGATCATCGCGGTACACGGTGGCCTCGGTCACCCGTACGTCGCCGAGGAACAGGCGGACCAGATCGAACGCGTTGGGCCCGTTGTCGGCGACGCAGCCGCCCCCGCAGCGCTCCGGGTCGAGATACCAGCGGTCCCGGCCGGCGTGTTCCTCGATCGTCTCCTCGTAGCGCACCGTCAGCGACACGATCGGCGCGCCGGAGGCAGCGATGCGCCCGCGAAGCCCTTCGGCCTCCCTGTTGTAGCGGCGGTGGAAGGAGGTGAACAGCACGGTGCCGCTCTGCCGGGAGAGCCGCGCGAGATGGTGGCCGTCGTGCGCACGCGTGGCGAGCGGCTTCTCCACGCAGACCGCGCGTCCGGCCGCCAACGCGTCCCTGCACACCGGATAGTGCAGGTCGTTGGGCACGTTGACCACCACGGCGTCCAGGTCCGCGGCCCGCAGCAGCTCCCGGTGGTCGCGGTAGCGCGGCACATGTGCCGGTGCGGCGGCGAGCCGGTTCTCGTCGGGGTCGCACACCGCCACCAGCCGTGCGTACGCGGTCTTTTCGAGCGCGGCCAGGTAGAAGCGGGAGATGACACCGAGGCCGATGATGCCGATGCGGGGAAGCGTCATGCCGGGCTCCCCGGCCTCGTGGGGGGGACGGGTTCCGGGAAGCCGATACCGCTGTCCCGGGCCAGGTCGAGCATCTCCCGGTGCAGGGCCGGCGCCAGCGGGACGCCGTGAGCGCGCCGCTCCCTGGAGCGGGCGTCCTCCGGCCAGCCGGGATAGCGCACCGGTTCGTCCGCCCTGAGCGGCGGACAGCCGAGGAGGGCGCCGAACACGTCGGCCGCGTCGGCGCGGAACTGCGCCTCGGGCCTGAGGCGCCCGGGCGCGACGGCCAGCATGAAGAAGCCGATGTCGTCGTCGGGGCCGGCCGGCTCCGCCGTCCGATCCCGCGGGCCGGTTCCCGCGCCGGGGACGAGTGCGGACAGTACCTCGACCAGCAATGCGAGCCCGAAGCCCTTGTACGCGCCGGTGTCGGGATCACCGCCGAGCCAGCGCAGGTGCGCCTGGCCGCGGTCGAAGGCGGCCGGGTCGGTCACCGGCGCGCCGTCGTCGTCCTGCAGCCAGCCCGCGGGCACGCTCTGCCCGGCGCGTGCGGCGGCCCGGATCCTGCCGGTGGGAGCGACCGTGGTGGCCATGTCCAGGACGAACGGCGGCCGGTCGCCGGCCGGGGCGGCCAGCGCGAGCGGATTGGTGCCCAGCATGGGAGCCCGTCCGCCCACCGGGGGGACGATCCGCTGCCGGCCGCAGTTGGCGGTGACCAGGCCCACCATGTGGTGCCGGACCGCGCGCAGGGCATGGTGGCCGGCGCAGCCGAAGTGGGTGGCTCCGCGCACCGAGACCATGCCGACCCCGTACCGCCGGGCACGCTCGACCGCCAGGTCCATCGCCTCGGCGGCGGCCCACAGTCCGAGCGCCCGGCGGGCGTCGAGGAGCACCGAGGCACCCCGGTCGGCGACGATGCTCGGCTCCGCACGCGGGTCGCAGCGGCCCGAGTCGAGGAGCGGGAGGTAGAGCCGGGTGAGGTTGGTGACGCCGTGACTGGTGAAGCCCGTCAGGTCGCCGTGGCACAGTGCCTCCGCGGCGGTTCCCGCGCGGCCCTCGGGCAGTCCCCTGGCGCTCAGGACCTGCGTCACGAACGCGAGGAGGTCCGGGTACGGCACCCGTACGGCGATGTCGCCGGCAGTGCCGGAGTCCTGCGGCGGGACGGCGCTCGGTCCGGAACGGGGCCTGGCGGCAGCCGGGCCGGTGGCGTCCGCGGAGGACGTGGAGAGGGTGGGAACCGTCGAGGTCATCGAGGAGAGATCCTGTCCGCGGCCGTGCCGGGCACGGCAGCTGAGTGAGTGTGAGATGGTTCGCCGGCACCGCCGCCGGGCGGCCCGTGGCGGACCCGGGCGACGAGAATCCGGGCGATCTCGTCGGCGTACCGGTCCAGGTCGTCCAGGTCGGCGTACTCGTCGGCGGCGTGCGCGTGGTTGGTGTCGAGGTCGCCGGGGCCGAAGACCGCCGTGTAGCCGCCTACGTCCGCCATCCAGATCGCGTCGCAGGTGAAGGCCGGCTCCTCGTCGGGCCAGCGCACCAGGCCCGCATGGCGTTCCAGCAGGTCTTCCGCCCACGGTGCGCGGCCTCGGCCGTCCAGCGCGGGCAGGCCGCGCTTGTACCAGTGCAGGGACGTGATGCGTGCCGCGTCAGCGGCCGTCCTGGCCAGGTCGGGGGTGCCGGCGGCCCCGGAGGCGAAGTCGGCCAGTGCCTCGCGCAGCGTCCGCTCCAGCACGGCCTCGGCGGCGCGGCCGGCCGGCTGTGACCCGTAGGAGATGTTGAGCAGCAGCCGGCCGGTGCCGTAGACCCGGTTGTGCCGTTCGCCGGTGTGCAGGCCGGCCACGCACACCCTGCCGTCGCCGATCCGCGGCGGCAGGGCCCGCGCCAGGTAGTGGCCGAGGTGCCCGAGCAGCACGGTCGCGTTGTGCCCGGCTTCCGGGCGGTCGTCCACGGCGTCCTCGCCCTCGACGCGGACCATGGCCGTCATGGAGGCCGTCGAACGGGGCAGGAAGCGGTGTCCGGTGGGCTCGCAGAACAGGTTCAGCCCGCCGGTGAACCCGTCCTCCACCAGCGGCCTGGTGCCGAACGTGCCCATGGCACCGCCTTCCTCCCCGGCGACGGCCTGGACGAGCACGCCGATCCGGCTGCCCAGGGCCGGTTCGGCGGCGCGGGCGGCCCGGATGCCGGCGAGCAGGGCGACGGCGGGTCCCTTGGCGTCGATCGCTCCCCGGCCGGTGAACCGCCGGCCGTCGAAACGGGCCGGCCACCAGCCGGCCACCGTGTCCAGGTGGACGTTGAACATCACCGTGTCCCGCCGCGGGAGTTCGGGGCCGAGGCGCAGCACCAGACTGGGCTGCCGGGCCAGAAACCTCTCGTCCCGCGCCGCCGCCTGACGGACCGTGAGCGGCACGTCGTCCCGGTGCAGCGCCGCCGGATCGGGCGGGGCGTGCCGCAGCACCCGCATACCGATCGCCGCGGCGGCCCCCGCATAGGCCCGTCCGGCTTCCCAGAGGCGCACGGCGGGACCGCCGGGGCCGGTCTCCAGTGGCCCGGCCGTCGGAGTGGCGAGCAGATCGAGCAGCAGGTCGTGATCGGCCGGCGCCAACCGGGCGGGCTGCGACAGGGCCGCGGACCGTGGCGGGGCGGCGGATGCGGCCGGGGAGCCGGGCCGGGCCGGAACGTCAGCCATGCCGCCCTCCACCGGCGGGAGTCCGGGCCGGCCGGGTCCCCTGCCGAACGAGCCGTTCCAGGCACCGCCCGTAGCGGACGAACGCCGCCACACCGTCGGCTCCGGTGGTGTCCCGGCCCTGGTGCGGTCGCAGATGCGTGTGCGGTTCGATGGACCAGGCGCCGGTGTACCCGTGATCGACGAGGACGTCGAGGCAGGAGCGCACGTGAGACTCGCCCTCGCCCGGCAGCGTGTACACGACCTGGCCGTCGGGCCCCGTACGGGCGTCCTTGATGTGCACATGGGCGACGTGGTCGATGATCTCGTCCAGCAGCGCGCGGGCGTCGTAGCCGTGAGGCACTCCGTTGCCCATGTCGAACAGCAGCCGCAGCGCGGGACCGCCGGCGCGGCCGAGGAGTTCCCGCATCCGGTCGGCGCGGGTGCCGGCCCATCCGCTGCAGTTCTCGTGCAGCAGCACCAGCCCTTCCTGCTCGGCCTGCCGGACCAGCCGGGTCATCCGCTCCAGCGCCCGCCTGCCCCACTCCTCGTCGTCCAGGCCGGCGTTGGGGTAGGACATCACCCGGACGAACCGGGTGCCCAGGGCGGCGCAGCGCGGGGCCAGCCGCCGCAGCTCCCGCACATCCTCCTCGAAGGGCCCGGTGACCGGGCGGCTCCAGTTGGCGATCCGGGAATCGACGCAGACGACGTCGAGCCCGGCTGCCGCGACCCGGTGGGCCAGGGCGGCGAAGGCCCGGTCGTCGAGGTCGGCGACCGCGACGCCGTCGACGGTGCGCAGTTCGATCGCCCCCCAGCCGAGCCGGCGCAGTGCCTCCAGCTGCCCCGTGAGATCCGCCGCGGCCTCGTCCCCGATGCCCGCGAACCGGATCCCGGGGGCAGCGCGTCCACTCGGTAAGTCCTCGGTCACCGCGCACGAGGCTTCCCGCGGATCCTCCCGGGGAAGGTCAACGCCCATGCGCGAGGGCCTCCTTGCGGGGGTGCGTGCCGCCGGGGGGAGGCGTGTCGGCGGCCGGAGATGCGCCGTCGGCGTCAGACGCGCCGCCGACAGGAGAGGTGCCGCCGGCGGTAGATCGGGCCGCCAGCCGTTTCGCCTCCGCCAGCAGCTCGACCGTCCGCACGTGCAGGCCGAGGTCGCCGCTCCCGGCTCCGTCGCCGCCCTCGGCGTAGCCGCGGTAGGCATGGGTCAGGCAGGCCATGAGCGAGTCGTCCCGGAGGACCTCGCGGGTGGTGTGGCCGTCACGGGTGATCTCCAGCTGTGCGAAGTCGTCGTCCTGGCCGACCGCGTAGTGCCCGACGACGCTTCCGTCCTCCATGCCGAGCACGATCCGCCGCTGGCGTACCGGTGCGGACAGGTCGGACAGCACCTCGCTGCGGATCCCGCCCGTGTGCAGCAGTTCGAGGTGCGCGCCGCCCATGTCCGGCACCGTCGTCGTGCCCACGCGCAGGTCGGCACAGCGCGCGCCGCGCACCTGCGCGTCACCCAGCAGGCGCAGCAGGAGACCCACCGCGTGCGGCGCCTCCACGTCGAAGGCGGAGGTGTGACTGCTGGTGCTCAGGGAGCGCCGGAACCGGGGCTTGTGCTGGGTGACGGACACCGAACGCACCGCGCCGGGGCCCCGGTTGCCGACCAGCTGGACGAGGCGCCGGGTCAGCGTGCTGTGCAGCCAGGGCGCCACCACGGACAGGCGCAGCTGCTGTTCCCGTGCGAGCCGCAGGACGCACCGCAGTGTGGCCAGGTCCCCGGCCAGCGGCTTCTCCATGAGGATCCGGGAGAACCCGAGGGCCGCCGCCTCGCGGAGCACCTCGGCGCGTACGGCGGGCGGAGTGCACAGATGGACGACGGTCCGCGCCGGGTCGAGCAGCTCGCGCGCCCGGCGCAGGGATGCGGCGATCAGCAGGTCCCGCCGCTCGACACGGGCGCTGCCGCCGGGATCGACTCCCACGATCGGGTGGTCGGCGAAGGTGCCGGGGACCTGGGACCGGGCGCGCGTCAGCACCGGCACATGCAAGCCCAGGCCCGAGCGGCCCAGGCCGACGATCAATGTGTACAGCACGGCTCGACCCCTTTTTTCGCGCAGCCTTTTCGGATGTCGCACACCGGTATGATTTCGGTTCCGAATGCGGCGTGAAGTGCGCTGGGTGCAGGCTGGAAAATGGCGTCGAAATTCTTCTGCATACCCATCCCGTCCGTCCCTGAAACACGCATGGCAGTCCTCATGGAATGCGCGGAGAAATGGTTGTCGCGACCTCGGCGCATCGTATCCGATGGTCACCTGCCGTGGGTGTGGACGTCATTTTTGATCCGCGTGACAGGATGGCTGAAATGTAAGGCGGAACGGGCTGTTGCGTCCGGCCCGGCCGGCCGGTGCGGCTCTGGCTGGCGATTCCGGCTTTGCGGGCCGAACCCGTGGACGAAAACAATCGGCCGTGACGCGGTGATCGGCGAGCGGAAAAAATGTTCCTGCGCTCTCCCGCGGTGCTTCTCGCCATTGACAGGCCGGTAAGGCTGCCGTACTCATGTACCTTGCAGATTCACCCTCAAGGAGTCGGGAAAAGTCATTTTTTCGGACGGACCCACGGCAGGAGCCACTCCCTACGAGGACCGCTCGGAGTGGGCCCTCGTCCGCGGGGTCGGCGCCGGAAACCGGGCGCCTCCGCTTTTCCGCTCCCGGTTTTCGCGTGGGTGACCAAATTCCCCCCGTACAACGAACACTTCGTACATGACGTTTTTTCCTCTCACTCGTAAGAGTGGATTGAGGAAGGCGGTTCAGGAAAGCATCTGAAGCGCAGGTCCCGAAAAGCAAAAAACGAAAGGAAGAAGCGTGAGCACTTCCGTACAGGAACAGCGACTGCGTCGCCGTTTCGACATGTGGGACAAGAACGGTGACGGCACCATCGATCGCAGTGACTGGGAAGGCGAGGCCAAACGCATTCTGCTCTCCTTCGGAGAGAACGAGAGTTCCCCGAAGGGCAGGGCCCTCACCGACGCCTACCTCGGCATGTGGGATCACATCGCGGGGCAGGCCGGAGTCGGCCGCGACGGCGCACTGGACTTCGACCGGTTCAAGGCCGCCGCGGCCGCCGAGGTGCTCGACCGCGGACAGGACGGCTTCGACCAGGTGCTGCGCCCGACGATCAGCGCGATCGCCGGCCTGTGCGACACCGATGGTGACGGTCAGGTCAGCCCTCAGGAATTCCAGCGCTGGATCGTGGCCATCGGCAGCAACGAGTCCACGGCGGGCACGGCGTTCAAGCTGATCGACACCGACAACGACGGTCAGCTGTCCGTCGACGAGCTGATCGCGGCCGTCCACCGCTACCACTCCGGTGAGCTGGAGTTCTCCCTGCTCTGACCCGTCCGGATCCACCGGTACCCGCGTCCGGCGCTCCCCGGCCCACGAGGAGCGCCGGCGTACCTCCCGGCCGGTCAGCCCGATCCGCCCCGTCCACGAAAGGAAACATGTCCAGCGCATCCCCCGGATCGAGGAACGGCAGGCGCGGCTCGGCGACCGGCACCGCGGACGAGACCTCGGTACAGGTGCCGTTCTTCACCCAGGCCCGGACCTTCGAAGCGCTCTGGCCGGACATCCGGACCCGGCTCGCCGAAGTCTTCGACCACGGCAAGTTCTCGCACGGCCGGCAGGTCGGCCGGTTCGAGGAGGCACTGGCCGGCTGGACCGGCGCACGCTACGCGGTCGGCGTGAACAGCGGCACCGACGCCCTGGTGCTGCTGCTGCGCGCCTGCGGTCTGCAGCCGGGTGACGAGGTCATCGTCCCCGCCTTCACCTTCGTGGCCTCGGCCTCCTCCGTCGTGCTGGCAGGCGGCCGCCCCGTCTTCGCCGACATCGACCCCGTCACCTACACGATCGACCCCAAGTCCGCGGCCGACTCGGTCACTCCACGGACCCGCATGATCATGCCCGTCCACCTGTTCTGCCAGATGGCCGACATGGACGCGCTGCTCGACGTCGCGCGCCGGCACCGGCTGACCGTGGTGGAGGACAGCGCCGAGGCCATCGGCATGCGGTGGGACGGCGTCCATGCCGGGCTGCTGGGAGCCGGCGGTGCGCTGTCGTTCTTCCCGACCAAGACACTCGGGGCCATCGGCGACGCCGGGGCGATCCTCACCGACGACCCCCGCCTCGCCGAGACCGCGGCGGCGCTGCGCCACCACGGACGCTACGGCCGGACCCTGGCCCACTTCCCGGGCATCAGCAACGAGACCACCGTCACCGGCGTCAACAGCAAGATGGACGACATCCAGGCGGCCGTCCTGATCGCCAAACTGACCCGGCTGCACGAGGACATCGCGCGCCGGGCCCGGCTCGCCGCCGCCTACACCGAACGGCTCGCCGGCACGCCCGGCGTCCTCCGGCTCCCCACAGTGGTGCCCCGCACCCCGCGGACCGACCCCGTCTTCTACGTCTACCTCATCGAGGCCGAGCGGCGTGACGAACTGGCCGGCTACCTGGCCGGGCACGGCGTGGGCACCGAGACGTACTACCCGGCCCCGCTGCACCTTCAGGAGTGCTTCGCCCGTCTCGGCTACCGGCGCGGCGACTTCCCGCACGCCGAGGCGGCCTGCGAGCGCACCCTCGCCCTCCCGCTGTACCCCGACATGAGCGTCGACGACGTCGACACGGTGTGCGGGCTCGTCCGCCGCTTCATGGCGAGGAGGCCGGCGTGATGGTTCCGTTCTTCCCCCCGGACCTCTTCGAGGACGACCGGCAGCTGCTCATGGACCTCGTCCACGACATCGGTACGGCACCGCAGCAGAAGTTCCTGCTCGGCGAGCACACCGCACGTTTCGAGGAGGCCCTGCGCGACTCGCTCGGCGCCGCCGACGTGGTGGCCTGCTCCAGCGGCACCTCCGCGCTGACCCTCGTCCTGCACGCCATGGGCATCGGACCCGGGGACGAGGTGGTCGTACCGGCCTACGGGTGCGCTCCGCTGGCCAACACCGTGGCGGGACTGCGCGCGACACCGGTCTTCGCGGACGTCGACCCGTGGACGATGGTGGCCGACCCGGACGAGGTGGAGCGGGCCATCACCGGCCGGACCAGGGCGATCATGCCCGCGCACATGTTCTCCGTGATGGCCGACATGCCCCGCATGAGGGAGATCGCCCGACGCCACGGCGTGCGCCTCGTCGAGGACTCGGCCGTCGCGCAGGGCGGCGTCCTCGACGGCCGCCCGGCCGGGACGTGGGGCGAGGCCGGAGTGTTCTCCTTCGTCCAGGTCAAGACCTTCGGAACGGCCGGCGAGGGCGGCGCCGTCGTCACCATGAACCCCGAACTCGCCCGTACGGTCAGGTCGTTGCGCAACCACGGGCAGAGCGAACGCTTCGTCTACCCGCGCACCGGCTACAACAGCCGGTTCGACGAAGTGCTCGCCGCCTTCCAGCTCCACCGGCTCCCCGCCTTTCCCGGACTGCTGGAGCGCCGCGCCCGCATCGCCGACTACTACACCGACCGTTTCACACCGCTCGCCGAACGCGGTGTCCTGCCCCCGCCGCCGGGCCGCGACGGCCGGTGCTTCTACGTGTACTCGCTGCTCGTCGAGGAGCGGGACGCACTGCGGCGGTACCTGGCCGAGCGGGGAGTCGAGAGCCACGTCTACTACCCCCTCCCGCTGCCGCACCAGGCTGCGTTCACCCGGTTCGCGCCCGCCGGCCGGAGCTGGCCGCACGCGGAGAGCGCCAGTCGGCGCCAACTGGCCATCCCGGTCCACCCGCGCCTCACCGACACCCAGGTCGAGCACATCGCGGACACGGTCTGCGCCTACGCCGGGCCGAGCGGCAGCCGCTGACCGAACCCATCCGAAGGAGCGGAGCAGATGACGACCCGCACCGAGGCCGGACCGTTCCCGTCCGGCACGGCACGTCCCGAGAGCAAGCTGCGCAGCTACGCCCGGCTGGGCAAACTCGACGTCTACGACTACTACCCGAGCGTCGCCGTGGCACTGTCCGCGGTCCTGCTGCCCGTCTCCGGTCTGCGGCCCGCGACGATCGTGACGCTCACCCTGTTCCTCCTCGGCGCGGTCTGCGTCATCGTGGCGATGGTCGCCCTCGACGACGTGACCGGCTACCGCGACGGCAGCGACGCCGCGAACTACGGACCGGACGACCCCCTGCGCAACAAACTGCGCAAGCCACTCGTGGCGGGAACCCTGACCCTGCGCGAAGCGCTCGGTTTCGGATACGCCACCGCCGCCGCCGGTGCCGCCCTGTGGGCCGCCGCGGTGGCGGCCGCCCCACACCGGCCCCTGTGGACCTCGGTGCTGATCGCGGTGCTGTTCGTGTTCTCCGTCCAGTACTCCTACGGGCTGAAGATCAGCTACCACGGCTTCCAGGAGATCTTCCTCGCCGGGCTGGGCGCGGCCCTGGTGATGGGCGCGTACGGGCTCGCGGCCGGCCACTTCTCCGGGTTCGTCCTGGTGCAAGGGGTGCTCTTCGGGTGCGGACCGCTGCTGTTCGGCGTGTACTCCAACACCAACGACATCCCCGGGGACCGGGCCGTCGGGCGTCGCACCGTGGCGTGCCTGGTGTCACCGAAGGGCAACGCCGTCTTCATCGGGTCGCTCTCCGCGGCGGAGTTCCTGACCGGCGCCGTCGCCTCCGCCGTCGGGATCGCCCCGTGGTGGTTCGTGTTCCTGATGCTGCCCGTCACCGCGCTGCGTGTGCGTCAGTACCGCACCGGCTTCCGGCGGGGGGACATCATGGGCGCCCGCAAGCTCGGTTTCCCCGCACACCGGGTCAGCACCGTGCTGCTGATCACGGCGAACCTGATCGCCGGCGCGGGGGCCACCGGATGAGCCCCGATGTCGACGTGGCCGTGGTCGGCGCGGGCATGGCCGGACTGACCACCGCGCACGAACTGCGGCGCGCAGGGCTGGAGGTGCGGGTCTACGAACAGCACGAGCACGTCGGTGGCCGGATGCGCAGCTTCCGGCACGCCGGATACACCATCGACGAGGGTGCCGAACAGATCTCGGAGCAGGGCTACCGCGCGACCTGGGAGCTGCTGGCGCGGCTGGGCGTGCCGCGAGGCGACGTGCCGCGCATCGGCAGGTCCGTCGCGGTGTGGCGCGGCGGACGGGCCCACCCCGGCGTGGCGGACCCCGCCGCGGTGCTCACGGGGGCGGGGCTCTCCCCCCGTGCCCGGATCGACCTCGCCCGGCTCCTGGCCTGGACGGGGGCGCATCGCCGCAGGTTCGACGCCGACCACCCCGAACGCACCCCGGCAGGGGCCCTGACGGTCCGGGAGTTCGCCCGCCGGTACCACAGGGACGTGCACGACTACCTGCTGCAGCCGGTCGCCGGAAGCTTCTTCGGCTGGGACACGGCACGATCCGCCGTCGCGCCGATGCTCAGCCTGCTCCTGGAGGTGGGCCCCGCCGCGGGCTGGCGGACGTACCGCGACGGCATGGACCTGCTCGCCCGGCGGCTGGCCGAGGGGCTCGACGTGGTCACCGGCGCACAGGTGCACGAGGTCGTCACCGAGGAAGGCCGCGCGCGGCTGAGCGTCGGGAACGACAACGTCACGGCGCGCTCGGTCGTCCTGTGCGTGCCCGCCCCGGTCGCGGCGCGCCTGCACGCCGACGCCCCCGCCGACGAGCTCGCGTTCCTGTCGGCCTGCACCTTCACTCCCACGCTCAAGGTCAGCTGCCTGCTGGACCGGCCGCTCGCACCCCCGTCCCGCACGCCGCTGTACGTCCTGCTGACGCCCGATGCCGAGGACGACGTGCTCTCCGCGATCATCGTGGACCACGCCAAGCATCCGGACCGGGCGCCCGCGGGCAGGGGACTGCTGACCCTGATGGCCGACGCCCGCCGCATCCCCGACCTGCTGACCGCGCCGGAGCGGCAGACGGCCGACCGGCTCGTGCGGGCGGCCACCCGGTACGTCCCCGGTCTGCAGGCCGCCGCCGGACGCTATTTCGTGCACGCGTTCGCCCACGGCCTGCCCGAGGCGACTCCCGAGGCCCTGCGCGGACGAGGCCGGTTCATGGCGCGTGCCGCACGGCCGGTCGAGTACGCCGGTGACTGGGTGATGCTGCGGCCCGCCAGCGAAGGCGCCGTGCGCGCGGGCGCCCTCGCGGCCTCGCGCGTCCTCAGCCGGCTGCGGCCGCCGCGGACCCTCGGACGGACACGCCCCGCCCCTCGCCCCACCGAGGAGAACGTCTCGTGAAACCACACGACATGGGCGTCCTGTTCGACGAGTGCGCCGAGCGGCAGACCGGCACCCGCGTCCACCTGGACCGGCCGTTCGACATCGACGCGGACGCCCGCACCCACCACACGCTGCCCCAACTGGCCACGCTCGTACGGGAGGCGGCCGGCTGGCTGGACGCCGCCGGGGCCGGCCCCGGCGACCGGGTGGCGATCGTCAAGGACAACCACTGGGACTACGATCTGCTGGCCTGCGCCGCCGTGCGCCTCGGCGCCGTCCCCGCGCAGTTGTCCGCGCACCTGTCCGGAAAGACGCTGGCGACACTGCTGGCCCGGCTCGGCCCCGCTCTGCTCGTCACGACGGCACGGGTGCTGCACCGCGGCCGGAGGGAAGGCACCGACCTGGCCTCGGCCGCACGGGCCACCCTGGTGCTGGACGACGCCGTGCCGGGGACGCTGGGGATGGACGACGTACGCGGACACTCCGCCCCCGGGCCCCGCCGCCGGCACGACGACGAGCCCCTGGTCATCCACCACACGTCGGGCACCACCGGTGTGCCCAAACTGGTGGTGCACTCCACCCGTACGATCATCGGGAAGCTGGCGCGGTTCGAGAGCGTGCGGTTGCCGCGGATCGGCCTGCGGCGCACCGATGTCCTGGCCAACGCCAGCGCGTTCGCCCACGGCAGGACGTTCTGCTGGACCGCGAGCGCCCTGTGCATGGGCCCCTCCGCGATCTCGATCATCACCACGCAGGACCCCAACCTCGCCGATCCCGTGCTGCGCGCCCATCCGCCGACCGTCCTGGAGGCGCTACCCGCCTCGTTCGTGCGTCTCCTGCCGCTGACCGAAGGACTGGACAACCCGTTCCGGCGCGTCCGCCTGGTCATCAGCACATACGACGCCGTGCATCCCCCCACCGTGCGTGCCTACCTCGGGGCGAGCCGGCACCGCAGTCCCGTGTGGCTGGAAGGGTGGGGGCAGACCGAGACGGGACCGCTGACTTTCCGCTTCCACACCCGGCGATCCGTCCGCCGGGCGCCGGACACGGCCAAAACCCGCAACCTCGGTCGTCCTGTGCCCGTCAAAACGCGGCTGCGCGTGGTCGATCCCGACACCCACCGGCCCCTGCCGAGGGGACAGGCGGGCCTCGTCCTCGCCAGGACCTCCGCCTGCGCCCTGGGCTACGTCGGCGAGGAGGACCGCTGGTCGGCCAAACGCCACGACGGCTGGTGGAACACCGGCGACATCGGCGCCCGCAACCGCGACGGCAGCATCGAACTGCTCGACCGCGAGGTGGACCGCGCCGCGCAGCTCAGCTGCCTGCGGACCGAGGACCTCCTGGAAGCCCGGCTGCCACAGGCCATGGAGTGCGTCGTCCTCGCCGAGCCGGGCCGGGACCCGCTGCCCGTCGTGGTCACCGCCGACGGCGAGATGGACCGGGCCCACTGGAAGGAGGCGGTGCGCGACCTGCCGCCGCTGCGCGAACCGGTCGCACTCACCTGGGACGAGGTACCGCGTACCGGCACCGGCAAGGTGCGGCGCAGGGAACTGCTGCACCGCCTCACCGGACGGACCGACACCTACGGCTCCGGCCGGTGGACCTGAGACGACCGGTGGACCTGAGACGGACGTGGACCTGAGACGGACGCGGACTTGAGACGGACGTGGCCTGAGAGGGCACGACGGGAGACGCCATGCACGACAGCCTGGGCCGGGACCCGGGGTACGTCTTCGACAACGACAGCGTGCACAGCGACGAGCTGCACCGCTGCCTCACCGACGCGTACGACACCATGACCTTCGACAGGCTCGCCGAGACCGGAGTCACCACCGGCTGGCGGTGCCTGGACATCGGCTCCGGGAGCGGAAGCGTGGCCCGGTGGCTCGCCGAACGCGTCGCTCCCACCGGCGAGGTCGTGGCCACCGACATCAAACCCCGCCACATCCCGGACGGGCCCTGCCTGACCGCGGTCGAGCACGACGTGGTGACCGATCCGCTGCCCGAGGCCGCCTTCGACCTCGTCGTCGCCCGCCTCGTCCTGCAGCACCTGCCCGAACGGCACGCCGTCCTCGGCAAACTGGTGCGGGCCCTCAAACCCGGAGGCCGGCTGCACATCGAGGAGTTCGACGCCTCCTACGAACCGCCCCTGCTCACCCCGGACGAGGAATCCGCCCGGCTCTACACGGCCTTCCTCGACGCCAAGTGCGCCGTCATGCGGGCCGGTGGGGGAGACCCCCACTGGGCCCGTTATGCGCCGGCGGCCATGCGTGCCGCGGGGCTCGTCGACATCGACCCGCGGCCCCGCATCGAGCTGCGCACCGCCGGGTCGCCGGGCCTGCGCATGCAGCTCAACCACACGTACCACCTGCGGGACGAACTCCTGGCCGCGGGCATGACCGAGGCGCAACTGGCGGACGTACGGGCGCTGATGCGGGACCCGACGTTCTGCGCCGCGTCCAGCGTCGTCTACTCGGTACACGGGCGCCGCCCGGACGCGGACGAGGCGGACGACGGCCTGCGGCCACGCCGCCCGGAGGCCGTCCGATGACGCTCTGCGTGCCGCGCGCCGGGGCCCGGGCCACGGCACCGGTGGCCGCCGGGGTCGCGGCGCGCCTTCTCGGCCTGGTGGGCGATCCCGCCACCGCCACCGTCCGCTGGGACATCGACTGGCAGGGCCCGCTCCGCGTCCCCCTGACCGACGAGCATGCCGTGCAGGCGGCCTGCGGGATCATGCACGTGCACGGCCGGGCGGCCGGAGCCCCGGCCCCGCTCGCCGTCGACTACGCCTCCACGGTGGCGGGCGTCCTCGCGGCCCAGGGAGTCTGCGCGGCACTCCTCGCACGGGCCGGCGGCGCCGACGTGACCCGGGTACGGACGTCGGTCGGTCAGGCCGCGCTGCTGGCCCTCGCCCAGTACCTCGCGGCGGCGACCGCCGACGGCGACGCCCCGGAGGACTGCCCGCCGTCGCCTGCCGACGCGGGAGACGAACTCGTGGCCGCCGCCTGCCCGTTCGTCTCCGCCGACGGCGTGCGCTTCGAAATCGAGGCCCTCGACGCCGGCCGGTGGCTGGACTTCTGGCGGCTGCTCGGCGCGGACCGCGCGGCCACCGGCCGCGGCTGGCGTTCGTTCCAGCAGCGGTTCGCCACCGCCACCTGCGCGCTGCCCCCAGCGCTGCCCGCGATCGCACGGCGCACGCCGTTCACGACGATCCGGTCGGCCGCGGACCGGTCGGGAGCCGCCGTCCTGGCCGTACGGGAGGACCCCCTGCCGCCCACCGTGACGCCGCCGTGGACCCTCACACCGTTTCCCGAGCCGGGCGGCCCCACGATCGACAGGGCTCGTACGGCCACGGCGCCCCTGGCGGGACTGCGGGTCGTCGAGTCGGCGCGACGCGTCCAGGGGCCCCTGGCCGGCCACGTCCTGCGGCTCCTGGGCGCCGACGTCGTACGGATCGAACCGCCCGGCGGTGACCCGATGCGCGGCATCCCCCCGATGGCGGGCACGACGTCGGCCCGCTTCAGCGCCCTCAACGCGGGCAAGGCCGTCACGGAGATCGACTTCACCACGGACGCCGGACGGCGGGCCGTCCGCGACCTCGTGTCCGAGGCCGACGTCTTCCTGCACAACTGGGCACCGGGCAAGGCGGCCCGGCTCGGGCTGGACGCCGAAGACCTGCGTGCGGCACGCCCCGGGCTGGTGTACGCGTGGGCATCGGGCTGGGGCGACGCCCTGGGGCCGGAACCACCCGTGGGGACGGACTACCTGGTCCAGGCGCACAGCGGCCTCGCCGCCGCCGTACGGCCCGCGGACGAGCCGCCCGCGCCCTCCCTGATGACGCTCACCGACGTCCTCGGCGGGCTGGTCTGCGCGCAGGGCGTACTGACGGCGCTCGTGGCGCGGCTTCGCACCGGGAGAGGCGGCCGCGTGGACTCCTCCCTGTACTCCGCCGCCGCCCTCGTTCCCCGAGGGGCGGGACGGCCCCCGGCGACCGGCCGCCCGCTGCGCACGCGGGACGGCTACATCGCGCTGGAACCGCGGGCCCGCGAGCGGCCGGAGCTCCTCACGCGGGCGCTCGGTCTCGGGGCCTCGGCGAGCGCGGAGACGATCGCCTCCCGGGCCCGGACCCGGCCCACCACGCACTGGCTGCCCGGGCTGGCGGCGGTGGGCGTGGTCGCCACGCCGGTGTGCACCCGCCTCGCGGACCTCGCCCGCGACCCGCGGTTCGCTCCGGCGCTGACCGTCGGGGAGTACGCGGCCCCCGTCGCACCCTGGGAGTTCTCATGAGGGCCGGATGGACATCGAACGCCGGCGTGGAGATCCGTGACCTCGTGCCGGCGCGACTGCGGCGCGCCTGGTCCGACCAGGGGCTGTGCCCCGACCGGGACCTGTACACGCTCTTCTCCGGACATGCGCGCCGGCACCCCGGCCGGACGGCCGTCATCGACTCGGGGGGTTCGGTGGACTACGCGGGGCTGGACGCCCGCGTGCGGCACATCGCCGCCCGGCTCGCCGAAAGCGGCCTGGGCGACCGGGACATCATCGCCGTACGCCTGCCGAACGGACGCGACGCGGTGGCCGCGGAACTCGCGGTCGCCGCGATCGGAGCGGTGGCACTGCCCTATCCGCCGGGGCCCGGCAGCCGGGGACCAGCGAGCCTGCTCGCGCGCGCCCGCGCCCGCGCGGTCATCGTCCGCCACCTCTCCGACGCGGTTCCGGGCGCCCGTCTTCCCTGCCTCGAAGCGGTGTTCACCCTCGGCGAGGGCGGTCGGGGCGCGCAGTCGCTCGCCGCGCCCGCACGCCGGCCCTTCCGGGCCCGGCCCGTCGACCCCGAAGCGCCCGCCCGCATTCTCGTCTCCTCCGGCTCCGAGGCCGAACCCAAGATGGTCGCCTACTCTCACAACGCGATGGCCGGCGGCCGCGCCGCCTACGTACGCGCCCTGCACACCGGCGACGGCCCCATGCGCAACCTCGTGCTCGTCCCGCTGGCCTCCTCGTTCGGCTCCTGCGGCACCTCCGTCACCCTCGCCGCGCTCGGCGGCACGCTGCTGGTGCAGGAGTCGTTCGACGCCGCCGAGGCGCTCCGCATGATCGTCGGGCACCGTCCCACCCATGTCTTCGGCGTGCCCACCATGCTGCGGCGGATCGCCGAACAACCCCCCGCCGGCCGGGAGGACTTCACCGGGCTGCGGGCCGTCGTCTCCAGCGGCGCGGCCCTCCCGGACGCCACCGCCGAGGCGTGCCGCGCCCGGTTCGGCCGCCGGGTCATCGCCGTCTACGGATCATCCGACGGCGTCAACTGCCACACCGCCGCCACCGGCCTCGGCCCCGAGACGGGCACCGGACTCCCCGACCCGGCCGTGGCGCGGATCCGCATCACCGACGACACCGGCGCTCCCGTGCCGGCCGGACAGCCCGGCGAGATCTGCGCCCGAGGCCCCATGACACCGCTGTGCTACGTCGGCGACCCGGGACTGGACGCCCGGTACCGCACGCCGACCGGCTGGGTGCGCACCGGCGACTGGGGGCTCCTGGACGAACACGGCAGGCTCCACGTGCTGGGCCGTATCAAGCAGATCGTCGTACGGGGCGGCTACAACATCAGCCCGGCGGAGGTGGAACGCGAACTCGCCGCGCACGCCGCCGTGGCCGAGGTGGCCTGCGTCGGTGTGCCCGATCCGGAACTGGGGGAGCGCCTGTGCGCGTGCATCCGCCCGGCGCCGGACGCGCCCGCACCGGACCTGCGGGAACTCACGGCGTTCCTGGACTCGCAGCGCGGCCTCGAACGCCGCAAACTCCCCGAACTCCTGCTGCGCGTCAAGGAGATGCCACTCGGCCCCAGCGGGAAGGTCTGCCGCCGGACCCTCGCGCTGATGGCCGCCCGTGAGACCTCGGGGGAGCGGTAAGCCCCGGTTCCCCTGCCAACACCCCGGATCAGGGAGCGATATGGACAGCGTCGCCGTCATCGGACTCGGATACACCGGCCTCCCCCTGGCCCGGGAGGCGTGCCGCGCCGGTATGCGTGTCACGGGGATCGACGAGAACCCGTCCGTCACCGCCGCCCTGAACTCGGGCCGCTCGCACGTCCCCGACGTCACCGATGCCGACCTCGCCGCCATGCTGGACGCCGGTTTCCGGGCGTCCGCCGACGAAAGCCCGCTGGCGGAGACATCGGTCGCCGTGATCTGCGTCCCCACACCGCTGGACGACACGGGTGGCCCGGACCTTCGCCATGTGCGAAGCGCCGCCTCCGCTCTCGGGGACCGCCTGAAACCCGGCAGCCTCGTCGTCCTGCAGTCCACCTCTTTCCCCGGCACCACGGACGACGTGGTCCGTGGCATCGTGGAGCGGGCCTCCGGTCTCAGTGCCGGGACGGACTTCTTCCTGGCCTTCTCACCCGAGCGCATCGACCCGGGCAACCAGACCTTCGGTGTGCGGAACACCCCGCGCGTCGTGGGTGGCTACACCCGGAGGTGCACGACGGCCGCGGCCGAGTTCTTCCGGCACCTGTGCGACCGGGTCGTTCAGGCGGGCTCCGCACGCGAGGCCGAACTGGCGAAACTCCTGGAGAACACCTATCGCAGCGTGAACATCGCCCTGGTCAACGAACTCGCCGTTGCCGCCCGCGCGCTGGGAGTCGATGTCTGGGAGGCACTCGACTGCGCGCGCACGAAACCCTTCGGCTTCCAGGAGTTCCGGCCCGGGCCGGGCGTGGGCGGGCACTGCATCCCGGTCGATCCCGTCTACCTCACGCACTGGGCGCGCACCGGAGGGACCCCGCTGCGGCTGGCCGAGCTCTCGCAGGAGATCAACGCCCGGATGCCGGCACATGTCGTACGGCGTGCCGAGCAGTTGCTGAACGAGCGGGGCAGCGCCCTGCGGGACGCGCGGGTGCTGCTCGTCGGAGTGACCTACAAGCGCAACAGCACGGATCTGCGGGCGACCCCGGCCGCCGCGATCGTCCGCCTGATGCGGCAGAGCGGCACCGACGTCACGTACCACGACCCGTTCGTGGACGCCTGGTCGCCCGGCGGGGAACCGGTGCGGCGGTCCGTCGACGCACTGACCGCCGCCGCGGACGCCGACCTCACGATCCTGGTGCAGGACCACGACACCGTCCCGCTGGACCGGTTGCCCGAGCACGCCCGACTGGTGCTGGACACCCGGGGCCGATTGCGCGGCGCCCGCGTCCGTCAGCTCTGAGACGGGCGCTCGTCCGAGCCGAGCGCGTCGGCGAGGCGGTAGTGGTCGGTCGGGAAGCGTCCCACCAGCAGGGTCTGTGCGGCGCGTTCGGGGAAGGGGGCCCGGCCGGTGAGACAGGCTGAGACGGCAGAAGAGGAGTCCCGTGGCGATTGCTCGCACTGGTCGTCGACACCGCCCCGGACGACGAGCGCACGCTGCTCGGCGATCTCGGCGCGGCCGCCCCCTACTACCTCCAGACGACGTTGCGCTCGGGCGACACCGTGGGCATCTCCTCCTGGAGCGCCACCCTGCTCGCCACGGTCCAGGCGATGCAGCCGGTCCCGGGACTGAAGGGCGTGCGCATCGTGCAGGCGGTGGGCGGTATCGGTGATCCCGCCGCGGCGGGCCACGCCTCGCGCATGACGGGGCAGTTGGCGCAGTTGGCGAACGGTGAGGCCGTCCATCTGCAGGCGCCCGGTGTGGCCGGGTCGGCGCAGAGCGCGCAGGCGTTGCGCGCGGACCCGTTCGTGTCGGCGGCCCTGGGCGAACTGGGCGACCTGGACGTGGCGCTGGTCGGCATCGGCGAGATCACCCCGTCCAGCACGCTCGCCCGCAGCGGCAACGCCTTCTCGGACGAGGAACGCGCCGGGTTGGAGAAGCTGGGCGCGGTGGGCGATGTGTGTCTGCGGTTCAACGATGCCGAGGGCCGGCCGGTCGAGTCCGGGCTGGACTCCCGGGTCGTCGGCATCAGCCGTGAGCAGCTCGCCGCCGCCCGCCGGAAGATCGGGGTGGCGAGCGGCCTGGTGGACGTGCTGGTGACCGATCACGAGACGGCAGCGGCCCTGATGGCCTGATCCGCGCACACGTGCCGACAGCAGCCTGAGGAAGCGTGACCTCGGCGATGCGGCCCAGTGGGGTGTCGGCGGCGTACGCCGTGAGTCGCTCGGCGACGCGCGTTTCGGTCACGTGTCAATAGGGTGAATCGATGCCTTCTCGCCGTGACGGGTGCTTCTACCGTCCGGTGAGCCGCCGTTCGAGATCGCGCAGGTCCTTGCGGAGGGACGAGCGGACCTGGCGGGCCAGCAGCGGCGCGGCCGGCCGGTAGAAGCCGCCTTCGCCGCCCCGGACGCGAATGCGGGCGCGTGTGCCCCGGGCGTCCGGCTCGAAGGCGTACGTGACGTGCATGGGCATCGGGCCGGCCACGGAGATCATGTCCAGCAGGCGGGGCGGCTCGTACGCGGCCACCCGCAGGACGTAGTCGATGCGCCGGCCGAGGAAGAAGGCCGTCCGGGTGATCTCGGCGCCCACGCCGAAGCCGCCCGCATCCGCCTCCCGGGTCAGCTCCGCGGTGCGGATGCCCTGCGTCCACTCGGCGTCATGGCGCCAGTCCATGGCGTACTCGGCCACCTGTTCGGGCGGGAACGGGATGACGCGCTCCACCAACACGTCGATCGTCATGGCGCCGCCTTTGCCCTTGACCGGCCCGGCTCGGGGCCGGCCGCTGTCTCCAGGGTCCTCCATGCCGGAGGTGGGCGCACGACGGGCATGAGAGGGTCCCTCCATGCCCGCCTCAACGCCCGTCGTCCGTGGCCCGCTTGCCGCTGTCGCCCTGGTTCTCGTCGCCACCCTCTCCGCATGCGGTGACCTGCACGCCTCGGAGGCGACGGCCCGGGCCGCCACTCCCAGCGCCTCCACCACCCCCAGCGCGTCCACCGGGGCCTCGCCGTACGTGGAGCCGGGGGCCGGTGACGGGGCCCCGCACTACAACGAGAACAACGCCTACCGCCGGTCGCGCGAGATGTCTCCCGCCCACGCGAAGGACGCCGAGCGGGAGGCAGGCCGTATCAGGCCGGTGCTCAAGCGGCTGTGGGAGCGGCGGAAGTGGGACCCGGCGACGGTGCGGGCGGCCCTGCTGCGGCTCGGCTACGAGGAGGAGCGCGTCACGAAGGACGGCAAGCGGCTCGGCGGGACGCTCACCGTCACCGGGATGTCCCCGCGCTGGAAGGACGACGGTTACGTGACGCCCGAGGGGACGCGGGTCGCGCTGCGCGTTCATGACGACGCCTGCGTCACGGCGTTCGTGCAGAAGTCGAACTTCGAAGTCCGGGCCAACGGGCCGTACCCGGAGACCGGCTGCTTCGAGCCGCCCTACGGCCACTGATCAGGCCGCCGCCTCACCGCACCGCGTGCGACAGGGCGTCGATGCCCTCCTCCTCATCGGCTTCGACCTCGACCTGGCTGTGCTGTCCGGGAGGGCCGTCTGCTCCAGGGACGAGGAGACGGCCCGCCTCCCGTTCAGAGCACCTCGGCCCGCCCCGTGGTGTCGTCGAGGAACCCGCCCGACTGGTGCTGCCACAGCTTCGCGTAGGCGCCGTCGGACGCGAGCAGCTCCTGGTGCGTGCCCTGCTCGACGATCCGTCCGCGGTCGAGGACGACGAGCTGGTCCATGGAGGCGACGGTGCTCAGCCGGTGCGCCACCACCAGCGCGGTCCGCCCGTCCATGAGCCGCCACAGCGCCTCCTGCACGAGGAGTTCGCTCTCCGAGTCCAGGGCGCTGGTCGCCTCGTCGAGCAGCAGGATCGGCGCGTCGCGCAGGATCGCCCGGGCGAGGGCGACGCGCTGGCGCTGACCGCCGGACAGCTTGATGCCGCGCTCGCCCACCAGGGTGTCGAAGCCGTCCGGCAACGTGTCGGCGAACTCGGTGACATGGGCCGCCTCGGCCGCCCGGCGGATCTCGGCCTCGGTGGCGTCCGGCCGGGCGAAGGCGATGTTGTCCCGCAGCGTCCGGTGGAACATCGCCGGGTCCTGCGGCACGTAGGCGATCTGGCTGCGCAGGTCGGCCTGGCGCAGCCGGGTGATGTCCTGGCCGCCCACGAGGATGCGGCCGCCGTCGATGTCCGTCATCCGCAGCAACAGCCGTGTGAGGGAGGTTTTTCCGCCGCCGGACCGGCCGACCAGGCCGACCCTCGCCCCGCTCGGCACGTCCAGGTCGAGACCCTCGAACAACGGCCGGCCGCCCCGGTGCGCGAAGGTCACCTTCTCGAAGCGGATGGAGGCGGACCGGGGCCGCAGCGGCTCCGGCGACGGCGGGTCGAGCACGGTGGGGGGCGTCAGGAGCAGCTCGGTGAACTGGGCGGCCTCCGTCATCGAGCTCTCCAGCCGGCGGTAGATCTGGTTGAACTCGAACATGATCCGGGTGGCGTTGCTGTAGTAGGTGAAGGCCACCACGATCGCCTCCACGCCGTTCCCGCCCCCGGCGAGCGTGATCGCGAGCAGCAGCCCCATCGCGTTGGTGAGCACCGACATCGGCGCGACCAGTGTGTCGATGCGGAGGTTGCCGTAGTCCCACGACCGCAGCGTGAGCCGGCGCGACGTGGCGACCCGGGAGCGGTGCTCGGCGGCCTCGCGCTCCTCCGCGGCGAACGCCCGCACCGTGTCCATGTTCATCAGGCTGTCGGCGACATGGCCCGACACCCGGGCGATCGCCTCCTCCCGCAGGTCGACCAGCGCCTGGCGGCGCCGGATCAGAGGCACGACCAGCACCCCGGTCAGCGTGATCATCACCAGCATTCCGACCACGAGCAGGGGTTCGTAGCGCCACAGCACCACCGCCCCGAACGCCAGCGGCACGAAGCTGCCCACGATCTGGAACGTCAGCGTGTCCACGAACTGCTCGAAACGCGAGGCGAAGCTCAGGACGCGCTTGGTCAGCGAACCGGCGAAGTTGTCGTGGAAGAACGCGGCGTCCTTGGCGAACAGTTCGTCCATCCCGATCACGTACAGGTGCTCGATGCCGAGGGCGTCGAGCCGGTTGAGGCAGTGCAGCGCCACCCGCCACAGTGCCTCGGCGAACAGCAGGACCCCGGCGAAACCGAGGACGTACGGCAGTGCCGAGCCGATCGTGAGATCCCTGTCGTCGGCGATGCCGCCGATGAGCTTGGCGACGATCAGCGGCGCGACGTAGTTGATGCCGATGTTGCCCAGCGCCATGAGCAGCATCGCGGGTGCCGTCAGCCGGCGGAGCCGGAACAACTCCCGTCCGTAGTAACGAAGTGCGAGAAGTACCGAGCGTTTGCCCGGCTGAACCTTGCGAGTTCCAGGCGTATCCATCCCACCCCTGTGTCGTTCTGTGGCCGCCCGCCACGCGCGCATGTGCGGGCAGGGGCCATCGCCGCAACGGATGTGTGGAGATTCGGGTCGAGTCCGGCAGTCTCCCGCGACGGCGACCGCGGCGTCCAAGCGTTTTCCGGCCGGGCGGTGGTGCGCAGGGAGCGCCAAGAGGCACGGTCGGCGGACTAGGCCCTGTCGTCACATTCCCGCCTGCCCCGCGACGCCGTGCACGCCCTCGCGACAGGGCCCAGGGACGGGCCGTCCCGGGGCCTACGAGTGGGTCGGTTCGCCGGCCTTCGCCATCGGACTGGTCTACGTGGCGGTCACCCTGGTGCTCGCGCTCGGCATCTCGACGTACCGCAGCGCCGTCGCGAGGGCCGCTCTCCTCGCTCAGCCCAGGTAGAGCGGCACCTTCGAGCCCAGTTCGCCCAGTTCGGCCCGCTCCGCCCCGGTCGGCGCCCGCCGCCCCGTGCCCACCAGCAGGGCGTCCGCGTCGGAGAACGACGGGGGGAACGCACTCCCGGCGATCTGCTCCAGCATCGCGCGGGACCGGGCGAGCCCCTCCGCGGGCGGCGGCGCGGCGTCCGGGAGGTGGGCGATCAGGTCGAGATGGTGCAGCGTCCACTCCATGACATACGCGCAGAGGTAGTCGCCCACGGTGAGAATTTCGTCGCGGGTGCCGACCCTGAGACCGGGGCCGGCGAGCTCCGCCGCGCGGCCGGCGGCGGAGCCGACGTCGTCCAGGTGGAACTTGAGCAGGTGCGGTTCCTCGTACGCGGTGGCCAGCCGGACGGTCAGCGCATCGAGCGGATCGTCTCCGGTGGGCGGCGTGCCGGAGATCTCCCAGTAGGTCAGCGCGTCACGGGTCGGTTCCCCGTCGGCGGGGGTGGCGAGGGTGATCAGGACGTCCTGCGCGTCGATGACCAGATGGCACACCAGGTCCCGCACCAGCCAGCCGGTACAGCCGGACGGCCGGGCGAAGTCCTCGTCGGCCAGTTCGGCGACCACCGCGCGAAGCGCCGTCCAGGAGCGTGAGAAGAGATCCACCTCGGCAACGTATGCCGCGCGGTGAAGGCCGACAAGCGCTTTACGGCGGGCCGGGCGTGCCGTGGGCGGCGTCCGCGGGGGTGGGCGCTCGCAGCGCCGCCGCCACGAGTGAGCGGATCTCCTGCTCCGACACGGAGCCGCCGCCCACCAGCCGGTCGAAGACCAGTCCGTCCACACAGGTCAGCAGCGTGACCGTGCGGTCCTCGGCGTCCGCGACACCCTGATCGGCCAGGAAGTCGCAGACGGCTTGCCGCCCCGCGTTCCGGCGCGGCACGAGGATCTCCCGCAGCTCGGGGTGGTGCACGCTCTCGATGGCACACGCGTAGCGCGCGAGAGAGCGTCGCCGTCCTTCCCCGGTGAGCCGTTGCTCGACGAACGCGGCGATCCCGGCCACCAGTTCCTCGGCCGTGCGCGGCACCGGTGCCCGGTCCCCGATCGCCTGGAGTTCCGCCTGGTCGAGGGCGACCAGGCGCCGGACCAGGGCGGTGAGCAGTGCCTGGCGGGTGCGGTAGTACGCGGACGTGGTGCCGGCCGGCAGGCCTGCCGCCCGGTCCACCGCGCGATGGGTCAGTCCTCGCATTCCGGCGTCGGCGAGCACGCCGATGGCCGCATCGGCGAGGACGGTACGTCGGTCTGTGGGCATCCCCCCCTTTCTACACCTGTAGAGGAGCGGGGGTAGGATCCTTCTACATCTGTAGAAGAAGCACGGCGGGGCGAACGAGGGAGGGCCGGTATGGGGGGCAGTGCGGTCGTGGTGGGCGGAGGCATCGGCGGTCTGGCCGCCGCGATCGGTCTGCGCATGATCGGCTGGGAGGTGACGGTGGCCGAACGCGCCCCCGTCCTGGCCGACGCGGGTGCCGGTATCTCCCTGCATGCCAACGGCATCCGCGCTCTGGACGCCCTCGGTGTCGGCGAGGCGGTGCGCGCGGCCGCCCGGCCCCAGTACACCGGGGGCACCCGGACCCCCGGCGGCGGCTGGCTGGCCCGGATGGACGGCACCGCTCTCGAACGCGAACTGGGCACACCGATCGCCGGCATCCCCCGGGCCGGGCTGCACCATCTGCTGCGCGCCGCGCTGCCGGCCGAGTGCCTGGTGACCGGGGCCGAAGCGACGTCCGTCGACCGCGTTGACCCCGGCCGGGTGCGGATAGCGCTCGGGGACACCGTCCTGGAGGCGGATCTGCTCGTGGCCGCCGACGGAGTGGGCAGCCGGCTGCGCGCCCAGCTGTTCCCTGAGCACCCCGGGCCGGCCTACAGCGGCTCGACCGTGCTGCGCGCCGTCACCGAGCATCCGGTCGAGCCGGCCACCGACTTCGAACTGACCTGGGGGAGGGGAGCGGAGTTCGGGCACATCGCGTTCGCCGACGGCCGGGCCGAGTGGCACGCGGTGCTCAACTCGCCGCCCGGGGTACGGCACACGGACGCCCTCGACGCGATGCGCCGACGGTTCGGCACCTGGCACGAGCCGATTCCCGGGCTGCTGGACGCGACCCGCCCCGACGCCGTCCTGCACCACGACATCCACGAACTGGTGACGCCCTTGCCCGCGTTCACCTCCGGCCGCGTCGCGCTGCTCGGCGACGCCGCCCACGCCATGACCCCGAATCTCGGCCAGGGCGCCTGCCAGGCGCTGGAGGACGCGGCCGTGCTGGCCGCCGTACTCGCCAGCGAGCCCACCGTCGCATCGGCGCTGGCCCGTTACGACGCCGAGCGCCGCCCCCGCAGCCAGTCCGTCGCACGCGCCGCCCGCCAAGCAGGCCGGCTGGGGCAACAGCTGACGCACCCACTGGCCGTCGCCGCACGGAACGCCGCTCTCCGACTGGCCCCCTCCCGCGCGACCGTCCGCACGATCCTGCGGCATGCCGACTGGACACCGCCGGTGCTGCGCTGACAGCGGCGATGAAGACGGGCGCGCCTCAAGCGCGGGCGTGTTCGGTTGTCGCGCTGCGGGCGCGGTTCAGGCTTCGGGCGTGCCCAGCGGTCCCGCCGCGAGGGAGGGCGGCGAGTTCCGCGGGCGTCCGCGGCTCCGGCTCCGTGGCGGCCAACCACCCCTGTACGCACAGCAGTTCCGCCGCAGCGGCCCTCCCACGGCAGTCGCAGTCCCGCGTCCTCGGGGCAGGTCGGGGCGGGCCGGTGCCTCGGGGGCGGGCCCGGTGCGGGCCCCGGACGGGGAGGAGCGCCGCACCGAGGGGCGGCCGCTCGCGCCGGCGCAGGAGGCTCAGTCGTCCCCCTCGTCGCCATCGACCTCCTCGCCGTCCCCGGACTGCGGAGGCTGTTCCTGCTGGGGCTTGTCCGCCTTCTTCGCCTTCTCCGGCGAGCTGTCGCCCGTCTCCTGCGCCGGGCTCGTGGCGCCGGCCGTCGCTTCGGCGGGTGCCGGGGATTCGGGTGCCGTGGTGGAGGGGGTGACATCGGCCACCGCGTCGGCGGTCGGAGTCGTGGCGGACGCCGGGGCGGAGGCCAGGGGGTCGGCGGAGTCGGCGGAGCGGGGCGAGGGGGCGGCCGGGCTGCTCGCGGACGGGGACGCGTCAGGGTCCGTGCCCTGCGTCGCGGTGTCGTCGGGCGAGAACCACTGCATGCCGGCGAGCATCGCGGCGAGGAAGACGGCCGCAGCCGCCACCGCCGCGGCCGTTCTCCGGTGATTGCCGGGGCCGTTGCGGGGCGCGGCGCGACGGGAACGCCCGGCCGGGGCGGTGCGCGACCCGGTGGGCAGCACGTACGTGGCCGGGGTGCCGGTGCCGGCCGGTGCGTACGGCCCGGGCCCGGCGGCCGGCACGGGCGACGCCGCCTCCGGCAGCGGCTCGGGCAGCCCCCGCCAGGCGCCGCCGGCGAACCACTCGGCGGCCTGCTGCGCCGTGGGCCGGTCCTCGGGCTGCTTGGCGAGCAGGGCGAGGAGGTAGCTCTCGAAGGCCGGCGGCAGACCGGCGACACCGAGTTCCCTGGGCGGCACGGGGGCGTTGTCGAGATGCTGGTGGAGGAGTGCGACGGCGGTGTCCGCCTGGAACGGCGGGCGGCCACTGAGGAGCTGGTAGAGCACGCACCCCAGGGAGTACAGGTCGGAGGCGGGACCCGCGGGCCGGCCCAGGGCCCGTTCGGGTGCGAGGTAGAGACCGGTGCCGACGATCTGGCCGGTGGCGGTGAGCGCGGCGCCCGGGTCGTCGAGGAAACGCGCGATGCCGAAGTCGCCGATCTTCAGCGTGCCGCCCGCGTCGAGCAGGAGGTTGGCGGGTTTGACGTCCCGGTGCACGATGCCCTGCTCGTGTGCGGCGGCGAGTCCGGCGGCGGCCTGCGCGGCGAGTCGGGCCACCCGCTCCGCGGGGAGCGCGCCCGCCACGGAGAGCACCCGGGCGAGGCTGTCGCCCTCGACCAGCTCCATCACCAGGTACAGGCGGTTGTCGTACTCGCCGAAGTCCAGGACCCCGACCACGTTGGGGTGGTTGAGACGCCCGGCCGTCTGGGCCTCCAGGCGGAACCGGGAGGCCGCCGTGGGGTCGGTGTCCTGGGGCAGCAGCAGTTTGACGGCCACCGCTCTGGCGAGGGTCTCGTCGTACGCACGCCAGACCTCTCCCATTCCGCCGCGCCCGATCTCAACGTCCAGCCGGTAGCGGCCCGCTAGCAGCACTCGTCCTCGTCCTATGCTCAGTGGGAAGGTCCTCGCGGCAGCCCGTAACTCCCCGCGTCGGAGCGGGGGTTGGTGGGGGGCGTGCAGCCGACCCAGGATACTGGCGCCGCGTGACCACTCTTCCCCGGTGCGGTGCCGTGGGACGGTACGTCCCCGTTGATCGGTGAGTGAAGCAGTGTCTCGCGGGGGTGACGGCACGGCGGGCGTGGTTGCCGCGGCTGTCACCGGTGCCTTCGGGCCACCGGGCCGGGCCACTGCGGTCGCTTCCCCGCGTCACCGCTTGCCGCCGGGCTGCCTGCCGCGTGTGGCCGGGCTGCCGCGCACCCGCCCGTGCGCCTGCGGGCCGGCCGCCGCGCCCCCTGCCTGGGCCTGCGATCGGGCTGCCGCGCACCGGCCCCTGTGTCTCCGGGTGCGGTCAAAGGTCGCCACGCGCCCGCCTCCTGAGCCATGGGCCGGGCCGCCTCGGCCGGTGTGTCCACGTGCCGTCAGGCCGTCGCGCCCGCCTCCCGCGCCCGCTCCTTCCATCGCGGCAGCAGTGTCACCGTCAGGGCGGGTACGGCCGCGAGGGCCAGCCACGGCACGGCGGCCGGGAGGCCCGCTTCGAGCAGGGAGCCGGTGGCCGCGCTGCCGGCGAGGACGATCAGGCCCGAGACGGACGACAGCGCACCCATGTAGAGGCCGATCCGGCCCTCCTCGGCGAGGTCGGGAACCCAGGCGCGGGCGGCGGGCACGACCAGCATCTGCCCCACGGTGAGCAGCACGACGAAGCCCGCGGCCGGCAGCAGTCCGGCGGTCCCCGTCCAGCCCGCGGGGCTCGCCGCGGCCACCACCGCGAAACCCGACGCGATCAGCAGCAGCCCCGCGGTCATGGAGCGGCGCAGGTCGAGCCGGTCGCCCGCCCAGCGGGTCACCGGCAGCTGGGCGAACACCACCAGCACCGAGGACAGGGCGAACAGCCAGGACAGCGGAGCCTGGGAGCCCGCCGCCCGCTGCACCTCGTCCGGCAGGGCCAGATACAGCTGGTTGTAGGCGAGCAGGTACGTGCCGTACGCGCAGCACAGGCCCAGGAAGCGGCGGTTGCGCAGCAGCAGGCGCACCCCGCCCTTCTCGCGGGTCCGGACCCGGCCGGGGATGTGCTGCGGCATCAGCCACACGTGCCCGGCGAGGACGAGCACGAACACCGCGGCACCCGCGAGGCACGCGGTGCGGAAGTCGACGGCGAGCAGCAGCGCGCCGAGCAGCGGTCCGACGAAGGCCCCGGCCTGGCCCGCCACGCTGAACAGGGCCAGGAGACGGGTGCGTGAGCCGTGTCCCTCCTCCTCCCAGACCACTGCCTGGCGGGCCACCTCGGACTCCACGGCGGGGGAGAACAGCGCGGCGGCGAAGCCGATCACCAGGACCGCCCCGATCACGGCCCAGCTCGCCTCCGCGTACCCCAGCCACGCGAACCCGGCGATCCGCAGTACGCATCCGGCCAGCACGACCGGGCGTACGCCGTAGCGGTCGACGAGCGAACCGCCGACCACGAACAGGCCCTGCTGGCTGAAGGTGCGCAGCCCGAGCACGAAGCCGACCAGCCAGCCCGCCATGCCGATCGCGGTGCCGAGGTGCTCGGCCAGGAACGGCAGCACGGCGTAGAAGCCGACGTTGAAGGCGAGTTGGGTCACGATCAGCAGCCGCAGCAGCGGGGACAGGTCCCGCCAGAGCCGCCAGGTGCTCGCGCGCGGGGCCCCGGGCGTCGTTTCGCCGGGTGTCCCGTCGCCGGAGGCAGGGGCGGACCGGCGGGCCAGGACGCGGGATATGAGGCCTGTCATCGTTCTTCTCTCGTCGAGAGGGACACGGGGGTCGGGAGGGCGTCGTCGTGGTCCGGCCGCTGCCGCGGGGCGGGCACGAACCGGTCACCGGGCGGCTGCGCCGGGCTGTCGGCCCGCGTACGCCGCCGGGGCAGCCGTACGCCGCCGGCGGCCGTCACCGCGAGCGCGCCCAGCAGGGCCAGTACGGCGGCCGGGAAGAGGACGGCCCACGGGGCACGCTCGGCGTAGGGCTGGTTCTCGGCGAGCAGCAGACCCCACTCGGGGGACGGTGGCTGCGCGCCCAGGCCGAGGAAGCCGAGCGCGGCGAGGCCCAGCGCGACGCCGGGCAGCCGGAGCAGGGCGTGCCGGGTCACCGCCGGCAGCACGGCGGGCAGGAGTTCGTGCCGGAGCAGGTAGCCACGCCCGGCGCCCAGGGCACGGGTGGCGGCCAGGTGGGTGGTCGCGCGCTCCTGACGCAGCAGGGAGGACGTGTGGGCGGCCAGCGGGGACCAGGCCACGGCGCCGACGGCGAGGGCGGGCACCCAGGGGCCGCTGCCCGTGACACCGGCGACGAGGAGCCCGGCCAGGACGGGCGGTACGGCACTGACGGTGTCGACCAGCGGCCCGGACAGCCGCGGCAGCAGCCCCAGCAGCAGCCCGGCGAGAAGGGCCGCGGCACTCACCGCGAGCGCCGTGCCGAGGGTGTTCAGCGCGCCGTGGGCGACCCGGGCGAGGACGTCGCGGCCCAGCGCGTCCGTCCCGAACGGGTGCGTCGGGGAGGGGCCTTGCAGCCGGGCGAGGGTGTCCAGGGCGCGTGCGTCACGCGGCAGGCCGAGGCCGATGACCGTGGCGAGCAGCGCCCCGTACAGCAGGGGCAGGGCGCGGGGCGGGGGCGGGGCCGGCCGGTGCAGGGAGGACAGGGCGCCGTCGCGCAGCGCGGGCCCGATCAGCAGCCGGGCCGCCAGCCGGGCGAGGACACCGGCGGTGGCCGCGAGCAGGACGAGGGTGAGCGTGCCGGTCTGCAGGACGGGCAGGTCCTGGGCGAGCGCGGCGTTCAGGGTGAGCCGGCCCAGGCCGGGGATGTCGAAGATCTGCTCGACGGCGACGGACCCGCCGGTCAGACCGACCACGAACAGGCCCAGGTTGGGCAGCAGACCGGGCACACAGCGGCGCACCGCCTGCCGCGCCACGGATGCCGGCGGGACACCCCGGGCCGCGGCGGCCAGGGCCCAGGGTTCGGCGAACGCGCCGGGCAGCAGATCGTCCAGCATCCGCCCGAGGACCGCGCCGGCCGGCAGGCCGAGGGCCAGCGAGGGCAGCACCATCCACCGCGGCCCGTACCAGCCCAGGGCCGGCAGCCACCCCAGCTGCACGCCGATCACCGAGGCGAGCACGGCGGCGACGAGGAACTCGGGCAGCGCGGCCAGTACCGCGGTCGCCGTGCCGCCGGCACCGCGCGCGCCGAGACGGCCCCGCGCGCCGAGCCGGAGCGTACGGGCGCACACGGCCGTCGCCGTGACCGCGGCGACGACGAGGGCGCCGGACATCAGCAGCAACGACACGCCGAGCGCCGGCATGACGGAGGGCAGCACCTGGGCACCGGACACCCACGACGTGCCCGCGTCCCCGTGCGCCAGCCCGCCCAGCCAGCGGCCGAGCAGTGCCAAGGGGCCGTCGCCGAGGCCGAGTTCGTCGCGGATGGCGCGCAGCACCTCGGGGGTCGGGTCGCGGTCCGCCGAGCGGGACTTCAGCACGGTCAGCGCCGGGTCGGTGCGCGACAGCCACGGCAGCAGGCCGATCGCGCCCACCAGGCCGGCTGTGAGCGCGGCCCGCCACAGCAGCGTCGGGACGCCGCCGCGCGCCAGCACGCGCAGGGCGGCCAGGCCCCTGGACAGGGGTGAGATCGAGGTGTTCACCGTCGTCCCCGGGGCGCTCAGGCGAAGGGGATCTCGAAGTGCACCACGCCGCTGCCCCCGCCGGGCACGTCCTCCCGCTCGTCGCACACCACCTTGCCCAGCGCCCGCCACAGGCCCATGGCCCCCGGCGAGTTCGGATACGTGTGCAGATACACGGACCGGTATCCACCGTCGGCCCGCGCGAAGTCCAGCAGACCCTCCACCAGCCGCCGGGCCAGGCCCCGCCGGCGGTGCTCGGGGCGTACGTACACCCGCCGGAGCTGTGCCGTCTCGCCCGAGGGGAACCGCTCGGCCAGCCGGCGCGGGTTCGGCGGATGCGCCGGGCCGCGCGCGTCCAGGGCCGCCGTGGCCGCCACCGTCCCGTCCCGCTCGTCCACGGCGACCAGGAGCGTGTGCCGTGGCGGCAGGACGTAGAAGGACGCGGGGTCGATGATGTCGGCGTGCCACTCTGGCACGTACCCCGTCCCGAAGTCCCGGTACACCGCGTCGAGCATCACCACCCGGGCCCCGTCGAGATCCTCCGCCGTGGCTTCCCTGATGATGGTGTTCCGCATTTGCACATCATATGCAAGAAGCGTTTACCGGCTCACCGGGGGGTGGGGTCCGCCGGGCTCAGCTCCCGGCCGGGGTGAGCACCACGAAGTCGGCGTTCGCCGGGTCGAGGCAGACGGCCAGCCGGCCGACGCCCTCCGCGTCCGCGGGCCCCATCTGCACGCTGCCGCCGTTCTCGGTGACCTTGGCCACCGCGGCGTCGCAGTCCTCGACGTTGAAGACGGGGTGCCAGTAGGGCCGGCCGTTCGTCAGCGAGAGGTTCTCCTTGGCCATCTCCATGAGACCGCCGTGCATGCGCTCCGCGGGCAGTCCCGCGGGGGTGATGAGGGTGTACGTGCCTCCGCCGCCCGGCAGCTCCATGTCGCTGAATTGCCAGCCGAACAGGCCGCCGTAGAACTCCTTCGCGGCTCTCGCGTCGCTCGTGAGCAGCTCAGTCCACGACAGCGAGCCCGGCTGGTCGACCAGGTCGACGCCCTTGTTCGTCCCCGGCTGCCAGACGGCGAACTGGCTGCCCAGCGGGTCGGTGTACTGCGCCATCCGGCCCCAGTCGTCGAGGTCCATCGGCGCCACCCGGACGGTGCCGCCCGCCTCCTGCACGGCCTGCGTCGTGGCGTCCGCGTCGGGGACGCTGAAGTAGAGCATCCAGGCCGAGCGCGCTCCCTCCTCCGTGAGCTTGCCGAGGCCGGCGACGGTCTTGCCGTCCTTCCGGAACATGCCGCCTTCGAAGTCCTCGCTCCCGCCCATGGACTCGTAGTCCCACCCGAGCACGGCGCCGTAGAAGGCCGCGGCGGCCCGCACGTCCGGAGTGCCGAGGTCGAGCCAACAGGGGGATCCGGGGGCGAACTCCGTGGTGATCATGGCGATGCTTCCCTTCCGCAGATTCGGTGGGCCCAGCGTGACACCGGGCACTGACAACCGCCCGCCGGTCGAGGGCCCGGCCGGCTGGTCCCCGGCCGTCCGGCCCCGGTGGCTTGCGGGGCCGTGGAATCATCGGGGTCATCGTCCGGTCGGGTGATGACGGAATCCTGTGCGGTGAGGTGGTGGGCGGCGTGGCGGTCGGCTGGGAGTGGGACGACACGTTGTTCGCGGGGACCGCCGCCTACTACGAGCGGGGGCGGCTGCCGTACGCCCCGGGGCTGGCGGACGCGCTCGCCGAGGAGCTGCGGCCGGACGGGGAGGGGCGGCTCGTCGACGTGGGCTGCGGGCCCGGGACCGTCGCCCTGAGCCTCGCGCATCTGTTCGGCGAGGTCGTCGGAGTGGACCCCGACCGCGGGATGATCGCCGAAGCCGCACGCCGGGCCGCTGACCGGGGAGTGAGAAAGAGGACCCGGTGGGTGCGGGCCCGCGCCGAGGAACTGCCCGCGGGGCTCGGCACGTTCGCCGTCGCCGCCTTCGCGCAGTCCTTCCACTGGATGGACCGCGACCTGGTCGCGGCGACCGTCAGGGACATGCTCCGGCCGGGCGGCGCCCTGGTGCACATCTCGGACCTGAAGACGGAGCACCGCACCCTCGACGGCCTGCCGCACCCGGCGGTCCCCTACGGGGCCGTCGACGAACTGGTCAGGCGGTACCTGGGACCCGTGCGGCGAGCGGGCCGCGGGGCGCTGCCGCGGGGCACACCGGGCGGTGAGGCCGAGGTGTTCGCCCGGGCCGGATTCTCCGGCCCCCGGCGTCTCGTCGTCCCCGGCGGGCAGGCGCTGGAGCGGACCGTGGACGACGTCGTCGCCTGGGTGTTCTCGATGTCGTTCTCGGCGCCGCATCTGTTCGAAGGCCGCCGGGACGACTTCGAGGAGGACCTGCGCCGGCTGCTGCGGGAGGCCTCTCCCACGGGCCGGTTCTCCGAACGCGGCCCGAGCACGGAGGTCTTCGTATGGCGGAAGGACTCCTGCGGGCACTGACCGCGATGCGGCGGGACGGCGTCAGTGCACCGACATGCCGCCGTCGACGAAGACCGCCTGCCCGGTGATGTAGCCGGACGCCGGGCCCGCCAGGAAGACCGCCGCCCCCGCGAAGTCCTCGGCCAGGCCGTTGCGCCCGATCAGCGTGCGCTCGGCGAGGGCGGCCACCTTCTGCGGATCCGACGACAGCCGCGCGTTGAGCGGTGTCATGACGAAACCCGGCACCAGCACGTTGCACGTGACGCCGCGCGGCGACCACGCCTCGGCCTGCGACCGCGCCAGCGACTCCAGGCCGCCCTTGGAGGCCCCGTAGGCACCGCTCTGGACGAACGCCCGGTGCGCCTGCTGGGAGCTGATGTGCAGGATCCGCCCGTAGCCGCGCTCCGCCATGCCCGGGCCGAAGCGCTGGCCCAGCAGGAACGGCGCGTCCAGGTTGACGGCCATCGTGAGGTCCCAGACGTCCTCGGTGAGTTCGTCCATGGGCGGGCGCACGTTGATCCCGGCGCTGTTGACGAGGATGTCCGGTTCCCCGAACGCCTCGACGGCCCGCTCGGCGGCCGTCCGCACACCCTCGCGCGAACTCAGGTCCGCGCCGACCCACGCGGCGCGGCAGCCCTCGGCCGTCAGCTCCCCGACCGTCTCGGTCAGTCCCGCCTCGCCACGGGCCACGACCACCACGCTCGCCCCGGCGCGCGCGAGGGCACCGGTGATGGCGCGGCCGATGCCGGAACTGCCGCCCGTGACCACCGCCGTCCGGCCGTGCAGGGAGAACAACTCGGAGAGATAAGCCTGGGTGGCCGGCGTGGCTGCTGTCGACATGACGAGCACTCTAGAACGGCCCGTCGAAGCGACGTTGGCCGCGTGCGGCCGGTGGCTCACGGGCGTGCTCCGGATCACATGGCCTGGATCGAGTGCCCGGCCCGGGCGATGTCCGCACCCATGGGCGACGGAGCGGGGCCGGATGCGAGGATGAGGCGCCCAACCTGCGCCGCCGCACACAGCCCGCGCTCACGCCATGTGCCTCGGCGGAGGCGGCAGCCGGGGAACGCGGCACCCTGACCGTGCCCGGCGCCCGCGTCGACCACGGGCCGGACAGCGGGCACTACCTGCACGAGGAGCACGTCGAGGGACGATCCGGCCGCCGCGCGACGGGATGCACCGTGTCAGGCGGGCGTGACCTCGACCGGCAGCTTCTTGATGCCGTTGACGAAGTTGGAGCGCACCCGCGGCACCTCGCCCGCCAGGCGGATGTCCGCCAGGCGCGGGATCAGTTCCTCGAACATGATGCGGATCTCGGTGCGCGCGAGGAGGTTGCCCAGGCACAGATGAGGGCTGCCCTTGCCGAAGGTGACGTGGTCGTTGTCCGTCCGTGTGACGTCGAAGTCGTACGGGTCGCCGAAGACCTCCTCGTCGCGGTTGCCGGAGGCGAACCACATCACCACCTTGTCCCCCTCCCTGATCCGCTTGCCGCCCAGCTCGGCGTCGCGCGTGGCGGTGCGGCGGAAGTGGTAGACCGGGGAGGCCCAGCGCAGGAACTCCTCCACCGCGCCCGGGATCAGCGCGGGGTCCTCCTGGAGACGGGCCAGCTGCTCGGGGTGCTGGATGAGAGCCAGCATGGAGTGGGAGATGGTGTGGCGGGTCGTCTCGTTGCCGGCGACGACCAGGAGCAGGAAGTAGTTGTCGAAGTCCTGCGGGGAGAGCGGGACCCCGTCCCGGGGTGTGGTGTTGACCAGGCGGGAGATCAGGTCCGTGCCGTCGCCGCCCCGGCGCCGCCGCGCCAGCTCCCGTCCGTACTCGAAGACCTCCAGCGACGCGGGGGAGCGGAAGGGCAGGTCGCGGTACTGCTCGCTCTCCTCGCTGTGCAGCAGGACGTCCGCGTAGTCGGGATCGGTGTGGCCGATGATGCGGTTGCCCCAGTCGATGAGCTTCTGGTTGTCCTCCGGGGGCACGTCCAGCAGCCGGGCGAGGACGTTGATCGGGAAGTCCGCCGAGACGTCGGCCACGAAGTCGAAACGGCCCTTGGCGAGGGCGGCGTCGAGGGTCCGCGCGGTCAGGCCGCGCAGGAAGTCGGTGTAGCCGCTGATCACGTTCGCGCCGAACTGTCGCTGGATCAGGCTGCGCAGTGCCCGGTGCCGGACCCCGTCCAGTTCGAGGATCGAGGCGCGTTTCTTGATCTGGTCGTCGTCGACCTCTTCCAGGTTGACGAACTTCGTGGACGTGAAGGTCTCGGCGTCACGGTCGACCCGGACGATGTCCCGGTGCCGGGTCACCGCCCAGAAACCGGAGTTGGGCCCCTCCTCGGGCTGCCAGTGCACCGGGTCCTCGTGGCGCAGGGTGTGGAACATCCGCCAGGGCGTGACGCCGTCCGTGAAGCGGTCCAGGTCGGCGAGGTCCACGTCGGCCAGGGGCAGCGGCTCACGCACGGCGTCGGTCAGGGTCTCGGTCGTCATCGGCACAGCTCCTCGGCGTCACAGGTGGTAGGCGTACTCGGTGAACTCCCAGTCGGTGACGTGCCGGTGGAAGCGTTCGGCCTCGTCGCGCTTGTAGGAGAGGAAGGACGTGGTGAAGCCCTTGCCGAGCAGGCCGGTCAGGGCGGTGTCCGCCTCCAGCGCGTCGAGCGCGGCGGACAGGGTCTGCGGCAGGACCGCGGAGCGGGCGGTGTCGTAGCCGTACCCCTCCAGCGGCGTGGGCGGTTCCTCGCCGGCCAGGACGCCCAGCAGCGCGGCGGCCGTCGTCCCGGCGATCGCCAGATAGGGGTTGGCGCTCGCGTCGCCCAGCCGCAGTTCGAGCCGGGCGCCGCTGCCGCGCTCGGGCGGGATGCGCACCATGGCGCTGCGGTTGTCCAGTCCCCAGTCGATCAGCCAGGGCGCGAGGGTGTCCGGGCCGAAGCGTTTGTACGAGTTGATCGTGGGGTTGAGCAACGCGGCCAGGGCGGGCGCGTGGGCGAGGATGCCGGCGACGGCGTGCCGGGCGGTGGCGGACAGGCCGTAGGGGCCCGACGGGTCGTCGAAGGTGTTGCGGCCCTCGGCGTCGTCGCAGGAGAGGTGGAGGTGGAAGCCCGAGCCGCCCGCGTCGTTGAAGGGCTTGGCCATGAAGGTGGCCAGTCTGCCTTCCTTGCGGGCCAGCTCCTTGATCGCAGCCTTGAAGCGGAAGGCCCGGTCGGCGGCCGACGCGGCGTCGGAGTGCGCCAGGTTGATCTCGATCTGGCCGCCGTCGAACTCGTGGTTGCCGCTGATCGCCCCGACGCCGAGATCGCGCACGTGGCGCAGGGTGCGCAGCAGGTGGTTGGCCGGGTCGGCGCGCAGCCCGGCCGTGTAGACGACCCCGGGGTCGGGTGCGTAGCGGCGCCAGCCGCCGGCCGGGTCCGGTTCGCACAGGAAGTACTCCAGCTCGGGTCCGACCACCGGCCGCAGCCCGTGCTCGGCGCACCCGGCGAGGACGGCGCGCAACAGGTCGCGGGGTGACTCCGGCGCGGGTGCGCCGGTCGCCGGGTCGACGACCTCCCCCAGGCAGACGGCCACCCCCGGCTCCCAGGGCAGCGGCACCAGCGTGCCGAGGTCCGGGCGGACGCAGATGTCGGGCAGCCCCGCGTCGAGGCCGCCGCTGACCGGGACCACGTCGCCCTGCGGGCTGGTGTGGTAGACGGCCCGGCAGAACGCGAGACCGTGCTCACAGGCCCGGGGCAGCTCCTCCAGCAGCACGTCACGCGCCCGGTCGGTGCCGATGAGGTCGGGATAGGTCACCCGGACCACGTCGATGCCGTCGCGGGCGAGCCGCTCCATGTGGCGGCGGACTTCTTCAAGGTCGTGAGCGCTCACCGTTGTCTCCTCGGGCGGACGTCGGGACACCTCCGGGGACCAGGGGCCGGGGAGGCGGGTGGCGTGGGGAACGAGCTGTCGGGCGCGGCGGAGCCAGGGACCGCCCGGAGCTTTGTTTGATGCCAAACGGTAGGGGTGGGTGAAGGGTGCCGCAAGGGGGTGGGGGCAAGAATTTATCCATCCGGATAGCTATTGACCAGACCCCTGCCCCTGCCTACCTTGTTTGAAGCCAAACGAGTTCGGGGTCGCGGTGACCGCACCCCGTTGGCCGGGGCCCGGCCCGTTCCGGCCGGGCCCCTTTCACCCCGCTTCGACGCCCTCACATTCAGGAGGACCGGCCATGAAGGTCGTCGTCGACATGAACAAGTGCCAGGACCACGGCCAGTGCGTCTTCGCGGCCCCCGACGTCTTCCGGATGGACGACGACGGCCGCCTTGCCTACGTACCCGACCCCGACGACGCCCTGCGCGACGAGGTCGAGGAGGCGGCGGACGTCTGCCCGCTCCAGGCCATCCGGATCGAGGACTGACATGAGTGGGCGCATCGTCGTCGCCGGCGCCTCCCTGGGCGGACTCCGGGCCGCCGAGCAGCTCCGCGCCGCGGGCTGGGCCGGCCGCATCACGGTGATCGGTGACGAGCCGCACCGGCCGTACAACCGGCCCCCGCTGTCCAAGGAGGTCCTCGCGGGCAAGGCGTCCTTCGCCTCGCTCGCCTTCACGCCGAAGCCGGTCGCGGCCGATGTGGAGTGGCGGCTGGGCACGAGAGTCACCGCGGCCCGGCTCGCCGGGCGGACCGTCGAACTCCACGACGGCTCGGTCCTCTCCTACGACGGTCTGGTCGTCGCCACCGGGACGCGGCCCCGGCGGCTGCGCTGCCCCGGGCCGGTCGAGGGCCGCCACACGGTCCGGACGATCGACGACGCCCGGGTCCTGCGCGACGCGCTGACCCGGCCCAGCGTGCGCGTGGTCGTGGTCGGCGCCGGGTTCATCGGCTGCGAGGTCGCCGCGACGGCCGTCGGGCTCGGTGCGGCCGAGGTGACCGTCGTCGATCCGCTGCCGTTGCCGATGGCCGGGCCGCTCGGAGAGACGCTCGCGCGTGTGCTGCTCACGCGGCACCAGGAGCGCGGGGTCCGTTTCGTGCTGGGTTCGGGTGTGACCGGGTTCGAGGGGGACCACCGTGTCACCGGTGTCGTGGTGAGCGACGGGTCCGTGCTCCCCGCCGATGTGGTGGTGGAGTCCGTGGGCTCGGTTCCCAACACCGAGTGGCTGGACGGCAACGGGCTGGACCTGAGCGACGGGGTCCTCACCGATCGGCACCTGCGGGCAGGAGGCCGACCGGAGGTCGTCGCGGTCGGCGATGTCGCCCGCTTCCCGAACGCCCGCTACGACGGTGTGCCGCGGCGGGTCGAGCACTGGTCCGTGCCGGGCGACTCGGCCAGGCACGCCGCGAAGGTGCTGGTCGGGGGTGACGCCGGCGTGGCGCCCTTCGCTCCGCTGCCCACCTTCTGGAGCGACCAGCACGACTTCCGGTTGCAGTCCTTCGGCGCGCCCGCTCTGGGGCTCGGTGATGTCCGGGTCCTGGACGGTGACACCTCCGGGGACGTGCTGGTCGGTTACCACAGCGACGGACGTCTGGTCGGCATCGTCGCGCTCGGACGGTCTTCCGTCGTCCGTGCCGCGGCCCGGTACCGCGCCGAACTCCTGAAGCAGCCCGCCCCCACCCCGTAAGGAGCCCTCTCGTGACCGGTCTTCGTGGTTACTTCCACCCCAAGACGGCGACGGGCGCGTCGTCGCTGATTCCTTCCCCGCCCTGGCGTTACTCCGGTGACCTGTTGACGGTCGAGTACCGCACCGACCCGGCGCGGGTGCGTGAACTGCTCCCCGAGCCGCTGGAGTTGGCCGAGGAGGATCCGGGGGCGGTCGCTCTGATCTGGGCGGACTGGCAGTCCTGCTCGGGGTCGGGGGAGGAACTGCTGGATCCGGTGCGCTCCCAGTACAAGGAGGCGTTCGCGGTGGTGCGGTGCCGGTACCGGGGGCGGACGTACTCGCGGTGCGTGTACATCTGGGTGGACAAGGACTTCGCGATCGCGCGCGGGCTGCATCAGGGGTATCCGAAGAAGCTGGGCTCCATTCATCAGACGCGACCGCATCCCTACGGGCCTGCGCCGCGGATCGAGGCCGGGGCTCGGTTCGGGGCGACGTTGGCGGCTGCGGATCGGCGTCTTGCCCAGGCCGTGGTGACGCTGCGGGGGCCTTCCGGGAGCGGCGGGTTCGTCAATGCGCATCCCATGGCGCATCACCGGTGGCTGCCGTCGATCGAGGGCACGGGACTGGCTCTCGACGAGCTGGTCGAGTCCGGGGCCGCGTCCTTCGAGGGCGGTCAGCCGTGGGTCGGTGACGCGGAGTTGGAGTTGTTCGAGGCGCCGACCGAGGAACTGGCCCGCCTGGAGATCCGGGAGCCGATCGCCGCGTACTACCGCCAGGTCGGCGTGGTCTGGGACGGCGGCCGGCTGCTGGAGGCCGGTAGGTCGGGGGCGTCCGCCGAGTGATGCGGGCGGGCGGGTGCGGATTCGTCGTGGTTGTTCGCGCAGTTCCCCGCGCCCCCGAGAGCACGAACCCGCCCCCTGATGAACAAAGGAGCTCATTTCATGCTTGACAAGATCACCGTCGCCGGCGTCGCCGTCGACACCCGGCACTGGATCGGCGGCCGGCGTGTCGCCTCCGCCGGTACCTTCACCGACCACTCGCCGATCGACGGCAGTGTGCTGGGAGAGATCGCCCGGGGCGGTCCCGCCGAGGCCGAGGCCGCCGTCGCCGCCGCCCGGGACGCATTTCCCGGCTGGGCCGCCACCCCGCGCAGCGAACGCGCCCGCGTCCTGCACGCCATCGCCGACGGTGTCGAGAAGAGGATCGAGGAGCTGGCGATCGTCGAGACCACCGACAACGGTGCGCTGCTGCGGTCGCACCGGCGGGGCGTGATGCCCCGCGTCGCCCACAACTTCCGCTTCTTCGCCGACTGGTTGCTCACTCTCGGCCACGAGGACTTCGAGACGCGCGGGCACACGAACCACGTCTCGTGGGACCCGGCCGGCCCCTGCGTGCTGATCACCCCGTGGAACGCGCCCCTGATGCTGGCCACCTGGAAGGTCGCCCCGGCCCTGGCCGCCGGTGACACCGTGGTACTCAAGCCCGCCGAGTGGTCGCCGCTGACCGCCTCCCTGCTGGCGGACATCGCCGCCGAGGCGGGGCTGCCCGCGGGTGTCCTCAACGTCGTCCAGGGCCATGGCTCCGAGGTCGGCGACGCCCTCACCTCGCATCCGGACGTGCGCCGCATCAGTTTCACCGGCTCGGTGCCGACGGCCCGGCGCATCGCCGCCTCGGCAGCCGCGAACCTCACCCCGCTGAGCCTCGAACTCGGCGGCAAGTCACCGCTGCTGGTCTTCGCCGACGCCGATCTCGACCTGGCCGTAGACCTGGCCGTCGAGCAGTACGACAACGCCGGCCAGGTGTGTCTCGCGGGCACCCGGCTGCTCGTCGAGGAGCCGGTCGCCGAGAAGTTCACCCGGCGGTTCGTGGAGAAGGCGTCCGCCCTCGCCCAGGGCGATCCCCGCGACGAGGCCACCGACATCGGGCCCACCATCCACCCCCGCCAGCTGGAGAAGATCGACGGGTTCGTGCGGCGGGCCGTCGCGGCCGGGGCGCGGGCGGTCGTCGGCGGGCATCGCAAGGACGGGCAGTACTACGCGCCGACGCTCCTCACCGGCGTCGCCCAGAACTCCGAGATCGTGCAGGAGGAGGTCTTCGGGCCGGTCCTGACCCTCCAGACCTTCGCCGGCGAGGACGAGGCCGTCCGGCTCGCCAACGACACCCGCTTCGGGCTGGCCGCCACCGTCGTCACCGGCGACCGGGAGCGCGCCGAACGGGTCAGCGGGCAGCTGGTCGCGGGGACCGTCTGGGTCAACTGCTTCTTCGTGCGCGACCTCCAGGCGCCCTTCGGCGGCTCCCGGCAGTCCGGTGTCGGACGTGAGGGCGGCACCTGGAGCTTCGACTTCTACTGCGACCTGAAGAACACCGTCACCGCACCGAAGGGATGGAAGGACCATGGGTGAGATCGTCGGGGCCGGGCTGCTCGCCCACGTACCCACCATCGTGCTGCCCGAGGAGGAGCGGCTGGAGCTGAACTCGGGCAAGGAGATCACCCTCGTCACCGGGCTCCGGGAGCTCCGCAGGGACGTCTTCGAGCGGGACGACTACGACACCGTGGTCGTGCTCGACTCCCACTGGGCGACCACCGTCGAGTTCGTCGTGACCGCGCAGCAGCGGCGCGCGGGGCTCTTCACCTCCGAGGAGCTGCCGCGCGGCATGTGCCGGATGCCGTACGACTTCCCGGGCGACCCCGAACTCGCCCACAACGTGGCGAAGTTCGCGGACAAGCACGGCACCTGGATCACCCCGATCGACGACGAGTACCTACCGATCTACTACGCCACCACCAACCTCTGGACGTACCTGGGCGAGGGCCTGCCCGACAAGCGGTGGATCACCATCGGGGTCTGCCAGACCGGCGACATGGAGGACCACCTCAGGCTCGGGCGGGCGCTCGCAGACGGTATCGCCGCGACCCCCGGGCGACGGGTGCTGCTCATCGCCTCCGGCGCCCTCTCGCACACCTTCTGGCCGCTGCGCGAACTGCGTGACCACGAGGCCAGTGACCCCGTGCACATCCGTACGCCCGAGGCCCGCGAGGCGGACCTGGAACGCATCGCCTGGTTCAAGGAGGGCCGGCACGACAAGGTCCTCGACACCATGGACGCGTTCTGGAAGCACAAGCCCGAGGCGAAGTTCTTCCACTACCTGATGATGGCCGGTGCCCTCGGCGAGCAGGGCTGCGTCGCCCCGGCCCGGCAGTACGGCGAGTACGAGAACTCCGTCGGCACCGGCCAGGTCCACCTCTGGTTCGACCGCCCGGCCGACGGCTGGACCGCAGACCACACCCCCGCGCAGGAGTCCGCCCATGCCTGAGTACCGCCGCATCCTCCTCGACGGCGCCGCCGTCCAGGTCACCGTCGACGGTGACGAGCTCGTCGCCGGGGACGGCCGCCGCGTCAAGGCCGGGGACGCGCGGCATCTGCCGCCCGCCGTGCCGTCCAAGGTCATCGCCGTTCACCTCAACCACCGCAGCCGGGTCGACGAGTTCCAAATCGGTCTTCCCGATACCCCGACCTACTTCCACAAGCCGGTCTCCGCCCTCAACGCCCACCAGGGCGCGATCGTCCGGCCCGAGGGCTGCAAGTGGCTGAACTACGAGGGCGAGGTCGCCATCGTCATCGGCAGGACGGCGCGGAACATCTCGCCGGCCGAGGCGGGGGAGTACATCGCCGGCTACACCATCGCCAACGACTACGGGCTGCACGACTTCCGCGACACGGACGCCGGCTCCATGCTCCGGGTCAAGGGCTCCGACACCCTCTGCCCGCTCGGCCCCGGGCTGGTCACCGACTGGGACTTCCACGGCAAGCGGCTGCGGACCTACGTCAACGGACAGGTCGCGCAGGACGGTTCGACCGACGAGATGACGTGGGACATGCACTACCTCGTCGCCGACATCGCCCGCACCATCACGCTGCACCCCCAAGACGTCCTGCTGTCCGGGACACCGGCCAACTCGCGTCCCGTCCAGCCCGGGGACGTCGTGGAGGTGGAGGTCGAGGGGCTCGGACGGCTCACCAACCACATCGTGACCGGGCCGACCGCCATCCGTACGGACGTGGGCGCCCAGCCCACCGAGTCGGAGGAGGTGCTGTCGACCGCACTGGGCGGCGACTGGGAGTTCCGTGGCATCCGGCCACCGCGTCGCTGACGCGGGCTCCGGCCGCCGTGCGGGGGAGCGGAGCGCCCCGGGTAGGGTCACGGACATGACCGAGCCCGCCGGCCGCCGCCCCCGCAAGCGCGTGCACTACGGCACGGGCCGCGAGGCACTGCTGGAGGCCGCCGTGCGGGTCGTGGCCCGGGGCGGGCTGCGCCGGCTCACCTACCGGGCGGTCGCGGAGGAGGCCGGTGTCACCCACGGACTGGTCGTGCACCACTTCGGCTCCCGTGACGCTCTGATCGAAGAGGCCCTCACCCACGCCATCCGGTCCTCCCTGAGCAGCAGCGCCCTCGAACCGGGCACGGGCGAGGCCGCCGACTTCTCGGTGGGCCTGACGGACATGGTGGAGTCCGGCCCCGACCTTCAGGCGTTCCAGTACGAACTGCTGCTGGAGTCCCGGCGCCGCCCCGAGCTCCTGGCCCACCTGCGGTCGCTGTACGCCGAGTACTTCGACGCGACCCGGCGCGAGCTCACCCAGATGCTGCCCGGCCCGGTGGACGAGGGCCTGTCCCGGATGGTCTTCGCCACGCTGGAGGGACTCGTCCTGCACCAGCTGGTCTTCGGCGAGCGCGAGGTCATCGAGGACGCCCTCGACGAACTGCGCTCGGTGCTGCGGCTGCTCGCCGACAAGCGCGACGGCGAGGCCTGATCTTCCCGGCCGCCGGCTGATCTTCCGGCCGCGACCTTCCGGCCGGAGGCCCTGGAATTCCCCGCTCCGCACCCCTTGCCAAACGGATAGTTCCGCCCCACGATGAGGCAACTCGTTTGGCCTGAAACGATCCGTCCTCCCTCAGGCAGGTGATCCGCGTGGACAGTCAGACGGTCTCCCGGCACACGGCGACCCCGGACGCGCCCACCGCAGGCACGCTCAAGCCCAACGCCCTCGGCGTCCTGGGCATCCTCTTCTTCGTCCTGTCCGCCCAGGCCCCGCTGACCGGCATCGCCGGCGCGGCCCCCATCGCAGTGGCGCTCGGCAACGGGCCCGGCGTGCCCGCCGCCTATCTGGTGGCGGGCCTGGTGATCCTGCTGTTCTCGGTGGGCTTCGTCGCCATGGGCCGCCACGTCGTGGACGCGGGCGCCTTCTACACCTACATCGGCAAGGGCCTCGGCCGGACCACCGGCACCGGCAGCGCGGGCCTCGCGCTCTTCGCGTACTGCACCATCCAGGCCGCCATGTACGGCCTCTACGGCTCCATCGTGAGCGGCCTGGTCGCGAGCCACACCGGCCTCGATCTGCCGTGGTGGGTCTGGGCGCTGGCCACCATGGCCGTCGTGCAGGCCCTCGGGGCGGCCGGCGTCGAGATGGGCGCCAAGGTGCTGGCCGTCCTCGTCCTCGCGGAGTTCAGCATCCTGTCGGTCTTCGCCCTGGTCACCCTCGTCAAGGGCGGCGGACCCGAGGGACTCGGCCTCGCCGGCAGCTTCTCCCCGTCCGCCGCCCTGGACGGCGCGCCCGGCGTGGCCGTGATGTTCGCCGTGGCGTCCATGTTCGGCTTCGAGGCCACCGCCATCTACGGCGAGGAGGCCCGCGAGCCCAGGAAGACCGTGCCGAGGGCCACCTATCTCGCGGTCGTCGTGGTCACCGGCTTCTTCGCCCTGGTCTCCTGGATGCTCATCTCCTCCTACGGCGCGTCCCAGGCCACCGCGGCAGCGGGCAAGGCCCTGGAGAGCGGTGACGGGGCCGGCTTCGTGTTCGCGCCCATCGCGGCCGACTTCGGCGGCTGGGTCGGCGACGTGCTGCCGGTCCTGCTCGCCACGTCCCTCTTCGCCGGCATCCTCACCTTCCACAACTCGGCCAACCGCTACCTGTTCTCCCTCGGCCGCGACCGGCTGCTGCCGCGCCGGCTGTGCGGGCTGAACCGCCGGCACGCGCCCTGGGCGGCCGGATGCGTCCAGACGGTCCTGGCCGTGCTGCTGGTGACGCCCTTCGCGCTGGCGGGCAAGGACCCGGTGCTGACGCTGTTCTCCTGGTTCAGCGGGGTCGCCGTCCTGGCGATGATGTTGCTGTACCTGCTGACCTCGGTGTCCGTCGTCGTCTTCTTCCGCCGCGAGCGCCTCGACGCCCGCCCCTGGAACACGCTGATCGCTCCCGCCCTGGGCGCGCTCGGCATCGCGGGGGCGATCTGGCTCATCCTGGCCAACTTCACCACCCTCATCGGCGGCGAACGCGGCACAGCCGTATGGCTCTCACTGTCTGTCCCGGTGGTCATGGCGCTGGGCGTCGTCGCCGCACGGGTGCGGGGGAGGGCCGTCGCGGCCGCCGAAGGCTGACCGCGCTCGTCGTGGTCCGCGGACCGTCACGCCCATATCGTTTGAGTTCAAAGGAGGTCCTCCATGCCGGCCGTCACCCACGACGAGTGGCTGCGCCGCGCCAAGGCGTTCCAGCTCTCCGGCGCCCACCACATCGCCGGCGCCGACGAGCCCGGGAGCGGGGCGACGTTCCCGGTCGTGTCACCGCGTGACGGCCGGGTCCTCGCCGAAGTCCCGGACGCGGGCACCGCCGAGGTGGACGCGGCCGTCGCCGCCGCCCGGCGGGCCTTCGACACCGGCCCGTGGCCGCGCCTGGCACCGGCCGAGCGCGGCCGGGCCCTGCTCCGCCTCGCCGGCCTGCTCGAAGAGCGGCGCGAGGAACTGGCGCTGACCGTGAGCCTGGAGATGGGCAAATCGATCACGGACGCCCACGACATCGAACTGCGCGCCGTCATCAGCACCTTCCGCTGGTACGGGCAGCTCGCGGACAAGCTCACCGACACCGCCCCGCACACCGCCCCGGACGCCCTCGCCCTGGTCACCCGGGAACCCGCCGGCGTGGTCGGGGCGGTCGTCCCCTGGAACTTCCCGCTGACCCTGGCCGGCTGGAAGATCGCCCCGGCACTGGCCGCCGGATGCACCGCCGTCCTCAAGCCCTCGGAGAACTCCCCCCTCTCCGCCCTGCTCCTCGGCCGCCTCGCCACCGAGGCCGGAATCCCGCCCGGCGTGCTCAACGTCGTCACCGGCGACGGCCCCGCCGCGGGCCGGGCCCTCGGCCTTCACCCCGACGTCGACGTCCTGGCGTTCACCGGCTCCACCGCCGTCGGCCGCCACTTCCTGCGCTACGCCGCCGACTCCAACCTCAAGCGCGTCTGGCTGGAACTCGGCGGCAAGTCGCCCAACATCGTCCTGCCTGACGCCCCCGACCTGGACCGGGCCGCCGCCACGGCCGCCTGGGGCATCTTCTTCAACCAGGGCGAGATGTGCACGGCCCCCTCACGGCTTCTCGTGCACGCCTCGATCGCCGAGCGCGTCACCGAGGCCGTGGTCCGGCGGGCCCGCGAGCTGAGGGTGGGCGACCCGCTCGACCCGGAGACGGAGATGGGCGCGCTGGCCGGCCGGGCACACCTGGACCGCGTACGCGACCACGTCCGGCACGGCGTCGACGAGGGCGCCCGGCTGCGCACCGGCGGCGAGCGCCTGCTCGCCGAGACGGGCGGGACGTATCTGGAGCCGACCGTCTTCGACCGCGTGGACCCCCGCTCGCGCCTGGCCCGCGAGGAGATCTTCGGTCCCGTCCTGTCCGTGCTCGCCTTCGACGACCTCGACGAGGCGGTCCGCCTGGCCAACGCCACCGAGTACGGCCTCGCCGCCGGCCTGTGGACCTCCGACCTGTCCACCGCCCACCGGGTCTCGCGCGCACTCAAGGCCGGGACGGTCTGGGTGAACTGCTACGAGGAGGGCGACCTGACCGTGCCCTTCGGCGGCATGAAGCAGTCCGGCAACGGGCGCGACAAGTCCGTCCACGCGCTGGAGAAGTACACCGAGCTCAAGACCACGTGGATCCAGCTGTGAGGCCGCTGATCGCGATACCCGCCCGGTTCTCCGCGCGGACCTCCGCCCTCCGCCACGCCGCCGAGGTCAACGCCCGCGCCCTGATCGAGGCTGTCTGGCGGGCCGGCGGCGAACCGGCGAGCATCCACCCCGCGGACACGGGAACCGCCGCCCGGCTCGCCCGCTTCGACGGCGTCCTGCTCCCCGGCGGCGGCGACCTCGCCCCCTCCCGCTACGGCGCCACCGAAACGCACGACACGGTCTACGACGTCGACCCCCTCCAGGACGCCTTCGACCTCGACGTCGCCCGCCACGCCCTGGAGTCGGGCCTGCCCCTGCTCGCGGTCTGCCGCGGCCTCCAGGCCGTCAACGTGGCCCTCGGCGGCACGCTGGAGCAGGACATGGGCGGGCCCGAACGCGATCACCGGCACCTCGTGCACCCCGTCACCCTGGAACCCGGCTCGGTCGTCGCCCGGGCCGCCGGCGTCGAGAAGACCGACGCCTCCTGCTATCACCACCAGCGCGTCGACCACCTGGGCGCGGGCCTGCGTGTCACGGCCCGGGCGGCGGGCGGTACCGTCGAGGCCCTCGAACTCCCGGGTGCCAGGGGCTGGTTCACCGCCGTCCAGTGGCACCCGGAGGACACCGCCCACGAGGACCCCGCCCAGCAGGGCCTGTTCGACGCACTCGTGCGAGCCGCGGCCCGATGAGCCGCGGCGGGGAGTCAGGCCCGGGGCCGCCGCCCGCTGCGCCGGGGCGCGGGCTCGGCGCCGCCCAGCAGGGACCGGCGCCGTTCCTCACCCCGCTCCTCGACCTGGAGCACCACACTGCGCAGCCCCTCGGCGAGGCTGCGGCACTCGGCGTCGCTGAGCCGGGCCGTCACGAACGCCTCCTCCTCGTTGAACGCCGGAAAGACCCGCTGCATGAACGCGTCGCCCTCCTCGGTGAGGCTCAGCAGCACCAGCCGCCCGTCGCTCGGATGGGCCGTCCGCCGCAACAGCCCCCGCGACTCCAGCGTGCGCGCCACACCCGTCAGCGTGCCCTTGGAGATCCCCGCCTCCTCCGCCACGTGCCGGGTCTCCGACTCGCCCCACACCCAGACCACCCACAGCACCACGAAGGCCGTCCAGGTCAGGTCCGAACCGCGCAACACCGAGTTCTCCAGGTGCTGCCGCACGGCGGACGCGGCCCGGTAGATGTTCGCCACCGCCGCCATCTGCTCCCGGCGGATCGGAACACCGCCGAGCTTCGCCGCTGCGAGCTTCTCGGCCTCGGTGATGGATCGGTGGCCCGGCACGGGCGGCTCCTTCGTCTGGTCGCGAGGCGTCACACCCGGGCGGCGCGTCCTCGCCGTCCGGTCGTTCGGACTCAAATTGTACGGAGACGAAAGGTAAACCCCACATGCCCACCCCTCCCCGCATGCTCCTCGTCCTCAGCGAGAACTGGACGCTGACCGGCGGCCGGGCCGACCTGCCCGCCGCCGTCCGCTGGGCCCGCGAGGCCGAGGACGCCGGCTTTGACGCCGTCATGGTCAGCGAGCACATCGTCCTCGGCCCCGACGCGGCCGCCGCCGGCATCATGGGCAACCCGCGCGACTACGCCCTCCCGGGCAACCAGGACCCGTACACCCCCTGGCCCAACTCCCTGCTGCTGCTCGCCGCCATCGCCTCCGTCACCTCCCGGCTGCGCCTGGCCGCCGCGGCCGTCCTCGCCCCGCTGCGCCACCCCCTGCTCCTCGCCCGCGAGCTCGGCACTCTCGACCTCCTCAGCCAGGGGCGTCTCGTCGTGCAGCCCACGGTCAGCTGGAGCAAGGACGAGTACGACGCCCTCGGCGTGCCCTTCGCCCGGCGCGGGCGGCTCCTCGACGAGCACCTGGAGATCTGGGCGAAGGCCTGGGGCCCGTCGCCGCTCTCCCACGACGGACCGCACTACCCCTTCCAGGACGTCTACTTCGAGCCCAAGGCGCACCACCCGGACGGCCCCCGGCTCTGGTTCGGCGGACAGCGGCTGCACGGGCCCGTCCTGCGCCGCCTCGTGCGGTACGGCCACGGCTTCCACCCCCTCGGCCGGCCCACAGCCGAGGACCTCCAGGCGCTCAAGGAGGCGATGACCGCCGCCGGACGGGACGTCGCCGACCTGGAGATGATCGGCGGCACCCGGGCCGTCTTCCCCGACGACCGTTCACCGGCCGACCTCGGTGCCGCGCTCTGCGTCATCCCCGAGCAACTGGAGCAGGGCTTCACCACGTTCTGCGTCAAGCCGAACCAGTTCATCGACGACCCCGACGGGGTGGGGGAGTTCTGCCGGGAGGTCATGCGGCGCGTGGCGAACCTGACGTCCTGACCGCCACGGCCCGGACTGTCCGCCACGGCCCGGACTGTCCGCCACGGCCCGGACTGTCCGCCACGGCCCGGATCACCGCTCGACGAACCGCCCGAGGTGATCCGGGTCCGGCCGCAGCAGCCCGTCCCGGACCGCGAGCGCGGTCGCCTGCGCACGGGAGGCGCATCCGGTCTTGCGCAGCAGATGCCCGACATGGCTGTGCACCGTCCGGGGAGACAGGAACAGGGCCTGCGCGATGGCCTGGTTGGTCTGGCCCGTGGCCGCCCGGGTGAGCACGTCCAGCTCCCGGGGGCTCAGCCCGTACGGCAGTTCCGTGGGCGTCTCGTGCACCAGCACCGCCTCGGACGCGAGGCCGGGTCCGGCCGGGTGCCGGTGCAGGACGACCCGCTGCCAGCCGCCGCCGGCCGGCCACAGCAGGCGCAGGCGCCGGCCGCCCGTGCCGGTGAAGGCGTCGAGCAGCGCGCGGAACCCGCCTGGCTCCCGCAGCACCCGCGGCCGGTCCCGGCCCGGCAGGTCGATCACCCCGCCGTCGCCCGTGACCAGGCTCGCCGCATCCTCCGCCGCCAGGCCGTGCAGGTCGCCGGCGTGGGCCAACGGGTCGGCGAGCGCGGCGAGGGCGGGCATCACGGAGGCGAGGAGCCGACGGGCGTCGGTGTCGTAGGCGTCCGCACTCTCGGTGGAGAGGTGGACCAGGCCCACCAGCCGGCCCCGGTGCCGCAGCGCTCCCGTGACACCGTCCCGGAAACCGGCCGGGCGGACCCGCTCGGCGTAGAACCAGCCGTGCCGGAAGCGCGGCCCGGAGCCGTCGGTGTCCTCCGCGTCCTCGGAGATGGACGGTGGCAGCTCCCGCCGTACGACATTGCGGTACCACGGCGTCGCGACGAACTCCCCGGCCAGGGCCTGCGAGGCCGCGGCGGTGTAGCCGATGCTCGCGACCTGGACGTGGGAGCCGGTCAGCGGGTCGATCGTGAGCAGGGTCGCCGCGTCCAGCGGCAGGGCGCGGGCGAGTTCGCCCAGGGCCTCGGCGGAAGCCGACGTGGTGTCGCGCTCGCGGGTGAGCATGCCGATGCGTGCTGCTGCCGCGATCTGGTGGTGACTGGGCATGACGAGCCTCCGGACGGCTCGGGCACGAGGTCGTTTGGGCCCTAACGGTAGTGGGTCGCTCCGGGTCCGGCAAGGTGTTCGCCCTTGTGCCGAGCGAGGGGTCCATGATCCGCCGGCCGTCGTGGGCAGTCGGTATTTGTACGGATGGTGCGGCGGGCCCGGCGGGGCTTTCCTGTTCGGCACACCCGGACGCCCGCTCCAGCCGGGCCCGCCCCTCGGAGAGCCCCGCCATGACATCACCCCCGTCCACACCCTCACGCAGGCACTTCCTCACCCTCTCCGCCGCCACCGCCCTGGCCGCCGCCGGCTGCTCGGCACCGGAGAACACGGCCGCCTCGGCCAAGCCCTCACCCTCCGGCGGCACCCGCCTGACGAAGATCGGACTCGACTACCCCTTCACCCAGCTCCCGCTCTACTCCACGCTGGTGAAGCTCTCCACCGCCCAGGCCAAGAAGCACGGCATCTCGCTGCTCACGACCAGCGACAACGCCAGCGCCGACACCCAGGCGAGCAACCTCACCACCTGGGTCGCCCGCAAGGTCCCGGCGATCGTGTCCTTCCCGATGGTCTTCGAGGCCGCCGAGCCCGTCGCCAAGGCGGCCCTGGACGCGGGACTGATCTGGGTCACCTACGGCGGCTCCCTGCACCACCAGAGCGCCGACATCCAGTTCAGCTTCCGCAAGGGCGGCACCCTGCTCGGCGAGGCCGCGGCGCAGTGGGCCGAGGAGCACCTCGGCGGCAAGGGCAAGATCGCCTTCCTCACCGACAGCACCATCGAGCTGGGCCGTGAACGCACCAAGGGCATGATCGACGCCTTCACCAGGCTGGCGCCCGGCGTCGACGTGGTGGCGCGGGAGCAGGCCATCGACCCGGACACGGGCCTGTCGAAGACGAAGGCGATCCTCGCCAAGCACCCCGACCTCAACCTCGTCCTCGGCGTCACGGACGCCGCCGCGTACGGCGGCTTCAAGGCCCTCCAGCAGGCGGGCCGCGCCGCCGACGACGCCAGGACGTTCGTCGGCGGCCAGGACGGCTCCGCGCCCTCCCTCCTCGCCGTCAAGCAGGGCACCTTCTACCGGGCCTCCGCCGCGCTCGCCCCGAAGGACATCGCCGCCGCCATCGTCGACGTGCCGCGCGCCGTCGCCGCGGGCAAGGCGAACCCCAGCGCCCAGGTGCCGGTCGCGCTCGTCCAGCACGCCGACACCGCCGAGATCGACGCCCTGCTCGCGCAGAACGCCTGAGGCCCACCGCCATGACGACCACGAACCTCCGCATCAGCGGCCTGACCAAGTCCTTCGGCGGCGTCCGGGCCCTCGACGGCGTGGACCTCACCGTGCCCGCCGGGCAGGTGCACGCCCTGCTCGGCCACAACGGCGCCGGCAAGTCCACCCTCATCAAGTGCCTCGGCGGCGCCTACCCGCCCGACGCCGGCACGATCGAGGTGGGCGGCGCGTCGTACACCCGTCTCACGCCGCGCGAGTCGATCGCGGCCGGCGTGGCGATCATCTTCCAGACGCTGAGCGTGGTCGACGCTCTGACCGTGGCGGAGAACATCTTCCTCGGCCAGGAGTGGACGCGTTACGGCCGCATCGACCGGCGCGCCCAGGAAGAGGTCGCGGCCGGGCTGCTGAAGCGGGTCGCGGCCCGGTGTTCCCCGCGCGACCGGGTCGGTGATCTGCCCATGGGACAGCGGCAGTTGGTCGAGATCGCCAAGGCCCTCAGCCGCAGCGCCGCCGTCCTGGTCCTCGACGAGCCGACCGCGGCGCTGTCCGGCGCGGAGACCGACGCCCTGGCCGAACGCGTCGAGGACCTCCGCGCGCAGGGCCTCGCCATCGTCTACGTCACCCACCTGCTGTCGGAGGTGGAACGGCTCGCGGACGCGGTGACCGTCCTGCGCGACGGCCGGGTGACCCACCAGGCCACGATGGCCGGACAGACGCGCCGTGACCTGGTCGAGGCGATCGCGGGCAGGCCGACGGAGGCCGTGCAGGGGCCTCGGCGCGCCCCGGGCACGGACGCGCCGGAGCCGCCGCGCAGGGCCGGCCCGGACGCCCGGAGGCCGCGTTACGCGCCCGGCCCGGACGCGGCGCGTGGCATGCCGGGCACGGACGCCCAAAGCCCGCCGCACGCGCCCGGCCCGGCAGGGCACGCCGCCCGTCACACGCCGAGCCCGGCCGCCGAGGAGCCGGGGCGCACTCCCGATCGGGACGAGCACACGCCAGGCCCCCAGACGCCCAGGCCGCAGCACACGCCGACCGCGCCCGGCCTGGTCGTCGAAGCCCTGCGCGGCCCCGGCTTCGGCCCCGTCGGCCTCACCGTCGCCGAGGGGGAACGCGTAGGCCTGTTCGGGCTCATCGGCTCCGGCCGCACCCGCATCCTGGAGACGCTCTACGGCCGGCGCAGGGCCACCGCCGGAACCATCCGCGTCGGCGAACGCACCGTCAGCCCCGCCCGGCCCGCCGACGCGCTCGGCGCCGGCATCGCGCTCGTACCGGCGGACCGGCGCGCACAGGGCCTGTTCCCGTCACTGTCCGCGCGGGACAACGCGCTGCTTCCGGCCGTCGGGACCCTGGCCCGGTACCACGTACGGGCGTTGGGCGCCGAACGGCGGGTGTTCGACGCACTGGCCACGGCGATCGGGCTGCGCCCGGCCCGGCCCGGGCTGCCGGCGAGCGCGTTCTCCGGCGGCAACCAGCAAAAGCTCGTCCTGGGCCGGTGGATCAACGCGGCCCGGCACGTGGACGTGCTGCTGCTGGACGAGCCGACCCAGGGCGTCGACGTGGGGGCCCGTCAGGAGATCTACCGGGTGGTGTCCGGGCTCGCCGCCGAGCGCGGCACCGCCGTGCTGTTCGCCTCCGGCGACCCGGAGGAGATCGTGGCGCTCGCCGACCGCTGCCTGATCGTCGCCCACGGACGGATCGTCGGCGAACTCTCCGGCACCGGACTCACCGAACAGGCCCTGCTCTCGGCGGTCCACGACGCCGATCCCGACCCCCTGCCCGCCGAAGGAGCAGCATGACCACCGCCGACCGCGTCCTCACCCGCCCGCGTCTGCTCGCCACGGGCGGGCTGAGCACCGTACGCCGCAACCCGCTCCTTCCCGTCCTCGTCGCGATGGTGCTGGTCTTCCAGCTGACCACGGGCAGCTTCCTCGACCCGGCCAACCTCGGCGGCATCGCCACCGACGCCGCCACCCTCGCCATCGTCGCCGTCCCGCTGGCCCTCCTCGTCATCAGCGGATACCTCGACCTGTCGGTCGGCTCCACGCTCGCCCTCGGCGGTCTCGTCGCCGGCTGGCTGGCCGGGCAGCACCACCAGCCGCCCGCCGTGGCCCTGCTCGGGGCGCTCGCCGCAGGGGCGGTGGTCGGCGCCGTGAACGGCGTGCTGTGCTGCTACTTCGGCCTGTCCGCGTTCATCGTCACCCTCGGCATGCTGACCGCCGTACGCGGGCTGGCGCAGCAGTTGTTCCCGCTGCCGCTCAGCGGTTTCGGTTCCGGGTTCGCCTGGATCGGCGGGGCGCGGATCGCCGGGATCGCGGCGCCGGTCGTCATAGCGGCGGTCGTGCTGGCGGCGGGTGCGCTGTTCCTCGCGTTCACCCCGGCCGGACGGCACGTCTTCGCCATCGGCGTGAACCGGGAGGCCGCCCACCTCTCCGGCATCCAGGTCCGCCGCACCCCCTTCGCGCTGTTCGTCGTCACCGGCGTGGCGGCCGCCCTGGCCGGTGTCGTCAAGGCGTCGGTCCTGGACAGCGTGGTGGCCGGAACCTCGGGAGCCGGTTTCGAGCTGGCCGTGCTCACCGCCGTTCTGGTCGGCGGAGTCGCCCTCACCGGCGGCTCCGGCTCGATCCTCGGCGTCCTGCTCGGCGTGCTGTTTCTCGGCGGCCTGCAAAACGGCCTGACCCTGCTGAACGTGCCGACGTTCTGGCAGCAGATGGCCCAGGGCGTCGCGCTGGTGGCCGGCGCGGCCCTGGCCTACGTCGCGCCTCGCACCGGGCGCTGATCCCCCTCCCCCGATCCCCCTGAGACAGAAAGAGGTCACCGTGAGCGACACCGCCCCGACCCTCGTCCTGACCGGCGGCCAGGTCCTCACCGCCGACGCGGACTTCAGCGTCGCCGAAGGCGTCGCCGTACGCGGCCGGGACATCCTGGCCGTCGGCAGCGACGCCGAGATGCGCGCCCTGGCCGGGCCCCGCACCCGGATCGTCGAACTGGGCGGTCGGACCGTGCTCCCCGGCATCAACGACTCGCATCTGCACGCAGCCGCCTACGGGATGACCAAACCGCCGTTCGCCATCGACGTCGGCCATCCGGCCGTGGGGTCCCTCGCCGACATCGCCGCGGCCGTGGCCCGGGCCGCACGCGACGCACCGGACGGAACGTGGATCGTCGGCCTGGGATGGGACCCCGGTTACCTCGCCGAGTGCCTGGCCGACCCGGGCCGTTTCCCGCACCGCCGGGACCTGGACGCGGTGGCGCCGGACCACCCGGTCTGCCTGACCGACTTCTCCTCGCACATGGTGTGGGCCAACTCCGAGGCACTGCGCCGCTGCCGCATCGACGCGGACACCACACCCCCGCCCGGCGGCGTCATCGACCACGACCCCGACGGCCGGCCGACCGGCATCCTGCGCGAGGCCGCCGGGCGGCTCGTCCAGGCCGCCCTGCCCGCCCCCACCCCCGCCCAGCGCCGGCAGGCCATCCAGAACGTGATCCGCGAACTGCACACCCGCGGCATCACCAGCTACACCGAGCCCGGCCTCGGGCCCGGCGGCTCCGGCACCCTCTTCGGCGGCCTGAGCACCGACAACTGGACCGCGTACGCGGACCTCGCGGCGAGCGGCGAACTCCGGGCGCGCGTCAGCGTCCTGCTGCTGCCCGCCCCCATGGGCGGCTCCGCCGCCGACGTCCGCGAGGGACTGGCCGAACTGCGCCGCCCCGAGTCCGCCGACCCCCGGCTGCTGCGGGCCATCGGCGTCAAGATCTTCGGCGACGGGGTGCCGCCCAACCGCACGGCATGGATGAACGAGCCCTACCCGCAGGGCGGTCACGGCGCCCTGTGCGTCCACGGCGACACCCCGGCGCTCCAGGCCGGCGAACTGCGCGAGATGATCCGGGTCGCCCACGAGGCCGGGTTCCAGCTCGGCGTGCACGTCACCGGCGACCGCGCCATCGACACGGTGGTGGACGCCTTCGTCGCCGCGAACACGGCCGCGCCCCGCCCCGACGCCCGGCACTACGTCATCCACGGCGACTTCATCAGCCCCGGCAGCCTGGTGAAGCTCGCCGCGCACGGCTACGGCGTCAACATGAACCCCGCCATCAAGTGGACCATCTCCGACCTGATGGACGAGGTCGTGGGCCCCGAACGCTCCGCCTACCAGTGGCCGGTGCGCTCCGCGCTCGACGCCGGGGTACGGGTCTGCGCCAGCTCGGACGCGCCGATCACCGAGCCCGACTGGCGCCAGGGCGTGGCCTCGATGATGCTGCGTGAGTCCAAGGCCAGCGGCCGGCCCAGCGGCCCCGAACAGTGCGTGCCGCTCGCCGAGGCCCTGCGCGCCTACACGGCCACCCCGGCCTGGCAGGACTTCGCCGACGACTGGAAGGGCACCGTCGAGCCGGGCAGGGCCGCCGACCTGTGCGTCCTGGACCGGCCACTGCTGGGCCTCGACCCCCACGACATCACCGAGGTCCGGGTGGATCTCACGGTGTTCGACGGGCAGGTGGTCTTCGAACGCTGAGCCGGGTCGGGCGCAGGAGCGATCACCACCTCACGCCGCCCCAGCCGTCCGCCGCGATCCCCACCGCCAGGTCCGGTACCTCCCGGCCACCCGGCACACCGCGTAGACACCGAACGAGATCGTCGTGACGTACGGGCTGATGGGAACGCTGCTGCCCAGCGCGAGCAGGATGCCGCCCTCGATCGAGGCCACGGCGAACAGCACGCTCAGCACGGGCAGCAGCACCGGCGAGGCGGTGACGCGGGCGGCGGCCGCGGCCGGGGTGACGACCAGCGTGAGTACCAGCAGCGCGCCGACGACCTGCACCGACAGGGCGACCGCGAGCCCGAGCACCAGCATGAACGCGAAGGACAGCGCACGCACCGGCACCCCGCGGGCCTGGGCCACATCCGGGTCCGTGCTGGCGAAAGCGAGCGGGCGCCACATGACCGCCAGGGCGATCAGCACCAGCACCGACGTGCCCAGCAGCCACGACATCTGCGGGGTGTCCACGGCGACGATCTGGCCGGTGAGCAGCCCGAACTTGCTGGCCGCCCGGCCCTTGTAAAGGGCGAGGAACAGCACCCCGAGACCGAGCCCGAACGGCATGATGATGCCGATCACCGAGTTGCGGTCCCGGGCCCGTGTCCCCAGCACCCCGATGGCGCCGGCCGCGAGGAGCGAACCGGCGATCGAGCCCGCCACGATGTTCGCGCCCAGCAGCAGCGCGGCCGACGCGCCCGCGAAGGACAGTTCGCTGATGCCGTGCACCGCGAACGGCAGGTCCCGCATCAGGACGAAGACCCCGGCCAGCCCGCCCACGAGACCGAGTGCCACGCCCGCGATGAGGGAGTTGCGGACCAGGCCCAGGAGTTCGCCGTAGTCCGTGAAGTCGAAGATCTGCTGCCAGACCCCGCCGGCGAGCGTCATGCGCGCACTCCGTCCGTCTCGTGAACCTGCCCGGGATGGTGCTGCGGCGCCGCCGGCTCGTCGGGGGCCCCGGCGACGACGACCCGCCCCCGTACGCGCACCACGTCGACCTGCGTGCGGTAGAGCCGGGACAGCGACTCGGAGGTCAGGACCTCGTCCGGGGTGCCCACGCGGTGGCCGCCGGGGGCCAGGTACAGCACCCGGTCGACCATCCCCAGCACCGGGTTGATCTCGTGCGTCACGAAGACCACCGCCGTGCCGTGCGAGCGGCGCCGGGCGTCGATCAGGTCGGTGACGGCCCGCTGGTGGTTCAGGTCGAGCGACAGCAGCGGCTCGTCGCACAGCAGGATCCGCGGATCGGTCGCCAGGGCCTGCCCGATGCGCACGCGTTGCCGCTCGCCGCCGGACAGCATGCCGAGCGGGACGTCGGCGTAGGCCGCGGCCCCCACCGACTCGAGGATCTCGTCCACCCGGCGGCGGACCGCGCCGGTGCGCAGGCGCGGCCCGAAGCGGTGCCCGTCGATGCCGAACCGCACGAGATCCCGGGCGCGCAGCATGGCCTGTGCGGACAGCGCCGCCTGCTGCGGGACGTAGCCGATGTGCCGGGCGGCGTCGCGAGCGGGCCGGCCGAGGACGGTCAGCGTTCCGGCGGACAGCGGACGGCGGCCCAGCAGCGCCCGTACGAAGCTGGTCTTGCCCGCTCCGTTCGGCCCCAGCACGGCCAGGAACTCCCCGGGGCGTACGTCGAGGTCGAGGCCGCTCCACACCGTGCGATCGCCGTAGGACAGGGCCGCGCCGCGCAGCCGGACGACGGCAGTGCCGTCCTGCCCGGACACGGCGGTCACCTGGCCAGCGCGCTCGCGAGCGCGTCGACGTTGGAGGTCATCCAGCCGAGGTAGTCCTTGCCTTTCGGCAGGGTCTCGGTGACGGGCACGACGGGGATGCCGGCCGCCTTGGCCGCCGCCTTCGCCTTCTCGGTCTGCGGGCCGGAGGTCTGCTCGTTGCAGACGAGTGCCTCGACCTTCCTGCCGCTGAACAGGGCCAGGCTCTCCTTCAGGATCCGCGGGGAGACGTCGTCGCCTTCCTCGATCGCCTCGCTGAACGCCGCCGGTGTCCTGTCGACCAGCCCGCTCGCCTCGGTCATGTACAGCGGCACGGGCTCGGTGATGGCCACGCCCTCACCGCCGTGCTCCTTCTTGATCTGAGCCTCCCTGGCCTCCAGCGGGCCGAGTCCCGCCTTGAAAGCGGTGGCGTTCTCCCGGAAGGCGGCCGCGTCGGCAGGGTCGGCCTTGGCGAGGGCCGCGGATATGCGGTCGGCGACGCGGGCGACGGTGGGGAAGTCGTACCAGACGTGCTCGTTCAGCTCGCCGCCCTGCGGCGCGGTCTTGCCGGAGACCCGCACGGCGTTGATCACCTGGGCGGAGTCGTTGTGGCCGCTTCTGAGCATGCGGTCGACGAAGTCGTCGTAGCCGCCGCCGTTCTCGACGACGACCTTCGCCTTGGACAGGGCCAGCTGGTTGTGGGTGTCGGCCTCGTAGGAGTGCGGGTCCTGGTCGGGGTCGCTGATGACCGAGGTGATGTCGACCTTGTCGGCGCCGATGCCGCGCACGATGTCGCCGTAGACGTTCGTGGAGGCGACCACGGGCACCTTGGCCGAGGCGCTGTTGGCGTCGGAGGAGTCCGACGAGCTGCCGCAGCCCGCGAGAAGGGCCAGTGACGCGCTGGTCAGCAGCGCCAGGCGGCGGGACGTGGACAGGGGCATGGCTCCTCCAGGACGGATGTGCACAGGGGGTGCCGGGTGTCCGGCAGGCGCCACGCTAGATGGAAATGAATGTCACGAGCGGGTTCGGGCCGAAGTCATGTGGAAATCATTGCCAATTGTTGGGCCAAGTTATGGACTGGTGGTCCAGGCTCTGGACCTGTAGTCTAAATCCATGCGAGAGGCTCTGACCGCGGAACGGGATGCGATCCTCGCCGCGCTGACACCGGTCGTCGACGGGATCGCCGCGACCTTCGGGCCGGTCTGCGAAGTCGTGCTGCACGACTACCGGAACCGGGAGAAGTCCGTCGTCGCCGTGGCCGGATCGGTCACCGGGCGGACGGTGGGCGGCGCGATGAGCGAGATCGGCATGCGCGTCCTCTCCCACGGGGACGAGGCGGCCGACGACCTGAACTACATCACCCGCACCCGGAACGGGACACTGGTGAAGTCCTCCACGATGGTGCTGCGGGACTCCACGGGAGCCGTGTTCGGCGCGCTCTGTGTCAACGTGGACGTCAGTGCCGTCAGCCAGGCCCACGACCTGCTCGGCGCCCTCGCCGGAGTCGGCGCGGCCCCCGCCGAGCTGCCGACCACCACCTTCGGCGACGACATCGACTCCGTCGTCGACGCCCTTGTCGACGCCCACCAGTCGAAACAGCGCGGCAGCTGGGCGGAGCTCGACCGCGCCGAGCGCCTGGAGCTGTTCGGCGGGCTCGACACCCGCGGGGTCTTCGCCGTGCGCGGCGCGGTCGAGCAGGTCGCCGCCCGGCTCGGCATCTCCCGCGCCTCCGCCTACAACTACCTCTCCCAGGCCCGGGCCGCCCGCAGCGCGGCGTCCGGCACATCCGCTGGAGGACACGCGTGACGACCACCACCCCACCGGTCACCCTCGATGACGTCCGGGACGCCGCCGCCCGGCTCCGGGGCGTCGCCCACCGCACGCCCGTCCTGCGCTCCCGCACCCTCGACGCACTCGTCGGCGCCGAGATCCACCTCAAGTGCGAGAACTTCCAACGCGTCGGCGCCTTCAAGATCCGCGGCGCCTACAACGCCGCCTCCCGCCTCACTCCCGACCAGCTGTCCCGGGGCATCGCCGCCTACTCCTCCGGCAACCACGCCCAGGCCGTCGCCCTGGCCGCCCGCGAGCTCGGTACCACCGCCGTGATCGTCATGCCGGAGGACGCCCCGCCGTCGAAGCGGGCGGCCACCGCCGGCTACGGCGCCGAGATCGTCACCTACGACCGCTACACCGGCGATCGGGTCGCCATCGCCGAGGCCCTGGCCGCCGAGCGGGGTCTCGCCGTCATCCCGCCGTACGAGCATCCGCACGTGATGGCCGGACAGGGCACGGCCGCGCTCGAACTCCTCGAAGAGACGGGGGAGCTGGGCGCGCTGCTCACGCCGGTCGGCGGCGGAGGGCTGATGGCCGGCAGCGCCACGGCGGCCAAGGGCCTGCACCCGGACATCCGGATGATCGGTGTCGAACCGGAGGCCGGGGACGACACCAAGCGCTCCCTGGAGGCGGGACGGCGCGTCAGCATCCCGGTGCCGCACACCATCGCCGACGGACAGGCCCTGCACACCCCCGGCGAACTCACCTTCTCCGTCAACCGGCGGCTCGTCGACGACATCGTCCTGGTCACCGACGACGAGATCCGGGACGCGATGCGGTTCGCCTTCGAACGCCTGAAGATCGTCGTGGAGCCGAGCGGTGCCACCCCGCTGGCCGCCCTGCTCACCGGCCGCGCGGGCCCTCTCCCGCGCCGCGTCGGCGTCATCCTCTCCGGCGGCAACATCGACGCGGAGCGCTTCGCCCGGCTGTGCGGCACCGCTACCGCCTGAATGGCGCGGCCCGCTCGCCGGACGGACGATGGAAGCACATCCCTCACCGAGGAGGAGCGTCATGCTTGAGATGAAGACGCTCGACAAGCCGGACGAGCGGCGCGACTACCCCCGAGGCCATCTGGAAGCCGTCCACATGTCGGGACTGGACTTCGCCATCGCCACGTTCGAACCAGGCTGGCGCTGGTCCGAGTCCGTGGCTCCGATCGCCGGGACCGACAGCTGTCAGATCCACCACAACGGCTACGTCGTCTCGGGCCGCATGCGCATCCGCATGGACGACGGAGCGGAAGGCGAAGTGGGAGCCGGCGACGTGTTCGTCTGCTCACCCGGCCACGACGCCTGGGTCGTCGGCGACGAGCAGTGCGTGGTGTACGACTTCGCGGGCAGCATGGCCAAGGAGTATGCCAAGAAGGACTAGGCGTGTCCGCGAGTCCCGTCGTCCTTCGTGCGGGCCGCCTGATCACACCGGCAGCAGCCGTCCCACCAGTGAGCTCAACTGCCGGACGGTGCGGCACTCGTGCATCTGGACCAGCTCGGCGTAGGAGGGTGCGGCGGAATCGCCCGTGCCCCAGCGCGACCGCTGCTCGGGGTTCAGCCAGTAGACCCGGCGGGCCCGTTCGGCGATCTGCCGTACGGCCGGCAGGTTCGGGTCGCTCATGTTCGTGCGGGCGTCACCGAGGACGAAGACGGTCGTGCGCGGGCCGACGGCGTCGCCGTGGCGTTCCGCGAACTCGCCCAGCGCCATGCCGTAGTCGCTGCTGCCGTGCCAGCCCGTGAGCGTGGCCTCCGCCTGGATACGGGCACTGAGTCCCTCCGGATCCGCGGTGCCGTGCCGCAGCAGTCCGGTCACCTCGTCGATCCGGTTGACGAAGGCGAACACCCGCACCTTGCTGAACTGGTCGTGCAGCGCCTGCACCAGCAGCATCGTGAAGTCGGAGAAGCCGGACACCGATCCCGACACATCGCACAGCAGCACCAGTTCGGGGCGGACGGGACGCCGCCTGCGCAGCACCGGCTTCATCGGCACGCCGCCCGTCGACAGCGAACCGCGCAGGGTCCGCCGCAGGTCGATCGCGCCCCGGGAGGCACGGCGGCGGCGGGCCGCGAGCCGCGTCGCGAGCTTGCGGGCGAGCGGCTGAACCGTCCTGCGCAGCTCGGCCAGCCGGGCCGTCCCGGCGAACAGGAACTCGACCTGGTCGGCGGTCGGCGCCACCGCCCGCCGGGCGATCTCGTCCCGCCCGCGTCGCTCGGCGACCCGGCGCCGCGCCTCCGCCGCCACCAACGCGCGGAAGCTCTCGATACGCCGACGGATCTCGTCCTCCAGCAGCCGGTCCGTGAACCCCGCACTCCCGCCCCGGCCGCGCACGTCGTCGCGGACCCGGGCGAGCAGGGTCTGCGGACGCAGCCGTTCCAGTGTCTGGTACGACGACCAGCCGTCCGACCCCGGCGCGGAACCGTACCCGCCGAAACCGTCGACCGCCTCGACCGCCAGCCGGCCCAGCAGCGCATGGTCGTCGGCGGCGAGCGCGGCCGCCAGCCGGTCACGCAGATCGTCCCGGCCGGCGGCCTTCTCCTCCGGGCCGCCGACACCGCGCGGAAAGTACAGGTCGAAGACGGGGTCGAACACCTGCCGCCCGCCGGGACCGTGCAGCAGAGTCGCAGCGAGCCCCTCGCGCAGCAGCTCCCGGTCCGCGAGGCCGAGCGCCTCGACCGCCCGCGCCGCGTCGACCGTCTCACCGGTGCCGATCCGGATGCCGTGCGCGCGCAACGCCCCGACCAGGGAGGTCAGCCGCTCCGCGACCCCCGCCGGCGTGGTCACAGGGCGTCCAGGTCCAGCTTGGCGGTCGCCTTGAGCACGTCGTCCTGGTGCTTGAGGAGCACCCCGAGCGTAGCCCGCACGACCGTCTCGTCCAGGGTGTCCGCGCCGAGGGCGAGCAGCGTGCGCGCCCAGTCGATGGTCTCGGCCACCGACGGCACCTTGCGCAGGTCCATCGCCCGCAGCGCGCCCACGACCCGGACGACCGAGCGGGCCAGCGCCTCGTCGAGCCCCGGCACCTTCAGCCGTACGATCCGGCGCTCCAGCTCCTCCTCGGGGAAGCCGATGTGGAGGAAGAGGCAGCGGCGGCGCAGCGCCTCGGACAGCTCCCGGCTCGCGTTGGACGTGAGGACGACGAAGGGGCGGCGCGTCGCGGTGATGGTGCCCAGCTCCGGCACGGTCACCTGGAAGTCGCTGAGCACCTCCAGGAGCAGGCCCTCCACCTCGACATCCGCCTTGTCGGTCTCGTCGATCAGCAGCACCTTCGGGTCGTCACCCCGGATGGCCGTCAGCAGCGGCCGGGTGAGCAGGAACTCCTCGCTGAAGATGTCGGTGCGCGTCTCGTCCCACGTCTCGTCGCGGCCGGCGCTGATGCGCAACAGCTGCTTGGCGTGGTTCCACTCGTACAGTGCGCGGGACTCGTCGACCCCCTCGTAGCACTGCAGGCGCGCCAGCCGCGCCCCTGAGACCTCCGCGACGGCCTTGGCGAGCTCCGTCTTGCCGACCCCGGCCGGGCCCTCCACCAGCAGCGGCTTGCCGAGGCGGTCGGCGAGGAAGACGGTCGTGGCGACGGCGGGCGAGGCGAGATAGCCGGTCTCGGCCAGACGCGCGGAGACGTCGTCGACGGATGTGAACAACGGGGCCTCCAGGTCGGCGGCAGCGGGCAGGGCAGTGAGGTGTCCAAGCGCTTGCTCACCGATGATGTCACGGAGACTCCGCGTGCAGAACCCGTCGGTGCCAGGATGGGCGTCAACGGCAGCTCGGCCGTCCGCCTCGCCCGTCTCGTCCTGCCCGGCATGACCGGACGCGGCTGGGGACGCGTCCAGTACATCGCCGGCGACTCGGCGGTCGTGATCCCGCCGAGATGATCCACTACGGCATGTCGGCGACGGCCCTGCTCGCGGTGAGCCGGGCCTTCGCCAAGCGGGCGGCCGGCACCGGCGTCACGGTGAACTCCGTCATCGCCGGACCGACCCGCACCGGCGGCGTCGAGGACTTCGTCCACCGGCTCGTCGGCCGCGACTGCCCTGGGACGAGGCCAGCGCGCCTTCATGCGGTAGCACCGGCCGCGGTCCCCGCTCCAGCGGCTCATCGAGCCGGAGGAGATCGCCCACATGGTCGTCTGCCTCGCCTCCGGCCAAGCCTCGGCGACGACCGGCGGCGCCCTGCGCGTCGACGGCGGCTACGTCGACTCGATCATGCTCTGAGCCGGCGCTCGGCCCGTCAGGCGCCGCCCACCAGGATCACCTCCAGCGTGCGCGGACCGTGCACCCCCTCGACCCGGTCCAGCTCGATGTCGCTGGTCGCCGACGGACCGGAGATCCAGGTCAACGGCCGCGCCGGATCGAGGCGTTCCAGACCCTGCGGCACGGACGACACGACCTGGCCGGGGACGCGTACGACACAGATGTGGTGGTCCGGGACGAGCGTGATCCGGCGACGGCCCTGGTCGGGCGAGCCGTCCAGCACGATCGTCCCGGTCTCCGCGATCGCGACCGCACAGGCCGTCACCACGCTGTCCACCCGGTCGAGTTCCCGCGGCGTGGTCTCCGCCCGGTCCGTCACCCGTGTCACACCGGTCGCCGCCAGCCACCCCTCGTCCAGCCCGGGCGGCACCAGCACCGACGCCGAGCCGCGCTTCTCCAGCAGCCCCGCGATCAACCCGGCCAGCCCCTCGGTGTCCGTACGGTGCACGATCGCCCGGTAGTCCGCGAGGTTCTCGGCGAGCAGTTCGACGGTCTCCTCGACACTCCGGTCGCCGTGCTCGCGCGCATAGTCACGCGCAACCGCCTGCTCGTACGGCATCTCGTCCCGTGGCACATCCGCCAGCGCGCGCCGCACCCGTCCGAGAATCCGCTCCCTGCTGTTCACTTGTTCCCGTCCTTCCCGCCGCGCGTCCGCTGCCACCAGTCCCGGAACGGCTCGGCGGGCACCGGTGGCAGATCCCGGGTCCCGCTCCAGGCCCGGCCGGGCCCCGGCAGTGTGCGGGGGTGGAAGCGCCGGGTCCGGGAGGCGGCGCGCTGCCCGGTGCGCAGCGCGCCCGGGTGCGTGAACGCCCAGCGTGCCGCGCGCATCGCCGCCCGCTCGGCGGCATGCCCCTTCGCCGGCCGCAGCACCACCTTGTTGCCCTCCCGGGTGACCTCCCCGCCCTCCACCACCCGTTCCCGCAGATGCACCAGCACCTCGGGGATGTCGATGGCGACCGGGCACACCTCGTAGCACGCGCCGCACAGCGACGACGCGTACGGCAGCGAGGCGTCGATCTCGCTGCCCGTGCCCCGCAGTTGAGGGCTGAGGATCGCGCCGATCGGGCCCGGGTACACCGAGCCGTACGCGTGGCCGCCGGCCCGCTCGTACACCGGGCACACGTTCAGGCACGCCGAGCAGCGGATGCAGCGCAGCGCCTGCCGGCCGACCTCGTCGGCGAGGGTGTCGGTGCGGCCGTTGTCCAGCAGCACCAGATGGAAGGTGCCCGGCCCGTCCTCGTCGGTCGTGCCGGTCCAGGTGGAGGTGTACGGGTTCATGCGCTCGGCCGTCGAGGAGCGGGGGAGGGTCTGCAGGAACACCTCCAGGTCCCGCCACGTCGGCACGATCTTCTCGATGCCGACGACCGAGATCAGCGTCTCGGGCAGCGTCAGGCACATCCGGCCGTTGCCCTCCGACTCCACGACCACCAGCGTGCCCGTCTCGGCGACCATGAAGTTGGCGCCGGAGATGCCGACCTTGGCGCGCAGGAACTTCTCCCGCAGGTGCAGCCGGGCCGCTTCGGCGAGTTCGGCGGGCGTGTCGGTGAGGCCCTCGGGGGCCGGGCGGCCCCACTCGCTCATCTCCCGGGAGAAGATGTCGCGGATCTCGCCGCGGTTGCGGTGGATGGCCGGGACGAGGATGTGCGAGGGCCGGTCCTTGCCCAACTGCACGATCAGCTCGGCGAGATCCGTCTCGTAGGCGCGGATGCCCTCCGCCTGGAGCGCCTCGTTGAGCCCGATCTCCTGCGTGGCCATCGACTTGACCTTGACGACCTCCGACTCGCCGGTCATCTTCACGAGCTGGGTGACGATCTCGTTGGCCTCGGCCGCGTCGGCGGCCCAGTGGACGACGCCGCCGGCCGCGGTCACCGCCTTCTCCAGCTGCTCCAGGTAGCGGTCGAGGTGGCGCAGCGTGTGGTCCTTGATCCGCTTGCCCGCCTCGCGCAGCTCGGCCCAGTCGGACATCTCCGACACGGCCTTGGCGCGCTTGGCGCGGATGGTGTGCGTGGCGTGCCGCAGATTGCCGCGCAGCGTCTTGTCGCCCACAGCCTCCCGCGCGGCGTCCGGAAACGCCGGCATCCCGAGATACGTCCCGCTCATACGGCCGGTTCCTCCTCCGTGCTCGCCAGGATCTCCGCGATGTGCACCGGCCGCATGCCGGTCCGCAGCCGGGTCATCGTGCCGCCGATGTGCATCAGGCAGGAGTTGTCGGCCGCGCACAGCACCTCGGCGCCCGTCGACTCGGCGTTGCGTACCTTGTCGGCACCCATCGCCGCCGAGACGTCGGCGTTCTTCAGCGCGAAGGTGCCGCCGAACCCGCAGCACTCGTCGGCCCCCGGCAGCTCGGCCAGCTCCAGCCCCTTCACGGCCTGGAGCAGCCGCCTCGGCCGGTCGCCGAGCCCGAGTCCGCGCAGACCGTGACAGGTCGGGTGGTAGGTCACCTTGTGCGGGTAGTAGGCCCCGACGTCCGTCACGCCCAGCACATCCACCAGGAACTCCGTGAGCTCGTACGTCTTCGGCACCACCGGCGCCAGCGTCGCCGCGAGGGCGTCACCCCGCCCCTCGGCCCGGGCCCGCTCGCCCATCCGCGGATACAGCTCCCGCACCATCGCCCCGCACGATCCGGACGGCGTCACGATCGCCTCGTACCCACCGAAGACATCGGAGAAGTGCCGGGCGAGCGGTTCGGCCTCGTGCCGGTATCCGGTGTTGTAGTGGGCCTGGCCGCAGCAGGTCTGCGCCATCGGGAAGTCGACGTCGACGCCCAGTCTGGTCAGCAGTTTCACCACGGCGCGCCCGGTGTCCGGATACAGCGTGTCGTTGACACAGGTCAGGAACAGGGCGACACGCATCGCGGCTCCTTGTGGTCGATCATCGGATGAGTGCAGCGTAGCCGGGGGACGACAGCCGGGGGAGACCCCGTCAGTCCCCGGCGAGCCGGTCCTGCGCGGCGCGCCACCGCTCGGTCCCGCCGCGCGGCTCGTAGCGCGTGAGCGGCTGGGTACGGACGAGCAGCCGCCGCATCCCCGCCAGATCACCGGCCAGCCCGTGGGCCCGCGCCTGCACGAGCACATTGCCCAGGGCGGCGGCCTCGGTCGGCCCCGCCACCACCGGCAGGCCGCACGCGTCGGCGGTCAGCTGGCACAGCAGCGCGTTGCGCGTACCGCCGCCCACCACGTGCACCACGTCGACCGGATGCCCGGCGAGCCGCTGCGCGTCCTGGACGGCCTCGCGGTGGGCGAGGGCGAGGGAGTCGAGGATGCAGCGCGTCACCTCGGCCGGCGACTCCGGCACCGGCTGCCCCGAGGCCCGGCACGCCGCGGCGATCCGCTCCGGCATCCGCCCCGGCGCGAGGAACGCCGTGTCGCCCGCGTCCACGACCGACCGCAACGCCTCCACCTTGGAGGCCTCCAGCAGCAGCGCGCCCAGGTCCGGCTCGCCCCAGGCCCGCACGCACTCCTGGAGCAGCCACAGCCCCATGATGTTGCGCAGGTACCGGACCGTGCCGTCCAGCCCCAGCTCGTTGGTGAAGTTGGCCGCCCGGCTCTCCTCGGTCAGCACCGGCGCGTCCAGCTCCAGACCGGCCAGGGACCAGGTGCCGGTGCAGATGTACGCGAACCGCTCCCGCCCGGCGGGTACGGCGGCCACGGCCGACGCGGTGTCGTGCGACCCGACCGCCGTCACGGGCACGGGCCCGGTCAGCCCGGTCTCCTCCAGCACCGCGCCGCGCAGCAGACCCGCCGGATCACCGGGCTGCCGCAGCGGAGCGAACAGCCCCAGGTCGATCCCCAGCCGCGAGGCGATGTCGTACGACCAGTCGCGCGTGCGGGGATCGATCAGCTGGGTCGTCGAGGCGTTGGTGAGCTCGGTGCCCTGCTCGCCCGTGAGCCAGTACGTCAGCAGGTCGGGGATGAGCAGCAGCCGCTCGGCGGAGGACAGGTGGGCCGAGGAGCGAGCCGCCGTCAGCTGGTACAGGGTGTTGAAGGGCGCGTACTGCAACCCGGTCGCCGCGTACAGCTCCTCCGCCGGGACGGTCGCCCACACCGTCTCCGCGACCCCCTCCGTACGGGAGTCCCGGTAGTGCACGGGATTGCCGAGCAGCGCCCCGTCCGCGTCGAGCAGCCCGTAGTCCACGGCCCAGCTGTCGATCCCGACGGAGTCGACCTGCCCGGCCGCCTTCAGCCCGTCCAGCACCCCCGCATACAGACCGAGCACATCCCAGCGCAGCCCCTCGGGCACGCGCACGGGCCGGTTCGGGAAGCGGTGCGCCTCGGTCAGCTCCAGGCTGTCGGGGCCGACGCGGCCGACCATGACGCGCCCGCTGGACGCGCCGAGGTCGACCGCGGCGTACGACTTCACGGCCGCGCTCACCGCAGGAAGGCGGCCGCGACGCCGGCGTCGACCGGGACGTGCAGCCCGGTGGTGTGGGTCAGATCGCCGCCGGTGAGGGCGAAGACCGCGTTCGCGACATGCTCGGGCAGCACCTCACGCTTGAGGATGGTCCGCTGGGCGTAGAACTCGCCGAGCTTGTCCTCCTCGACCCCGTACACGGCGGCCCGCTGGGCCCCCCACCCGCCGGCGAAGATCCCGGAGCCGCGCACGACGCCGTCCGGGTTGACGCCGTTGACGCGGATGCCGTGCTCGCCCAGCTCGGCGGCGAGCAGCCGCACCTGATGGGCCTGATCGGCCTTGGTGGCCGAGTAGGCGATGTTGTTGGGCCCGGCGAACACCGCGTTCTTCGACGCGATGTAGACGATGTCGCCGCCCAGCTCCTGCGCGATCATCACCCGCGCCGCTTCCCGCGACACCAGGAACGACCCGCGCGCCATGATGTCGTGCTGGAGGTCCCAGTCCTTCGCCGAGGTCTCCAGCAGCGGCTTGGAGATCGAGATGCCGGCGTTGTTGACGACCAGATCGACACCGCCGAACGCCAGCACGGCCGCCTTGAAGGCCTCGGCGATCTGCTCCTCGGACGTGACGTCCACCGTCACGGCGACGGCCTTGTCCGGCCCGCCCAGTTCCTCGGCGACCGCGGCCGCGTTCTCGCCGTTCAGATCGGCCACGACGACACAGGCGCCCTCGGCGGCCAGCCGGTGCGCGATGGCCTTCCCGATCCCGCTGCCGGCACCGGTCACCAGCGCCACCCGCGTCGCGAGCGCCTTGAGCTTCGGCATCCGCTGGAGCTTGGCCTCCTCAAGGGCCCAGTACTCGATGCGGAACTTCTCGGACTCCTCGATCGGCGCGTACGAGGAGACGGCCTCCGCGCCGCGCATCACATTGATGGCGTTGACGTAGAACTCACCGGCCACCCGGGCGGTCTGCTTGTCCTTGCCGAAGCTGAACATGCCCACGCCCGGGACCAGCACGATCGCCGGGTCGGCGCCGCGCATGGCGGGGGAGTCGGGCTCGGCGTGCCGCTGGTAGTAGGCGGCGTACTCCTCGCGGTACTGCGCGTGCAGCTCCTTCAGCCGGGCCACGGCCTCGTCGAGCGGAGCGGTCGGCGGCAGGTCGAGGACCAGCGGCCGGACCTTGGTCCGCAGGAAGTGGTCCGGGCAGGAGGTGCCCAGCGCGGCCAGCCGCGGATGCTCGGCGCTCGCGAGGAAGTCGAGGACGACCTCGGAGTCGTTGAAGTGCCCGACCTGGGGCCGGTCCAGGGAGGCGAGGGCACGGACGTACGGCGCGAGCGCGGCGGCCCGCTCCCGGCGCTCCCCGGCGCTCAGCGCGGCGTACCCCTCGATCACCGGCCCGAAGGGCTCGGCCTTGCCGCGTTCGGCGAGGAACTTCTCCGCGGTCCGGATGATGTGCAGCGAGTTCCGCTCGCACTCCTCGGACGTGTCACCCCAGGCGGTGATGCCGTGCCCGCCCAGAATGCACCCGATGGCCTGCGGATTGGCCTCCTTCACGGCCGCGATGTCCAGCCCCAGCTGGAATCCGGGCCGCCGCCACGGCACCCACACGACACTGTCCCCGAAACACTCGGCGGTCAGCTTCTCCCCGTCGGCGGCGCACGCCAGCGCGATACCGGAGTCGGGGTGCAGATGATCGACGTGCGCGGCCTCGACCAGCCCGTGCATGGCCGTGTCGATGGAGGGAGCCGCCCCGCCCTTGCCATGCAGGCAGTAGTCGAACGCGGCGACCATCTCGTCCTCGCGCTCCACGCCCGGATAGACATCGACGAGCGCCCGCATCCGGTCCAGCCGCAGCACGGCCAGCCCGGCCTCGGTCAGTGTCCCGAGATCCCCGCCGGACCCCTTGACCCACATCAGCTCGACATCACCACCGGTGACGGGGTCGCTCCCGGTGCCCTTGGCGGAGGCGTTGCCGCCCGCGTAGTTGGTGTTACGGGGATCAGAGCCGAGCCGATGCGAACGGGCCAGGAGAGCGGCGGCTTCGGGGTGGGGTGTCATGACAGTTCCTTTTCAGACGGGAGTGGGTGATGCCTTCAGGGGCGCGGGGAACTGCGCGACCAGCCACACATGGCCCGCAGTCCGAATCGAACAGAACCCGGCAGACGCTTACGCCCCCCAACCGGCCTGCTGTCCGCCGACGCGCTCCTCGGCGATCTTCTCCGCCCACCCGGAACGGCGATACGCACCGATCGGATCCGGATCGAGCCCCAGTTCCCCCCGCACCTCGGCGAGAAGAGGACGCACGTCGGTGTTGTACGCGTCCATCAGCACGGCATTCGCCCCGAGTACGTCACCCGACCTCTGCGCCTCACCCAGCGCCTCCCGGTCGACGAGCAGTGCCTTCGCCGTCGCCTCCTGCACGTTCATCACCGACCGGATGATCGCCGGGATCTTCGCCTCGATGTTGTGGCACTGGTCGAGCATGAACGCCACCTCGGGCGAGAACCCGCCGCCCCGGATCACCTCGTACATGATCCGGAACAGCTGGAAGGGATCCGCGGCCCCGACCATCAGGTCGTCATCCGCGTAGAACCGCGAGTTGAAGTCGAACCCGCCGAGCTTCCCCTCCCGCAGCAGCGTCGCCACGATGAACTCGATGTTGGTCCCCGGCGCGTGATGCCCCGTGTCGACGACGACCTGCGCCTTCGGCCCGAGCTTCAGGCAGTGGGCGTACGCCGTGCCCCAGTCCGGCACGTCGGTCGCGTAGAAGGCCGGCTCGAAGAACTTGTACTCCAGGAGCATCCGCTGCCCGTCGCCCAGCCGCTCGTAGACCTCCGCGAGCCCCTCGGCGAGCCGGTCCTGCCGGGCCCGGATGTCGTCCTGCCCGGGATAGTTCGTCCCGTCGGCGAACCACAGCTTCAGGTCCGTGGAACCGGTCGCGTCCATGATGTCGACGCACTCCAGCAGATGGTCGACGGCCTTGCGGCGCACGGAGGCCTCCGGGTGGCAGATGCTCCCGAGCTTGTAGTCGTCGTCCTGGAACGTGTTGGAGTTGATCGCGCCGAGCTTCACCCCGCGCTTCTCGGCGTGCTTCGCCAGCGCCGCGTAGTCGTCGACCTTGTCCCACGGGATGTGCAGGGCGACCGTCGGGGCGACCCCCGTGAACTCGTGCACCTTCGCCGCGTCGTCGAGCTTCTCGTACGGATCGCGCGGCACACCCGCTTGCGCGAACACCTTGAAGCGCGTGCCCGAGTTCCCGTACGCCCACGACGGCGTCTCGACTGCCTGGGTCTTGAGAGCGGCCTTCACCGCGGCGAGCTCGGTCACGTCAGGGCTCCTGAGGCATCGGGTCGTAACGACCACCGAATGAAACGATTCAGGAGGCGAAGTTATGGGCCCCCCGAAGGGGTGTCAACCCCTCCCGTCGACACGATTGCTCGTGACCCGGGCGTGACCTTCTGTCCTCGAAACTTTTTCGACCGGAACCCATTGACGTGACATGCGCGGCACGCCTAACGTCCCGGCAACCCAGTTGAAACCTTTCACGACGCCCACGACGCCGAGAGGCGGTACCGCCGGCGTCGTCGAGGAGCCCCCATGACCCACCCGTCCACCACGGGTCCGGCCCCGGTTCTGGCACTGAAGGACGTCTCCAAGTCCTTCGGCGCGGTCCGCGCACTGCGGGACGTCTCCCTTGAGCTGTTCCCCGGGGAGGTGCACGCCCTCGCCGGTGAGAACGGTGCCGGCAAATCGACCCTCATCAAGACGCTCGCCGGGGTGCACCGGCCGGACGCCGGCCAGGTGCTGCTCGACGGTGCGCCCGTCGCCTTCCATGGTCCCGGCGACGCCCGCGACGCAGGTATCGCCGTGATCTACCAGGAGCCCACGCTCTTCCCCGACCTGTCGATCGCCGAGAACATCTACATGGGCCGCCAGCCCCGGCGCGCCCTCGGCCGGATCGACCACAAGGCCACGCACAACGCGACCGCCGCCCTCATGGAGCGCCTCGGAGTCGAACTCGACCCCGACCGGCCCGCCCGCGGACTGTCCATCGCCGACCAGCAGATCGTCGAGATCGCCAAGGCCCTCTCCTTCGACGCCCGCGTCCTGATCATGGACGAGCCGACCGCCGCGCTCACCGGCAGCGAGGTCGCCCGCCTCTTCGGCGTGGTGCGCACCCTGCGCGAACAGGGCGCCGCCGTGCTGTTCATCTCCCACCGGCTGGAGGAGATCTTCGAGATCTGCCAGCGGGTCACCACCCTGCGCGACGGCGCCTGGGTCGGCAGCGAGCCGCTGGCGGGCATGACCGAGGACGACCTGGTGCGCCGCATGGTCGGCCGCGACCTCGACGAGCTCTACCCCAAGCAGGACGTGCGGCCGGGCGAGGTCGCCCTGAGCGTGCGCCGGCTGACCCGCGAGGGGGTGTTCACCGACGTCTCCTTCGAGGTGCGGCACGGCGAGATCGTCGGCCTCGCCGGACTCGTCGGCGCCGGGCGTACGGAGGTCGCCCGGGCCGTGTTCGGTATCGACCGCTGGGACGCCGGCGAGGTCACCGTCGACGGCAAGGCCCTGGTCAACGGCGCCCCGTCCACCGCGATGGCCGCCGGACTCGCCCTGGTCCCCGAGGACCGGCGCGCCCAGGGCCTGGTGATGGACATGTCGATCGAGCGGAACATCGGGCTCACCGGACTGCGCACCACGGTGAAGGCGGGCCTGATGGACCGCGGCGCCGAGCGCAGCCGCTCCCTCGACTGGGCCGTCAAGCTCCAGGTCAAGTACGCCCGGATCGCCGACACCGTCAACACCCTGTCCGGCGGCAACCAGCAGAAGGTCGTGCTCGCCAAGTGGCTCGCCACCGCGCCCAGGGTGCTGATCGTCGACGAGCCGACCCGCGGCATCGATGTCGGCACCAAGGCCGAGGTGCACCGGCTGCTGTCCCAGCTCGCCGCCGACGGCGTGGCCGTCCTGATGATCTCCTCCGACCTGCCCGAGATCCTCGGTATGGCCGACCGCGTGCTGGTCATGCACGAGGGCCGTCTCACCGCCGAGATCCCACGCTCCGACGCCACCGAGGAAACCGTGATGGCCGCAGCCACGGGGAGGGCCGCCGCATGACGGTCGTCACCCCACAAGAGGCCCCCGTGGCCGACGTGCCCAAGTCGAGCGGCACCCGCCTCGTCGACCGCGTCTTCAAGATGCGCGAACTCGCCATCCTCGCCGTCTTCCTGGTGATGATCGCCGTCACCCAGGCCGGCAACAGCGAGTTCCTCTCCGAACAGGGCATCAAGGACCTGCTGCTGAACGCGACGATCCTCGTGCTGGTCGCCACCGGCCAGTCCCTCGTCGTCATCACCCGCAACGTCGACCTGTCCGTCGGATCCACACTCGGCATCAGCGCCTTCGCCGCCGGAACGTATCTCCAGGACGGTGGCAACCCGGTCGTGGCGATCGCCCTGTCCGTGGTGCTCGGCATCGGCTTCGGACTGCTCAACGGCCTGCTCGTCAGCATCGGCCAGGTGCCCGCGCTCGTCGTCACCCTGGGCACGCTCTACATCATCCGCGGCGTCGACTCCATCTGGGTCGGCTCCAGCCAGATCACCGCGGCCGATCTGCCCGGCGGGTTCGTCGACTTCGGCTCCGGCGGGATCTCGGCGGTGCCGTACCTGGCGCTGATCGCGCTGGCGGTGTTGGTGGCGACGGCCTACTACCTCAAGCACTTCGCCAGCGGCCGCGAGCTTTACGCGCTGGGCTCCAACCCCGAGGCCGCCCGCCTCGCCGGCATCCCCGTGCGCAAGCGGATCCTCGCCGCGTACACCTTCTGCGGCGCCCTCGCCGGACTCGCCGGCGCGATGTACCTCGCCCGGTTCGGCAACGTCGACTCAGGCACCGGCTACGGCTACGAACTGACCGTCGTCAGCGCGGTCGTGGTCGGCGGCGTCGTCTTCACCGGCGGCTCCGGCAGCGTCTACGGCGCGGCCCTCGGCGCGCTGCTGCTGACCTCCGTCAACAGTGTGCTGCCCGCCCTCGGCGTCAGCTCCGTGTGGGTGCTCGCGATCAACGGCATCCTGCTCATCCTCGCCATCGCGGTCGACCGGATCGTCGCGCTGCGCGTGGCCTCCGCCCTGAAGAAGAGGAACGCCCGCCATGGCTGACACCTCCCTGAGCCGAGCGGTCCGCTGGGACACGGTCGTCGGCGCCCTGCTGATCGTGGTCCTGCTGTTCTCCTTCGGCTTCGTCGACGGGTTCGGCAACGCGCTCAACCTGTCGTTCCTGATCGGCAACACGCTGCCGATCGCGCTGATCGCACTGCCGATGACCCTGCTGGTCGTCTCCGGGGAGATCGACCTGTCGGTGGCGTCCACGGCGGGGCTGTCCGGCGCGGTGATGGGCGCGCTGTGGAACCAGGGCATGGCCATCGAGACGATCATCCCGATCTGTCTGCTGCTGGGTGTGGTGTGCGGGCTGGTCAACGGACTGCTGGTGACCCGGCTGGGACTGCCGTCGCTGGCCGTCACCATCGGCACGCTGGCCGCGTACCGGGGTATCGCGCAGATCGTGCTCGGCTCGGACGCGGTGACCGACTTCCCCACGCAGTACCTGGACTTCGCGTCCGGGCGCATCGGCGACACGTTCATCCCGTACGCCCTCCTGCCGTTCCTCGTCCTGCTGGCCGTCGCCGTGGTCGCGCTGCACGCCACGCCGTTCGGGCGGTCGCTGTTCGCGATCGGGGCGAGTGAGGAGGCGGCGCGGTTCGCCGGGATCCGGGTCAAGCGGCAGAAGCTGATCCTGTTCACGCTGACCGGCCTGATGGCCTCCCTGACCGGCATCTTCTGGGCGCTGCACTACGCCAGCGCCCGCTACGACAACGCCACCGGCCTCGAACTGTCCGTCGTGGCCGCCGTGTTGCTCGGCGGTATCGACTTCGACGGCGGCAAGGGCACGTTGGGCGGTGCGATCGCGGGGGTGTTCCTCCTCGGCGCGCTGCAGAACGTGATGAGCCTTCAGGACGTGTCCGCCCAGTCCCAGATCGTCGTCACCGGCGTCCTGCTCGTTCTGTCCGTGCTCGGCCCCCGGGTCGTGCGGCAGATCTCCACAGCGAGGGCGGGCCGCAGAGCCGCCTCGACTCCCACCTCCTAATCAGCCCTTCCTCATAAAGGACCAACGCCATGCGCAAGTCGACCCTCCGCCGCAGCTGCGCGGCCCTCGCCACCGCCACCTCTCTCGCGCTCGCGCTCACCGCCTGCGGCGGCGGTACCACCAAGAAGGACGTCGCGAACGAGGGCGGGGGCGCCGCCACCGCGGGCAAGGCCGACCCGAACGCGGCCACCAAGAAGGGCCTCACCGTCGGGTTCCTGCCCAAGCAGGTCAACAACCCGTACTTCACTTCCGCCGACAAGGGCGGCGAGAAGGCGCTGAAGGAACTGGGCTCCACGTACAAGGAGGTCGGGCCGTCCAGCGCGACCGACACCTCCGGGCAGGTCAGCTACGTCAACACGCTCACCCAGCAGCAGGTCGACGCGATGGCCGTCTCCGCGCAGGACCCGGGCGCCCTGTGCACCGCGCTCAAGCAGGCCATGAAGAACGGCATCAAGGTCGTCACCTACGACTCGGACACCACCCCCGACTGCCGCAACGCCTTCGTCTCGCAGGCCTCCGCCGAGGACCTGGGCCGTACCGAGGTGCAGTTGCTCGCCAAGCAGATCGGCTACAAGGGCGAGATCGCGATCCTGTCCGCCGCGCAGACCGCGACGAACCAGAACACCTGGATCGACTTCATGAAGGACGAGCTGAAGAAGCCCGAGTACAAGAACATGAAGCTGGTGAAGACCGCGTACGGCAACGACGACGCCCAGCAGTCCTTCCAGCAGACCCAGGGCCTGCTCCAGGAGCACCCGAACCTGAAGGGGATCATCTCCCCGACCACCGTCGGCATCAAGGCCGCCGCCCAGTACCTGTCGGGCTCCAAGTACAAGGGCAAGGTCAAGCTGACCGGCCTCGGCACCCCGAACGACATGCGCAAGTACGTCAAGAACGGCACCGTCGAGGCGTTCGAGCTGTGGGACCCGGCGAAGCTCGGCGAGCTGGCCGCCCGTACCGCCGTCGCCCTGTCCTCCGGGCAGATCACCGGCAAGGAGGGCGAGACCTTCAAGGCCGGCTCCATGGGCGAGTACACCATCGGCAAGGACGGCGTGATCAGCCTCGGCAAGCCGACCGTGTTCGACGCCAAGAACATCGACCAGTTCAACTTCTGATCACCGGAGGGTTGTTGATGCAGCGCGTGTGCTTCCTGCTGAAGGTCCGGGCGGACCGCCTCGACGAGTACCGCGAGCGGCACGCCGCCGTGTGGCCCGAGATGCTCGGCGCCCTGAAGGCGACCGGCTGGCACAACTACTCGCTCTTCCTGCGCGAGGACGGACTGCTCGTCGGCTACCTGGAGACCGAGGACTTCGCAGCCGCCCAGGCCGGTATGGAAGCCACCGACGTCAACGCCCGCTGGCAGGCGGAGATGGCGCCGTTCTTCGAGTCGCTGGACGGCGCCCGGCCCGACGAGGCCATGAAACCGCTCACGGAAGTGTTCCACCTCGCCTGAACAATGGAGTTCATGAGATGCGCAGACGTACGTTGCTGGCCGCGGCCTTCGCCGGAGCCGTGGTGACCCCCGCCCTCGCCTCCGGCACCGCGCGGGCCGCCGACCCCGGCCCCTCCGTCACCCGGACCGGCACCACGACCCTCGACAGCCAGGCCATCTTCTTCGTGTCGTACGACGGCCTGGTCAACAACAACTCGTTCCAGAAGAACGGCCTGCTGACCTACAAGGGCTACCAGTACGCCGTCTGGTACACCGCCGACCGGGGCGCCGTCGTCGGACGACGGGTACTCGGCGGCAGCACCTGGTCGACGGTGAAGGTCGGTCACACCCTCAAGACGAACGACTCCCACAACGTCATCTCCATGGGCGTCTCCAAGGTCGACGGCCGGCTGCACCTGAACATGGACTCCCACAGCGACGGCTTCACCTACGTCAAGTCGGTCGCCGGGCTCCTGGACAACCCCGGCGGGCTGAGCTGGACCGCGAGCCGCTTCGGCGCGCCCCAGACCACCCTGGACGGCCTCGCGCTGACCTCGCAGTTCACCTACCCGCAGTTCATCTCCACGCCCGACGGCAAGCTCCAGCTGAGCTACCGCGTCGCCATCTCCGGCAACGGCCGCAACGCGCTCGCCGAGTACGACGGCACCAAGTGGACCAACCTGGGGGAGTGGTCCAGCTCCACCGGCACGTACACCAGCGAGCACGGCTCCTCGACCGCCCGCAACATGTACCTGCACGGCATCGACTACGACCGCAGCGGCCGGCTGCACTCCTTCTTCACCTGGCGCGAGCAGAACGGCGCCGTGATGTGCAACAGCGGCGGCATCACCAACCACGACACCGGCTACGTCTACTCCGACGACCGCGGCCGTACCTGGCGCAACAACGCGGGCACCGTCGTCGGCGTCACCGGCGGCTCCGACAAGGTGTCCGTGACCGACGCCGGCCTGGTCGTCGACCCGCTCAACCCGGACCACTCCCTGATGAACCAGGAGAGCCAGTTCACCGACTCGGCGGGCCGGCCGCACGCGATCATCTCCTACGTCCCGGGCCGCTTCGGTCAGTGCACCACGAACTACGTGGCCGACCGCACCGCCAACGGACGCGCCTTCCACGTCCGCAAGAACGCCTCGGGCTCCTGGCAGAAGACCGAGATCCCGGTTCCGCTCAACTCCAGCCAGCGCACCAAGCTGATCCTGGACAGGTACGACAACGCCTACGCGATCTTCCCCTTCGGGCGGATAGCCGGCGCCTCGGCGGCCTCCGGCTACACCGACTGGAAGATCCTGTTCGACGGCAGCGGCCTCAACGCGTTCGGCGAGGTCGTCATCGACGAGATGCGCGTCGCGCAGGACGGGGTGCTGTCCTTCATGTACCAGGAGAAGTCCAGCGGTACGACGCCCTCGGCGCTGCACGTCGTCGACTTCCGGCTGCCCGCCTGACCGCGCCCGGTTCCCGGGGCGGCGTGCCGTAATGTGAAGCCGCCCCGGCCGCCACCCCCCTCGTCTCCCCCTGGAGGTCCCTGCCCGATGGCCCAGTCGGTGGGTATCAAGGACGTCGCCCGCGCCGCCGGAGTCTCCGTCGGCACGGTGTCGAACGTGATCAACCGCCCGGACACGGTCGCCACCGAGACCCGGGCCCGCGTGCTGTCCGCGATAGACCGGCTCGGCTACGTCCGCAGCGAGTCCGCGCGCCAACTGCGCGCGGGCCGCAGCCGCATCATGGGGCTGCTCGTCCTCGACATGGGCAACCCCTTCTTCGTCGACGTGGCCCGCGGTGCCGAACGCGCCGCACGGCAGGCCGGGCTCGGCGTGATGGTCTGCAACAGCGCCCAGAGCCCGGGCGAGGAGGCCGAGTACCTGTCGCTCTTCGCCGAACAGCGCGTGCGCGGTGTGCTGCTCACCCCGGCCGACGCCACGGGCCGCAACATCGAGGCGTTCCGCCGGCACGGCATCCCGTTCGTCCTGGTCGACCGGGTCGCCGAGGGCACCACCGAGTGCTCGGTCTCCGTCGACGACGTCGCCGGCGGCGCCCTGGCCGTACGCCATCTCGTCGACGCCGGGCACCGCTCCCTCGCCTACGTCAGCGGCCCGCCCGGCCTCAACCAGGTCCGCGACCGGCGCACCGGCGCACTCGAAGCGCTCGCGGAGGCCGGGCTCGGCCCCGACGCGCTGCGCGAGCTGCCCACCGAACGGCTCGACGTCGCCGCCGGCCGGGACGCCGGCGCCCGTCTGCTCGGCCTCGCCGACCGGCCTACCGCCGTTTTCTGCGCCAACGACCTGCTGGCGCTCGGGGTCCTCCAGGCCATGTACGCGGCCGGTGTCGGCGTCCCGGACGACCTCGCCATCGTCGGCTACGACGACATCGAGTTCGCCGCCGCCGCGGCCGTCCCCCTCACCTCGGTACGGCAGCCCGCCGTCACCATGGGCGCCATGGCGGCCGACCTGCTCCTGGAGGAGACGGAGGAGGAGGGCCCGGCCCGGCCGCACGAGCACCGGCGGGTCGTCCTCCAGCCGGAGCTGGTGGTCCGCCGCTCCAGTCTGTCCGCCCGCTGAGCCTGAACCGCCGTTCAGGAAGATTTCATGATCCGAAGGGGCCACCCGCGGACGCCCGCTGTGATGAACTGGGACGCGGCCCGAAAATCCGTCCGTCCCGGGAGCCCTGTTGTCCCTCAGCTACCGCCAGCCCGGAGTCGTCCTCACCGACCGCCGCTTCACCGTCCCCCTCGACCACGGCCGCCCCGGGGGCGAGACGATCGAGCTGTACGCCCGCGAGGTCGTCGCCAGCGACAAGGCGCACCAGGATCTGCCGTGGCTGCTCTACCTCCAGGGCGGGCCCGGCTTCGGCGCGGACCGCTCCGTCGGCCGGCCGGGCTGGCTCGGCCGCGCGCTGAAGGAGTACCGCGTGCTCCTCCTCGACCAGCGCGGCACCGGCCACAGCACGCCCGCCAACCGGCAGACGCTCCCGCTGCGCGGCGGCCCCGCCGAACAGGCCGGCTACCTCACCCACTTCCGGGCCGACTCGATCGTCCGCGACTGCGAGGCCATCCGCGCGCAGGTCACCGGCGGCGCCCCCTGGACCGTCCTCGGCCAGAGCTTCGGCGGCTTCTGCCTGACCACCTACCTGTCCCTGGCGCCCGAGGGCCTGGCCACCGCCGTGATCACCGGCGGGCTGCCCTCCCTGGACGCGCACGCCGACGACGTCTACCGGGCCGCCTTCCCGCGCATCGAACGCAAGGTCACCGCGCACTACGCCCGCTACCCGCAGGACGCCGAACGTGCCCGCAGGATCGCCGACCACCTCCTGACGCACGACGTGGTCCTGCCGAACGGCTACCGGCTCACCGTCGAGGCCTTCCAGTCCCTCGGCATCGTCCTCGGCACCGGCGACGGCACCCACCGCCTGCACTACCTCCTGGAGAACGCCTTCGTCCGCACCCCGCAGGGCCTGACGCTCTCCGACGCGTTCCAGGAGCAGGCGCAGGGCATGCTCTCCTACGCCCGCCACCCGCTGTACGCCCTCGTCCACGAGGCGATCTACGGCCAGGACGCCCGGCCCACCGCCTGGTCGGCCGAGCGGGTGCGCGCCGAGTTCCCCCAGTTCGACGCCGCCAAGGCCCTCGCGGGAGACGAACCGCTGCTGTTCACCGGCGAGTCGATCCACCCCTGGATGTTCGACTGCGACCCGGCGCTGCGCCCCCTGCGCGAGACGGCCGACCTGCTCGCCGCCCGCACCGACTGGACACCGCTGTACGATCCGGCCCGCCTCGCCGCCAATGACGTACCCGTCGTCGCCGCCGTCTTCCACGACGACATGTACGTCGACACGGCCCACTCGCTGCGCACCGCCCGCGCCATCGGCGGCCTGCGCACCTGGGTCACGGACGAGTTCGAGCACGACGGCGTGCGCACCGGCGGCCAGCGGGTCCTCGACCGGCTGCTGGCGCTGGTGCGGAACGAGGCGTGATGCCGTGCCGGACACATGGTGATGCCGGCGGCGCGGATTAGTCTGCGGGCATGACGACCACTCAACTCAAGCCCATGCCCGATGACTGGCGGCGTGCCCTCGCGGTCGTGGCCCACCCCGACGACCTCGAGTACGGCTGCTCTGCGGCGATCGCGGCCTGGACCGACGAGGGCCGCGAGGTCGCCTATGTGCTGGCGACCCGGGGCGAGGCGGGCATCGACACACTGGAGCCCGAGCTGTGCGGGCCCCTGCGGGAGCGGGAGCAGCGGGCGAGCGCGGCGGTGGTCGGCGTGTCGGCCGTGGAGTTCCTCGACCACAGGGACGGTGTCGTCGAGTACGGCACCGCCCTGCGCCGCGACATCGCCGCCGCGATCCGCCGGCACCGGCCCGAACTGGTCATCACGCTCAACCACCGTGACACCTGGGGCGGCGTCGCCTGGAACACCCCGGACCACGTCGCGGTCGGCCGGGCCACGCTCGACGCGGCCGGCGACGCGGGCAACCGTTGGATCTTCCCGGAGCTCACCGAGCAGGGCCTTCAACCCTGGGACGGCGTGCGCTGGGTCGCCGTCGCCGGCTCCAGCAGCCCCACGCACGCGGTCGACGCGACGTCCGGCATGGAACGCGCGGTGCGCTCACTGCTGGAACACCGCACCTACATCGAGGCTCTGACCGACGAGGACCCGGAGACCTACGTCCGCGGCTTCCTCACCCGGCACGCCGAGGCCACCGGGGAGCGGTTCGGGGGCAAGCCGGCGGTGGCGTTCGAACTGTTCCCCAGATGACGGCGAGCATGACGTCGGCGGTTTTTTCGTTTCGTATGCTGAACGTCATGCGAGATCACAAGCCTGCGCAGGCGGAACTGCGCGGCGACTGCGAGCGGTGCTTCGGTCTGTGCTGCGTCGCCCTGCCGTTCGCGGCCTCGGCCGACTTCGCCGTCGACAAGGACGCCGGCACACCCTGCCGCAATCTCCAGAGCGACCACCGCTGCGGCATCCACGCCAGGCTGCGGCAGAAAGGGTTCACCGGCTGCACGGTCTACGACTGCTTCGGCGCCGGGCAGCAGGTCTCGCAGGTCACCTTCGGCGGCCGGGACTGGCGGTCCGGGCCGCCGGAGCACGCCCGCCGCATGTTCGACGTCTTCCCGGTCGTCCGCCAGCTGCACGAGCTGCTCTGGTACCTGACCGAGGCGCTCGCCCTGCCCGCGGCCCGGCCGGTCCACGCCGATCTGCGGGGGGCTCTGGAGAAGACCGAGGAGCTGACCGGGCTGACCCCCGAGGAACTCGCCGGGCTGGACGTGGCGGCGCACCGCCGGGAGGTCAACGTCCTGCTGCTGAGGACGAGCGAGCTGGCCCGGGCCGGCACCAAGGGCCGTAAGAAGAACCGCCGGGGCGCGGACCTCATGGGCGCCCGCCTCAAGGGGGCCGACCTGCGCGGTGCCGACCTCCGGGGCGCGTACCTCATCGCCGCCGACCTCACCGGCGCGGACCTGCGGAGCGCGGACCTGATCGGTGCCGACCTGCGCGACGCGGACCTCACGGACGCCGACCTGACCGGGGCGTTCTTCCTCACCCAGCCGCAGGTGAACGCGGCCCGGGGGAGTGCCGGAACCCGGCTGCCCGCGTCAGTCACCCGCCCCGGGCACTGGACAGCGCAGGTCTGAGGCCGGCTCCCGCACCGGCGTCCGGCGCTCCGGCCGCAGCCGCAGCCCCTGTGGCATCAGCGTCAGCCGCTCGGTCACGCGCAGCCGGTACGCCGGGTCGGGCCGCAGCTCGTAGCGGCGCAGCAGCAGGCCGAGCACCAGCGTCGCCTCGTGCAGGGCGAACTGGCGCCCGATGCAGGCCCGCGCCCCGGTCCCGAACGGCTTGTAGGTGTGCGGGGCCCGGGACCGTACCGCCTGCGCGTCGAAGCGGTCCGGGTCGAACCGCTCGGCGTCCGCGCCCCACACCTCGGGGTCCCGGTGCAGCATCGGCGTCAGCACCAGCGCCCACGCACCGCGCCGCATGGGGTGCTCCCCGGCCAGCACGGTGTCCTCCCGTGCCTCCCGGGCGAAGGCGGGCGCGGTGGGCCACAGCCGCAGCGACTCGTCCAGCACCCGGCGGACGTAGCGCAGCCGGGCCACCTGCTCGTAGGCCGGTTCCGCCGTCTCGCCCCACACGCGGTCCACCTCGGCGCGGGCCCGGGCCGCGATCTCGGGGTGGCGGGAGAGGTAGTGCAGCGCGAAGGAGAGCGCGCCGGACGTCGTCTCGTGGCCGGCGACGAGGAAGGTGATGACCTGGCGGCGGACGTTCCGCAGCTCCAGCCGCTCCCCGGTCTCGGGGTGGGCCGTCTCCAGCATCCGGTCGAGCAGGTCCCCGTCTGCGCCGCCGCCGGCGCGCCGGGCCCGGATCAGCTCGTCGACCGTGCGGTTGAGACAGGCGATGTCGGCCGCGTTGCGGCGGCTCGCGCTCCGCAGCAGCAGCGGGGCCAGCGGGAAGGGCACCGTGTTGAGCCGTTGCGCGTACGTCAGCGTGCCGACCATCGCGGTCACGAAGGGATGCGGCCGGGCGCGTTCGAACGACCCGAAGTCATGGCCGAAGCCCGTGCGCGCGATCGTCTCCAGCGTCAGCTTGGTCATGTCGCCGGGCACGTCCACCGCCCGGCCCGCAGCCGCCGCCCGGTCCCAGTGCTCCGTCAGCCGCCGCGCGACGGCCAGCATCATCGGGTGGTAGCCGGCCATGGCCTCGCGGCTGAACCCCGGGGCGAGCACATCGTGCGCGAGCTGCCAGTTCGGCTCGTGGTTGTACGCCGTGAACAGGCCGTCCCCGGCGACCGGCCGCAGGTTCGCTATGCCGAGACCCACGTGCTTGGCGAACCGCGACTCGTCCGCGAGATCGGCCGCGTGCCGGCCGCCCCACACGAACACGAACTCCTTGCCGAAGGCCTTCCGGCGGAAGACCGGGCCCAGTTCGCGGGCGTACTTCAGTGTGTCCTGGAGGGGAGTGCGCCGGTTCACGCCCACCACGTCACCGAGCAGCGGGATCCGGTGCGGCGGGTGCGGAATGCGCTCCAGCTCCGGCCAGCCCAGCTCGGCACCGCGGAACCCCTTCGGCAGCCCGTCCCGTGTCGGCGCCTGCGTCATGACGCGATCTCCCTTGATCCAGCGGCGGGTTCGCATGTGTTGTACGTGGGTTCAATAGCGCCGTTCAGTCTGGTCCCGTTGTTGAACCGGCGTCAAGTACAGTGCGGGCATGGCCGCGAACCAGAGCGGGCGCACGCGCCGCCGGCTCAGCACCGAGGAGCGCCGGGAGCAGCTCCTGTCGGTCGGGGCGCGGCTGTTCTCGGAGAGTCCGTACGATGACGTGTGGATCGAGCAGGTCGCGGAGATCGCCGGGGTGTCGCGCGGGCTGCTGTACCACTACTTCCCGGCCAAGCGGGACTTCTTCGCGGCGGTCGTCGAGCGCGAGAGCGAGCGGATGCTGCGCATGACGGCGGCGGTGCCCTGCGTCCCGGTGCGCGAGCAGCTCGCGGGCGGCCTCGACACGTTCCTGGAGTACGTCCAGGCCCACGCCCACGGCTACCGCGCCTTCCACCGCGCCGACGCGGCCGGGGACCAGGCGGTGCGCCGGGTCTACCAGCGGGCCCTGGCCGCGCAGGAGCGGCAGATCCTCGCGGCGCTCGCCGAGGATCCCGAGTTCGGTCCGGCCTTCGAGGAGCGGCCGGAGGTGCGGCTCGCGGTGCGCGGCTGGCTGGCGTTCACCACGTCCGTCTGTCTGGAGTGGCTGCGCGGCACGGAGTTGAGCCGGGATCAGGTGCGTGAGCTGTGCGCCCGCGCCCTGCTGGGTGTCCTCACTCCCTGAACGGCCTCGTAAAGATCACGTGACGTGGTTGGCTCACACCCAGATCTTCGATAGGTTAGGCAAGGCTTACCTAAGGAGGTCTGGGATGGGTGACGACAGCCACGACGACAGCCACGGCTGGACGGCGGCCCCCGCCGCCGCGGAGCGGGCGCGCTCGGTGCTCGCCGCCGCGTGGTCCTGTTCGGTGACCGCGCAGGGCGTGCGGGAGGAGCTGGTCGGTGCGCACACGGTGACCGAGGACGGCCGGGTGCTGGTCGAGGTGCCCGGGGGCAGTGCCCTGCTCGGGGCCGCGATCTGCGCGCCCCGCGGCGAGCCGTCCGCGGTGCTGGAGTTCGCCGACGTGGCGCCCGTCCCCGTGCGCGACCGGATCCGCGCCCGGCTGTGGCTCGCGGGCTGGTTCACCGTCGAGGAGGAGGGCCGGCTGGCCTTCCGGACCACGCGCGTGGTGCTGCGGCAGTCGTCGGGGGCCGTGGTCGTGGACCTGGACGACTTCGCCGCCGCCACGCCCGACCCGCTCACCGCGGCCGAGGCCCGGCTGCTGACGCACCTCGCCGACTGCCACGCGGACGCGGTCGAGCGGCTCACCCGGCTCGTCGACGCCGAGAGCCTGCACGGCGCGATGCGCGTCCAGCCGCTCGCCGTCGACCGGCACGGACTGACCCTGCGCATCGAACGCACTCGCGCCCACGGCGACGTACGGCTCGCCTTCCACACGCCCGCCGACGACGTCGCGCAGCTCACCGAGCGCATGCACGTCCTGCTCGGCCGGGCGACCGCCGCTGCCTGCCCGCGGGCCCTACAGCGGCAGCGCACAGACGGCGACCGGTGACGGAAATGGTTCGCCGGTGCGCCGCAGCGCGCCGCTCTCCTCGTCCACGCGGAAGACGGTCACCGTGCCGGACTTCTGGTTCGCCGCGAACAGCAGCGTCCCCTCCGGCGAGAGGGCGATCTGCCGCGGGAAGTCCCCACCCACCGGCACGGTGTCCAGCAGCTTCAGCCGGGCGCCGTCCGCCTCGACGGCGTAGCGCGTGACGCTGTTGTCGCCGCGGTTGGCGAGAAAGGCGTGACGGCCGTTCGGGGTCACCACGAACTGCGCCGGATAGCTGGTGCCCGGACCGGTGCCCGTGGACTGCGGCTCACCGATCGTGACGCGGCCGGAGGCGGGGTCGTACGCGCAGACCGCCACCGTGTTGTCGACCTCGTTCGCGAGATAGGCGTACCGGCCGCCGGGGTGGAACGTCAGATGGCGCGGGCCCGCACCGGGCCGGGTCCGCGCCTGCGCGACCTCGGCGAGCGTGCCGGCCTTCTCGTCGAGCCGGTACGTGTAGACGGTGTCCGTCCCCAGGTCCACGGCGAGCACATGTCCGCCGTCGGGGCTGGTGAAGACCTGGTGGGCGTGCGGGCCCTGCTGGCCCGGACCCGGTGGCGGACCGGAGTGCCGGACGAGATCCGTCCGCTCGCCGAGGGCGCCCGAGGCGTCGACCGGATGCACCGCCACGCTGCCCGAGCCGTAGTTCGCGCTGAACAGCCAGCGCCCGCCCGGATGCACCGACAGATGGCAGGGGCCCGCGCCGCCGGTGCTCCGGCTGCCCAGGATCTTCCGGTCGGACAGCCGGACGGCCGTCACGGCGCCGTCGTCGCGCTCGTCCACCGCGTACAGCGTGCGGCGGTCCGGGTGGATCGCGAGGTACGACGGGTTGGCGACGCCGGTGAGCGTGCCGGTGCCGCTGATCCGGCCCGTCGCCGCGTCGTACGTGGCCAGGCCGATGCCCTTGCCGCCGCCCTCGACGGAGGTGTACGTGCCGAGGTAGAGGGGGCGCGGGCCGGAAGGGCGCCGGGCCTCCCGGGACGGGCTCACGCTCGCCTCGGAGGCTGTCGGACCCGTCGGGGCCAAGGCGGGCGCGTCGTCACAGGCGGGCAGCGCCGCCGCGGCGGCTCCGCCCGCCAGCGCGCCGACGAACCGGCGCCTGCTCCAGCCACCACTGCCCATGTCGCCCCTCAGGTCGTCACTCGTCCCCGCCGCGACAGCCAGCCTGGCGTGGATCACCCGCCGGACGCAACAACGGCACCGGGTGTTGCGCAGGGCGCAATCCGCTTCCGGCGGCCGCTCAGCGAGAACGCTCGCCGACCCCCGTACGGGTCCGCCACATCTGCTCCTGAACGCCCAGGCGCTCCCGCAGCCGCGTCAGGCGCGGCATCCGCATGCGCTGTTCCCGCGACACCCGGTCCAGTTCCTCGAACAGGCGCCGTGTGCGGTGCTCGGTGTCGAGCTCGTCGAGGAGCCGGTTGACCTCCGTCAGGACGGCACCGAGCAACTGCCAGTGCCCCGTCTCGCGCTCGGCCTCCTCGCGCAGCAGCAGGGCCAGCTTGTCGCGCGTGCCCGCCGCGGCGCGCAGTTCCGCGGTGAGACGTTCCTCCGCCGACTCGGCGCTCGCACTGAGGTGGGTGGTCACCAGCACCGCGAAACTCACCACGGCGTCGGCGATCTCGGACAGCAGCTGCTCCAGCGCGGCGCCCGTCTCGGAGTCGAACAGCGGCTGCGGCGCGCGCTCCTTCGCGAGGTCCGTGAAGGAGCGGGCGAGCACGCGCAGGACGACCGTGCAGATCTCCAGCGTGTCCAGGCCGGTGCGCAGCACCACCCGGTGCAGCAGGCCCTCCCGCACGCGCGGGTTGAGCCGCAGACTGTCCTCCGCCTGCTGGAGCGCCGCGTCCACCTCGACGATGTCGTGGTCCAGGCGCCGCGCCTCGTGCAGCCGCTCCACCGCTTCGTCCGGTGGCGTACCGCCGGCGGCCTCCTCGCCCATGCGCAGCATCAGCTGCCGCAGCCGGCGCGCCAGCCCCTCGATCGACTCGCCCGCCTCCTCCACCCACACCGGAGGAGCCAGCAGCAGATTGCAGCCGAGCCCGACGACCGCGCCGATCAGAGTCTCCACCACCCGGGCCCAGGCGGTGTCCCCGACGGTGGTGACCCCGAGCACCAGCATCGCGCTGATCGCGACCTCGGGTACGTACTCCTCCACCCGGACCAGGCGTCCCACGGCCAGCGAGGCCACGAGGAGCAGCGCCAGGCTCCACCAGGTAAGGCCCACCAGGAGGCTGAACGCGATGGCGACGAGGACGCCGGTCACCACGGCGTTCACCCGCCGGAAGCCGTTGGTGAGCGTGGCGTACAGGGTCACCTGGACGACCAGCAGTGCCGTCAGGGGAGCGGTGAGCGGTGCCGGCTCGGGGCTCAGCCGGAGCGCGATGACGTACGCGATCGTCGCCGCGGTCGCGGACCGCACCGTCTGGACGACCACCGGGTCCCGGCGCTTGCGCAGGATCCGCCTGGCGTGCGCCGTCCACTCACGTACCTCTCGCATCCTCGGGCTGTTCCCTTTCCCCTGGCGTGTCGAACGCGTTCACGAAGGACGTTAACGCCGGGGGAAACCACGGGCGACCGAGGGCCTCAGGCGTACACCTTGTCGAGGAAGGCGGCCAGATGGCCCCGGGTCCGCTCGATCTGCTCCCGCAGGGTGAGGCTCTCGTCGAAGCGGGTCCCGTTCTCCGGCAGCTTCTTGCCGCGCAGGTACAGCGAGCAGGCGAGGTCGGTGCACATGTACGCCCCGACGGAGTTGCCCTCGCGTCCGGCCGCGCCCGCCTTGCGCGCGGTCATCAGCGACACACCGCCCCGCGGGTGCGTCGTCAGGCACAGCGAACACATGCTGCGCTGCAGAAAGCCCCGCTGGGCCGTCTGGAACCGCATCGCCAGCCCCACGAGCCGCCCGTCGCGCTCGGCGACCAGATAACTCCGGTCGGGTGCCCCCGGGTCCCGCCACCCGAGGAAGTCGAGATCGTCCCACGGCCGCTCGGCGAGGTCCCGCGGGACGGTCAGACGCTTGGCTTCTCCCTTGGAGCAGTTCACAAATGAGTTGCGGATGTCGTGTTCGGTGAGTGATCTCATGGGAGGGCTCCTGGTCGTCGTAGCCGAAACCTAGGGGCCCTAGGTTTCGGGTTCAGGGTAGAAGCATCGACGAAGGGGGAGCCAGTGGATATTCCTCAGGGCGCGCCGGCGCGCGCACGGGCGGCGCTGCGCCATGTGGCGGGCGGCTCGTCCGGACCCGCCGTCGATCCGCAGTTGCGGATCACGCTGAACTTCCACCCGGACCGGCCGGCGGGCGAGGTGCCCCTCCTCGTGGCGCTCGCCCGGGACGGCGCCTACCACTCGCAGTTCGTGACCGGCACCAGCAACGGCGGCCTCACAGCCCACCCCGGCGGTGACCGGTGGCGCTGGGAGAGCCGGATCTTCGGCGGGGCGTACGACGAGGCCGCCGCCCACGAGCGGCCCGTGTACGGCGCTCTCGACTTCCGCCGGCAGGTGGTCGGCGCGGCGCCGCGCTTCGGCTCCTCGCACTTCCGGCTGCGCGCCGGCGTTCTGCCCCGCGCCACGTTCTGCTACCCCGACAGCGCCGCCGAGCCGGCCGACTTCGGCGTGGCGGCCGGCATGTCGCTCATCGCGCTGGCCGAGGCGGACGAGCGGGACGCCCTCGACGACTACATCGAGGCGCATGTGCACGGCGGCGTCGGCCTCGCCCGGGACGTGGAGGCGCTGGTGCTGGACGCCTGCTACCGCGGCACACCGGTCGACGCCGCGGCACGGCACCTGCCCTGCCGCGTCGAGTGGCACCCCGGCTACCGGATCACGGTGGCCGGACTGCTGCGCCACGCCGGCTACCGCGGCCGGGAGTACGCCGAACTGGGCGCCCGGATCGCCCGGGACGGCCTCGTCGACCCTCGGGCCATCGGCGACGCCGCCCGGACGGGCCGGTACGACCCGCAGGACCTGAAGAAGGTGTGGCACACCCTCGCCCGCTTCGGCGCGCCGGAGGGGGCGGGCACGGCCTGCCCGGTGGGCGGGGGGTGTGAGGGCCGGACTGCCGGGTGAGGGCCGTCAGCGGGGAGTGTGTTCCGACTGCTCCGGGGCCTGCGGCGGCCAGACCGCCAGGGTGAGCACTCCCCCCAGCGGCAGGGAACGGGCTCCGCCTACTTCGCGGCCGGGGCCTCCGGCGGCCAGACTCCCGGGGTGAGTACCCCCAGCGCGTAGGCGCGGGCCACCAGTTGGGTGCGGTTGGCCGCGTGCCAGCGGGAGGACAGGCGGCGCAGGTGGTAGGTGACGCCGTCGGTGGTGAGGCCGGTCTCACGGGCGGCCCGGGCCGTGGTGGCGCCGGCGGCCAGCAGGGCCAGGATGCGGGCCTCCATGGGAGCGACCCGGGCCTGCTCGGCGGGCGGGGCGGGGGAGGGGGCCTGCTCGCCCTCCACGCGCAGCATCACCAGCAGCGCCGGCGTGTCCTGCGCCGTGTCGCTCACCGGGTCCGCCGTCAGCTCCCCGTACCGCTCCCCGCCGCCGGGCGTCTCCCAGCACACCGACACCTGGTAGCGCGAGCGGTGCCGCAGGCGCAGGGCCTGGGCGATGCGCTCCACCTGTGTGGCCTCCCGCGGGCTGAACAGGTCCAGGACGTCACGGCCGCGCAGCCGCCCCGGCGTCGTACCGCACTCCGCGGCCATCGCCGGATTGGCCAGCAGCACCGCCCCGTACACATCGCACACCGCGACCGGCATCGCGACCCGGTCGAAGAGGAGCAGGGCGCGGTTGCGCCATGTCACGGCCTCCTGCCGGGCCTGGTCCACGAGCTCCTCCTGCCACGCCGGGTCGCCCCGCGCAAGTGCGACGCATCTGCTTGTACTACACAATCATGTAGGGCCGCGGCGCGCCGCGCAGAGTCCCGTGGACCACGCTGGATCGCAGTACGTCCGTACCGCGAAAGGCAGTTGTCGCGTCATGCGCCCCACCGCACACACCCCCCGGCCCGCAGACGGCCTCCCCGGCGTCCCCGTCGCCGACATCTCCGGCACCGGACCCGGCGACGCGCCCGTCCAGCAGGCCATGGATCTGATGCGCGAGCACGGGCCGGTGTTCGTGCGGCGGCTGTACGGACGCGACACCCTGTTCGTCGGCGACCTGGACCTCGTGGCCGAACTCGCCGACGAACAGCGGTTCGCCAAGCACATCGGGCCCGGCCTGGAGAACGTCCGCGAGTTCGCCGCCGACGGCCTGTTCACCGCGTACAACGACGAGCCCAACTGGGCCAAGGCCCATGACATCCTCATGCCCGCCTTCGCGCTGGGCTCCATGCGGACCTACCACCCCGTGATGCTGAAGGTGGCCCGCAGGCTCATCGACTCCTGGGACCGCGACGCCCGCGCCGGACTCCCCGTCGACGTGCCCGGCGACATGACCCGCATGACGCTCGACACCATCGGACTGGCCGGGTTCGGCTACGACTTCGGCTCCTTCGAGCGCTCCGAGCCGCACCCCTTCGTCGAGTCGATGGTCCGCTGCCTGGAGTGGAGCATGACCCGCCTCGCCCGCGTCCCGGGCCGGGACTACTCGGCGCAGGACGCGGCCTTCCGGGAAGACTCCGCCTATCTCGCCCGGGTCGTCGACGACGTCATCGCCGCACGCACCGGCACCGACCAGAGCCAGGCCGACGACCTGCTCGGCCTCATGCTCACCGCCGAGCACCCCGCCGACGGCAGCACCCTCGACGCCGCCAACATCCGCAACCAGGTCATCACCTTCCTGATCGCCGGCCACGAGACGACCTCCGGCGCCATGTCCTTCGCCCTGTACTACCTCGCCAAGCACCCGACCGCGCTCCGGCTCGTGCAGCGCGAGGCCGACGCGCTGTGGGGCGACCAGGCCGACCCCGAACCGGCCTACGACGAGATCGGCCGGCTCACCTACACCCGCCAGGTCCTCAACGAGGCGCTCCGGCTGTGGCCCACCGCCGCCGTCTTCGCCCGGGAAGCCCGCGAGGACACGCTGCTCGGCGGCCGCATCCCGCTGCGCGCCGGGCAGTCCGCCCTGGTGCTCACGCCGATGCTGCACCGCCAGGCCGTGTGGGGCGACAATCCGGAGCTGTTCGACCCCTCCCGCTTCACGGCCGAGGCGGAGGCGCAGCGCCCGGTGCACGCCTTCAAGCCGTTCGGCACCGGGGAACGCGCCTGCATCGGACGGCAGTTCGCCCTGCACGAGGCGACCATGCTGCTGGCCATGCTCGTCCACCGCTACCGGCTGAGCGACCACGCCGACGACCGGCTCCACGTCAAGGAGACCCTCACCCTCAAGCCCGAGGGCTTCACCCTCACGCTCACCCCGCGCACGTCCGCCGACCGCGTCCACGCGCCGCTGCCCGGCGCCGCCCCGGCCCGGGACTCCCGGTCGGCCGAACGGCAGGGCCTGCCCGCCCGCGTCCGCCCCGGCACCGCCGCCCTCTTCCTGCACGGCAGCAACTACGGCACCTGCCGCGACTTCGCCGCCCAACTCGCCGACGAGGCCGCCGCGATCGGCTGCGAGGCCCAGGTGGCGCCCCTGGACGCCTACGCCGGCGGCCTGCCCACCGACCGGCCCGTCGTCATCACGGCCGCCTCCTACAACGGCCGCCCCACCGACGACGCCACCGCCTTCGCCGCCTGGCTGGAGGAGACCAGGGAGGCCCACGACCTGTCCGGCGTGACCTACACCGTCCTGGGCGTCGGCGACCGCAACTGGGCCGCCACCTACCAGCACGTCCCCACCTCCATCGACGAGCGGCTCGCCGAGTCCGGCGCCACCCGGCTGCTGGAGCGCGCCGCCGCCGACGCCTCCGGCGATCTCACCGGCACCGTCCGGGAGTTCACGACGGCCCTGCGCACCGCCCTGCTGGAGCGGTACGGCGACCCGGACGCCACGACCCCCGACCCCGAGCCCACCGCGGCCTACGCGGTCCGCACCCTGACCGGCGGCCCGCTGGACGCCCTCGCCGAGCGGCACGGGCTCGTCCCCATGCGCATCACCGAGGCCTACGACCTCACCGCGCCCGGCCACGCGCGCCGCAAGCGCTTCCTCCGCGTCGCGCTCCCGGACGGCGTCACCTACCGCACGGCCGACCACCTCGCCGTGCTGCCGGTCAACCACCCGGACCTCGTCATCCGGGCCGCCGCCGCGCTCGGTGCCGACCTCGACACCGTCCTGGACATCCGCGCCACCCGGCCGCGCCGCGACGGCATCGCCGTAGACCGGCCCGTGACGGTACGACAACTCCTCGCCCACCACGTCGAGTTGCAGGAGCGCCCCAGCGCCGGACCACGGGCCGCGCTCGCCGCCGCCAACCCGTGCCCGCCGGAGCGCACGGCCCTGGCCGCCCTCACCGACGACCCGCGCACCCTCGTGGAGGTCATCGAGGACCACCCGGCCCTGCGCGGCGCCCTGGACTGGCCGCAACTCCTCGACCTCCTCACCCCGCTGCGCCCGCGCCACTACTCCATCTCCTCGTCGCCCGCCGCCGACCCCGGCCACGTGGACCTGATGGTGTCGTTGCTGGAGGCGCCGGCCCGGTCCGGCAAGGGCGTCTACCGGGGAACCGGATCCGGCTACCTGGCCACCGTCGAGGCCGGCGACACGCTGTACGCGCGCGTGCAGCCGTGTCGCGAGGCCTTCCGCATCGACGCCACCGGCGGATCCGCACCGGTCGTCATGGTCGCGGCGGGCACCGGCCTCGCCCCGTTCCGCGGCGCCATCGCCGACCGTACGGCGGCCCTGGCGCAAGGCGCCGAACTCGCCCCGGCCCTCTGCTACTTCGGCTGCGACGCGCCCGACGCCGACTTCCTGCACGCCGGCGAACTGCGCGCCGCCGAGACCGCCGGAGCCGTCTCGCTGCGCCCCGCCTTCAGCGAGGCGCCCGAGGGCGAGGTGCGGTTCGTGCAGCACCGCATCGCCGCCGAGGCCGAGGAGGTCTGGGCCCTGCTGACCGCCGGGGCCCGGGTGTACGTCTGCGGGGACGGTTCGCGGATGGCACCCGGAGTGCGGGAGGCGTTCCGTACCCTGTACCGCAAGCACACGCCGGGCGCCGACGAGAGGGCCGCCGGGCAATGGCTCGACGGGCTGGTCGCGGACGGGCGTTACGTCGAGGACGTGTACGCGGCCGGCTGACCGAAGCCGAAGGGGAGAGGTGGGCGCGCGGTGGTGGACTCCTGGGAACGGGCCCGGCACATCCTGGAGGCGGCGGGCCTGGACCCCGGCCGCCTCGCCCACCTCGCCCCGCTGACCGGCGGCACGTACAACACCGTCGAGGAACTCCGCCTCACCGACGGCACCCGCTACGTGCTGAAGATCCCGCCCGCGGCGGCCACCCCCGGCCTCCGCCACGAGCGCCGGCTCCTCGTCTCGGAGGCCGAGTTCTACCGCTCGGCCGCCCGCGCCGGAGTCACCGCACCCCACCTCGTCTCCATGGGCGAGGACTTCCTGCTGATGACGGCCTGCCCCGGCGACTCCTGGGACGGCTCGCTCACCGACGCGGAACACACCGCACTGCGCACGGAGCTGGGCCGCCAGACGGCCCTGCTGCACCGCGTGACGGGCCCCGGCTACGGCTACCCCTCCGGCGCCCTCGGCCCGCTCGCCCCCGACTGGCGGACGGCGTTCACGACGATGTTCGACGCCGTCCTCGACGACGCCCGGCGCTACGGGGCATGGCTGCCCCGCCCCGTCGGCGCGGTGGCCCGTACCGCCCGGTCCGCCTACCACGCCCTCGACGAGGTCACCGTCCCGTGCCTGGTCCACTTCGACCTGTGGCAGGGCAACATCCTGGTCGACCGCTCGGGCGGCGACGCCCGCGTCGGCGGCCTCATCGACGGGGAGCGCATGTTCTGGGGCGACCCCCTGGCCGACTTCGTCTCCCTGGCGCTGCTGGGCGACATCGAGCGGGACGAGGCGTTCCTGGCGGGCTACCGGGAGGCCGGCGGCCGGGCCCGCTTCGACGCCGCCGCCCGCCTCCGGCTGGCCCTGTACCGCGCGTACCTGTACCTGATCATGCTCACCGAGACGATTCCGCGCGAGGCAGGCGAGGAACAGAAGCGCTGGGTGCGGGAAAGGGTCGCTCCGGAACTGGTCGCGGCGCTGGAGGAGATCGAGGCAGCCTAGGTTTCCCAGGTCACCGCGGAGGTACTCGCGTGACGCCCGGACCAGTGAAGGGAGCACGCCGTGACCGACCACCGCCTCGAAGGACCCGGCGAGAACGGTGATCCCGTGCCGCGGGACCTGCCGGACCAGCAGGCCGACGCCGGCGAGGACCCGTGGGAGGCCGCCCCGCGCTTCACGGGCACCGGCAAGGACCGCGAGGACGACGAGGACGTGGCCGACGAGCCGGTCGACGATGTCCCCGACACCGACGAAGCGGGGACGGGACGGCAGGGCGAACCGCGCTCGGGAACCGTCCACCCCGAGCATCCGGCGCCGGACGAGTCCTCCGCCTGATCCTGTGCCGGAGCGCCGTCCAGTGCTCCGGCGGTGTGAGCTCGGTCAGCCCACCTTGCGTCCGCGCATCGGTTCCGTGCGGGCGCCGGCGCCCTGCTGAAGGCCCTGGAAGAACTCCTCCAGTACCTCCGTCGCCGTATGCTCCGGACGCCAGCCGAGTTCCGCACGCGCACGCGTGCAGTCCATCAGGGGCAGCCGCAGCACCGCGTCGAACAGGTGCGGGGAGGCGGGCAGCAGGTGCAGGCCCCAGGCCGCGGCGATCGCCGAACGGGCCGCGGTGCGCGGCAGCCGCACCGGGCGCGCACCGAGCATCTCGCCCAGCACCTGGGCGTCGACCGACTGCTCGGCCGCCAGGTTGAAGGCGCCCCGGGCGTCGGAGTGCACGGCCAGCCGGTACGCGCCCGCCGCGTCGTCCGTGTGCAGGGCCTGCATCCGCAGCCCCGGGATGTCGGGCAGGAAGGGCAGCAGTTCCGGGCGGGCCAGCGGCCCGGGCAGGAAACGCCCGCCGAAGATCCGGCGCTGCTCGCTCGCGGACTGCCGCTTGAAGAGGAAGGCGGGCCGCATCCGCACCACCCGTGTCTCGGGGTGGTCGCGCTCGAACGTGTCCAGCGCACGCTCCAGATAGGCCTTCTCCCGGCAGTACGCGGCGTCAGGCCAGCCGTGCGTCGGCCACGACTCGTCCACCGCCCGGTCCTTCGGGCCCGGCGAGTACGCGCCGACCGACGAGGCGTGCACCAGCGCCGGCACGCCCGCTTCGGCGACCGCCTCGAACACCCGCATGCTGCCGAGCACATTGGTGCGCCAGGTCGCCGCCGGGTCGTGTGTCGGCTGGAACGCCCAGGCCAGATGGACCACCGCGGCGGCGCCCTGGAACTGCTCGGCCGGATCGGACTGCTCGGAGGCCAGGTCGACCGCCGACCAGTCCGTCTTCGGCGGCGACCAGTCGGGGATCCGCCGGGCCATGCCCAGCACCGAGGTGACCTCCGGATCCTCCGAGAGGAGGCGCACCACGCTGGTGCCCACATTGCCGGTGGCGCCCGTGACGACGACCCTCATGCCTGTTCCGCTGCTCACCGTCCGCTCCTCTCGCCGCGCCCGTCCTCGGGGAGGACCGAGTACCCGGGTCGGGGCGGCCGCACCGCGGCGGCCGATCGCGCGCGGGCAGAGGAAAGCCCCGGCCGGACGGGGGAATCACGGCCGGGGCGGCTCAGGAGGTGGGCGTACGGCCCGGGGACACCGTCCCCTCCGCACCCACATGTTGTTCAACGGGGAACTACTTCTGGGGGTTCCGGGCTTGGACCTGTTCCCCGGTGATGTATGTCACCGCTCCTCGTGCTCCGGGAGGATCTCGGCCCACAGGTTCTCGGCCTGGAGCAGCAGCGTGCCGAGCACCGCCGTGTGCGCGGCGCCCAGCCCGGCGTGCTCGCGCAGCCTTTCCTGCAAGTACCGGTGCAGCTCCCGCATCCTCTCCTCCCTGTCGTCGTCCCGGCCGGGATCCATGCTGCCGTTGAGCAGACGGTCGGCCTCCGCGTCGCAGACCTCCCCGATCATGTCCAGCAGGTCCGCGTACGAGCGCAGGGCCGCGCCCTCGGGCGGGGCGGACGTGCGGTTGCCGTCCACGGCCACCGCGAGCGCCCGGGTCAGGGCGGTGACGTGCCCGGTGACGCGGCTGAGGCGTTCGTCCTCGTCCGGCGGCGGCAGGGGCACGTGCGGAACGCGGTGCAGGGCGCGCAGCGGGCCGTAGGTCAGGCGCAGGCTCTCCTGGCTCCAGCGGCGCGCCGAGCGCAACGCGTCCAGGTGGTGCTCCAGCCGTGCCGAGGCGTTGAGCCAGCCGGCGGCGGTCTGCGCGTCCCAGTCGCCTTCGTGCAGGTCCCCGGCGACGGAGCGCAGCACCTCGCCCGATTCCCGGGCGAGGGTCGCCAGGTTCTCCCGGACGTCCCGCAGATGGATCGGGGGCAGGACGAGCGCGTTGACGGCGACGCCGATGACCGCGCCGAGCGCCGCCTGCCCCACCCGGTGCCCGACGCCGGCCAGGCCGGCCATGCCCGAGGTGAGGGTGAACAGGGCCGTGGTCGCCGCGTAGATGCCCTGGTCGCCGAAGCGGGGCCAGTTCGAGAGCAGCATCAGCACGGGGACGGACAGGGCGAGCGCGCCCGTCGTGTCACCGGTGAGGGCCAGCGTCGCCGAGGCCAGCACGGTGCCGACGCATATCGCGCCGAACTGCCGTGCGCCCTGTACGAGAGAGCTGTAGACGGTGGCCTGCACCAGCACCAGCGCGACCCACGGTGCCATCAGGGCCAGCGGGTCGCCCATCCAGACGCCGCCCACCAGCCAGGCGATCACCGCCGCCGCGGCGGCCTTCAACGACTGGACGACCAGGTCCCGCTCCCGCCCGGGCCCCCGCCGGGCGGCGCGCACGGCCTCCATGACCCGCCGCGCCTCCCGCCGCACGGCGTCCAGCGGCCGCACGGAGCGGACCCCCTGCCCGAGATCCTCCATACGCTCCCGCAGGGCATCGGCAGCCACCCGACTGTCCCCCACGACCTTGCGGGCCCGGTCTTCCCGGTCCTGCCGGTTCTTCCGGCCCTTCCGGTCTTCCCGGCCCGAAGGGCTGCTGGTCGCCTTGCCGGGCGCTGCTTCCTGGGCCGCCTGGGTGTCTGTCGCCTTGCCGGGCGGTGTTTCCTGGGCCGAGGGGCTGTTGGTCGCCTTGCCGGCCGGTGTCTCCCGGGCCACCTGCGTGTCCGTCGCCTTGCCGGCCGGTGTCTCCCCGGCCCCCTGGGTGTCCGTTGCCCTGCCGGGCGGTGTCTCCCTGCCCGAGGGGCTGATGGTCGCCCTGCCGGGCCGTGCTTCCCGGCCCGCCTGCATGTCCGTCTCCCTGCCGGGCGGCGTCTCCCGGGTCGCCTGCGTGCCCGTCGCCTCGTGGGGCGGTGTCCGCCGGTCCGTCCGGTCGTATGTCCCAGGGTGGAGGGCCGCCTCCCGGGCCGGTGAGTTATCCCTCGTCGTGTCGGGCCGCTTGTGCCGGGATGCCCGGCTGCCGCTCGCCTCGCCGGGTCCCGTCTCCCGGCCCGACGGGCCGTCCTCCGCCTCGTCGGGTCCCCTGTGGTGGGGCCTGGACCCCGAGGCCGCCCGGCCCCCTCTCGTCCCGTCGGGGTCTGTCTCCCGGGTCGACCCCCCGGAGGGGCCGGTGTCGTTCGTTGTCGCGGCTTCGTCCTTTCGGCGGCCGAAGGCGTGAGCCGCCCGTCGAACCACACTCCTCACACGCGTCATGCGCGGCGGGTATCCGCGTGACCGGGGGTTTCACGCCGCCTCATGCCAGCGGACTCTCCCGCAGGGACGACAGGAGGTGCGCGGGGTCCGCGTAGACCGCGTCCGCGCCGGCCTTCTCCAGGTCGGTGCGCGGGATGCCGCCGCACAGGACGCCCACACAGCGCACTCCGGCGCGGCTGCCCGCCCGCATGTCCCACACGGTGTCGCCGACGAAGACCGCCCGCTCCGCCGGCACCCCGGCCAGCTCCAGGGCGTGCTCGACGGGCTCCGGCGCGGGCTTGCCCGCGTTCACGTCGTCGGCGCTGGCCGTGGCCGTGATGGCGTCGTCCGCGTCGATCGCCCGGCGCAGCGCGCTCAGCTCGGCGCCACCGGCGGAGGTGGCCAGCACCACGGCCCAGCCGTCCCGGTGCAGCCGCCGCAGCAGCGCCGCCGCCTCGGGCAGCGCGGGCAGCCGGTCGAAGTACTGCCCGTACAGCGCCTTGTGCGCGGCGCTGATCCCCGCGTCCTGCTCCGTGTCCCGGTCCTCGCCGAGCAGGTGTGCGACGAGGTCGGTGGAGGCCAGGCCCACGGCCCGGTGAACGGCGTGCATCGGCACGTCGTGGCCCGCCTGCCGGAAGGCCTCCCACCACGTCACGACGTGCAGGTGGTTGGTGTCGACCAGGGTGCCGTCGACGTCGAACACAGCCGCCCGTTCCGCCTTCGCCATGCGTACGATCCCTTCCTCTCAGCCCGCTCTCCGGCCCGACCGGGTACCACCTCAGCCGCCCGCCACGCCGGACGGCACCCGCCGCTCACGGGTCCAGGCCAGCAGCTCGTCCAGGGACCACGTCGTCACCACACGCTCCGGCGGCACCCCACACTCCTCCGCCCGCGCGCACCCGTTGATCTGCCAGTCCAGCTGCCCCGGCGCGTGCGCGTCGGTGTCGACGGAGAACAGCACCCCCGCGTCCACGGCCCGGCGCAGCAGCCGCCGTGGCGGGTCGAGCCGCTCCGGCCGGCTGTTGATCTCCAGGGCCGTGCCCGTCTGTGCGCAAGCCGCGAACACCGCGTCCGCGTCGAACTCCGACTCGGGCCGCCCCCGCCCGGTCAGCAGCCGCCCCGTGCAGTGCCCCAGCACGTCCGAGTGCGGATCACGGACCGCGGCCACCATCCGTCGGGTCATCGACCGGGCGTCCATGCGCAGCTTGGAGTGCACCGACACCACCACGACATCGAGCCGGTCCAGCAGCTCCGACTCCTGGTCGAGGGAGCCGTCCTCGAGGATGTCGCACTCGATGCCGGTCAGCAGCCGGAACGGCGCCCAGGTCTCGTTCAGCTCCGCCACCACGTCCAGCTGCTGCCGCAGCCGCTCGGCCGACAGCCCGCGGGCCACCGTCAGGCGCGGCGAGTGGTCGGTCAGCGCCGCCCACTCGTGCCCCAGGGCCGCCGCGGCCCGGCCCATCTCCTCGATCGGGCTGCCGCCGTCCGACCAGTCGGAGTGCAGATGGCAGTCGCCGCGCAGCAGCGCCCGCAGCCGCTCGCCGCCCCGTACGGCCGGCGGCTCCTTCGCCTCGCCCTCCAGCTTGCGCAGATACCCCGGCACGTCACCGGCCAGTGCCTCCCGCACCACCTGCGCGGTCTTCGGCCCGACCCCCTTGAGCGACTCCAGCGACCCGGCGTCGGCCCGCCGGCGCACCTCGTCAGCGCCCAGCTCCTTCAGCACCCGGGACGCCGTACGGAAGGCGCGCACGCGGTACGTCGGTGCCAGGGACCGCTCCAGCAGGAAGGCGATCCTGTCCAGTGCCTCGACGGGGTCCATCGCCACCTCCACCTCAAGGGTTCCCCAGCGCTCGGAGGGCCGCACGACGGGCGCTTGGTTTGCCCGGTACCCACCCGGGTACTGCGATGCCTCGTCCCGAACGCGCCGACGAGGAGGCCCGCCATGTCCGCTCCCACCGCGTCCCCCGCCAAGGTCGCCGTGATCACCGGCGCCGACTCCGGCATCGGCCGGGCCACCGCCGTACGGCTGGCCGAGGCGGGCATGGACGTCGGCATCACCTGGCACAGCGACCACAAGGGAGCGGAGGAGACGGCCGAGGAGGTCCGGGCACACGGGCGGCGGGCCGAGGTCGCCCGGATGGACCTCACCCACCTGCCCGACGCCGCCGACGCCGTCGACGAGCTGTGCGAGCGCCTCGGCCGTCTCGACGTGCTGGTCGACAACGCCGGCACCGGCACCATGACGCCCTTCCTCGACCTGGAGCTGTCCGACGTGCGCGAGGTCCTCGACGTCGATCTCGTGGGGCCCTTCCTGTGCGGGCAGAAGGCGGCCCGGCACATGATCCGGCAGGGCGACGGCGGGCGGATCGTCAACGTCACGTCCGTCCACGAGCACCAGCCGCGTGTGGGCGCCGCCCCGTACTGCGCCGCCAAGGGCGGGCTCGGCCTGCTCACCCAGGTCATGGCGCTCGAACTCGCGGAGTACCGCATCACCGTCAACGCCGTCGCACCCGGCGAGATCGCCACGCCCATGACCGGGCAAAAGGACACCGACCCGCACACCGAGAACCGCCCCGGCGTGCCGCTGGGCCGGCCCGGCGACGCCCGCGAGGTCGCCGCCGTCATCGCCTTCCTCGCCGGCCCCGACGCCTCGTACGTCACCGGCGCCTCCTGGAGCGTGGACGGGGGCATGCTCCGTATGGGCCCGCAGGCCGGCTCGCACCTGACGAGCGACGACTGGCGCCGCCCCTGAGCGGTCCGGCCGGACCGGCCGGCTGCCCAACCCGCACCACCGCCGGTTGCGTTCTAGGCTCGATGCATGACCGAAAGCTGGAGTCCGTACGTATCACACCCGCGGATCATGGTGCTCGCGGTGCAGCCGGGCACACCGCCGTTCCGGATCGTGGAGATCGACGGCCAGGTGGTCGGTGAGGCCAAGGCCGTCACCGACGTACTGGCGGCCGCCGCCGCCTTCGGCATCACGGTCCACGACCTGGACGATCCGGACGTGGTCCGCTGGGTCGGCGGCGACAAGTTCACCTGGACCGTGCACTAGGACCTCTGAGTGGCCGGCTTCTTCCCCGCCCGGCCGTCGCGCGGCCCGCGCGCGTGGACCGCGCGGCTCAGCCGGCGGCCCAGGAGCAGGTAACCGATCAGCGCGCCCGATGTGTTCAGGATGACGTCGTCGATGTCGAAGGCACGGCCGGTGACCAGCGCGCCCTGGGCGAACTCCACCAGCAGCATCACCACGGCGGTCAGCAGCAGCACGCGCAGGAAGCCGCGGGTGCGCGGGGCGACGACGGGCACGAGGACGCCGAAGGGGAGGCCCAGCAGGATGTTGCCGCCGATCTGCCGGACGGCGTCCCGCAGTTCCGGCTGGTCGAGATAGGCCTTCAGCGAGCGCCCCGGATGCAGATTGGTGTGGGTCAGCGCCTCCGACGCGGGCGAGGGCTGCAGCGTGAGCCGGGCCAGCACCACGGCGAAGGCCACCATGAACGTGAAGGCGCACAGCACCGCCAGCAGCCGGACGAGCAGCGGTGGCCGGCGTCGCTCCCGGCCCGAGCCGGCCGTACGGGGACGTGAGGCTGCACCGGCCATTGTGTCCTCCAGACTGAACTTCCCAGGGTGATAAGGCGATTACCCACGGGCGCGCCGACGATGCCGCCGAGGGCCGTTCCCGGCCACGGTTTCCGCGCCGTCCGCCGGGGCACTCCGCCCTGGGAGCCGCCGCGCGCCGTCGCGTCCCGCGGCCGGGGCGGTGCTTGGATGGCCGCCACAACGACCAGCGTCCGCGGAGGTGGCGTGTGAACCGGCGTACGACGCTCCTCGCCGTGGCCGAGGTGCCGCTGTGGTGGGCCGCGCTCACCGCGCTGTGGCTGGTGTTCGTCACCACCGTCGACCCGCTGGAACTCGCGGTCGGCGCGGGCGCGGCCCTCCTCGGGGCGCTCGCGGCGCGGGCCGCGCGACGGGCGGTGGCCAGGCGGTGAACGGCTGGATCCTCGCCGCGACGCTGACCCTCGCCGCCGGGCTGGGGGCGGCCCTGTGGGGCGTCGCCACCGGACCGCTGCGGCGCCGGGTCGTCGCCCAGAACCTGGCCACCGCGGTGGCCTGCCCGGGCCTGCTGCTCCTCGCCCAGGGCTACGACCGCCCGTCCTACGTCGATCTCGCCCTGGTTCTCGCCCTGCTCGGCCCGGTCGGCACGCTCGTCTTCGCCCGGCTGCTCGCCCCTGAACTGGCCGAGGACCCGCCCCGCGCCCGGGGCCTGACCTGGGCGGCGGCCGGCCTCGGGGCCGTGGTCGTGCTGACGCTGTGCGCGGCAACCGGTCCTGGCCGGGCGATGGCGAAACTCCTGGTGACCGGCGCCCTGCTGATCGGCGGCAACCTCGTCGCCTCGCGGGCGCTGGCCGGAGGGGACGAAGGGGCCGGTCGTGCATAGCGCCGGGGAGGGGAGGGGGCAGCCGTGGACGACGCCGTGATCGCCGTCGCGCTGGTGCTGGTGGCCGCCTGCGCGACCGTGGCCGTGGCCACCCGGGACCCCGTCCGCCAGGCCCTCGTGCTGTCCGTCCTCGGCGTCGTGCTCGCCGTGCTGTTCACCGTGCTCCAGGCCCCCGACGTCGGACTGTCGCAGCTCGCGGTGGGCGCTGCGCTGACACCGCTGTTGCTGCTGCTGACGGTCCGCAAGGTGAGACGGCGCGGACGACGCGAGGGGAGCGGGAAGTGAGCCCCCGCACGCGGCTGTGGCTGGTCGCCGTGGGCGGCGCGGGCGTCGCCGCGCTGCTCGTCGCGGCCTGTTTCGGCCTCCCGGCCTTCGGCGGCGACCACCACCCCTACGGCGACCGCGCCGTCGGGGCGTCCCTGGCCCACCGCACCGCCAACACCATCGCCTCCGTCAACTTCGACCAGCGGGCCTTCGACACCCTCGGCGAGCTGAGCATCCTGTTCGCGGCCGTGCTCGGCTGCGTCGTCCTGCTGCGCCAGACCCGCGACGAACACCGCGCCCGGCCCGAACCCGCCGAGGTCGCCCCGCCCGTACGCCGCTACGCCCTGATCGTGCTGCCCGTCGCGCTCCTCACCGGCCTGTACGTCATCGCCCACGGGCAGCTCAGCCCCGGCGGCGGCTTCCAGGGCGGGGTGGCCGCCGCGACCGCCCTGCACCTGCTCTACCTGGGCGCCGACTACGGCGCCCTGGAACGCGTCCGGCCGGTCGGACTGTACGAGGTGGGCGACGGGGTCGCCGTCAGCGCCTACCTCGTCACGGGCATCGCGGCGCTGCTCGGCGGCGCCGCCTTCCTCGCCAACACGCTGCTGCCGCACGGCACGTTCAACACGCTGTCCTCCGGCGGCACCGTCCCGCTGCTCAACGCGGCCGTCGGCATGGAGGTCGCCTGCGCCGTCGTCGTGCTGCTCGCCCGCTTCCTGGACCAGGCCGTCGAGATCGAGGAGGAGAGCGGAACGTGAGGCCGCTGTGATGGACGTGTTCGCCTACCTGGTCGCCGCGTGGGTCTTCCTGGCCGGCTGCTACGGCCTGGCCACCAGCCGCGATCTCATCCACGCCGTCGGCTGTCTGTCGGTGTGCCAGTGCGCCACCTATGTGCTGCTGCTGGCCGTCGGCTACCGGGACGGGGCCACCGCGCCCGTCTTCTCCGACCTGAAGCCCGGCGCGCGGCCGGTCGTCGACCCGGTCGTGCAGGCCCTGGCCCTCACCGACGTCGTCGTCGGCGCCACCGTCACCGCGCTGCTGCTCGCCCTCGTCGTGCAGGTCTCCAAGCGGCACGGCACCGTCGACCCCGACGAACTGTCCGAGCTGCGTGGCTGATGCACCATCTGCTGCCGCTCCTCGTCGCCGTCCCGCTGCTCGGGGCCGCGCTGCTGGCCGCCGCCGGCCGCCGCGTGCCCCGGGCCGCCGCCGAGTCCGCCGGCTGCGCGGTCTCCGCCGGAACCTGCGCCCTCGCGATCGTGCTCCTGCTCGACTCCTCGCCCCCACAGGTGGAGTGGGTGGGCGGCTGGCTGCCCGTGCGCGGCGAGAGTGTCGGGATCGTCCTGGTGGGCGACGGGCCGGGGCTCGGCATGGCCGCACTCGCCTCGACGCTGACCCTGGCCGCCCTGGTGTACTCCTGGCACTACTTCGACGAACCGCCGCGCGGGCACTCCGGATCGTTCCCGGCACTGCTGCTGCTCTTCCAGGCGGGCATGTGCGGCTTCGCCATCGCGGGCGACCTGTTCAACGCGTTCGTGTGGTTCGAGCTGATGAGCGTCGTCGCCTACGCGCTGACCGGCCACCGGGTCGAGGAGGCCCGGGCCGTGCAGGGCGCGCTGACCTTCGGCATCGTCAACTCGCTGGGCGCGTACGCGATGCTGATGGGCATCGGGCTGTTGTACGCCCGCACCGGCGAGCTGGGCATGACGCGGATCGGGCAGGTGCTGGACGCGCAGGGTCCGCCCGACGCGCCGGTCCTCGCGGGATTCGTCCTGGTCCTGACCGGGCTGCTGGTCAAGGGCGCGGCCGTCCCGTTCCACTTCTGGCTGCCGGACGCGCACGCGGTGGCGCCCACCCCCGTCTGCATGCTGCTGTCGGGCGTCATGGTGGAGCTCGGCGCCTTCGGTGTCTGGCGGGTCCACGACACCGTCTTCTCCGGGCCGGGCGGGCTGCCCGCCGCCGACGTGCAGCGGGCCCTGGTGGCGCTCGGCGTGCTGACGGCGGCCGTCGGCGCGGTCATGTGCTGGTACCAGCGGCACATCAAACGGCTGCTGGCCTACTCGACCGTCGTCCACATGGGGCTGTTCCTCACCGGCATCGGCACCCTCACCCCGGAGGCGGACGACGGGGTCGCCCTGTACATCCTCGGGCACGCCGGTGTGAAGGCCGCGTTGTTCGCCTGCACGGGCATCCTCCTCGACCGGTACGGCTCGGTCGACGAGCGCGCGCTGTACGGCCGGGCCCGGCGGCTGCGCTCGGTCGCCGTCCTGTTCGTCGCGGGCGGTCTCGGCCTCGCCGGGCTGCCGCCCTTCGGCACGGCGCTCGGCAAGTCGGTCACCGAGGAGGCCGTGGGCGGCCCGCTCACCGTGCTGTACGTCCTGTCCGGTGCGGTGACCGCCGGGGCGGTCCTGAGGGTCGCCGCGCGCGTGTTCCTCGGCCTCGGTCCCCGGCCGGAGGAAGGGGACGCGTACGAGACCACCGGCTCCGGCGAGGAGCCCGAGACCCGGCAGCGGCTGAGCCGGGTCCCGGACACCATGACGGCAATCCCGGCGGTGCTGCTCGCCGGGTCCCTCGCCGTCGGTGCGGTCCCCGGCTTCGGCGGCGCGGTGGGGCACGCCGTGCAGGAGGCCGGAACCGGCGGCCTGGTGGCCGTTTCCGTGCACTGGACCGCGCTGGGCGTCCTGCTCGGCCTCGTCTCCACCGCGCTGGCGATCGCGCTGGCCGCGGTGGCCGTCACCCGGCCGCGGCTGCTCGCCGCGCCGGACCGGGCGCTGCCGCTGCGGCGCCTGCAGTCCGGGCACGTCGGTGACTACGTCGCGTGGCTGCTGGTGGGCACCACGCTGCTGGGCGCGCTCGCCCTGCCCGGAATCCTCGGGAGCTGATCAGTTCCCGTACGTGACGCGCACCTCCTTGAAGCCCAGGGAACGCAGCAGGCCTTCGAGCATGCCCGTGGTGTTGGTCTCGGCTCGGGCGGTCAGCTCGCTCTCCTTCGCCGCGTCGCCGATGTGCCGTACCGCGAGTTTCTGCACGGCCTGTTCGCCATTGGGGTTGTCCGAGAAGAGGTCGCCGAGGCGGTCGAAGAGACCGCGCTGCTTGGACACCGCGTAGGAACGGTCGGGGTCCAGGGCCGGCTTGCCCAGCCGCGCGTGCGGCAGCCGGAGCGTGGCGGACGTGCGGTCGCCGTTGACCTGCACGTCGTCGTCGCCGACCTTGCCCAGGTCGACGTAGGCGTCGACGGTGCCCGCACCGACGTACAGGGTGCGGGTGCCGCGGATCGCGTCGGGGAGGAACTTGGCGTCCTTCTCCAGGTCCACGACGACCTGGAAGTTGCCGGATGCGGCGTCGTAACGGCTGAGGTCCTGGACGGACTTCAGCAGCGCGGGGCCGGACCGGTCGTGAGTGTCGGTGCCGAACAGGTCCTTCAGACCCGGGAGCACGCTCAGCCGGATCCCGGCGAAGAACACGACGAGCACCAGCACGAGGGCGCCCACCACCTTCGCCCAGCCGGGCACGCGCCGGGGGAGACGCTTGACGGGAGTCGTCATGCGACGGCCCTCCTTCCTCCTGTCCGGATGCCCGCCACGGGCCGTGCCAGACCGGCGGGTTGAGGATGGAGGACGTCAGCGGAAGCACTGAAGGGCGCACTCGGGCGTCACACGGGGCCGGACGCCGCCTCCGGCTGCTCCAGGGCCGCGTCCAGTGTCGGCTGCGGGGGCAGCAGCCGGGACAGGCCGGTGATGCGCAGGACGCGCAGCGTCAGCGGGTGGGCGCAGACGAGGAGGAGCTGCCCGTCCCGGTCGAGCACCCGGCTCCTGGCCCGGTACAGCAGCCGCAGGCCCGAGCAGTCGAAGAACTCGATCCGGCTGAGGTCGATCACGACGCGGGCGGCGCGGCGGTTGGTCTCCCGGTCCAGGTGCGGGGCGATCTCCGTGGCCGCGGCGAGGTCGATCTCGCCACGGAACTCCAGCACCGTGTGCCCCCGTTCCCGGCGGACGCGCAGATGCCGGGTCAGCGGTGCAGGTCCTTGCCGCACGACGAGATCGCCTCCAGCCTGCTCCGTGCGTGGGGAGGGGCCGCGGTCCTCAAAACCGTTCCCCGCCCTGCAAGTTACCCTCCAACGGGTGAATTTGAGCATGTTCGATTGACATATGTCTTTGAATCGCAGCCGAGTTGGCTGAGGTTCGCGCGGGGGTGTGCGCGGGCGTGCGCCCTGGGTTACGACAGGGCGTGCCAGGCCTTGACCAGGGCCTGGCGGAACTGCTCGGTCTGGTGGGCCGTGAGGTCGCGCACCATCCGCTCCTCCAGCTCCCGGACGGGCCCGGCGTACTGTGAGAGGAGTTCCCGTCCGGCGTCGGTGAGCAGGATCTGCAGCTCGCGGCGGTTGCGGGGGTTGCGCTCCCGGCGCACCAGACCCCGGCCTTCAAGGGAGCGGACGAGGTCGGCGATGGACTGCGCCGTGACGAAGGAGTCGCGTGCCAGCTGGGCCGCCGACAGCCCGTCGTGCCGCTCCAGCACGGTCAGCGCGGTGTACTGCAGGGCGGTGATCCCTGAGGGTCTGACCAGGTCGTCCAGGTGGGAGCGCACGACGAGCTCCACCTGCTTGACCATGTAGAGCAGGGAAGGGGGCGCCTTGGTCACCTGTGCGTCGAGCATGGACGCAGGTTAGAGCATTGACAGGAAACCTGTCTGTAATGAGACTGCGAACCAACAGGAATCCTGTTTGTTGAAATCTTGGCGACGACGCTGAGGAGCGGCGATGACCACCTTCGAGAGGGAACCCGGACAGCTGTTCATCGGGGGACGGTGGCGCGAGGCCGCCGACGGGGCTCGTACCGAGGTGGTCGACCCGTCCCGGGGCACGGTCGTCACCACCGTCGCGGAGGCGGGCCCGGCCGACGTCGACGCGGCCGTGCGGGCCGCCCGCGAGGCCTACGACGACGGCGCCTGGTCCGGCCTGAGCGGCCGCGAGCGGGGCCGGGTGCTGCACCGCGTCGCTCAGCTGATCCGCGAGAACGCCGACGAGATCGCCGCACTGGAGAGCCTCGACGTCGGCAAGCCGATCACCCTGTGCGGCGCGGTCGACGTGACGAACGCGGCCAACGACTACGAGTACGTCGCCAACCTCGCCCAGAGCCAGGACGGCGCCCTGCGCGACACCCCCATGAACGCCCTCGCCTACACCAGGCGCGAGCCGCTCGGCGTGGTCGCCGCGATCACCCCGTTCAACTTCCCGCTGATCCTCGCCGGCAGCAAGATCGGCCCCGCGCTGGCGGCCGGCAACACGGTCGTCCACAAGCCCGCCGACGAGACCCCGCTGAGCGCGCTGTACATGGCCCGGCTTTTCCAGGAGGCGGGGGTGCCCGACGGCGTGGTCAACGTCGTGACCGGCAGCGGACCGGTGGCCGGCGAGGCCCTGCTGCGCCACCGCGGTGTCGACAAGGTCGCCTTCACCGGCTCCACCGCGATCGGCCGGCACGTGGCGAGCGTCGCCGGCGAGGCCCTCAAGCCCGTCACCATGGAGCTCGGCGGGAACGCGGCCCACGTCGTCTTCGAGGACGCCGACCTGGAGAAGGCGGTGGGCGCGGTCATCAAGGGCTTCGTCTTCAACACCGGCCAGTTCTGCATGGGCGGCCCGCGCCTGCTGGTGGCCCGCTCGGTGTACCCCACGCTGCTCGGCATCCTCGCCGAGGCCGTACCCGGCGTACCGGTCGGCGACCCGCGCGACCCGGCCACGGTCGTCGGCCCGATGGCGGCCGAGAAGCACCTGAAGAAGGTCGAGGAGTACGTCGCCCTGGCCCGCAAGGAGGGCGCCCGGATCGTCTGCGGCGGCGAGCGGCTCGACCTGGACGGCGGCTACTACTACAAGCCGACCGTCATCGCCGACCTGTCGAACGACTCCCGGGTGATCCAGGAGGAGATCTTCGGCCCGGTCCTCACCGTGCAGCCCTTCGACGACGAGGACGAGGCCGTCGCCCTCGCCAACTCCACCCCCTACGGTCTGGCCTCGGGCGTCCAGACCACCAACCTCGCCCGCGCGCACCGGGTCGCCGACCGGCTCCAGGCCGGCATCGTCTGGGTCAACGACTGGGCGATGCTCGACCCCGCGATGCCCTTCGGCGGCGTGAAGGACTCCGGCTACGGCCGCGAGTACGGGCCCGAGGCGCTCGCCGGTTACACCAAGGTCAAGTCCGTCGTCGTCTCGCTCGACTGAGACACCCTCGAGGAGCTCTTGCGATGCCCACCACCACCCGTGCCGCGGTCGTCGAGTCCGGCGGCGCGCCCTTCACCCTCTCCGACGTCGTCCTGGACGAACCCGGCCCGCACGAGGCGCTGGTCAGGATGGTCGCCACCGGCCTGTGCCACACCGACCTCGGGGTGGCGAGCGGCGGACTGCCCTTCCCGCTGCCCGGGGTCCTCGGCCACGAGGGCGCGGGCGTCGTCGAGGCCGTCGGCTCCGCCGTCACCGGCGTCACGCCCGGCGACCACGTCCTGCTCTCCTTCACCTCCTGCGGCGACTGCCGCAACTGCCGCGGCGGGCACCCCGCGTACTGCGCGACCTGGCTGCCGCTGAACCTGCTCGGCGGCAGCCGGGCGGACGGCACGAGCACCATCAGCCGCGGTGGCCAGGCCCTGGGCGGGCACTTCTTCGGCCAGTCCTCCTTCGCCGAGCGGGCGCTGGCCGACGAGCGCAGTCTCGTCAAGGTCGACCCGGACGTGCCACTGGAGTCCATCGCCCCGCTGGGCTGCGGCGTACAGACCGGGGTCGGCGCCGTCTGGAACGTCCTGAAGCCGGACACGGGCAGCACGGTCGTCGTCCTGGGAGCCGGAGCGGTCGGTCTGTCGGCCGTGATGGCGGCGGCCCTCACCCCGGCCACGCGGATCGTCGCCGTCGACCGGGTCGCCGAACGCCTCGCCCTGGCGACGGAACTGGGGGCCACGCACACCGTCGACACGAGCGGGACGGACCTCGCCCCGGCCCTCGCCGAGATCACCGGCGGCCAGGGCGCGGACGGTGTCGTGGAGACCACCGGCAACGTCGGCGTCCTGCGCCAGGGCGTCGACGCGCTCGCCGCCCGTGGCACGCTGGTCGTGGTCGGCGCCCCGCCCTTCGGCACCGAGGTCGCCCTCGACGTCAACGGCCTGCTCGGCGGCAAGCGGATCGTGGGTCTCACCCTCGGCGACAGCGAGACCCAGACCATGATCCCCGCGCTGGTCCGGCTGGTGAAGGACGGCCGGCTGCCGCTGCACCGCCTGATCGGCACGTATCCCTTCGGGGACATCGACCGGGCGGTGCAGGACATGCGGTCGGGCAAGACGATCAAGCCGGTTCTGATGTTCTGAGGGCCGAGAACTCGGGGGCGCGGTGGATCGGCGAGTGCGGCTTTGCCGTGGCTTGCCGCGCGGTTCCCCGCGCCCCTTCGAAGCTCGCCTCAGTCGTTTGTCAGGACCAGCTTCCCTGTCGTGCGGCCCGTGTCGCCCGACGTGTGGGCCTGTGCGGCGGCGGACAGGGGGAAGGTTTCGGCGATCGTGGCGCGGAGCTTGCCCGTCCCGGCGAGTTCCGCGATCGTCTCCATGCCGGCGCGGTCGGCGTCGACCAGCATCCGGACCGCGCGGACACCGAGCCGCTCGCCCTCCTCGTAGAAGTCGTCCGAACCACCCGGCAGGATCGACACCACGACGCCGCCCGGGCGCAGTATGCGCAGTGAGCGCAGGGCGGTGTCGCCGCCGATCGTGTCCAGGACGATGTCGACGTCCTTCACGGCCTCGGCGAAGTCCGTCTCCCGGTAGTCCACCGCCTCGTCCACGCCGATCCCGCGCAGGAACTCGTGCTTGCCCGCGCTCGCCGTGCCGATCACGTACGCGCCGCGTGCCTTCGCGATCTGCACCGCCACGTGCCCGACCCCGCCCGCCGCGGCGTGGATCAGCACCCGCTGCCCGGGCCGGAGGTCCGCGTGCTCGGTGAGCGCCTGCCAGGCGGTGAGCGAGACCAGCGGGAGCGCGCCCGCCTGGACGTGGTCGATCCCGGCCGGCTTGCGCGCCAGTGCCCGCACCGGGGCGATGACGTACTCGGCGTGCGAGCCGTGCCCGTACGGATACGGCAGCATGCCGAAGACCTCGTCACCGGGAGCGAACGCCGCGACGCCGATGCCGGCCGCCTCCACCACCCCGGAGACGTCCCAGCCGAGGACGAAGGGCGGCTCGCCCAGGAAACCGCCCGTGGCGCGGTGCTTCCAGTCGGTCGGATTGACCCCGGCGGCCCGCACCCGGACCAGCACCTCGTTCGGCCGGGGTGCCGGGCGTTCGACTTCCACTTCCTTCAGGACCTCGGGGCCGCCGAGGACGTCCTGGCTGATGGCTCGCATCGTGTTCTGTGTGCTCATGGTCATCCAGCGTGCCCGCCGGCGCCCGGCCCGCCAATGGCAGAATGGTCAACCTTCGATAGGATCGTGCCATGCGACGTGAGCGAGTGGTGGTCCTGGCCCTGGACGGCGTGTACCCGTTCGAACTGGGCATCCCCAGCCGGATCCTGGGCGCGGCCGACGGCCGGTACGAGGTGCTGACCTGCTCGGTCGACGGCGGTCCGGTGCGCACGAACGCGGACTTCGGCGTCACCGTGGAGCACGGCCCCGAGGCCCTGGCCACCGCCGACACCGTGGTGATCGCCCCCGTCGCTCCGGCCCACCTGGCCGACGAGGTGCCCGCCGACGTCCTGGCCGCGCTCGCGCTCGTCCGCCCCGGAACGCGCATCGTCTCCATCTGCACCGGCGCCTTCGTCCTCGCCGCCGCCGGACTCCTCGACGGGCGCAGGGCGACCACCCACTGGCAGGTCGCCGACCACTTCCGCCGCATGTTCCCGCACGTCGACCTCGACCCCGATGTGCTGTTCGTCGACGACCACCCGGTCCTCACCTCCGCCGGAGCCGCCTCCGGCGTGGACGTCTGCCTGCACCTGGTCCGCAAGGACCACGGCAGCCGCCTGGCCAACACCGTCGCCCGCCGCTGTGTCGTACCGCCGTTCCGGGACGGCGGCCAGGCCCAGTACATCGAACAGCCCGTCCCCGAACAGGGCGCCGCGAGCACCGCGGCCACCCGCTCCTGGGCCCTGGAGCGCCTCGGCGAACCGCTCACCCTGGCCGACCTCGCCGGCCACGCCGGGATGAGCCTGCGGACCTTCGCCCGCCGCTTCCACGACGAGGTGGGCCTCAGCCCCGGCCGCTGGCTGATCCAGCAGCGGGTGGCCCGGGCCCGGCATCTGCTGGAGTCCAGCGACCTCACCGTCGACCAGATCGCGGGCCGGGTCGGCTTCGCGACCGGCGCCTCCCTGCGCCAGCACCTGAACGCGGCGATCGGAGTGACCCCGCAGGCCTACCGTCGTACGTTCCAGACAGCCCACTGACCTGCCCGGGACCCGGCGCCCGCTCAACTGGTCGGTCAGCAAAGCGATGTGTCGACCTGTTGCCTTCTGTCGGACCGTGACAGAACCCTCACCTCCGCCGAGGGGACGAGGTTGATCCTCTTGGGTGTAAACCCGATAAGGTTCCCATTGGCGCTGCGAGTTGGAGCGATCGCGTCCAGTCGACTCGCCGTGCGTACTCATGAGTGCGGTCCACACCCCCCGTTCGATCGTGTTGCTTCGAAGGATGCAGATGGAACTCGCCACTCCGCCACCGGCGGCGCGGGCCCCTGTCGCCTGGTACAGCTGGTGGTTGATGCCGCTGGGCTTGGGAGGCGGGACCGTTGCCGCCACGTTCATGAGCTCGGAGCGACTAACCGTGGCCGTCGCCGGTGTCGCGGCGACAGCTGCCGGCGCCGTGTGCGTACGGCTGCTGCTGCGCACCCGGGCCCAACTGCACCGCGCGGAAGGCTCCTTCCGCACCACGCAGGCCGAGCACAACCAGCAGTGGCAGCAGCATGTCGCCGGTCTGGAACGGAAGTTCTCCGCCGAGCGCGCCACCCTGGAGTCCCAGCTCACCGAGCAGAACGCCTCGTACGAGCGGCGCCTCGCCGAGCAGAGCGCCACCTACGAGTCGCAGCTCGCCGACCAGTCCCGGGCCTATGAGGAACGGCTGACCGAGCAGACCAGGTCCTACGAGGCCCAGCTCGCCGACCAGGCCGAGGTCTGGCAGGAGCAGCTCTCCCACCAGCTCGCCGCGGTCGCCCGGCTCGCCGACGAGCAACTGCCCGACGCCATGGAGAAGCTGCGCTCGGGCGAGGCCATCGACGACGTCCTGCCCACCGTCACGCAGTGCGCGAAGGTCAGCGCCGATCTCCAGACCGAACTGCGCAAGCTGCTGCGCACCGCCCTGGTCGGCCTGGAGGCGGAGTTCGACCGCTCCACCACCGCCGAGCAGGCCGTGATCAGCATCGGCAACCGCATCCACGTGCTGACCAGCAAGCTCCGCGGCCGGCTGCACGAGATGCAGGGCGAGCACGGCAGGCTCCCGGCCGTCGCACGCGGGCTGATGGAACTCGACCAGGAACTCGGCCCCGCCGACTCGCTCGCCGCGAGCATCGGTGTGCTCGGCGGCTCGGACCGCCCGGGACGCCAGTGGCAGGAACCCCAGCGGCTGCTGAGCGTGGTGCGCGGCGGCATCGGCCGGATCAAGGACTTCCATCGCGTCCAGGTCCGCCATCTGCCCGAACTCGGCGTCGACGGCGGCCTGGTGGACCACCTGACGCTGATCTTCGCGCACCTCCTGGACAACGCGGCCCGCTACTCGCCGCCCACCGAGCCGGTGCTCATCTCCGGCAAGGAGGTCCCCAACGGCGTCGGCATCGAGATCCAGGACTCCGGCAAGGGCCTGAGCGAGGAGAAGAAGCGCGCGGCCGAACACGCCCTCGCGGGCACCGCGCCCGGGGCGGGCCTCGGCGGCATCACCGAGGACGCGAGCATCGGCCTGCGCGTCGTCGGCGCCCTCGCCCGCCGCTACGGCATCCGGGTGACCTTCGCGGACTCGCCGTGGCTCGGCACCTCCGTGGTGGTCGTGGTCCCGCACAAGTACTTCAGCCCGCTGCCCGCGGCCGCGACCACCCAGGCCGCGCCCACCCCCGAGGCCCGCCCCGCCGCGCCCGCCCCGGCCCGCGAGACGGTCACCGCACCGGCGGCGGCCGGACAGACGGAAAGCGTGGAGACCACACCCGGCGGACTGCCCCGGCGCCGCAGCAAGCGGACCGAGGCGGACGGGTCCCGGCAGGCCGAGCGGAGCGACCGGAGCACGGCCGTCTCCGCCGTCCCGCCGGACGCATCCTTCTCCGGTCTCGCGGCCTTCGCCACCGCCGGCCGTGACGCCGCCGAGGCGTCCCAGGCGGCCGACGACCGCGAGACCTCCGCCGGACGCGAGTCCACCGAGCACCGCACCGAAGAGAGCGACTAGTCCTCATGACGCAGCAAGGAACCGATGTGAGCTGGGCGCTCCGCGATCTCGTCGAGAGCATCCAGGAGATCCGTTTCGCCCTCGTGGCCTCCAGCGACGGCAAGGCCATCACCTCCTACGGCGCCGAAGACCCCGACGACGTCGACCGCTTCGCCGCCGTGGTGGCCGGCCTCCAGGCCCTGGCCCAGCCGGTCGCCGAGCAGTTCCCCAAGTACGCCGGGCAGTTGCGCCTCGCGATGATCGAGGTCGACGGCGGGCACCTCTTCGTCGTCCGCGCCGGTGTGGAGACGTACCTCGGTGTCCTCGCCAGAGAGGGCCTCGACCAGGGCCTGCTCGGGCACCAGATGAGGGACCTGGCCCGCAGGATGGGTGAGCTCCTCGGCACCACTCCGCGCCTGGAGGAGCACTCTGGATGAGTGCTCCCCGCAGGCCGTCCGACCCGTCCGGTCTCGAGCGCTACTACGTCCTCACGGGAGGGCGCAGCGGACCGGGCGGTTCGGCGTCGAGCCTCGACGTGGCGACTCTCGTCGTTTCCCGCGCCGCCCCGTTACCGGGAATGCAGCACGAGCACGAGGAGATCCTCCGGCGCTGCCGCGATCCGCTGTCGGTCGCCGAACTCGGCGCCCACCTCGGGCTGCCCTTCAACATTCTCGCGGTGCTGCTGTCGGACCTGCTGGACGCAGGTCGGGTCGAAGCCCGTGATCCCATCCCGGCACACGACGCCGGCCGCGGGCCCGACCTCGCGCTCCTTGAGGAGGTACTCAGTGGACTTGAAAGGCTTTGACCAACCCGGAGGGCGGGCGGCCGGGGACACCCGCTCGGTGAAGGTGATGATCGCCGGCGGGTTCGGCACCGGGAAGACCACCATGGTCCGGTCGGTCAGCGACATCAAGCCGCTCACCACCGAGGAGACCCTCACCCAGGCCAGCGTCGACGTCGACCGCCTCATCGGCGTCGCCGACAAGACGCAGACCACCGTCAGCCTGGACTTCGGCAAGATCGGCATCAACGAGAGCCTGGTGCTGTACCTGTTCGGCACGCCGGGCCAGGAGCGGTTCTGGTTCCTGTGGAACGGGCTGTTCAAGGGAGCGCTCGGCGCGATCGTCCTGGTGGACACGCGCCGCCTGGAATCCAGTTTCCGGGCGATCGAGGAGATGGAGCGGCAGGACGTCCCCTTCGTCGTCGCGCTGAACGTCTTCCCCGACTCCCGGAACTATCCGGTCGAGGAGATCCGGGACGCGCTGGACATCCCCGACCACACCCCGGTCCTGGCCTTCGACGCCCGCGACCGGGCCTCCAGCCGTGACGTCCTCGTCGCCCTGATCCACCACCTGAAGCAACGCTCGGCCGTGGCCCTGGAGCCCCGATGAACGATCAGACCGCCCCGCGCGGTTGCCCCGTCGCCCACCACGCCGCCGAACTGACCCGGCTCTACGGCCCGGAGGCCGCGACCGACCCGGCGGCCATCTACGAGCGGCTGCGCAAGGAACACGGCGCGGTCGCTCCCGTCCTGCTCGAGGGCGACGTGCCCGCCTGGCTGGTCCTCGGCTACCGCGACAACCGGCGGGTGCTCGACAACCCCCGCCAGTTCAGCCGGGACGCGCGGATCTGGCGGGACTGGCGGGAGGGCCGGATCGAGGAGACCTCGCCGATCATGCCGATGGTCGGCTGGCGCCCCGACTGTGTGTCCCAGGACGGCGAACCGCACCGCAGGCTGCGCGGCGCCGTCACCGACGGGCTGCAGGCGGCGGCCGTCCGAGGCATCCGGCGGCACGTCACGCACTTCGCGAACAAGCAGATCGACGCGTTCGCCGACGACGGGCGCGCCGACCTCGTGGCCGACTACGCCGAGCAACTGCCGATGCTCGTGCTCACCAGGATGCTGGGCCTTCCCTCGGCGGACGGGCTACGCCTGATCGAGTCGTGCGCCCAGGTCCTCCGAGGCGGTGAGGGCGCCCTCGAGCACAACGAACGGATCATGGAGATCCTCGCGGAACTCGCCGAGCGCAAGCGGGCCGAGCCGGGCTCCGACTTCGCCACGGCCCTGCTTCAGCACCCGGCCGGCCTCGACCACGACGAGGTCGTCAGCCATCTGCGCCTGGTGCTGATCGCCGCGCACACCACCACCAGCAATCTGCTGGCCCGGGTCCTGCAACGGGTCCTCACCGACGCCGCCCGGCTGTCCGGTCTGGTCAGCGGGGAGCTGAACATCTCCTCAGTGGTGGAAGAGATCATGTGGGACGCCCCGCCGCTGTCCGTGCTGCCGGGCCGGTTCGCAACCGCCGACCTGGAGCTCGGAGGCCATCACGTCCAGGAGGGAGAACTGCTCATCCTGGGACTGGCCGCCGGCAACCTCGACCCGGAGGTACGGCCCGACCCGGCCGTCGCCGTGCAGGGCAACCAGTCGCACCTGGCGTTCAGCGCCGGGCCGCACGAGTGTCCGGGGCAGAGCATCGGCCAGTCCATCATCGAGATCGGCGTGGACGTCCTGCTGCACCGGCTGCCGGACCTGCGCCTGGCCGTACCGCCGGAAGAACTCAGCTCGACCGCCTCCACGTGGGAGTCCCGGCTGGACAGCCTGCCGGTCGAGTTCGCCGTCTAGGCCACGCCTGAGGACCGTTGCCCGGCCGGTTTCCGGCCGGGCAACGCCGTGTGTGGGTGCAGGCGGTGGCTCCCACGCCCAGCAGGTCGTCAACCGAACTGCGTCCGGGGAGTTCGGCCGCGGCCACGCCCGCCTAGTGGGGCAGGGCGCAGGCCGGCCCTTGCCACCACCAGGCGGGTGCGAGCAGCGGCCCGGGCTTTCACGGTCGAGGCGTCAGCCGTCGAGCCAGTCGCCTGCGACGCCCGTGGGGCGGTATCCCGTGGCGTTCCAGAGGAAATGCGGGTGGGCACAGCCGAACATGTAGGCGAGCAGTGCGGTGTCTTCCCTCCCGGTCTGAGGGTCGTGCAGGGTGTGGAACCTCTCGGATCCGACTACGCCGGCGTCTTGTTGGACTTGACGGGCGCGGTCCGGCGATGGTGCGTCGCTGGAGGCCTCCACGGCGGCGATGTAGGTGCGGCGCACGATCTCCCATGTGCTGTCCGTGTTGCCGTACCACGGGCCGTGCAGTGCTTCGAAGGCACGGAGCTCGGCGTCGAAGAGGGGCCATGTCCGGGGGTATTGGGCTCGACAGCGTGCGGACAGCTCGGCGGCCCGGGTGCTCAGTGCTGGTGTGGTGGGCCGCGGGGCGATGGTGAGGGTGGTGCCGTGCGTGAGGATGCCGGTGCATGGGTTGGGCTGCAGGTCGCACAGCGGGCAATCCTCGGCCGGGGGGAGGCCCTGGGTGATGCCGTCGAACCACAGGGCGTGGCGGCCCGTGAGCCCCATCCAGACGATGGTGGTGGTCATCAGCCAGGTGTTCCACATCGGGCTGTGGGCCTCGGGCATGCAGCCGTACTTGACGAGGGCTATCGCACAGGCAGCGTAGAGCGCCTTGGTGTGGGTGGGCATGTCGGCGAGCCAGAAGTTGCTGATCTCGCCGGTGAGGGCGTCGGCTCGTACGTCGGCCATGTCGTCGATGACGCGGCACAGCAGCAGGGAGGCGAGGTTTTCCTCCTGCCAGAGTTCGGTGTCGGGGGCGACGTGCCAGAACAGGCAGTCCAGCATCTGCAGGGCTGAGTAGGTGCTCTGGTTGAGCGGGTTGGTCTGAGGGAGCATGACGCTGCCCGTGTCGTGCTGTTGGAGCCAGTACTCGTCGACGGATCGCTTGTGGGCTGCGAAGAGTCCGGAGACCAGGGCCCGTGCGCTGTTGGTGCTGAAATTCTCGGCCAGGCGGCCTTCGGCGTGTTGGGTGAGGCGCGTTGTGTCGATGGTGTCGATCACGCGTTTGTATTCGTGGAAGACGAGGATGTCGTCCTCGAAGCGGTGGCGGTGGCCGAGGTCTCGTTCGAGGTCGTTCATCTGCCGGGTCCAGGACCATCCACCGGTCAGGACGCTGTCGAGTTCCCGGCGGTATGGCCAGGTCTTGACGGTGAGGGGACGACCGGCGCTCTGCCGCCAACGGTAGTCGTCCAGCGTGCGTGCGGGGGGCGTGGGCAGCCGACGGCACAGAGGGCAGGCGCAGACGGTCGTCTGCTCCTCCTCGCGCGGCGGGGCGAGTGCCCGGCTCCTCCAGGCCCCTTCCAGCATCGCGCAGGCCAGTCTGCAGACCTCGATGTCGGTGCTGACTTGGGGGAAGGCTGCTTCGATCAGGCGCAGCCTGGTGTCGAGGTGCCTCAACCTGGCGTAGCCCTCCTCGTCGGGCGGGAGGAACGCGGGCCGCGCCAGATGAAGGGCTCCCTCCACATGCAGCGTGGTGCTGGAGTGGGGGGAGCCGAACGCGTTCAGCCGCTGCTGAGCGGCGTCCTGGGACCTTCGGTACTGCTCCGTGCTCCCATTGATGTGTTTCACCAACAGGCGGGCCAGGGTGTTCCCCGCCTCCGTGGGCTGGAGCTGGGCGCTTGGCTGCGCCGGGATCGAGCTGTCGGCGGACGCCTGCGGAACAGCACCTGCGACTCGAGATTTCACACCGGTCTCCCAATAAGCTGTGGTCCTGGCAACGGAATCGATCGGCCGTGGTCGTTGACCGGCCGTGTCCGGGAATCTTGTACTTTCCGCGACGGTCGCCGGACAGCCGGACTCATGCGACCGGCTGTGGCTCCTGTTACGAACGACCGCGAGGGGCACGACATACTGCGCCCGAGGCGTGTGGGTGGCTGGCAGGGGGGTCGAAGGGCAGGTCGAACCGGACGTCCTGAGGCATGTGTTTCCTTTCGGGAGAGGGACCGCAGAGTCCTCTCACCCCTGCGAACGGACGGTGCCGTGACCGCCCGCGTACTCGAACTGGGCTTCGCAGTCCGAAAGTTGAACCGACAAGCGGTACGAGGCTGCCCACGACGTGAATAAGCCATTCCGTGACCCTGCCGTGATCTCCGTTACTGTCCGAAGTGCATGAGCTGCGTATACTCCCTCGTCCCTCACTCGGTACCGGCTTGTCCGGCGAGCCTCCCCAGGCTCGGAACGTCACACTGGTCGGAGCCCGTTCTACGACTGTCCAGGAGGCGCACCGACGATGACGTCCGCACCCGCACGCAGCGCTGAGCAGCGCACGAAGGACACCCTGCACCGTCTCGAACACGACGTGGACGCCTGGGTCGCCACGGCCGACGGCACGTCGGGGACGCCGTACCTCGTCCCGCTGTCGTTCCTCTGGAACGGCTCGTACCTGCTGTTCGCGACCCCCGCGTCGAGCCCCACCGGACGGAACCTCGCCGCGACCGGCCGGGCCCGGGTGGGCATCGGGCCGACCCGCGACGTCGTCATGGTGGAAGGCGTGGTGGAGACCGTCCAGCCCGGCGAGCTGACCGAGCAGGACGCCGAACTCTTCGCCGCCAAGACCGGTTTCGACCCCCGACGGCTGGCCACGCCGTACCTCTACTTCCGCGTCGTGCCGCAGCGGATTCAGGCCTGGCGGGAGGCCGATGAACTGGACGGCCGTGAACTCATGCGCGACGGACGGTGGTTGACGGCCGACTGAATCGGCCGGACGGGGATAACCGCAAGGTACGGGGCCGCGGGGCACGACCGCCCCCCGGCCGGAATCCTGCGGAGGAGACATGGCACTGGTGAAAGCGGGTGTCCTGGTGCTCGACTGTGCCGAGCCCGAGAAGCTCGCCGTGTTCTACAAGGAACTGCTGGAGGGGGAGGAAGCGGACGCGACCGCGAACCGGGTGGAGATCAAGGGCGCCGACGGCTTCCGCATCGCCCTGCGCCGGGACGTCAACGCGACCCCGCCCAGCTGGCCCCGCCCCGAGAACTCCCTCCAGGCGCACCTGGAGTTCGTGGTGGACGACCTCGACGCCGTGGAACGCCGGGTCGTCGCCCTCGGCGGCCGCCCTCTGGAGGCCAAGGAGCCCTCAGGCCCCTTGGAGGAGCGCGGCTACGCCGACCCGGCAGGCCACTCCTTCATCCTGCGCCGCACTCCACCGACCGCACCGAAGCAGGGCTGAACGGGGCGCGGTGCGTGCCGCCCCCTCGCGCAGGACGGCCCGGCCCCGCCCGCCGCACCGGCGGGCGGGGCCGGGCCGTTCTCAGTCGCGGCCGCCCTTCTCCCCGGCCGGCCAGGTGCCGGTGGAACGCTCGATGGCCTTGGCGCCCGCGCGGTCCACGGCGCTGCGCACCACGGCGAAGATGGCGCCCTGGACCGCGGCGGCCAGCAGGATCTCCCCCCAGCCGCGGTCCTTGTCCAGCGCGTCGGGCGCGTCCTCCTCGTTGCGGATCGCCATCCATGTCTTGCGGAAGGCCAGCCCGGCCAGCCAGCCGCTCGACCAGCCCAGCACGAACCCGAGGGGCTGGTAGGCGAAGGGCAGCTTCTTCTTCTTGGCCACGTGAATCTCCTTGATCGGTGAGGGGTGGACGGAAGTGGTCAGGGGGTGTGGGCGGCCGGGACCCGCTCCCCGGCGCGGACCGGCCCGGGCGGCGTACCGTCACCGAACGGCCGGCCGCCCAGCTCCTCGCGGTGGTGCGGGGTCAGCCAGCCGGACAGGTCCGGGCCCAGCGGCACGACGCGGGTCGGGTTGATGCCGGTGTGCACCTGGTAGTAGTGGCGCTTGATGTGGTCGAAGTCGACGGTGTCGCCGAAGCCGGGCGTCTGGTAGAGGTCCCGGACGTATCCCCACAGCACCCGGTTCTCCGTCAGCTTCCAGCGGTTGCACTTGAAGTGGCCGTGGTAGACCGCGTCGAAGCGGACCAGCGTGGTGAACAGCCGGATGTCCGCCTCCGTGATGGTGTCGCCGACGAGGTACCGCTGCCGTTCCAGCCGGTCCGCGAGCAGCTCCAGCCGCCGGAACACGCCCGCGCAGGCGGCCTCGTACTCCCCCTGTTCGGTGGCGAAACCCGCCCGGTACACACCGTTGTTGACGTCCTCGTAGACGTCCGCCATCACCTCGTCGATCTCGTCACGCAACGTGTCCGGGTACAGGTCGGGCGCGCCCCGCCGGTGCAGGGCCGTCCATTCGGTCGCGAGGTCGAGCGTCAGCTGCTGGTAGTCGTTGGTGACCAGCTGTCCGCTGGGCACGTCCACGATCGCCGGCACGCTGACACCGCCGGGATAGTCCGTCTCCCGGCGGTCGTACGCCTCACTCAGATAGCGGATGCCGAGGACCGGGTCGCGGCCGTCCTCGTCCAGCGTGAAGCGCCAGCTGCGGTCGTCCTGGATCGGGTCGGCGACGGCCAGGGACAGCGCGTCCTCCAGGCCGAGCAGCCGCCGGGAGACCAGCGACCGGCTCGCCCACGGGCAGGCGCGGCTGACGACCAGACGGTAGCGGCCGGCCTCCACCGGCCAGCCGTCCCGGCCATCGGCGGTGATCCGGTCCGAGAAATGCGCCTTGGACCGCTTGAACCTGCTCCTTCCGTAGGCGCTGTTGCCGTCGTCGCCGTCGTCGCGGCTCATGGGGATGACCTCCTTCGGCGTGCCGGTGGCCTGCTTGTCGTGTGTGCCCTGGTGGACGCGTTCCCCTTTTTCCGCCGACGGCACGGTGTGAGCACCGCCGACCGGGGCAATCGGCGTGGGTGACTGCAGAAGGATCTGATCGGAGGACACGCGTCACCGTGCTGGTGGCGCTCGCTGCCAACCTGGTGATCGCGGCGGCCAAGGCGGTCGGCGGCCTGGCCGCGGGATCACCGGCACTGCTGTCGGAGGCGGCCCACTCGGTGGCCGACAGCCTGAACGAGGTGTTCCTACTGGCGGCACTGCGCCGCAGCCGCCGCCCCGCCGACCGGCGTCACCCCTTCGGCTACGGCAAGGAGCGGTTCTTCTGGTCGCTCCTCGCGGCCGTCGGGATCTTCGTGATGGGCGGCTGCTTCTCCTTCTTCCAGGGCTTCGAAGCCCTGGCGAGCGGAGCGGAGGAGGAACTCGGCGGCTATGTGGCGGGCCTGATCGTGCTCGGTATCGCCCTCCTCGCGGAGGGCGCCTCTCTGCTGCGCGCGCTGTACCAGGTGCGCCGGCAGGGCGGCGTGGGCGCCGGGCTGCGCGACCCCGCCCTGCGCACGGTCGTCGCCGAGGACGGCACGGCGGTGCTCGGCGTCACGCTGGCCATCATCGGCATGGCGCTGCACATGGTCACGGGCCAGGTGGTGTGGGAGGCGTCCGCGTCCTTGGCGATCGGGGCGCTGCTGGTCTACGTCGCCTACCGGCTGGGCCGGGACGCCCGCGACCAGCTGATCGGCGAGGCCGCCGACCGGGAGGCCAGCGGGAAGATCCGGGAGTTGCTGCGGGCACAGCCCGAGATCGACAGCGTGGAGGCGCTGTTCACCATGAAGACGGGTCTCGACTCGGCCCTGGTGGCCGCCCGCGTCGACCTCGTGCCCGGCCTGGACAGCGAGCGCGTCGAGGACGTCGCCGTCCGCATCAAACGCTCCATCGCCCGGACGGTCCCCGAGGCCGACCAGATCTTCCTCGACGTCACCGACCATCGCGCGCGGGAGGCAGCGGAAAGCCCCGCCGCGACGGGGGAACGCGGCGGGGCCTGACCCACGCTTGCCCCGTCGCGGACGGTTCATGCACCCCCGCCCGGAGAGCTTCTCAGCCGCCCCCCGACAGGGCGGCCGGCTTCTCCGACCCGCTCCGCGTGATCACCGCTCCGGGCTGCGCACGAGCGGGGCAACCACGCGAGCACACCCGTCGTCTCCGGGCTCGGGAGGAGGGGCGGTGTTGCGGGCCTCGCCGGGCGGGTGGCGTCTCGTGCCCCGGCGGGCAGGGGCGGGTGGCGTTGCGGGCCTCGCCGGAGGGACGGCGGTGCGGTCCTCGTCGGGTGGGCGCTGTCGCGTACCCCGGGGGACAGGTGGCGTTGCGGGTTTCGTCGCAGGGGGTGGTGTTCCGGGCCCTGCCGGGCGGGCGACATGGTGGGCCTCGGCGGGCGGGTGGCGTCTCGTGCCCCGGCGGGCAGGGGCGGGTGGCGTTGCGGGCCTCGCCGGAGGGACGGCGGTGCGGTCCTCGCCGGGTGGGCGCTGTCGCGTACCCCGGGGGACAGGTGGCGTTGCGGGTTTCGTCGCAGGGGGTGGTGTTCCGGGCCCTGCCGAGCGGGTGGCGTTGTGGGCCTCGTCGGAAGGGCGCTACCCGGGCGAGCCGTTCGGGCCCGGCAACGTGCCGGGCGCCGAACCCGGCCTGCGCCCGGCGCTAGAGGCCCAGCTGGGTTGCGGGCCCCGCCGGGCGGGCGGCCTCCCGTGCCCGGGGGACAGGTGGCGTGCGGGCTTCGTCGGATGGGTTGGGTTCCTGGCCCGGCCGGGCGGGCGACATTGCGGGCCCGCCGGGCGCGGCGCCCCGTGCCCCGGCGGACCGGTGACGGCCGCTTCAGCCCTGCTCGGCCGGAGGCAGGGCGCTTCGGCGACCGGTCGGACGCGCCGGTCCGGCACGCCCGGAGGGACCGTCCTCAGTCGGTCGGGAGGATCATCCGGGGGCGTGCCCGAGGAGGGCCCCCGCGTCACCCGCCGTCGGCCGGCTCCAGCACGAACAGCGGGATCTCACGGTCCGTCTTCTTCTGGTAGGCGGCGTAGGACGGATACGCCGCGACGGCGCGTTCCCACCACTCGGCCTTCTCCTGGCCCGTGACCTCACGGGCGATCATGTCCTGCTTCACCGGACCGTCCTGGAGCTCCACGTGCGGATCGGCCTTGATGTTGAAGTACCAGACCGGGTGCTTGGGCGCGCCCCCGAGGGAGGCGACCGCGGCGTAACGCCCCTCGTACTCCACCCGCATCACCGGCGTCTTGCGCAGCTTGCCGCTCCTGGCACCCCGTGAAGTCAGGATGACCACCGGCATCTTCGAACCCTGGAGGGTCGTGCCCTGCGTTCCACCGGAGCTCTCGTACAGTTCCACCTGCTTGCGCACCCACTGCGTCGGGCTGGGTTCGTACTCGCCCTGGAGGGGCATGGCATCCGTCCCTTCGTCGTCGTGTCACACCTGACCGGCGTTCGCCTTCAACGCCGGTACCCCCGCGAATCATCCGTACGGCGGGTACCGTGCCACATCCTGGCCGGCCGCGCGTCTCACCCCGGGGCCATCGCCGTCCGTACGGCCAGCACCGTCATCACCCCGCTCGCCACCAGCGCCGTCCCCAGCCGGCCCCGGTGACCGGTCAGCGCCCGCCCCAGCAGCGCTCCGCCCCCGGCGAGCAGCACCTGCCAGCTCGCCGACGCGGCGGAGGCGGCGAGGACGAAGGCGCCCTGCTCCCCAGGGCCGGCCGGGCCCGCGGCCCGGGAGCCGAGCACGAGTGCCGCGAAGTAGATCACGGTCGTGGGGTTGAGCAGGGTGATGCCGAGCAGCCCCAGGTAGGCCCGGCCGGGACCCGGGGGAGCGGGGGCCGTCCGCGTGGCGAGCCGGTGGCCGCGGTACTCGCGTACGGCCGTGACCGCACCCCACGCCGCCAGCGCGAGCAGCACCAGGACACAGACCCACCGCAGCGGCCCGAGCACCGACCGCAGCGCGCCGGCCAGGGCCACGCCCCCGAGCGTGGCCGCGAGGGCGTAGAGCCCGTCGGCGGTGGCGACGCCGAGCGCGGCGCAGACACCGGTGCGCAGGGACGTACGGGCGGTGAGGGAGACGAGGTACGTCCCGACGGCGCCGACGGGGACGGCGATGCCGTACCCGGCGAGCAGCCCCGCGACGAGCGCGGCCGTCATGACCGCGGCGGCGTCGGTCCACCACGGCGGCCGGACCGCTGCTGTCGGCGCGCGGCAGACGCGACGGCGGACAGCGGCAGCGGGACGGCGCAAGCAGACATGGCTGGATCCTGAGGCCTGCGCCGCCCCACCGACAAGCGGTTTTCCCACCGGCACCCGCGCACTGCCGCTTCCGGCAAGGGGCCGGCCCCCGGCTCCCGGCCCCGGACACCCGGCGTTCGAACGGGAAGACGGCATTCCTCGGCCATATTCCTCGGCCATGTTGCCGCCGCCACCGATCTGGCCGAACTTCGCGTCGCCCCATAGGTGCCTGGGGCATCTAATGAAGATCGGCACGACGCACACTTCGTCTGCGAGGTCTTCATGACGGAAACGACCGCACCCGTCGCCTTCCCCCAGAGCCGGACCTGCCCCTATCAGCCGCCCGCCGCCTACGACTCGTTGCGCAGCGAGCGTCCCCTGACCCGGATCACCCTCTTCGACGGCCGTGAGGCGTGGCTGGTCAGCGGGCACGCGACCGCCCGCGCCCTGCTGGCCGACCCGCGCCTGTCCTCCGACCGCAGCCGTCCCGGCTTCCCCGCCCCGACCCGGCGATTCGCGGGGATCAAGAACCGCAGAACGGCCCTCCTCGGCGTCGACGACCCCGAGCACCGCGCCCAGCGGCGGATGGTCGTCGGGGACTTCACCCTCAAACGGGCCGTCGAACTCCGGCCACGGATCCAGCAGATCGTGGATGAACGGCTCGACGCGATGATCGCCCAGGGCCCGCCCGCGGACCTGGTGAGCGCCTTCGCGCTGCCCGTGCCGTCCATGGTGATCTGCGCCCTGCTCGGCGTCCCGTACGCCGACCACGACTTCTTCGAGACCCAGTCACGACGGCTGCTGCGCGGCCCGGAGACCGCCGACGTGGAGGACGCCCGCAACCGGCTGGAGGCCTACTTCGGCGAGCTGATCGACCGCAAGCAGCGCGACCCCGGCACCGGCCTGCTCGACGACCTGCTCCACCGGCAGCTGCGCGAGGGCGATCTCGACCGCGAGGGCCTGACCGCCCTGGCGCTCATCCTGCTGGTCGCGGGCCACGAGACGACCGCCAACATGATCTCGCTCGGCACCTTCACCCTGCTCCAGCACCCCGAGCGGCTGGCCGAGCTGCGCGCCGACCCGAAACTGCTGCCGGCCGCGGTCGAGGAGCTGATGCGGATGCTGTCGATCGCCGACGGTCTGCTGCGCCTGGCCGTCGAGGACATCGAGGTGGCCGGGACGACGATCCGCAAGGGGGACGGCGTGGTCTTCGCGACCTCCGTCATCAACCGCGACGAGACGGTCTACCCCGAGCCGGACACGCTCGACTGGAGCCGCCCGGCCCGCCACCACGTCGCCTTCGGCTTCGGCATCCACCAGTGCCTCGGCCAGAACCTCGCCCGCGCCGAACTCGAGATCGCCCTGCACACCCTCTTCGACCGGCTGCCCACGCTGCGGCCGGCCGCCCCGGCCGAGGAGATCCCCTTCAAACCGGGCGACACGATCCAGGGGATGCTGGAACTCCCCGTGACTTGGTAAGAGGCTTCCGGACATGCGCATCGACATCGACAAGGACGTCTGCATCGGCGCGGGCCAGTGCGCCCTGACCGCCCCGGACGTGTTCACCCAGGACGACGACGGCTACAGTGCCCTGCTGCCCGGCCAGGAGGACGGCGGCGGCAGCCCGCTGGTGCGGGAGGCGGCCCGGGCCTGCCCGGTGAGCGCCATCACCGTGTCGGAGACGGTGAGCTGAGAGGATCCATGACCGACCGCCCGCCGCTGCCGCCCTTCACCCGGGACACCGCCGCGCAGAAGGTCCAGGCCGCCGAGGACGCCTGGAACACCCGCGACCCGCACAAGGTCGCCCTCGCCTACTCGGAGGACTCCGTCTGGCGCAATCGCGACACCTTCCTCACCGGACGCGGTGAGATCGTCGAGTTCCTGACCGCGAAGTGGGAGCGCGAGCGGGAGTACGCGCTGCGCAAGGACCTGTGGGCCTTCGACGGCAACCGCATCGCGGTCCGCTTCCAGTACGAGTGCCGGGACGCGGAAGGCCGGTGGTGGCGCTCCTACGGCAACGAACTGTGGGAGTTCGACGAGCACGGCCTGATGACCCGCCGCGAGGCGAGCATCAACGACGTGCCGATCGAGGAGGGCGACCGCCGCATCTTCGGCCCGCGGCCGGAGCGGGAACGCGGAGCCACGTTTCCCGTCCGGTGAGCCTTGAGGAGTCGCTAGGGTTTCCGGGATGACCGAACAGGCCGCCCGGAGACCCTTCCTCTACGTCGTCGTCTGCGCCGCCGGTGTCGCCGCGGACGTCAGCAAACTGATCACCGCGGCGCAGGAGCGCGACTGGGAGGTCGGTGTCATCGCGACGCCCGTCGCCATGAACGGCTTCTTCGACACCGTGGCCGTCGAGGCCCAGACGGGGCGCCCGATCCGGTCCGCCTGGCGCACCCCGGGCGAGCCGCGCCCGTTCCCGGCGCCCGACGCGGTGGTCGTCGCGCCCGCCACCTTCAACACCGTCAACAAGTGGGCGGCCGGCATCGCCGACACCCTCGCCCTGGGCACCCTGTGCGAGGTCGCGGGGCTCGGCGTGCCGGTCGCCGTCCTGCCGTGCGTGGCCGACGCGCTGGCCTCCCACCCCGCCTACCGGGACAGTCTCGAACGGCTGCGGGGCATGGGCGTGCGGTTCGGACAGCCGTACACCAAAGAGCCCGACGAGGACGGCCGACGGCCGGAGTTCGGCTGGGAACGGGCGCTGGACCTGGTCGAACGCGGCTGACGCCTTCGAGCGCACACGAGCACGTACGCTCCCCCTGGAACACCTCCCGAAGGCAGGAGCAGCAACGATGCAGTACGTGAAGCTCGGTTCGACGGGCCTGGACGTCTCGCGGATCTGTCTGGGGTGCATGACCTACGGCCTGCCGGACCGGGGCCGGCACGAGTGGACCCTGGACGAGGAGGCCTCACGCCCCCTGATCCGCCAGGCGGTCGAGGCGGGGATCAACTTCTTCGACACGGCGAACGTCTACTCCGACGGCACCAGCGAGGAGATCGTCGGCCGGGCCCTGCGCGACTTCGCCCGCCGCGACGAGATCGTGCTCGCCACGAAGGTGCACGGCCGGATGCGGCCCGGGCCCAACGGCGGCGGACTGTCCCGCAAGGCGATCATGACCGAGCTCGACCAGAGCCTCACCCGCCTCGGTACCGACTACGTCGACCTCTACCAGATCCACCGCTTCGACCCGCACACCCCCGTCGAGGAGACGATGGAGGCCCTGCACGACGTCGTCAAGGCCGGCAAGGTCCGCTACATCGGGGCGAGTTCGATGTACGCCTGGCAGTTCTCCAAGGCCCAGTACACCGCCCGCCTGAACGGCTGGACCCGTTTCGTCTCCATGCAGAACCACTACAACCTCCTCTACCGCGAGGAGGAGCGCGAGATGCTGCCCCTGTGCGCGGACCAGGGCGTCGGCGTGCTGCCCTGGAGCCCGCTCGCCCGCGGCCGCCTCACCCGCGACTGGGACACCACGACCGAGCGCAGCGCCACCGACACCTTCGGCAGCAACCTGTACCAGGAGGGCGACCGCACCATCGTCGAGGCGGTCACCCGCATCGCCGGGGAGCGCGGCGTGCCCCGCGCCCAGGTCGCCCTGGCCTGGCTCCTCCACCAGGACACGGTGACGGCCCCGATCGTGGGAGCGTCCAAGCCGCGGCACCTTCAGGACGCGGTGGCGGCGGTGGAGCTGGAGCTCAGCGACAAGGAACTCGAGGAACTGGAGCGGCCCTACACACCGCATCCGACCGCCGGCCACTGAAAGCGCCCCCACAGGGGAAACCCGCAGCCGGACGACTAGGGCCCTAGTGGGGACCCCGCGGCGCGAACTCCGTCCCGCAGGGCCCCGACCCCTCGCTCTCCGGGAGCACCACCCGCGCCCCGCTCATCGTCAACGTCCGGTAGAAACCGCCGATCCGCTCCGCCGACCGCCCCACGTAGTGCCCGATGAACGACCGCCGGAACCGGTCCGCCGTCCGGTTCGGCTGCGACCCGTGCACCAGACTGCCGTTGAAGAACAGGACGTCCCCCGGCTCCATGTCCACGGGCACGGCGGCCAGACCGGGCGGCGGCGGAACGTACTCCCGCGCGAAGGACACCCCCGCGTCCGCCTCCTCCGGGCAGAACAGGTCCATCCGGTGCGTGCCCGGCACGACCTCCAGCCCGCCGTTCTCCCGGCCGATCACCTCGCAGGCCAGCCACGCCGCCACACACGTGCCCGGCTCCACCCGCAGATAGAAGTTGTCCTGGTGCAGCGCCTGCCCCCGGGCGCCCGGCGGTTTGAAGTAGAACATGCTCTGCGCGGCCAGGACCTCCTCCCCGAGGAGCACCTCCAGCACCGTCCGCAGCCGGGCGTCCAGCAGGACGTCGCGGGCGAGGTCGTTGATCTCGTGCGGGTGCATCACCCGCGGCCAGACGTGCAGCGGATCGGCGCCCGGCCCGGCCGCGCGCGGCTCGAAGTGCCCGGGAACAGGAGCGGCCGCACGCAGCGCCGCGAACGCGTCGCACAGGCGCTCGGTCTCGTCGGCCCCGAAGAGCCCGCGCACGACCGTGAAACCGTCCTTCTCGAAATCCTCCCGGTACCGCCGGAGGGCGGCAGGGTCCAGGATGGGAGCGCCGGCGGCGCCATTGCCCGTGACTGTCATGAGCGCACTCCTCGGTCAGTGGTCCCCGGCACGACACGCTAGGACACCGAGCCGCCGAGGGGGATGCCCGTGCGTGCTGACGGATTGCCCGGCACTGCTGAGCACGGGGACGACGGGGACCCCGCACCGCCGCCCGGCCCGGTCGTGATCGGCCACTTCGACCAGCCACCCGGCTATGGCGTCAACCGGCCACATGGGGCGGCGAGTTGGCTCTTCACCTGGACCACGGGAGGCCGTGGGCGGCTCTGGCAGGGCGGGGTGGAGACCTCGGCCGGCGCGGGCCAGCTGGTCGTGCTCGCCCCGGGCGCCCCGCACCGTTACGGTGTCGAGCCCGGCGCCCGGCGCTGGCGCTTCTGGTGGGCGCACTGCCGGGCCCGCCCGTCGTGGGCCGCGTGGCTGCGGCCGTACGAGGCCGGTGCCGGGGTGCATGTCGTCACGTCCGCCCCGGCCGGGGTGCACGGCCGTGTCGAGGCGGCGTTCCGGCGGATGCACGCCGATGCCCGTCGGCCGGGGGCCGGGGCACCACCGCCCGAGGCGGCGGCCTCGGGGGACGTCGCGGACGACACAGCGGCCCCGGTCGGGCGGATCGCCGTCGCGCACGGTGGCGTCGCCCGCGAACTCGCCCTGTGCGCACTGGAGGAGATCGTCCTCCTCACCACCGCCGGTGCCCGGCCGGCGGCACCCCGTCCCGGACTCGACGCACGGATCCAACAGGCCCAGGAGCTGATCGACGCCGACCCGGGCGCCCCGCACACCGTCCGCTCGCTGGCCGAGCAGGTCTCCCTGTCGCCGTCCCGCTTCGCCCATCTGTTCAGCCGCCAGGTCGGCCGGTCGCCCATGCGTGTGCTGCGCGAGGCGCGGCTGCGTCACGCCGCCCGCCTGCTGGAGGGCACCGACCTGCCCGTGGAACGCGTCGCCGCGGCATCGGGTTTCGCCAGCCCCTTCCACTTCAACCGCGTCTTCCGCGAGCGCTACGGGACACCTCCGGGGGCCTACCGGAACGCCGGTCATGGCAGCCGGTGGGGCTGAGCGGCGGTGTGGTCATTGGTTCCGGAAGGAGTCGTCCAAAGGGCCGTGCGGGGAAGGTCCGCGGGTGTGAGCTGCTGCGCAGGCGGCAGTTCAATGGTTTTGGGGCGACGCCCGGAGCCCGGCGAAAACGTGCCGGAAAAAGCAGAACGGACAGTGCGGAAATCCCTTTCGCGCCGCACATTGACGTTCTGTCGAAAGGTCCTGCCCGCCTACGTAATGCACGAAACCGCTAGATCACTTGTTCCCTGTCGCTGGCCTGTGCAAAGGTGTGCCTTGTCGGCGTCCGGACAACACGCCTTTCTTCGCATGCGCAAGGCCACCGGGCCGACATACCCATTGGTATGGACTTTCTTCCGCATGTCCGTGAGAGGAATGCAGCCGTGAACGACGCAGGCCCGTCGAATTCTCCGGGTCCGGCCCGCAGGATCGGCGCGACGGACGAGCAACTGAGCGCCGAGCTCAGGAAGTGGACAGGGGCGACCCCCGCACTTCACCCCGTCGGTGAACTGCTGGACCGGCACTGGGAGGCGGCCTCCGCCTACGCCCGGCTGTGCACCGACGGGTCGCGTTCCGCCGGCATCCTCACCACCGCCGCGTTCACCCGGATCTTCGGCGAAACCCTCCGCCAGACCGGCCCGACCTCCGCCTGGCGGCCCCATCTGCTCGTCACCGTGCGGCGCATCGCCGCCGAGTGGGCCACCGACCACAGACGCGACATGCTCCACCCGGAACTGCTGTCCGGGACCGACGAGGGGAAGCGGGTGGCCGCCCGGCTGCTGCCGCAGCAGCACCGGCGCCTGCTGTCCGGCGCCTTCCAGCGGCTGCCCCAGTCGGCGCGCTGTCTGCTGTGGCACGTCGAGGTCGAGGCCGAACCGCTCGCCGTCCCCGCCGGGCTGCTCGGCCTGGACGCGGAGGGCGCCCGCGTCGAACTGGACCGGGCCCGTGACCGGCTGCGCGAGGAGAGCCTCCAACTGCACCGCGAGCTCGCGCCCGACGAGGAGTGCCGGCGCTATCTCCGCCTGCTCGACGTGACGTACCGGCGGGGCGGCCTCGGCGTCGATCCCGATCTGCGCGCGCACATCCAGGGCTGTGGGCACTGCTCCGCTGCCGCGGACCAGCTCGGCCGGTTCAACCACGGCCTCGGTCTCGCCCTGGCGGAGGCGGTGCTCGGCTGGGGCGGGCTGGAGTACGCGCAGAGCAGACCGGGCGGCGTCGCGCAGAGCGGCGTGACGGACGTCCCGAGGCCCGGCCCGGAGACGGCCGCCGCGGGGATCGGCCTCCCCGCGGATGTGGCCGGCGGGGAGGCCTTCCCCGACCCCGTCGTCCTCGCGGGCATGGCCGGGGAGTCGTTCACCGACCCGGTCGGCACGCCGGCCGCCCTCACGACGGAGAAAACAGCCCACAGCCACGCCGGCTTCCCCGCCCCGCCCGACACCCCGCCGGCCGGTGGAACCACCCCCGGCCCGCGCGCCGCGGGCCCCCGCACCGCGGCCCGCAGATCCGCCCACAAGGCGGCCCGCCGTAGCGCCCGCCGCCGCAACCTCACCGTGAGCATCCTGACCGTCAGCGGCCTGGTCGTCGTCCCGCTGGTCCTGTGGTCCCTCGGCAACTCGGGCGAGGGCCCTCGGCAGGCCGGTGCCGGACGGCCCTCCCAGACGCCCGGCTCCGGTGCGGAAAAGCCGACGGGCGACCCGTCCTGGGTCGGGTCGGGCGACGCCGAGAAGGGTGCGCTGCGCGGCCGGCTGCACAACGTGGACTCGGGGCTGTGCGTCGGCGTCGACGGCGACAAGGCCGTCGACGACGCGGAGGCCGAACTCACCCCCTGCTCCTCGGCCGCCGCCCAGCAGTGGACGTACGAGACCGACGGCCTGCTGCGCAATGTCTCCGCCCCCGGCCTGTGCCTGGACTCGCACCTCGGCTACTCCGTGCGGCTGGCCCCCTGCGTGGGCGAGTCCCAGCCGGAGTCCAAGAACATCCGCTACGACTTCACCCTCCAGGGCGCCCTGGTGCCCCGCTGGAACCAGGATCTCGCCCTGGCTCCGGCCGCGACCGACGGCTCGGGGTCCCTGGTTCTCAAGAACCGGGCGGACGACGCGGACCAGCGCTGGGTGATCGACACCTCCAAGGCGGACCTCCAGATGGAGGCCGTCAACTGGCACGCCGAAGCCCCGGCGCCGCGCCCCACCCCGACACCCACGCCCTCGAAGACGCCCACGGCGACACCGACCCCGCCCGCCACCCCGCCGGCACCGCGTCCGGCCCCGACCGGCACGGCACCCACCGACTCGGGCTGCTCCCGCTACGGTTACCCCTGCGACGGGGGCGGCCAGTACGGCTACCCCGGTTACGGCTACGGGTACCCCGGTTACGGCTACGGCTACGGCGGTTATGGAGGCGGCCGCCGCTGACCGGACGCGCGGCTCAGCCTCCGACGACGCGCAGCGACAGCCACAGCGCCGCCACGGCAGGCACCAGCGCGGCCGGTACCGCGAGCAGCCCGAGCCGGGTGAACTCCCCGACCCCGACCCGATGCCCGTGCCGCTGCACGATCCGCCGCCACAGCAGGGTCGCCAGCGATCCGGCGTAGGTCAGGTTGGGCCCGATGTTCACACCGAGCAGCACCGCCAGCACGGCACCGGGGCCGGCCCCCGCGGTCAGCGGCAGCAGCACCAGGACCGCGGGCAGGTTGTTGATGAGGTTCGCCAGGACGGCGGCCAGCGCGGCCACGCCCAGCAGCGCGAGCAGGCCCGAGCCGTCGGGCAGCACCCGGTGGAGCGCGTCGGCGAGCCCGTGGTCGACGACCGCCCGCACGACGACGCCGAGGGCGAGCACGAACGCCAGGAAGGCGGGGGACGCGGACCGCACCACCGTCAGCGGGGTGGCCCGCCGCCGCAGCAGCGCCCGCCCGGCCAGCACGAGCGCACCGGCCAGGGCCGCCCAGGCCGGTGCGATCCCGAGGGCGGAGGCCACGACGAACCCGGCGAGTGTGCATCCCACGGTGACCAGGGCGAACAGGGGCAGCTCGGGAGGCCGTGCGGGGTCGGGCGCGGGGAGCGGGGCGGTCAGTTCCTCGTCGAAGAAGCGCCGGAACACCAGGTACTCCGCGCCGATCGCCACCAGCCAGGGCAGCGCCATCAGTGCCGCGAACCGGGTGAAACTCAGTCCGCTCGCCGTGAAGGCCAGCAGGTTGGTCAGGTTGGATACGGGCAGCAGCAGCGAGGCGGTGTTCGACAGATGCGCGCACGCGTAGAGGTGCGGCCGGGCCTGGACGCCCATCCGGGTGGCGGTGGCGAGTACCACCGGTGTCAGCAGGACGACGGTGGCGTCCAGACTGAGCACGGCCGTGATGACGGAGGCCAGTGCGAACACCGCGGTCAGCAGCCGCGCGGGCCGCCCCGCCGCCCAGCGGGCCATCCACGCCCCGCACGCCGTGAACAGGCCCTCGACATCACAGAAGTGCGCGAGGACCAGCACGGCCGCGAGGAACCCGACCACGGGTCCCAGCCGCTGGATCTCCTCCCACGCGTGGTCCGGCGAGATCGCTCCGACGGCGACCGCGATCCCGGCGGCCGGAACCGCCAGCACGGCCTCGGGCAGCCCCCGCGGACGGAGCACGGCCCAGACCAGCACGGCGGCCAGCAGCACCACGGACAGGACTTCGGCGAGCGGGGCGTTCAGGGCGGAGTCCTCCGGGGCGTGGTCACAGCGTGCCCGCCCATGAAACCAGGGGTGGGTAAGAGACCTATGAGGGCCCCGGCCTCACGGCCCGCTGCCCGCCTCGAACGCCGTGAGGAACACCGAGGACGCGTTCCCGCCGACCGGCACCTCACCGGCCGTCCACCGCACCTTAAGCGGCTTGCGCTCGTCCGGCGGGGTCACCAGCAGCGCCGCCGGAGTGGCGGCGTGGGCGCCGCTGACCTCGGGGGCGGCGTACCGCAGCCCCGCCCAGGCGCTCCTGCCCGGCGCCAGGGTCACGGTCGCCGGCTCGCCGGGGGTGCGCTTCGGGTCGGGGCCCAGCTGCCGGCCGGACGCGTCTACGAACGCGGCTCCCGGATAGCCGTGCAGGGTGCAGGTGCGCGAGGAGACGTTAGTCAGCACGACCGGGAAGTTGCGCTGCCCGGCCCCCGGATCCATCCGGCCGACCGAGGCACGCAGCTCGGAGGTGTGGCAGCGGGTACCGGTGGCGGCGGCGGGCACCTGCTGTGCGGCGGTCTGCGCACGGTGGTCGGTGCCGCCGCAGGCGGTCAGTGAGCCGAGAGCCGCGAGCGCGCTCGCGAGTACGGCCCCCACGCGTACGGACTGAGATGGTGTGGCCATGCCCTGCGGGTGTCCGCCGCGGCAAAGGGAAAACCGCCGGTGGCACCGGGAGAACGGCGGGCGGCACCGGGAAACCGCGGTCCTCACAGCCCGTCGAGCAGGGCCAGCTCCGCCCAGATCGTCTTGCCCTCGGCGGTGTGCCTGCTGCCCCAGCGCTGGGTGAGCTGGGCGACCAGGAGCAGACCGCGGCCCCCCTCGTCCCAGGTCTTGGCGCGGCGCAGGTGGGGCGCCGTGTGGTTGGTGTCGGACACTTCGCAGATCAGCGTGGACGCGTCGTGGATCAGCCGCAGCCGGATGGGCTGGGCGCCGTAGCGGATGGCGTTGGTGACCAGCTCGCTCACCACCAGTTCCCCGGTGAACGTGGCCTCGGTCAGCCCCCAGCGGTCGAGCTGGTCGACGACCTGCTTGCGGATGGGGGCCACCAGCGCCGGGTCGGCGGGGATGTCCCAGGTCGCCACCTGGGTGGACGGCAGGCCCCGGGTGCGGGCCAGCAGCAGGGCCACGTCGTCGGCGGAGCCGCTCGGCGGGAGCAGGGCGTGCAGCACGCGGTCGCAGATCTCGTCCAGGGAGTCGGAGGGAGCCGACAGGGCCTCGCGGAGCATCCGGTGACTCGCGTCGAGGTCCCGCTCCCGGCTCGCGAGCAGCCCGTCCGTGTGGAACGCCAGGACGCTGCCCTCCCGCAGCTCCACCTCGGCGCTCTCGAACGGCAGCCCCCCGACACCGAGCGGGGGACCGGAGGGCAGGTCGAGCTGCCGGGCCGGGCCGTCCGGCGGCACCAGCAGGGGCTGCGGGTGCCCGGCCCGGGCCAGGGTGCAGCGCCGCGACACGGGGTCGTACACCGCGTACAGGCAGGTCGCGCCCACCTCCCCGGTGCCGGCGTCGACACCGGACTCCTGGGACAGCCGGACGACCAGGTCGTCGAGGTGGGTGAGCAGTTCGTCGGGGGCCAGGTCGATGTCGGCGAGGGTGCGGACGGCGGTGCGCAGCCGGCCCATGGTGGCCGAGGCCTGGATGCCGTGCCCGACGACGTCGCCGACGACCATCGCGACGCGCATCCCGGACAGCGGGATCACGTCGAACCAGTCGCCGCCCACGCCGGAGCGGGTGGCGGGCAGATAGCGGGAGGCCGCCTCCACGGCGGCCGTGCGCGGCAGCGTGCGGGGCAGCAGGCTGCGTTGCAGCGTGAGTGTCGTCTCGCGCTCGCGGGAGTAACGGCGGGCGTTGTCGATGCAGACGGCGGCGCGGGCCGTGACCTCCTCGGCCAGCAGCACGTCGTCGTCGGTGAAGGGCTCGGGGCGCCGGAAGCGGGTGAAGACCGCCACCCCGAGGGTCGAGCCCCTGGCCTGGAGCGGCACGGACATCGTCGAGTGGATGCCGTACTCGCGGATGCGCCGGAACCGCGCCGGGTCCCAGGCCAGCCACTTCTCGAGGTCGCCGCCGTCCGCTGCGGACGCCACGACCGAGCGTCCCATGATGAGCGAGGCGGCCTGCGGGGAGTTCTCCGGATAGACGTCCACCTGCCCTGGCTTGGCCACGGCCTCGGGGCTGCCCGAGTTGACCGACTGGTGGGCGGCCCGGCGCAGGCTCACCGGCGGGAGCGGCGGGCCGGCGGACTCGCCGCCGTGCTCGCGTACGTCGAGCAGGTCGACGCTGACGAAGTCGGCGAGTGCCGGGACGCACACGTCCGCCAGTTCCTGGGCCGTCCGGTTGACGTCGAGGGTGGTGCCGATGCGCACGCTCGCCTCGTTGACCAGCTGGAGCCGCTCCCGCGACCGGTACTGGTCGCTGAAGTCGTGGGCGGTCACGCACACGCCCCGCACCCGGCCCGAGTCGTCGGTCAGTGGGGCGAGCCGGGCCAGCCAGGCGTGCGCACCCCGGCTCTCGCCGCTGGCCTTCATGTACGTCTGCATGTCCTGCCGCCGGCCGGTGCTCAGCACGCGGCGCAGATTCTCCTCCAGCTCCGCGTTCTGCGGCCGGCTGCCGACGTCGGTGGGCCGCAGGCCCCGCAGCCGGTCGGCGGGCAGCCCGAGGAGGTCCGCCATGGCGTCGTTGACGCCGTGCAGCCGCAGCCGCTCATCGAAGATCATCGTGGCGCAGGGCGACTGCGTCAGGGCCGCCCGCATCAGTGGATCGTCCGGCAGCCCCGGGCCGGGGGGCTGAGGAGGCGAGACGGCGAGCCACTCGGTGGCATCGGGGCCGTCCGGCGGTCTGCGGTGGGCGAGCACCCACGCGGAGACCGCGTGCCCGTCGCGGTGACGCAGCGTGAGCATCCCGTTCCAGCGGGAATCGGCGGGCAGGGGCGGCGGGGCCGCTCCGTCGGCCAGCAGCCCGGCGGCCGGGCGGCCCAGGACCTCGGCGGCCGTGTGGCCCAGCAGACGGCGGGCGCCCTCGCTCCACTCGGTGAGCGTGCCGTCGGCGGCGATGACGACACGGGCGGCCATGCCATCGTCGAACGGCTCGTCCGGGCTCATCGTCGCCACTCCATACGGACACTCACAGTGATCAGGGAGGTCGCTTGAGTTCCAGACTAGACCGTGAGCGCCCGACGTGGCCCGGTAACCCCTGTGCCGCCCGACCGTGCAGGGTCAAGGCGCGATTCCGGCCGATGGTGACTCCCGGGCAGAACGACGCCGCCGCACTCTTGACGGCCCGGTGTGACACATCGACAGAATCTGTTTGTTCGCGATCAGTTATGAGTACTTCTGGGCTTTGATGAGGGAGAGCCGCCATGTCGGTCACGCGCAGATCGGTCCTGCTCGCCTCCGCCGCCGCGCCCGCGGCCGGAACACTGCTGGGCGCCCCGGAGGCGTGGGCCGCCGACGCGGCGCGCGGCGCGTCCGGCCGCCGCACCGTCGCACTGCGCGACGGCTGGCGCTTCGCGCTGGTCAACCCGGGCGGCATCACCGACCCGACCGGCGCCTACGCCGACGCGGCCCGGCCCGGCTACGACGACTCCGGGTGGCGTGAGGTCGCGGTCCCGCACGACTGGAGCATCGAGCAGACCCCCACCACCGACCACGGCACCACCAGCGGCACGGGCTTCCTCCCCGGCGGCCTCGGCTGGTACCGCCTCGCCTTCACCCTGCCGCCCGCCCTCGCCGGCAAGCGGATCTCGGTGGAGTTCGACGGCGTCTACATGGACTCCTCGGTCCACTGCAACGGCACCGAGGTGGGTCGCCACCCCTACGGCTACACCGGCTTCGCCTTCGATCTGACCGACCTGGTGCACCCCGACGGCACCACCGAGAACGTGCTCGCGGTCAAGGTCCACAACCGGCTCCCCAGCAGCCGCTGGTACTCGGGCAGCGGCATCTACCGCGAGGCCCGCCTGGTGATCACCGAGCCGGTGCACGTGGCCCGCTGGGGCACCCGTGTCACCACCCCCGAGGTCTCCGCCGAACGGGCCGTCGTCCGGATCGACACGTCGGTCGTCGACGCGTCGGGCGCGGGCGCGGACGTCGAGATCGTCTCCCGGATCGTCGACCCGAAGGGCCGGACGGTCGCCCGCACCTCCTCCACGGCCGCCGTCACCGACGAGCGGACCGAGACCCATGAGCTCACGGTGCGGCGCCCCCAGCTGTGGGACATCGCGGCCCCGCACCGCTACACCCTGCACACCGAGCTGCGCGTCGCCGGCCGGACCACCGACACCTACCGCACGCCCTTCGGCATCCGCACCTTCCGCTTCGACCCGGACGAGGGCTTCTTCCTCAACGGCACCCACCACAAGATCAAGGGCGTCGACCTCCACCACGACCTGGGCGCGCTCGGCGCGGCGGTCAGCAAGGACGCCGTCCGCCGCCAGATGGAGATCATGCGCTCCATGGGCGTCAACGCCCTGCGCACCTCCCACAACCCACCCGCGCCCGAGGTGATCCAGGTCTGCGAGGAACTGGGGATCGTCATGCTGGTGGAGGCGTTCGACTGCTGGCGCACCGGAAAGAACCGGTACGACTACGGCCGGTTCTTCGACGAGTGGTGCGAGAAGGACGCCACCGAGATGGTGCGGGCGGCCCGCAACTCGCCCGCCGTCCTGATGTGGTCCATCGGCAACGAGGTCCCCGACTCCACCTCCACCGCCGGCCTCGCCATGGCCGACCGGATCATCACCGCGATCCGGGCCGCGGACGACACCCGCCCGCTGGTCATCGGCTCCGACAAGTACCGCCGCCTCCCCGCCAAGGGCTCCGCGGCCGACCTGATGCTGGCCAAGCTCGACGGCCTCGGCCTCAACTACAACACCGCGAAGTCGGTCGACCAGCTGCACGCGGCCTACCCGCACCTCTTCCTCTTCGAGTCCGAGTCCTCCTCGGAGACCTCCACGCGGGGCGAGTACCAGGAGCCCGAACACCTCAACACCGGCGAGAACCACACACCCGGACGGCGCGGGACCTCCTCCTACGACAACAACCTCGCCTCCTGGACCATGAGCGGCGAGTACGGCCACAAGAAGGACCGGGACCGCAAGTGGTTCGCCGGGCAGTTCCTGTGGTCGGGCATCGACTACATCGGCGAACCCACGCCCTACGACGTCTTCCCGGTCAAGGCGTCCTTCTTCGGCGCCGTCGACACCGCGGGCTTCCCCAAGGACATGTACTACCTGTTCCAGAGCCAGTGGACCGAGAAGCCGATGGTCCATCTGCTGCCGATGACCTGGAACCACGCCGAGGGCGACACGGTCGAGGTCTGGGCGTACGCGAACGTCGACACCGTCGAGCTGTACCTCAACGGAAAGTCCCTGGGCGTACGGCGGTTCGACACCAAGAAGACCGTCGACGGCCGCACCTACCTGGAGACGACCGAGCCGACCGGCGACGACAAGACCTTCACCGACGGCCCCTACCCCGGCAGTTACACCAGCCCGAACGGCAGCGCCGGCAAGCTCCACCTCACCTGGAAGGTGCCCTATGCGCCGGGTGAGCTGAAGGCGGTCGCGCGGCGGGACGGCAAGGCGGTCGCCACCGACGTGCTGCGCACCGCCGGCGCCCCGCACGCGATACGCCTGACGCCGGACCGCGACTCTCTCGCCGCCGACGGGCGTTCGCTGGTCTTCGTCACCGCCGAGGTGGTCGACCGGCGCGGTGTGGTGGTGCCCGACGCGCAGCACCTGCTCTCCTTCGAGGTGGCGGGCGGCTTTCTCGCCGGGCTCGACAACGGCCGCCAGGAGAGCGCCGAGCGCTACCAGGCGAGCACCCGCACCGCCTTCCACGGCAAGGCCCTCGCCATCGTCCGCTCCGGCACGAGGACGGGCACGGTGAAGGTCACCGCCCGCGCCGACGGCCTGCGCACCGGCACCGCGACCGTACGCGCCGGCCGGGCGGCGGACCGGGCCGAGACCGCCCCGCCCGCCTTCCGGCCGGAGCACCCGGCGCCCGTCGACTACCCGCACGCGGACGCCAGTTACTCCGGCCGCCCGGACACCCTGCCCGCCGCCATGCTCGACGGCGACCCGGCCACCGGCTGGTCCAACGGCTTCTTCAAGCAGGCCACGGCCCTGCTGCCCGCCTTCGACGGCGCCCGCGCCGAGGACTGGGTCACGGTCGACCACGGACGCACCCGCGGCTACGACCGCGTGGACGTCTCCTTCACCGTGGACGCCACGCACAGCCTGCCCGCGGCGATCGAGGTGGCGGTGTGGGACGGCCGGACGTGGCGGGCCGTGCAGGACGCGGCCATCGACTGGGCCACCGCCTCCGACGCCCCGACCGTGATCACCTTCAAGGCCGTCCGGGGCTCCCGGATCCGGCTCACGATGACGAGCCGCCACCCCGACGAGCCCCGGGGCGCGCTCCGCATCAGCCGACTGGAGACCCCGGCCGCCTGAGCCCTCGGGTGCGACGGTCCGGACGGGCGACGAACAGCCAGTCCCGTCCGGACCGTTGACGGGGCGTCACATCAGCCACAACCATGGCGTGCATCCACATCTGGGAGCGCTCCCACGCCGAGCGCCACCCGCACCTCTCCAGAGGAGCCCGGACGTGAAACGACGCAGAACCGCCCTGTTGTCCCTGACGGCCCTGCTGGCGACCGCGCTCACCGCGCTGCCCTCCGCACCGGCCGGGGCCGAAGAGGTCGAGCAGGTCAGGAACGGCACCTTCGACACGACCATGGACCCGTGGTGGGCCACCAGCAACGTCACCGCTGGTCTGTCCGACGGCCGGCTCTGCGCCGACGTCCCCGGCGGCACCACCAACCGCTGGGACGCCGCCGTCGGGCAGAACGACATCACCCTCGTGAAGGGGGAGTCCTACCGCTTCTCCTTCAGCGCCACCGGCACGCCCGCCGGGCACGTCGTACGGGCGATCGTGGGCCTGTCGGTGTCGCCCTACGACACCTACCACGAGGTGACACCGCAGCTCAGCGTCTCCGGCGACACCTACTCCTACACCTTCACCGCGCCCGTCGACACCACCCAGGGCCAGGTCGGCTTCCAGCTCGGCGGCAGCGCGGATCCCTGGCGCTTCTGCATGGACGACGTCTCCCTGCTCGGCGGGGTGACGCCGGAGCCGTACGAGCCCGACACCGGGCCCCGGGTCCGCGTCAACCAGGTCGCCTATCTGCCGGCCGGGCCGAAGAACGCCACCCTGGTCACCGACGCCGCGGCGAAGCTGCCCTGGAAGCTGAAGAACTCCGGCGGGACGGTGGTCGCCCGGGGCACGACCGTGCCGCGCGGCGTCGACGCCTCCTCCGGGCAGAACGTCCACTCGATCGACTTCGGCAAGTACCGCAAGAAGGGCACGGGCCTCACGCTTGTCGCCGACGGCGAGACCAGCCGCCCCTTCGACATCGACGCGAGCGCCTACGAACGGCTCCGGCTGGACTCGGCGAAGTACTACTACACCCAGCGCAGCGGCATCGCGATCCGCGAGGACCTCCGCCCCGGCTACGGCCGCCCGGCAGGCCACGTGGACGTGGCCCCCAACAAGGGCGACAAGGCCGTACCGTGCCAGCCCGGCGTCTGCGACTACACCCTGGACGCGAGCGGCGGCTGGTACGACGCCGGCGACCACGGCAAGTACGTCGTCAACGGCGGCATCTCCACCTGGGAGGTGCTGAGCACCCACGAACGCGCGCTGCACGCCCGCACCGGCGACCCCCGGGGGCTCGGCGACGGCACGCTCGCCATCCCCGAGAGCGGCAACAAGGTCCCCGACATCCTCGACGAGGCCCGCTGGGAGCTGGAGTTCCTGCTCAGGATGCAGGTGCCCGACGGCGAGCCGCTGGCCGGCATGGCCCACCACAAGATGCACGACGAGCAGTGGACCGGACTGCCGCTGCTGCCCAGCGACGACCCGCAGAAGCGCGAACTGCACCCGCCGTCCACCGCCGCCACCCTGAACCTCGCCGCCACGGCCGCGCAGGCGGCCCGCCTCTACCGGCCCTACGACAAGGCGTTCGCCGCCCGGGCGCTGACGGCCGCCCGCAAGGCCTGGTCGGCGGCGCTCGCGCACCCCGACCGCTATGCCTCCGACAGCGACGGTGTCGGCGGTGGCGCCTACGCCGACACCGACGTGACCGACGACTTCTACTGGGCGGCGGCCGAGCTGTATCTCAGCACCGGTGAGAAGCAGTTCGAGGAGTACGTCCTGAAGTCCCCGGTGCACACGGCCGATCTCTTCAAGCCCATCGCCTTCGACTGGGCCCGGACCGGCGCGGCGGGACGGCTCGACCTCGCCACGGTGCCGAACAGGCTGCCCGGCCGGGACAAGGTCCGCCAGTCCGTCGTCAAGGGCGCCGACGGCTACCTGGCCACGCTGAAGGCACAGCCCTACGGCATGCCGTACGCCCCGGACGGCAACCTGTACGACTGGGGCTCCAACCACCAGGTCCTCAACAACGCCGTCGTCCTCGCCACCGCGTACGACATCACCGGCGCCTCGAAGTACCGCGACGGCGCGCTCCAGAGCATGGACTACATCCTGGGCCGCAACGCGCTGAACATCTCCTACGTCACCGGCTACGGCGAGGTCAGCGCCCAGAACCAGCACAGCCGCTGGTACGCCCGCCAGCTCGACCCGAACCTGCCGAACCCGCCGAAGGGCACCCTCGCGGGCGGGCCGAACTCGGGCATCCAGGACCCCTACGCACAGAGCAAACTCCAGGGCTGCGTCGGCCAGTTCTGCTACATCGACGACATCCAGTCCTGGTCGACCAACGAGCACACGATCAACTGGAACGCCGCCCTGACCCGCATGGCCGCCTTCGTGGCGGACCAGGGGTGACGAGGGGGTGACCCGGCCGCGTGCCGGGGGAGTCCACCGACAGGACGCCCCCGGCACGCGCGCGTAGCCTGGTGTCATGCACGCGGTGCGGGTAGCCGGCATCGAGGTCGCCTACGACCGGGTGGGCCGGGGCCCGCCCCTGGTGCTCGTGCACGGCGCCACGACGGACGCCCGCCTGTGGCGCCCACAGCTCGCGGACCTGGCCGACGCGTTCACCGTCGTCGCCTGGGACGAGCCCGGGGCCGGCCGCTCCACCGACGTACCGCCCTCCTTCGCCCTGGCGGACTACGCCCGCTGCCTCGCGGCCGTCATCGAGGACGTGGACCTCGGTCCGGCGCACGTCCTCGGCCTGTCGTGGGGCGGGACCGTGGTGCTGGAGCTCTACCGGCACCACCCCGAGCTCGTCCGGACGCTGCTCCTCGTCGACACCTACGCCGGCTGGAAGGGCTCGCTGCCCGCGTCGGAGGTGCGGTCACGGGTCGAGGGGGCGGAGCGGATGCTCGCCGTCCCGGCCGAGGAGTTCGCGCCGACGATGCCGGCCCTGTTCGCCGGCGAACCACCCGCCGAAGCGGTACGCCTGCTGTCCGTGATGTCGGGCGACACGCGTCCCGAGAGCATGCGGACCGAGCTCACGATCATGGCCGAGGCCGACCAGCGCGACCTGCTGCCCAGGATCGGCGTGCCGACGCTGCTGCTCTGGGGTGAGCTCGACGCGCGCTCGCCGGTGGACCTCGTCGCCCGTCCCCTCCTGGCGGCGATCCCGGAGGCCACCCTGGTCGTGCTGCCCGGCACCGGGCACCTCAGCAACCTGGAGGCCCCGGAGCCGTTCAACCGGACGGTCCGGGAGTTCTGCCGGGCCCATTCCCGAGCATGAGTTCCGCGGGCCCTCCCGGGCCGCCCGACCGCGCTCACGCCGCCTCCCTGGGCAGGTGGGCGAGCTTGTCCGGGTTGGCGACGACGTAGATCCCGCACACCCGGTCGCCCTCCGGGGTGAGGTCCAGGACCAGGACGGCGTAGGGCGCGTCGCCGTCGAACAGCACCGCCGCGTCGTCGCCGTTGACGCGCCGGTAGCGGAACACGGGGTTGTCCGGGCCGCCCCGCCCGGAGGTGAGCAGACGGGCCACCTTGTCCCGGCCGTGCACCGGGCGCAGGCTCGCCGGCCTGCGCTTGCCGCCGGCGTCCGTCCACGCCGTGACGTCCGGCGCGAGGACCTCCATCAGCTCGGCGATGTCCCCGCCGAGCGCCGCCCGCACGAACCGCTCGGTCGCCTCCCGCCGCACCCGCGGATGCGCCTCGTACCGGGGCCGCCGCGCGTTCACGTGCTCCCGGGCCCGGTGCGCCAACTGCCGTACGGCGGCGGGGGAGCGGTCGATGATGCCGGCGATCTCGGCGTGCGGGTAGCCGAACACCTCGCCCAGGACGAACACGGCCCGTTCCAGCGGGGTGAGCGACTCCAGGACGACCAGCATCGCCAGTGACACCGACTCGGAGCGCAGGGCCGGGCCGTCGGCGGTTTCGGCACCCTCGTCGTTCAGCAGGGGCTCGGGCAGCCAGGAGCCCACGTACGTCTCCTGCCGGCGGCTGATCACGGCCCGGCGCCGCAGCGCGTGGTTGACCGCCACCCGGACGAGATAGGCGCGGGGGTTGTCGACGCCGTCCAGGGGAGCGCCCCTGCCGCGGGCCGTCCAGGACAGCCATGTCTCCTGAAGGACGTCCTCGGTGTCGGCGACACTGCCGAGCATGTTGTAGACGACGCCGAAGAGCAGTTCGCGGTGGTCGACGAACACCCCGGTCGCCTCGTCGAGCGGGGCGGCGGTGCCGGGTACGGGGATCTCGGTCATGCGTGGTCCTCCCAGAGACGCGCTCACTCCTACGAGCCGCATGGGGCCCGGAATGTGACATCACACGGTGCGATGTGACGCAGATCTCGGCGAATGGCCAAGGAGGGGGCCCCTTCGGTACCGTCCGCTTAGCTGTCTGACCTGGGAGTATTTACGAGTCAGTACCCGCAGCGGTACCGTGAAGGCATGCCAGCTCTCAACGTGGAGTTCAGCGACCGCGAACTTGAGGACCTGCGGCAGATCGCCAAGGAGCGCGGTACGTCCATGAAGGCTCTCGTGCGGGAGGCCGCCGCCGCCGACATAGCCCGCCACCGGGCCCTCCAGGAGGGCGCGGAGGCCTTCCGCAGGTTCTTCGCGACCCACGCCGACGAGTTCGCCGCCGCCTTCCCGGACGACGAACCGCCCGCCAAGGGCGAGGGACGGGCTGCCTGACCGATGGCACCCGTCCTCCATATCGACGTGCCCTGGCTGCTCCAGCGCCACGAAGAGGTCCTGCCGGACCAGCCCACCGTCAATGACTTCTCCGCGCTGGTGGCCGCGGTCGCCCGGCACCGCGTCGACCCGCCCCGCCTCGGCGTGAACTCCGACCCGGCCTGGCGCGCCGCCGCGCTGCTGCACACCATCACCCTGCTGCGGCCGCTCCCGTCGGCCAACGCCCGCTTCGCATGTGCGACGGCCGTGGCGTACATGTTCGTCAGCGGCGTCGGCATCGATCCGCCCTATGGGGCCCTCGTCGACCTCGCCCGCGACCTGATGTCCGGCACGGCCGACGTCTACGGCGCGGCGGACCGGCTGCGGTCCTGGCAGATCTAAGGGTCGAAAACCGGTGCGAGCAGCGTGTGTTTGTTCCCATTTCCGACGTCCTGTCAATGGGCTTGATGTTGCACCGGCGCCTTGTTGGTCGTGTGAGGGTTGTGCAAGAGTGAAACATACGTGCGGGGGGGAATGACCGAGTGTCGCACGCGATTTGCAGACCGAGTCCGATTCGCCGCTGGTGAATTCGCACCTCCCGCGCCCGTCAAAAAAGGACGCACCAACCGGGCTCCTTTTTCGGCGTCAGGACTTCTGTGTGCCACATGCGCGTGGGAAGGAACCATCTCAGTGCCCACCCCCCACCCCCCTCGTCCCCCGTATCCCCCGCCCGGCGGGGATCCCGGGGAATCCGATGAATCTCTCGCCGCCCGCCTGAGAGGCAGTCCGGAGGGCAACGTCGCCGCCCATTCCGTCGCGCTGCTGATGGCGCGGCACTGGAAGCCGGTGCACGAGTACGCGGTCATCTGTCTCGCCTCGTCGGCGCAGGCCGCCGAGATGGTCACCGGGACCGCCTTCCACCGGACCCTCAATCGCCTCGCCTTCGGCGAGTCGGCCGTCGCGCTGCGCCCGGCGCTTCTCGTGACCGCGCGCGACACGGTCCGGGAGTGGTCCGGCGACGATCGAATAGCCGCCGTACTGCCGGCATTGCAGAAACCGGCCGGAGGGCGCGGGCTGCGCGCGGCCACGTCCATGACGCCCGAGAATCGCGTCCTCGCGGAGCGGGCATTTCAGGCACTTCCCGCAGCCGCGCGCTGTTTGCTCTGGCACGTCGAGGTCGAGGCCGAACCTTTAAGCGTCCCGGCCGCTCTGCTGGGCATGGACACCGACCTCGCGTCGGCCGCAGTCGAACAAGCGCGTACCACATTCCGCGAGGGCTGTGTGCGTGCCCATCATGAACTCGCGCCGACCCAGGATTGCCGCTTCCACAACCGTCTCCTCGACGTGCCGATCCGCCGGGGCGGCGCGCTGCTGCCCGACGTCCAGGAGCATCTGGCGGAGTGCCGTTACTGCCGCAACGCGGCCGAACAACTGAGCCACTTCGAGGGCGGGCTGGGCCCGCTGATCGCCGAGTCGGTGCTCGGCTGGGGCGCCCGCCGCTACCTCGACTCCCGCCCAGGCCGGTCCTCGCACGGCACGCGGGGCTCACGCACGGGCCGGCGCGGGGCGGGGCGCGGTGACGGGCGGCCCGGGGGCGGACGCCACCGCCTGCTCTCCCGGATCCCCGCGCAGGTCCGCCGCGTTCAGGGCGTGCGCCTCCCGGACGCGCTGCGCTCCTCGCGGGCGCTGCTCTCGGGCGTCGGCGCGGTGTCGGCCGGGGTGCTCGCGACCGTGCTCATCATCAGCGCGTCGTCCTACGACGGCGGCCAGGCCGACCCGGCCGGCTCCAACAGCGCCGCCGGCGGCAACGGCGCCGGGTCCGCGACCCCGCCCGACACGGCCGTGCTGCCCACGGCACCGGGCGTGACGCGGTTGCGCAACGCCGGTGCCGACCTGTGCCTCGATGTCCGGGACCTGCCGAAGGAGGGCTCGGGGACCGAGCTGGCCAAGTGCTCGGCGGCATGGACCCAGCAGTGGACGTACGAGAACGACGGGGTGCTGCGCAGCGTCGCCGATCCCGGCCTGTGCCTGGACTCGCACAAGGACGCCGGCGTCGTCGTCCTCGGCACCTGCGCCGAGGAGGACGCCGAGCGGGCCGACGACGTGCGCTACGACCTCACCGTGCAAGGGCAGTTGCTGCCCCGCTGGGACGAGCAGCTCGCCCTCGCGCCCATCGACGACGCCCCCGGCGCCGACATCGTCGTCAAGGTCCGCGACCGCTCCGACGCACAGCGCTGGCAGGCCGAGCCCGTGCCGACGGCGGCGGGCTCCCTGTCGATCGAGGAGCAGGCGGGGCCGGCGGCCCGGCATGTGACCCTGCCCCACGGCCGGACGGCGTGACCACGGGCCCAGGCGCCTGAGCGGGGCTGCGCGGCGCACGCGTCGCGCAGCCCCGCTGGTCATGCCGGGTCCTCGATGAGGTCGGCGGGACCGATCGTGCCCGGCGTGGCATGGCCCGACAGGGCGAGGGTCAGGTCGAGTTCGGCCAGCAGGCAGCGGATGACGTGCTCGACGCCCGAGCGGCCGTCGAGACCCAGACCGTAGACGTACGGGCGGCCGACGAGGACGGCGCGGGCGCCCAGGGCGAGTGCCTTGAAGATGTCGTCGCCGGTGCGGACACCGCTGTCGAAGAGGACGGTGAGCCGGTCGCCGACGGCCTCCGCGACGCGGGGCAGCGCGTCGGCCGCCGCGACGGACCCGGCCACCTGGCGCCCGCCGTGATTGGAGACGACGACGCCGTCCATGCCCGCCGCCGCGGCCTGCCGGGCGTCGTCCGGGTGCAGCACGCCCTTGAGGACGATCGGGCCGTCCCAGTTCTCCCGGAGGAACTCAAGGTCCGGCCAGGTCTTCGCCGGGTCGGCGAACATCCCGACGAAGTGCGCCACGGCCGCGTTCGGATCCTCCTGCACCGGCTTGGCCAGACCCGCCTGGAAAGCCGGGTCCGAGAAGTAGTTGGCCGTGCCCACGCCGTGCAGGAACGGCAGATACGCCTGGTCGAGATCGCGGGGCCGCCATGCCAGCAGCGGCGTGTCCAGGGTGACCACGAGGACGCTGAACCCGGCCGCCTTCGCCCGGGTCAGGAAACTCCGGGCGACCTCCGGGTCCCTGGGCCAGTACAGCTGGAACCACCGCTCGGCGTCGCCCATCGCCTCGGCGACCTGCTCCATGGGTGTGCTCGACGCGGACGACAGAACGAAGGGCACGCCCTGCGCGGCGGCCGCCCGGGCCGCGGCGGACTCGGCGTCCGGGTGCATGATCGACAGCACGCCGACCGGGGCCAGCGCCAGCGGGGCCGGCAGGGCACGGCCCAGCACCTCCACCGACAGGTCCCGTTCGTGCACGTCCCGCAGCATGCGCGGCACGATCCGACGACGCTGCAGGGCCGCCCGGTTGGCGCGGGCCGTGCTGCCGGTGCCCGCGCTGCCCGCCACATAGCCGACCGGGCCGGGCCCGAGCCGCTGCTCGGTCAGCTCCTCCAGCCGGGTCAGATCGGTGGGCAGCCGCGGTACGGCACCCGTCATCCCGTTCAGATAGATCTCGTACTGGAAGTCCGCCCAGTGCTTGCCCACCGTACGCAGCCGCCTCTCGTCGTCTCCTCGTCGAGACCGTGCTCCACGGCAGACGATACCGAGCGGTATGCGCGGCGCCGGGTCAGGGGCGGGCCCCCGCCGCGTCCAGGAGGCGGGCGAGGGCCCGCGGCTGCGAGAACATCGGCCAGTGGCCGGTGTCCAGCTCCACCAGCTCCCAGCTGTCCCTCTTGAGCAGCTCGGCCACCGCCGGCATCGGCTCGTCCCCGTCGAGGAGGCACTTCACATACGTCGCCGGAAGCTCGCCCAAGGGACGGGTGAGCACGGCCGGTTCGGTGAGGGTGGTACCCGGATGCGGCGTCGAACCGCCGACGAACCGCGCGATCTGCTCGTCCGTCAGCCCCTGCCCCGCGCAGTCCGGCGCGCCGAGCGGCGGCCAGCACCCCTCGTGCTCGGCGATCGACCGCCGTACGTGGTCGCTCGGCCAGCCGGACAGGAATGACTCCCCGTTCACCGGCACGTTCGCGTCGACGAACACCACGCGCCGCAACCGGTCCCCGATGCGCTCGGCGGCCTGCCCCACCGGTATGCCCGCGTAGCTGTGCCCCACGAGGACGACGTCGCGCAGGCCGAGGCGCTCCACCTCGTCGACGATGTCCCGCACGTGCGTCTGCTGCCCGGCCGGTTCACCCTGCTTCTCGGCGAGGCCCGAGAGCGTCAGCGGATGGACGTCATGCCCGGCGCCACGCAGCTCCGCGGCCACCTCGTCCCACGCCCACGCCCCGAGCCACGCCCCCGCCACCAGTACGAAGTTGGTCATGCCGGCAACCTAGCCGAAGGGTCTGACAACGCCCCCTCGGCGCCGGGCCCGGTGATCGGCGGCACCGGCACCTCGACGGTCCTGGCCAGCCGCGCGCCCTCGGGCCCGTACACCGCCCGGGGTTCGGGGAACAGCCACAGCAGCGTCAGGAACAGCACCGCCGCCACCACCAGCGACAGCGGCAGACTGATGTCGACGCCGCCGGCGAGACCGCCCAGCGGGCCGACGAACTGCCCGGGGATGTCGGTGAAGAGGACGCCGAGCAGCGCCGCCACCCACCAGGCGGTCATGCCCCGCCAGTTCCAGCCGTGCGCGAACCAGTAACGGCCCCCGCGCTGACGCCGGTTGAAGACCTGGAGCGCCTCCGGGTCGTACCAGCCGCGCCGCGTCCAGTAGCCCAGCATCATCACGACCATCCACGGCGTGGTGCAGGTGATGATCACCGTGGCGAAGGCGGAGATGGACCGCACGAGGTCGAGCCCGAACCGTCCGGCGAAGACGAACCCGACCGACAACGCGCCGATCAGTAGTGTCGCCTGGACCCGGGACAGCCTCGGGAACACCGACGAGAAGTCGAGTCCGGTCCCGTACAGCGCCGTCGTGCCCGTCGCCATGCCGCCGATCAGCGCGAGCAGGCACACCGGCAGGAAGAACCAGCCCGGCGAGATGGCGAGCAGCCCGCCCACGAAGTCGGGGGCCGCCGGATCGACGTACCGCGGCGCCTGGCGCGCGATGATGCTCGCCGTCGTCAGGCCGAACAGGAACGGCAGCAGCGTCGCGAGCTGCGACAGGAACGCGGCCCCCATCACCTTCCGGCGCGAGGTGCTCGCCGGGATGTAGCGCGACCAGTCGCCGAGGAACGCCCCGAACGACACCGGGTTCGACAGCACGATCAGCGCCGCCCCGATGAACGACGGCCAGAACGCGGCCGTCGTCGCCGCGTCCGCCGAGTCGGTGAAGACGCCCGCGTACGAGGGGTCGAAGTCCCCCGCGAACGCCACGGCGCCGAGCAGGAACAGCGCGCTCGCCGACGTCACCGCGATCTTGTTGACGAACAGCATGAAACGGAAGCCGTAGACGCACACCCAGAGGACCAGCACCGCGAACAGCGCGTACGCGACGGCGTAGGACAGGTCGCTCCGGGCGAGGCCGAAGAGCCGGTGGGCGCCGCCGACCAGGGCGTCGCCGGAGCTCCACACCGAGAGGGAGAAGAACGCCACAGCTGTCAGCAGGGACAGGAAGGAGCCGACCACACGGCCGTGCACGCCCAGGTGCGCGGACGACGACACGGCGTTGTTGGTGCCGTTGACCGGGCCGAACACCGCCATCGGGCACAGGATCAGCGCGCCCGCGAGGACCCCGAGGAGCGTCGCCGCGAGGCCCTGCCAGAAGGAGAGGCCGAACAGGATCGGGAAGGCGCCGAGGACGCAGGTGGAGAAGGTGTTGGCGCCGCCGAAGGCGAGCCGGAACAGGTCCAGCGGGGTGGCGGTGCGCTCGGCGTCGGGGATGCGGTCGATACCGTGGGCCTCGACCTCCGTCAGGGACGGGACAGGCGCGGCGGGGGAGGGGAGGTCGGCGCCCGGGGGACGTTCGGCCTGCGAGGACAAGAGGGCTCCAGCGGGGACGGGTCGGCGGAGCGCGGGGTGGCGCGGCGGCGGGGCGGACGGCCGCTCGCCGGCGCCGGGGTGTGCGGCGGCGCGCGGAAGCCGTCCTCTGGGGTTGTGCCGACCGTAGGACGGCGCAGGTGATCTACGCCAGAGGACGGTTCATCCATTTTCCGCGTTGCCGGTGGATGGATCCTCCACTCTTGGGTCACTCCTCGTCAGGTGTGGGCGGCGCGTGGTCCGGCTCCGCGTCCGGGCCCTGGGCGCGCACCCGTTGCACGTGTTCCAGGGAGTCGCGCAGCTCCGCGAGCCAGTCGTCGGTGTGGCGCTGGACCAGGCGTACGCACCAGGCCAGCGCATCGCTGCGGCTGCGCGCGACGCCGCCGGCGATCAGGGTGTCCAGGACCTGGCGCTCGGGCTGGCGCAGCCGCGTCATGACGGGCGCGGCCACGTGCGTGAAGAGCGATCGCCGCCCGCCGCACTCCACACCCCAGGACACCTTCCGGCGGAACCGGTGCTCGGCTTCCCGGGCCACGGCCATCCGGTCCTCACGCGTGCGTTCCCGGAACTCCTGCACCCGGCTCTCCAAGGCCGCGTCCCGCTCGGCGGCCGGGGCGTCCTCGGCCAGCCGGGGTGCGGGGATGCGGCCGATGACGGTGATCTCCTCGCGGTCGACCGTGATCTCGGTCAGTTCCTCGAAGAGGTCGTCGGGGAGGCGGCCGGCGAACCAGCCGCGTAGCTTCTCTCGCTGCTCTGTCGTAATCATGTAATGACGATTACTCGGCCAGAGCATGAACACAAGGGGCAACAAAGCAGTCGGCTGAGAGCGGAACCGGAATGTTTCAGGCCGATTGACGAGCGTGCGGGAATCGGCCATCTGGCCGCTTCGCACCACCGCGCACCGTGCGGTTACGGGCTTCACGCGGGCGGATTCCGTAACTTCACGCCACTGATTCAACACGCAAGGTTACTGAAACCCGTGGGGTCGATGTGTGCTTCGGCGACGGACTCGGCAGACTCGCGTTCGCCGTCCCGGGCACCGACCGAGCACGGGCCGGCACACCCTGTAATCGAGCGGAAGGATGCACACAATGCGGAACACCGCGCGCTGGGCCACGATCCTCGGACTGACGGCCACCGCCGTCTGCGGACCCCTCACCGGGGCCGCCCTCGCCACTCCGGGTCAGGCCCCCACCGCGCTCTACGCCCCGTCGGCCCTCGTTCTCACGATGGGTCACGGTGAGAGCGCGGCCGCCGCGACCCCGGAACGCGCGGTCACCCTGACCTGTGCCCCGACGCCCTCCGGCACGCACCCGGTCGCCGGCTCCGCCTGCGCGCAGCTGCGCGGCGTCGGCGGCGACATCCGCGCCCTGACCGCGAGGGACGGCGTGATGTGCACCAAGCAGTACGACCCGGTGGTCGTCACCGTCGACGGTGTCTGGCAGGGCCAGAGGGTCTCGTACGAGCGCACCTTCTCCAACGAGTGCGTGAAGAACGCCTACGGTTCCGGCGTCTTCGCGTTCTGAGAGACCGGGATCGCGCCGTTCCCGTGAGGTACGGCGGTTCGAGGCTGGGGAGCCGGGCCGCTGACGCGGGGACCTGCGATCTCGCACAAGGGGGCCGGCGGGCGGAGTGGGGCCGCCTGCCGGCCCCTGGGCTCACCGGCCATCGCGCACCGGTCTCAGACCCGGTCGCGGTGGCTCGTGTCGCACCACGGATAGCGGCGGCTGCGGCGGCAGGTGCACAGGGCCACGCGGAAGCGGTCCGAGGTGACGACGGAACCGTCCTCCAGCTCCACCTCCACCGGGCCCTCCAGCAGCAGCGGACCCTTGCGCTGGACCGTGACGCGGCGCGGCGCCGTGGACCGGTCAGATGTTGAGCGGTCAGACGTGGACCGGTCAGACGTGGACCGGTCAGACGTGGACCGGTCAGACGTGGACCGGTCAGACGTGGACCGGTCAGACGTGGACCGGTCAGACGTGGATCGGTCAGACGGGGAGTTCGGCACGGACGACCACCAGCTCTTCCTTGTCCTCGGCGGCGGGCAGCAGCCCCCGCTCCCGCAGCCAGCGCTCCCGGCCCCGCAGCACCGGGCCGAACGCGATCCGCCGCCGGCGCGTCACCGCGGCCTTCAGGCCGGACGCGCGCAGACACCCCACGGTCAGATCCGGGCCGCTGAGCGCGGACTGCACCAGCAGCAGCACCCCGCCCGGACGCAGCAGGTCAGGCGCCTCCCGGCAGATCCGGTCCACGACCAGCCGTCCGTCGTCGCCCGCGTCCCACGCCCGGGCCGCGCCCCGCGGCCGTCCGGTGCCGCCCGGCGCGGGCACGTACGGCGGATTGGCCAGAATCAGGTCGAAGGACTCGCCACGCACCGGATCGAAGAGGTTCCCGCGCCGTAGACGGATCGGCAGTCCCGACCGGGCGGCGTTCAGCCGCGCGGCCCACACCGCCCTCCGCGAGACGTCCACGGCGGTCACCCGGAAGCCCTGGCGCGCGGCCTCCAGGGCCAGGGCGCCGCTGCCGGTGCCGACGTCCAGTACCTCCGCGCTCGGCGGCAACGGCTCGTCGGCCAGGGCACCGGCCAGCAGCTCGGTGTCCTCCTGCGGGGCGTACACGCCCGGGGGTACCAGTGGGTTCACCGCGCTCGGGTACCCGGCTATTCAGGAGATATGGGATATTTCACGGTCAAGCGGTGCACGCAGCGACGAACGTGACGCGCGCCAGTCGGCGAGCAGCCGGGCGCCGAAGCGGTCCTCGGTGAACCCGGTGGCGTCGATCCCGAACGCGACGTCCGCGGCCAGTTGCGGCTCCTCCTCCAGCAGGCCGCCGATGACGTCGTGGCGCACCACCTGCTCGTGGACCGCGTCGGCCTCGACGTGCTCGTCGTAGAAGTGCTCGGCCGCCGGCCCGGCGCCGGTGCGGCGCATCGCCTCGGCGAGCCGCCGCGAACCCGGCGACGAGGTGATCTCGACCGTCGCGAAATGGCCGACCAGGGCGCCCCTGAGCGCCCGGTGCAGGCCGAAGAGGGACATGAGGTTCACCGTGACCAGGGCCTCGGCACAGGCCGCGTCGACGTAGCGGCCGTACGTGGTGTCCAGGCCCAGGTCCGTCATCAGGCCGGCGAACAGCCGGGCGTGCACACGGTCGGCTCGGCCGCCGCCCCACTCGTCGAACTCCACCGCCGCCATCCCCGCCTTCGCCCGGCCCCACAGCCGCGGCAGCACCCAGGCGTGCGGGTCGGCCTCCTTGAGGTGGTACAGGGAGCGCTGGGCCGCGTACTCGCGCAGGTGCCACAGCTCGCCCTCGTCGCGCAGGAAGTGGCTCACGCCCGTGCCGTCGACGGGCTCGACCAGGAGGTCCGCGAGCGCCTCCGTCACGCTGTCGTGCACCCGGGCGTCGGCGCGCAGGGCGGACAGGAAGCGGTGTTCCAGAGCCGCCCGGGTGCGCAGCAGCTCGGGGTCCCACTCGCGGTCGGGGGACACCCCCGCGAACCCGCGGTAGTGCAGCTCGTAGCACAGGTACAGGGCCAGCTGGAGATCCTCGCCGTACACCGCGGCCCGGGCGACGTCCTCGAGACGGGGCAGCCGGCCCGCGCCCCGCAGGTATGCCTCGACGCCCCCGCTCAGCGGGCCGCGCGGGGCGGGCAGTCCTGGTGCTCCGCGGTCGTGCTCCATGCCCGCCGGGTACCCGGCCGGCGACCGGAGTCACCTACCCGCGTAGCTCCCGCGGGAAGGGACTCCGGCACGCCGTGAAGGGGCCGCGGCGGGTCCCTTCGCTCAGTCGCCGTGGGACTCCTCCTGGGCGCGCGGGTTGGGGGTGATGGCCTCTCCGGCCTCGCCCCGGTGGCGTCGCTGCTCGGCGGAGTCCTCGGTGCGGTTCTCCGCCTCCTCGATCTCGCGCAGGACCTCCTCCAGCGCCGTCTCGGGCTTCTTGTCGGAGCTGTCGTGGTTGTCGTCCTGGGACACGGGGGTCTCCTTCCTGCGTTCGGTGCGTTCGGTGCGTCCGTTGCCGTCCGGCCTTCCGGGCTTCCGGGCTTCAGGGAGAGGCGGTGGCGATGCGCAGCGGCACCGGGTCGGGCGGGGCCGCCTCCTCGGGGCGGCGGGTGACCTCCGCCCACCAGGCCGGGCCGTCCTCGATGTGCCGCAGCAGCACGCCCTCGCGGATCGCCCAGGGGCAGACCGTGACGGACCTGAGGCCGGTCAGCTTCATCGCGGTGTGCGCGACCACCGCCCCGGCCAGGCTCTGCGCGGCCCGCGGGGCGGAGATGCCGGGCAATTGCGCGCGTTCGGCGGCGGGCAGGGCGGCCAGCCGCGGAATCGCCTCCCGCAGCGCCGTCCGGTGCAACACCCGGTCCACGAACGGGCCGTGGCGTCCGGGCGCCGTACCGCACAGCCGTCCCAGCTGCTGGAAGGTGCGCGAGGTGGCGACCGCGGTGCGCGGGCCCTCCCAGCGGATCCGCGCCGCGACGTCCCGCAGCTGGTGGCGGACCTTGCGGCGCAGCGCCCGCACCCGCTCCGGCGACGGCGGGTCCTCGTCCTCGAAGAACTCGTGGGTGAGCCGCCCCGCGCCCAGCGGCAGCGAGGCCACGAAGTCGGGCAACCGGCCGCGCCCGAAGGCGACTTCGAGCGAGCCGCCGCCGATGTCGAGCAGGGCGAGCGGACCCGACCGCCAGCCCATCCAGCGCCGGGCCCCGAGGAACGTCAGCTCCGCCTCGACCTCGCCCGGCAGAGTGCACAGGTCCACGCCGGTACGGGCCCGGACGGTATGCAGCACCTCGTGCCGGTTGCACGCACCGCGCACCACGGCGGTCGCGAACGCCAGGGGCGCGGCCGCCCCCCACCGCGCGGCGGTCCGGCTCGCCTCGGCCACCGCGTGCACCAACTGCTCGACGGCATGTTCAGGGATGGGTCCCCCCGGTGTGACCTGCTCGGACAGCCTGAGCCGCCACTTGGCGGTGTGCACCGGAAGCGGTACGCCGCCGTCCGCGTCCGCGACCACCAGTCTGACCGTGTTCGATCCCACGTCCACCACGCTGATTCGCATGGGCCGTGGGTACCCACTTCCGGGCGGGGCCAACGGTCGGGGGCCCGGCGTACGGCGAAGACACGCCACGGCCGGGCCGGGCCGCATCACGCCATCTGGCGCCGCACCAGTTCGTGCAGCCGGCCGCCGGTGTCGGCGAGCAGCTGGGCCGGTGGGCCCTGCTGGACGACCTTGCCGTCCTCCATCACCACGACCCGGTCGGCGTCCATCACGGTCGACAGCCGGTGGGCGATGACGATGCGGGTGGCGTTGAGGGCCTTGGTGCTCTCGATGACCGTGCGCTGGGTCTCGTTGTCGAGGGCGCTGGTCGCCTCGTCGAAGAAGAGGATGCGCGGCCGGCGGATCAGCGCCTGGGCGATCATCAGCCGCTGGCGCTGGCCGCCGGAGACGGCCCCGCTGCCCGAGACGATGGTGTGCAGGCCCATCGGCATCCGCTTGATGTCCTCGGCGAGCCCGGCCATCTCGGCCGCCGCCATCGCCTCCTCCGGCGTGTACGGCTCGGTGCCGCAGATGACGTCCAGGATCGAGCCGGTGAACGGCTGCGCGTGCTGGAGCACCACACCGCACTGGCGGCGCACCGCCGACTGGTCCAGCGCGGCCAGGTCCTGACCGTCGTAGAGGACGCTGCCCGAGACCGGGCGGTCGAAGCCGATCAGCAGCCGCAGCAGCGTCGACTTGCCGCAGCCGCTGGGGCCGACGACCGCGACGAACTCGCCCGGCCGCACCTCGAACGACACGTCGTCCAGCACGAGCGGACCGTCGTCCGAGTAGCGGAAGGACAGCCGCCGGGCTTCGAGTGCCCCGGACAGCGGGCCCGGACGCGTGCTCGCGGTGCGCACCTCGGGCGTCGCGTCCAGCACCGGTTTGATCTCCTCGAACAGCGGCAGCGCGGCCACGGCCGAGACGAACGAACCCGTCAGCTGGGTCACCGAGGTCAGCACCATCGTCACCGAGGTGTTGAAGGTGAGGAACGCGGCGGCCGACATCGAGCCCCGGGCCGGACCCGCCAGCAGCATGAACATCAGCAGGGTGCACAGCGGCAGATACACCGCGCCCAGCACCGTCGTGAGGTTCTTGATGCGGCCGACCTTCTGCTGGAGCTCACGGCTGCGCGCGAACTGCGACGCCCACGCGGCGTACGCGTAGTTCTCGGCGGCGGCCACCCGCAGCTTTGGCAGACCGCGCAGCGTCTGGAAGGCCTGGTTGTTCAGCTTGTTGCCGAGCACGACCAGCCGCCGCTGCCACCGCACCTGCCACAGCCCGAGCCCCAGGAACACGGCCGCGATGACCACGAGCATGCCGATCGCGGCCATCGCCATCGGCACGCTGAACCACAGCAGCAGCCCCAGGTTCATCGCCCCGACCGTCACCGACTGGGCGACCGTCGGCCCGACTCCCGCCAGCAGCCTGCGGATGGAGCTGATGCCCATGGCCGCGCTGGCCAGTTCGCCGGTGGAACGCTCGGTGAAGAACCTCGTCGGCAACCTGAGCAGCCGGTCCCACACGGCCGGCTGGAGCGTGGCCTCGACCCGGCCCTCCAGCCGCAGGATGGTCAGGTTCTGCAGCAGCATGAAGGCCGCCGACACCACGCTGCTGAGCATCACCGCCATACAGACCTGCACGATGAGGTCCGTCTGCGCCTTCGGCACGAACTCGCCGAGCACCTTGCCGGTCGCGATGGGCACCAGGGCGCCGATCGCCACCGTGACCAGTCCGCTGAGCAGCAGCCCCGTCAGGTCGCCGCGCGTGCCCTGCATACAGAACCGCAGCAGCCTCAGCGGACTGAGCCCCCGCTCCGGCAACGGGCGGTAGAACATCACCGCGCGCGGCTCGAACTCGTCGGCGTTGGCCTTCTCGATCGGCGTCTCACGGCCGGTGGACGGATGGACGGCGACATATCCGCCGTGCCGCCACAGCAGCGCCACCGGCGCGCCCGACAGGGCCCGGTGGCCGACCAGCGGCCCGACGTTGTCCCGCCACCAGCGGCCGTCCAGGCGCACGGCCCGGGTGCGGACGCGGGAGGCCAGGGCGACCTGCTCGACCGGGTCGAGGCGGTCGCCGCCGGTGCCCTTCTGGGTGGGCTCGGTGAGGCCGATCCCGGCGGCCTGCGCGACGAGCTTGCACGCCGCGTACGTGGCGTCGGCGTCGGCCGCGGTGGTCCGCTTCGACGACCGCTTCCCGATCGAGGCCAGCAGCGTCTGATCGGCCTGGGCGCGCACCGCCTCGCCGGCCTTGATGCCCTCGGCCGTGCGCGACTCGTGGGTGCGCTCCAGCTGCTCGATCCAGCGGTCCAGCGTGGTCAGCAGCCGGTACTGCTGGTCGACCATGGACTGCCACAGCGCGGGATCCATCAGCAGGTCGGCCGCGGCCTCCGCGCCGTACAGCGAGCCGTACTGCACGCTGCCCGGCGGCACCTGCATCCAGAACACGTCGTCGTCCGTGAGCACGGCGGCCCGGTCGGTGGCCATCGGCGCCTGGAAGAGGATCGACAGGCTGCGGCCGACGCCGAGGGCGAGGGCGTACTCCAGCGGGCTCGTCGTCGGCGGCACGTACTGCGGGTTGCCGTACTCGTCGTACGACCAGGTCGCCGTGTTGGCGGGCTGGTACAGCTCGCGCAGGCCGATGCGGTGCACCACGCAGTCCCGCAGCGGGCGGGCCACCAGCGTGTGCTGCGGCCCCGGCACCGGCCCGAGCACCAGCGAGCCCGCCTCCAGGCGGCCCAGATGGTGCCAGTGGCCCTGCTGACCGGCGTCCACCGCGAACAGGTCGACGGCACCCGACGCGACCAGCCACAGCACCTGCGGGCCCTCCAGGTCCAGGCGGTTGAACCCGGCGCAGTCGATGCGCGTGCCCATCTGCCCGAACGCGTTGAGGACGAGGTCGCCCTCGTGTCCCTGAACGGCCGTCATCTCACCGCTCCCTGACCAGTGCCGCGTATGCTCCGCCGCGCGCCACCAGGTCCTCGTGCCGTCCCCGCTCCACGACCGTGCCGTGCTGGAGGACGACGATCTCGTCGCTGTCGCGCACGGTGCTGAGCCGGTGCGCGATCACCACACAGGCACAGCCGCGCCTGCGCAGGTTGTCCATCACGACCAGCTCGGTCTCCGCGTCCAGCGCGCTCGTCACCTCGTCGAGCACCAGGATGCTCGGCCGGCGCACCAGCGCCCGCGCGATCTCCAGGCGCTGGCGCTGCCCGCCGGAGAAGTTGCGCCCGTCCTGCTCGACCTTGCTGTGGATGCCGCCCGGACGCCGCGTGATCACGTCGTACAGGGCGGCGTCGCGCAGCGCGTCCTCCACCGCCTCGTCCGGGATCGACGGGTCCCACAGCGCCACGTTGTCGCGGACCGTGCCCTCGAAGAGGAACACGTCCTGGTCGACGAAGGAGACGGAGGCGGCCAGCGCCCCGCGCGGGATGTCCTCGATGCGCTGTCCGTCGATGCGGATCACGCCCTCCCACGGCGCGTACAGGCCGGAGATCAGCCGGGACACCGTGGACTTGCCGCTGCCGGAACCGCCCACCAGCGCGACCTGCTGCCCGGGCCCGACCGTCAGGTCGAAGCCGGTGAGCAGGGGCTTGTCGAGCGGGCTGTAGCCGAAGGTGATGTTCTCCAGCTCGACATGGCCCTGCAGCCGGCGCGTCGACTCGCCGGCCTCGGGGCGGCCGTAGAGCGGATCGGCCTTGAAGTTCTCCACGTCCTTCAGCCGCGCCACGTCGGCCGCGAAGTCCTGGATGCGGCCGGCGACGCCGTTGAGCCGGGTCAGCGGGGCGGTGAACCGGGTGACCAGGGCCTGGAAGGCGACCAGCAGACCCACCGAGATGTGGCCCTCGACCGCCCGCATGCCGCCGATCCAGAGGATCAGCGCGCTGTTCAGGGTCGCCAGCGTCGGCGCGACCACGCCCAGCCAGGCGCTCGGCACACCGAGCCGCTGCTGCTCCTCCAGGGTGGTGGCGTGCTGACCGGCCCACTTGCGGAAGTAGCCGTCCTCGCCGCCGGTCGCCTTCATCGTCTCGATCAGCTGAAGGCCGGTGTAGGCGGTGTTGGTGAGGCGGGCCGTGTCGGCGCGCAACTTGGCCGTGCGCGTGGCGCGCAGCCGGATGACGACCCGCATGGCCACGATGTTCAGCAGCGCCACGCCGATGCCGACGAACGTCAGCTGAGGGTCATAGGTGTACAGCAGCACCGCGTACAGGACGACGACGACCGCGTCCACACCCGCCGCCGCGAGGTCGCGGGACAGGGTCTCGGCGACCGCGTCGTTGGACTGGAGCCGCTGGACGAGGTCGGCCGGGCTGCGCTGGGAGAAGAACGTCACCGGCAGCCGCAGCAGATGGCGCAGGAAGCGGGCGCTGGACAGGGTGGAGGAGATGATGCGGCCGCGCAGCAGGTTGGCCTGCTGGAGCCAGGTGAGCACCACCGTGAGCAGCACGCACGCCGCCATCGACGCGAACAGCACGCCCAGCAGCGAGGTCTGGTTCCCGATCAGGAACTCGTCGATGTAGGTGCGGCTGAGCGCGGGCACCGCCGCACCGACCGCCACCAGCAGCAGGCTCGACAGGACGGCGGCCGGCATCGTGCCCGCGGTGCCGCGCAGCCGTGCGGGCATCGCGCCCAGGATGCCGGGCTTGCGCCCGCCCCTGGTGAAGTCCTCGCCGGGCTCCATGACCAGCACGACACCCGTGAAGCTGCCGTCGAAGTCCTCCATGGGGACGAAGCGGCGCCCCTTGCCGGGGTCGTTGATGTAGACGCCGCGGCGGCCGAAGCGGCGGCCCATGCCGTCGTAGACGACGTAATGGTTGAACTCCCAGAACAGGATGGCCGGCGACTTCACCTCGGCGAGGGCGGCCAGGTCCATCTGCATGCCCTTGGCCGTCAGGCCGTAACTGCGGGCGGCTTTGAGGAGGTTGCTGGCGCGCGAGCCGTCGCGGGAGACACCGCAGGCGATGCGCAGCTCCTCCAGCGGGACGTGCTTGCCGTAGTGGCCGAGCACCATCGCCAGGGAGGCGGCGCCGCACTCCACGGCCTCCATCTGGAGCACGGTGGGCGTGCGGACGGTCTTCGCCCCGGCCTTGGGCACCTTGCGCTTCGGCGGGGCGGCGCGGCGCCGGCCCCGGGTGTCCGGTGCGGTCGCGGTCACGGCAGCAGCCAGTCGACGGGACGCTGGTCGGACAGCCGGATCGACCCGGAGGCCAGCGTCATGGAGGTCAGCTTGAACGGCGGCCCGTCAGCGGACGACCACTTGTACCCGCTCTTCGTGGCGGACGACGTGTCCAGCCGGACCGTCACGGCCACCGGCCTGCCCTTCTTCGTGAACTGCTCGCCCAGCTGGCTGTCCCCGAGGAACGCGGCGATCTGCTGCGGAGACTGGGCCGCGCGGTCCACCGACTTCACATGGCCGCGCAGCACTCCGTACTCCTGCGTCGGCACCGACTGCACGGTCAGGTCGACGGCGGCGTCGTCGGGGATCGAGGCGGCGTTCTCGGCGGGGACGTAGACCGTCGCGTACAGCGCGTCCTCGGTGTGGGCGACCTTCTCGACGGAGGCGACGTTCGCGCCGGTCTGGATGATCTGCCCGACGGTCGCGGCGAGCGCGGAGACACGGCCCGCGTCGAGGGTGCGGACGACGGTTTGGCCCTGGGGCGTACGGACCTTGAGCACGGGGGAGTTCGCCGGCAGCGTCTCGCCCTGCTTCGCGAGCACCGCGGTGACCTGGCCCGCGACCGGGCTCTGCAGGAGGTAACTGCCTTGCCCGTGCGTGAGGATGGCGGGTGCGCTGAGGGTGGAGGTCACCGAGCCGGTCACCGCCCACACCGAGGCGGCCGCCATCGCGACGACCGTCACCGAGAGCACCAGCCAGCCCTGCGGGCGGGCGAAGCGCACCGGCAGGTCGAGCTCCTCGGGTGACTGGAGCTTGGCGAGGGCCTGTTGGCGGAACTGCAAGGAACTTCCCTCACCCGTAGAAGAGGTTCTTACGGCCGTAGCAGAGGCTGTTACGGCACCCGAAGATCCCGGAACCGCCGGCTGCGGCTCCGGGAGTCAACGGCACTGGGGCTCGATCAGAGACCGGAGACCAGGTTGGTGACCGGGGCCGTGTTCAGGCCGGTGACACCCTCGACCGTGCCGACAGCGGTGTCGACCAGGCCGGAAACCGGAGCGATGCCGTCGACGGTGTCGGTGACGGTGTTGACAGCGTTCACGGACAGGCCGCCGGAGACGGCGTCGAGCTCGGCGTCGGCGATCTCGACGGTCTCAACCTGGGGGGTGGAGTTCATGATGGAACTTCCCTTCGTATGGATATCTCACAAGGGGGGAGCGGCCCCCTCTGGGGACAGATGACGGCCGCGACCGCGAGGCCGGACTCCCGTTTCCGAGTGCCCTGTGCGGCCCCTGCGGTGCGATGGATCAAAGCACGCTGCGGGCACGGGCTTCCAATCAACCACCCGTCTCACCAGGCAACTTGCGCCCCAGCCGCACCGAAGAGTGCAGGTCTGCGCACGCCTTCGTGGCCGGTTCTTCACATGCGTCACGGCATCGGCTCATCGGGCCCCTTGTCGCGGGGAGCGGCGAATCCGGCACTCCCGCCCCAAAGGCGTGTCCGACGCGGCCGGCGCGTGGTCAATCCTCGACTCGGTGACCGGGTTGAGCATTCGGTGTGCAGATTCGCTGAAGGTGGGATTCGACTCGGCGATCGCAACAGATCGTTTCCAGTTGGATACGGATCGTGTTCGTTCGGTGGGTCGTCACTGGAGCTGTGGCTGAAACGCCGTCATCCGGCCATGGGCGGGCGTGGGTCCGCGCCCTTCGCGCTCTCCAGCGTGCCGCTGTGACCAGGACGGTCGCAGACCGTGCGGTTGGTGCTCGGGTGCGGGAGTTGGCTGATTTCGCGATGCGAACGGATCACTTGCAAACGGAATTGAACGCCCCGGAGGGCCCATGCGTACCAACAGCCATCCAGGCGCCCCCCGAAACTGCCGGACGGCGGCACGTACTCCGTCCCTCAGGAGGAGAGAAGTTTGAGTCACAAGCGAATTCCGAAGCGCAAGGCCGCGATAGCGGCGGGCGGTGTGGTGGCGCTCGGCGCGGCCGCGATCCTGCTCCCCAACGCCAACGCCTCGCAGGACGGTTCGTCCGACGACGCGGCGGCCGCGCCGAAGACCCTGAAGGCGGGCGACGCCTCGGATCTCGCCTCGCAGCTCCCCGGGCTCCTCGGTGAGGCGTTCGGCGGCTCCTACTACGACAGCGACAGCCAGCAGCTCGTCGTCAACGTCGTACCGGGCGACAACAACAACGTGGTCGTGAAGGCGAAGGCGGCGGGTGCGAAGGTCCGCGAGGTCGACAACAGCTGGTCGGAGCTGAAGAGCGGGGCGCAGACCCTGAAGTCGGACGCGACCATCGCGGGCACCTCGTGGTCGATCGACCCCGTCACCAACAAGCTTCTGGTGACGGCCGACAGCACCGTGACCGGCGCCAAGTGGGACAGACTGGAGTCCACCGTGCAGAGCCTCGGCTCCGGCATGGCGACCCTCAAGAAGTCCTCGGGCACCTTCAAGCCGTTCGTCTCGGGCGGTGACGCCATCTTCGCGGGCGGCTCGCGCTGCTCCCTCGGCTTCAACGTCACCGCGGGCGACGGCTCGCCGGCCTTCCTGACGGCCGGTCACTGCACGCTCGGCGGCAACGAGTGGTCGGACACGCAGGGCGGCCAGCCGATCGCCACCGTCGACCAGGCGACCTTCCCCGGCGACGGCGACTTCGCGCTCGTGAAGTACGACGACCCGGCGACCGAGGCGCCCAGCGAGGTCAACACCGGCGACCAGACCGTCCAGATCACCGAGGCCGCTGAGGCGACCGTCGGCCAGCAGGTCTTCCGGATGGGCAGCACCACCGGGCTCAACGACGGCCAGGTCCTCGGCCTCGACGCCACGGTGAACTACCCGGAGGGCACGGTCACCGGCCTCATCCAGACCGACGTCTGCGCCGAGCCCGGCGACAGCGGCGGCTCGCTGTTCACCCAGGACGGTCTCGCGATCGGCCTGACCTCGGGCGGCAGCGGTGACTGCACGGCCGGCGGCGAGACGTTCTTCCAGCCGGTGACCACCGCCCTGGAGGCGGTCGGCGCGACCCTCGGCGCGGGCGGCGCGGGCGGAGATGCCGGTGCGGGCGAGGAAGCCGGTGCCGGCGGCGACGCCGGCGCGGGCGCCGGTGCCGGTGAGGAAGCGGGCGCCGGTGGGGAGGCCGGAGCCGGCGAGGCCGGTGCGGGCGGTGACGCCGGCGCGGGTGCCGGTGCCGGTGAGGAAGCCGGAGCCGGTGAAGAGGCCGGAGCCGGTGCCGGAGCAGGTGCCGGTGAGCAGGCCGGCGGCGAGGAAGCGGGCGCCGGCCAGGACGCGGGCCAGGGTGCCGAGGACCAGTCCGGTCTGACCGAGTCCCGCTGACCCGAAGACGTCGGCAGCCGGTCCGACGATGCCGGCCCGGTCCCGCCCCCTTCCTGGCGGGACCGGGCCGGCGCACCGGCGTTTGCGGCAGCTGAGTGGCGTGAGGCGTGCTTGGGCGGTTCTGGGGCCGAGATGTCTGTCGGCGTTCCCCGTTGCCGAGCCGACTGAGACGCGCTCCGGGCCGGGGTGCTCGTGGGCGTTCCGGTCGGTGATCGGGTTGAGGCGGGGTTCCGGGGTCGGGGCGTCCGTCGGAGTTTCCGGTTGTCGGGGGCGTGAGGCGTGCTTGGGCGGTTCTGGGGCCGAGATGTCTGTCGGCGTTCCCCGTTGCCGAGCCGACTGAGACGCGCTCCGGGCCGGGGCGTTCGCCGGCGTTCCGGTCGGTGACCGGGCCGAGACGGGGTTCCGGGGCCGCGGCGTCCACCGGCGTGCGAAGCCACCGACCGGCCCGAGTCGCGCTTTCGCGGTTCCGGGCGGCGGTGGACCGGGCCGGTCCTTCGGCGGGAGGACCGGCCCGGTCGCGTGTCGGCGCAGCTCCGCGGGAGAGCGAAGCGGAACGTCCCGGGCCCTACCCGACGGCCCTGAGCAGCAGCAGGGCGATGTCGTCGAGCCGTTCCTCCCCGTCCGCGCGGTGGTGCTCCGGGCGGACGAGGCTGTCGGCCAGTTCGTCCAGCGGCTGGTCCCCGGCGTCGGTCAGGCGACGGCCCAGCACCGCGAGGGCCTCCTCGAAGTCGGTGCCGGGGGACTCGACCAGCCCGTCGGTGTAGAGGACGAGCAGGGAGCCGGGGGCGAAGGAGACCTCCGTCGTCGGGTACACCGCGGCGGCGTCGATGCCCAGCAGCGGACCGCCGGCCAGGTCGAGCACGCGCACCCGCCCGTCCGGGCGTTTCAGCAGCGGCGGCGGATGACCCGCCCGGGACATCACGGCCCGGCCGCGCTCCGGGTCCAGCCGCAGGTAGAGGCAGCTCGCGAACAGGTCGGCCCCCAGGTCCAGCAGCAGCCGGTTGGTGCTGCGCATGACCTCCTCGGGCGCCTGGCCCACGGCCGTGTACGCGCGCACCGCGGTACGGACCTGCCCCATCAGCCCGGCCGCCGTGACGTTGTGGCCCTGTACGTCCCCGATCACCGCCGCCGCCATGCCCTGGGTGCGCACCAGGTCGTAGAAGTCGCCGCCGATGTCCATGCCCTGCGTGGCCGGCACGTAGCGGGCGGCCGCCTCGATGCCGGGCAGCGACGGCAGCGAGTGCGGCAGCAGCGCCTCCTGGAGGCCGTGCGCGAGCCGGTGCTTGGCGTCGTAGAGCAGTGCCCGCTCCAGCGCCTGGGCGACCAGCCCGGCCAGGCTGGTCATCACCGCCCGTTCCTCCGTCGGGAAGGGGTGCGGCTCGGCGTAGGACAGCACACACGTCCCCACCGGCCGGCCCTGGGCGACCAGCGGCAGATACGCCCAGGCCGCGAACCCGTCGGGCGTCGCGCCCCGCGCCGGGTAGAGGCGCTCCAGCTGTTCCTGCGACTCGAAGAACGCGGGCACACCCGTCCGCAGCACCTGTGTGACGGGGGTCGGTTCGGTCAGCGGCATCCCGTCGAACCGTTCCACCACGGCCGGGTCCCGGTACCCGCGATGCCCGAGCACCCGCAGCCGGTTGGCCCGCGAGCCCAGCAGGACCAGGGCCTGGCTGCCCACGGCCGGGGCGATCTCGTCCGCGACCAGCTGCACCACGTCCTGCACCCCTACCGCCTCGGTGAGCGCACCGGCCAGGTTCAGCACCTGCGTGATGGTGACCAGCCGGGTAGGCGTCCCGTCGGGCGGCGGTGCGGCCCGGTTCATCTCCGCCACGGCTCGGGCCCGGGTGATCCGAACGCTCAGGCCCGTCGTGCTCGGATACAGCCGGAACGACAGCCACTCGCCGGGCGGGCGCAGCGCCACGAACGAGGCGGTGTGCTGGCTGATCAGCGCGGCCCGGTAACGGTCCTCGTACACCGGGTCGTTGAGCCACGGCACCGACGCCCACAGCTGCGTGCCGAGCAGCCGGCTGACCGGGACGTTCAGCAGCTCGGACGCCGCCGCGTTGACGAACCCGATCCGCCCGTGCAGATCCAGCGAGACGAGCCCGTACGGCAGCCGGCTCACCATCCGGGCCGCCTCGACCGTGCCGAGCGTGCCGGCCATCCCGCCCACCAGCGGCGAGGCGACCAGATCGGTCTCGGAGTGCGGCGGGATGCTGTGCTCGGCGGCCCGCTCCAGCCGGACCGCCAGCCGCCCGCAGGCCGCCGTCAGATGCTCGCGCTCCCGGTCGGACAGCTCCTGCGGATGCCCGCCCGGCCAGGTCACGAACACCGCGCCGTACACGCTGGACTCGGTGGCCACCGGCACCGCGGCCAAGGCGAACGGATACGGCAGCACCATGGCGATCCGCGGGTAGCGGCGGGCCATCTCCTCCTCGCCGCCCACCCACACCAGCCGCCGCTCGCGGGCCGCGTCGGCGACCGGGATCGGCGCGCTCAGCCCCACCCGCTCCCAGGGCGCCGCGAACGCCCGGGGCAGCCCCGCCATCACCGCCATCTGCAGCACCGGCTGGTCCGGCCCCAGCAGGTACACCGCGCCGGAGTGGGCGTGCACCTCGTCCATCATCGAGGCCAGCGCCAGGGACAGCAGGGGACGGCCCACCGACGTCCTGGCGGCTGCCGGCGCCTGCGTGGACGACTGCCCGTCGGACACGCCGACCACCTCCTCGCACGGCCGTGCGACCGGACTCAGGAACAAATGTCCTCCCTGGGAGCCCGCCGCGCACGACGAGCGGCCCGGGGGATCGGCCTGGCTACCGTCGGTCACAGGCACGCGGCACCGTTGCAGGCGCCCGCGTACCCCGACCGCCGCGACCCATGCCGCGTGCGGCCGGACGTGTGCGCGGCACCAGCTCCCGACGAGGTCCCGCTGCAGCGCCGAGGTCCGCATCAGCTCCCTTGGCCGCCCCGGGCCGTGCTCCGGACGTCCATGACCAGCACACGTTCGGCGCGGCGGGCCGAGCCGCGAGGACGCCCTCGACCGGGTCCAGCCCCCGCTGCCGGTTCCGGCCACGCGACGGGGCCGGACCGTCACGCCTGTCACGAGAACACCGTGGGGACGCATGGGTAAAGACGTGTTCCGTGGCTTCCGGGCGCCCGCACCGGCCCGGCTGCACGGAACGCCCACAGGGGCTGCGCGGGTGTCTCATAAGCGCTGTAATGGCCAACGTGGTCAGTGAGGGCGCACACGAGCGCGGAACGCGAACGCTGCGTGCCGAAAGTGCCCTCAAAGCGATCGCGGCCGACCAGGAGTCGCCCGAACGGGTTCACCGCACCCTCGAACAGGCACTCGTCTTCGCCCGTGCCGCGTTCGTCGCCGTATACGCGCCCGGCCACGACGGCGAACTGCTCGGCCTCGTCGAGTCGGCCGGGGCGCCCAGGACGCTGTACGGGCTGCGCGACAGCTACCCGGGCGCCGGGCGGTCCCCGGTCGCCGAGGCGCACCGCGAAGGACGGCCGGTCTCGATGGGCCCGGCCGAACTCGCCGAGCACGCCCAGGCGCGGCGCGTGCCGTCCCGGGACTTCCATCTGATGGCCCTGCCCGTGCACGGCAATGGCGGCGGCTGCCTGCTCGCCGTCAGCGAGCGTCCCGCCGGGTTCGACACCGACGACCGCGCGTGCCTGGAGCTCGTCTCCGAGGCGGTCGCCTTCACCGCCCCGGCCGCGCCCGCCGAGGGCGCTGAGCTGCCGCCGGGCGCCTTCAGCCTCGCCATGGACACCGGCCGCGTCCGGGTCGGCGACGATCTGCTGGACCTGTTCGGCCTGGACCCCGTGGAGTTCGACGGCCGGGTCGAGACGCTGCTCGGCCTGACCGTGCCCGAGGACCTGCCCTCGCTGATGTCCGTCGTGGAGGCGGACCACATGTCCATCGGCGACCGGGAGCTGGAGTTCCGCGTGCTCCAGCCGACGGGGCCGCCGAAGTGGCTCCGGCTGAGCGGGCGTCTCCTGCCCGGCGGCGAGGGCCGCCCGGTGCGGCTCGTGGGCACCGTCGCCGACGCCTCCACCCTGCGCTCCGACGTCACCGACGTGGCCCGCGTCCAGCGCCTGGCCACCGCGCTGGCCACCGCCGTCACCGTACGCGACGTCGGCAACGCCGTGGTCGCCGCCCTGCGCCGGCCGCTCAGGGCCGACCGGATCGCCCTCGCCGAGCTGGAGAGCGACCGGCTCGTCGTCACCGTCCTCGACCCGCCCGAACCCGAGAGCTGGCCCGAGGTGTGGCGCGCGGAGTGGCGCGGCGAGTGGCCCGACGCGCCCGTGCGCGCCATGCCCACCCTCGCCGCCGCGCTGCGCGAGGGCCGGGCCCGGATCTGGCCCGCCGGCAGCCCCCTGGAACGCGCCCTGGCCGAGGTCGGCCCCGGCGGTCTCGCCGTCCTGCCGCTGCCCGCCGGGAACCGCATGGCCGGAGCCTGCCTGATCGGCTGGGACTCCCCGCACGACTTCGGCACCGACGAGCGCGCCCTGCTCACCGCCTGCGCCGGCCTCGCCGGGCAGGCCCTGGTGCGGGCCCGGGCCTTCGACGCCGAACACGAACTCGTCGGCATGCTCCAGCGCCAGCTGCTGCCGCGCCGCCTGCCCCTGCTGCCGGGCGCGGTGGCCGTCGCCCGCTACCTGCCCAGCACGGCGGGACTCGAACTCGGCGGCGACTGGTACGACGTCATCCCCCTGCCCGACCACCACGTCGCCCTGATCATCGGCGACGTCCAGGGGCACAGCACGGGCGCCGCCACCCTCATGGGCCAGATGCGCACCGCCCTGCGCGCCTACGCCGTCGAGGGGCACCCGCCCGACGTGGTGGTCGGGCACGCCAACCGGCTGCTCATGGACATGGAGAGCGACCTCTTCGCCACCTGCGCCTACGTCGACATCGACCTGGAGGAGGGCTCCGCCTGGTGCGTGCGCGCCGGGCACCTGCCGCCGGTGCTGCGCTACCCGGACGGCCGGACCGAGATCGCGGAGGCCGAGGGCGGCCCGCCCCTCGGGGTGATCACCCAGGCCGACTTCCCCATGAGCCCGCTGCGCCTGGCGCCCGGCACCGTGATCGCCCTGGCCACGGACGGGCTCGTCGAGACGCCCGGCACCGACATCGACGAGAACATGGATCGCCTCGCCGGCCGGCTGGCCGACGCCGCCCCCGCCGACCTCGGACTCGTCGCCGACGCCCTCCTCGGCAACGCCCCGCGCAGCGACGACGTCGCCCTGCTCCTCGTGCGCTACGACGGCATGGACCTGCGCCCGCTGCGGGAGAGCTGGACGGTGTGGCGCGTCCCGCAGGCCGTCGGGCACGCCCGCCGCTTCGCCCGGCGCACCCTGCGCTCCTGGGGCGTCACCGAGGACGTCGACGCCGTCCTGCTCGTCGTGTCCGAACTCGTCACCAACGCCCTCGTCCACACCGACGGCCAGGTCCGTATGGACCTCACGCTCATCAACAAGCGCCTGCGCGTGGCCGTCGCCGACGCCTCCCCGCGCAGCCCGGTCCGGCCGGCCAGCATCAGCTGGGAGGCCACGGGCGGCCGGGGCATCCTCCTCGTCGAGGCCCTGTCGGCGACGTGGGGGACCCTGCCGGTGAGCGGCGGCAAGCAGGTGTGGGCGGAGCTGGTACTGGGGCGGTGAGCACCGGCCACGGTCACCTGGTGACCGTGGCCGGTTCGCCGGGTACCCGGGCGGCGCAGGACGGAGAACCCGAGCCGAAGGAAGGGGAACGTCATGGCTCAGCATGTCCGCGACATCATGACCAGCGATCCGGCCACGGTCGAGCCGCAGACCTCCGTCGCCGAGGTGGCCCGCATCATGCGCGACGAGGACCTCGGCGTCGTCCTCGTGACGGACGGTGACGACCTGCGCGGCGTGGTCACCGACCGTGACCTGGTGGTCCGGTCGATCAGCCGGGGCGGTGACCCGGAGTGGACCACCGTGGCCGGCGCGTGCAGTGACGACCTGGTCACCGTCAGCCCCGACGACGACCTGGACCAGGCGGTGGAGCTGATGCGCGAGCACTCCGTGCGCCGTATCCCCGTCGTCGACCACGGCCACCCCGTGGGCATCGTCTCCCTGGGCGACATGGCCATGGAGCGCGACCCCGACTCGGCGCTGGGCGACATCAGCGCCGCGCGTCCCAACACCTGACGACCGCACCCGGCCGGCCGGTCCCGCGCACGCACCGTGCGCGGGACCGGCGCATGGCGCGGGCAACACCCTTGAGGCGCACGGGACTTCGGAGCCCGGCCGAGACGTCATGACACGGGTTTGTCCGGAGGGTTCACGGGGACTCGAACGGCAGCGGACGCAGAAGGAAGATGATGAGCCGTGACGACCATGGAGACCAGTGACAAGCCCCTCACCCGACGGCCCGAGACCGGCTGGTCGAAGGCACGCCGCCTGCGCGGCGAGGCCGCGCCGCGGACCTGCCTCCCCGCCGTGGAGGACCGGGCCATCACCAGGACGGCGCGCTCCGAGCCGGACTGGAACATCGTCCTGGGCGAGGACTGACCGTTCCCCAGGGGACCGCGCGGTGACGAGAGGCCCAACTCCGCGCATCGGCATCCAAAAGAAGTGATGTTCACATCCGCCGGATCACGACTAAGGTGAGCCGAATGAAGGCTCTCGTGCTGTCCGGCGGCGCAGGAACAAGACTGAGGCCGATCACACACACGTCGGCCAAGCAACTGGTACCAGTGGCCAACAAGGCCGTGCTGTTCTATGGCTTGGAGTCGATCGCCGAGGCCGGCATCACCGACGTGGGCATGATCGTCGGGGACACGGCCGCGGAGATCGAGGAGGCGGTGGGCGACGGGTCGCAGTTCGGCCTCAAGGTCACCTACATCCCCCAGGAGAGACCCCTGGGGCTGGCCCACGCGGTACTGATCGCCCGGGACTACCTCGGCGACGACGACTTCGTGATGTACCTCGGCGACAACTTCATCGTCGGCGGCATCACCGACCTCGTCGACGAGTTCCGCGGCAGCCGGCCCGACGCCCAGATCCTGCTCACGCGCGTGGCCGACCCACGTGCCTTCGGCGTCGCCGAACTCGACCCCTCCGGCCAGGTCATCGGCCTGGAGGAGAAACCAGGCGAACCCAAGAGCGATCTCGCCCTGGTCGGCGTCTACCTGTTCACCCCCCGCATCCACGCAGCGGTACGCGCCATCGAGCCGTCCTGGCGCGGCGAACTGGAGATCACCCACGCCATCCAGCACCTGATCGACTCCCGCGCCGACGTGCGCTCCACGGTCATCACGGGCTACTGGAAGGACACCGGCAACGTCGGCGACATGCTCGAGGTGAACCGCATGGTTCTGGAGGGCGTGGACCGCCGCATCGACGGTGACGTGGACACCGCGTCGGAGACCATCGGGCGCGTGGTGGTGGAGGAAGGCGCGCGGATCGTCAACTCGCGCATCGTCGGCCCCGCCGTCATCGGTTCCGGAACCGTCATCGGCAACTCCTACGTGGGCCCCTTCACCTCCATCGCGGAGAACTGCCGGATCACCGACAGTGAAGTCGAGTTCTCCATCGTGCTGCGGGACTCCTCGATCCAGGGCGTCGGCCGGATCGAGGCCTCGCTGATCGGCCGGCACGTCGAGGTGACGCCGGCCCCCAGCGTCCCCAGCGCCCACCGCTTCGTCCTCGGAGACCACAGCAAGGTGCAGATCACTTCATGAATCTCCTCGTCACCGGCGCTGCCGGGTTCATCGGCTCCCGCTACGTCCGCGCATTGCTCGCCCCGGACACGCCCGGCGCGCCGCGCATCACCGTGCTGGACAAACTCACCTACGCCGGCACCCTCGACAACCTCGAACTCGGCCACCCCCGGCTGGAGTTCGTCCAGGGCGACATCTGCGACGCCGAACTGGTCGACAAGCTCATGGCCGACGCGGACCAGGTCGTGCACTTCGCCGCCGAGTCCCATGTGGACCGCTCGATCACCGGCGCGGCCGACTTCGTCCGCACCAACGTGCTGGGCACCCAGACCCTGCTCGACGCCGCCCTGCGCCACGGCACGGGCCCCTTCGTGCACGTCTCCACCGACGAGGTCTACGGCTCCATCGAGACCGGCTCGTGGCCGGAGGACCACCCGCTGCAGCCGAACTCCCCGTACTCGGCCTCCAAGGCCTCCTCCGACCTGCTCGCCCTGGCCTACCACCGCACCCACGGCCTGGACGTGCGCGTCACCCGGTGCTCCAACAACTACGGCCCGCACCAGTTCCCCGAGAAGGTCATCCCGCTGTTCGTCACCAACCTCCTCGACGGCCACACGGTGCCGCTGTACGGCGAGGGCCGCAACGTCCGCGACTGGCTGCACGTGGACGACCACTGCCAGGGCATCGACCTCGTCCGCACCAAGGGCCGGCCCGGCGAGGTCTACAACATCGGCGGCGGCACCGAGCTCACCAACAAGGAACTCACCGGGCTGCTCCTGGAGGCCTGCGGTGCCGGCTGGGACCGGGTGGAGTACGTCGAGGACCGCAAGGGCCACGACCTGCGCTACTCCGTCGACTGGTCCAAGGCCCGCGACGAACTCGGCTACCGCCCCCGCCACGACTTCACCACCGGCCTCGCCGAGACCGTCGCCTGGTACCGCGACAACCGCGCCTGGTGGGAACCCCTCAAGCAGCGCGTCGCCCAGGAGCGGGCATGAGGTGGCTGATCACCGGGGCGGGCGGCATGCTCGGCCGTGACATGGTCGAGGAACTCACCCGGCGCGGCGAGGACGTGGCGGGCCTGGACCGGGCGGCCCTGGACATCACCCGGTCCGACGCCGTCGACACGGCCGTGCGCGACCACCGGCCCGACGTGGTCGTGAACTGCGCCGCGTACACGGCCGTCGACGACGCCGAGAGCGACGAGGCCCGCGCGCTGCAGATCAACGGCGACGGACCGCGCCTGCTGGCCCGGGCCTGCGCCGCGCACGGCGCCCGCCTGATCCACGTCTCCACGGACTACGTCTTCTCCGGCGACGCCCGCACGACGCCCTACCCGGAGGATCACCCGACGGGCCCGCGCAGCGCCTACGGCCGCACCAAGCTGGCCGGTGAGCAGGCCGTGCTGGAGGAGCTGCCCGGGGCGAGCGCGATCGTGCGCACGGCTTGGCTCTACGGGGTCCACGGCGCTAACTTCGTGCGGACCATGATCGGTCTCGAAGCCCGCCGCGACACCGTCGACGTCGTCGACGACCAGCGCGGGCAGCCCACGTGGAGCGCGGACGTCGCCGAGCGGATCGCCGACCTCGGCGTACGGCTCGGCCCGGACGCGCACGGCGTCTTCCACGCCACCAGTTCCGGCGAGGCCACCTGGTACGAGCTGGCCCGCGAGGTGTTCTCCCTCGTCGGCGCCGACCCGGACCGGGTGCGCCCCACCAGCAGCGCGGCCTTCCCCCGGCCCGCGCCCCGCCCGGCGTACAGCGCCCTCGCGCACAGCCGGTGGCAGGACATCGGCCTGCCGCTGCCGCGTGACTGGCGCTCCGCCCTGCACGAAGCACTGCCCCGTATCCGCATGGAAGGTCCCCCTTCGTGAAACGCCATGAGTTCCTCCGGGAACTGCACAAGGTCAGCGCCAATCGCAACTACCTGGAGATCGGCGTCAACGACGGCCGCAGCCTGACGTTGTCCCGCGTCCCCAGCATCGCCATCGACCCCGCCTTCAAGGTGGTCTCGGAGCTGAAATGCGACGTCCACCTGGTGAAGGCCACCAGCGACGACTTCTTCGCGCGTGACAACCCCCTCCAGCACCTCAAGGGCGGCCGTCACCCGCTGCGCAACCTGCGCCGCGGCCGCAGCCCGATCGGCTACTGGCGCAAGACGACGCTGGACCTGTCGTTCATCGACGGCATGCACCTGTTCGAGTTCGCACTGCGCGACTTCATGAACGTCGAGAAGTACTCGGACTGGTCCAGTGTGATCGTCCTCGACGACATGCTGCCGCGCAGCATCGACGAGGCGGCCCGGGACCGGCACACCAACGCCTGGACCGGTGACGTCTTCAAGATCACCGAGGTGCTGGCGCGTTACCGCCCCGACCTGGTCACGATCCAGGTGGACACCGCTCCCACCGGCCAGCTCGTCGTCTTCGGCGCCGACCCGAACAACCGGGTCCTGCACGACAAGTACGACGAGATCATGGCCGAGTACAAGATCCCCGACCCCCAGAAGGTCCCCGAGGCGATCCTGGAGCGGGCCGGCGCGGTACGCCCCGAGGCCCTCGTGGAAGCGGGCTTCTGGCGCCCCCTCGTCCAGGCCCGCAACCGCGGTCTGCCCCGCTCCATCGGCTGGGAGCCCCTGCGCAAGGCCCTGGAACAGGTGGGCGTCAGCCGCTGACCCCTCTGGCACGGTCGGTCGTCCCTGCGGATCCGGGCCCGGGCGCCACACGCGCCCGGGCCCGCGGCGTGCCCGGGCTCTGCGGGGTGTGCCGTCTGCGCTGGGCGGGCTGGTCGTTCGACGTGTCGGGGTGTTGCGCGGGCCGGTCCTACGGCGTGTCGCAGGGGCCGCGCGGACCGGCTCCGGTGTGTGTCGGGGGAGTGAACCTCTCCGGCTGCGGCGGGCGCCGGCCCCAAGAACCGCGCGCCGCCCGGCCCCGCACGCGCACAAGACGGCCCGGCTTGCTCCGGGCGCAAGCACGAGGTGCGGGACCGCGAGGCAGCCCTCGTCCTCGTCCGAACGGGGTCCGCAGGGCCGGGGCACGTCACCCGCGTACGCCCTCGCCGAGGACCTCCTGCCCGCACGGATGCTGCCCCGCCACCAAACCGCGCCCGCGCGCCCTCGCCCCACACACCGCCCGGCCTTCCGGGGCAGCCTCGGGCGTCGCGCGCCGCCCCGTCCGGGTCCGCGACGCCCCACGTGCCGTGGTCGAGTCAGCCCTCCCGCTGCCCCCGCAGCTCCTCGTAATACGCCAGGCACGTCTCGTACGACGGCAGCAGGCCCTCGCGTTCCGCCTCGGCCAGGGTCGGGGCCTGTTCGTCCTTCGGGGAGAGGAGCGGCTCGATTCCGGTGGGCCACTCGATGCCCAGGGCCGGGTCGAGCGGGTGGATGCCGTGCTCGCGTTCCGGGGCGTAGCCCGTCGAGCACAGGTACACCACCGTCGCGTCGTCGGTCAGGGCCATGAACGCGTGGCCCAGCCCCTCCGCGAGGAACACCGCGTGCCGGGTGTCCTCGTCGAGCCGTACGGCTTCCCACTGCCGGTAGGTGGGGGAGCCGACACGGATGTCGATCACCACGTCCAGGACGGCACCGCGCACACACGTGATGTACTTGGCCTGGCTGGGCGGCACATCCGCGAAGTGCACGCCGCGCAGCACGCCCCGCCGGGACACCGAGCAGTTGGCCTGGGCCAGGGACAGGTCGTAGCCCGTGGCCTCACGGAACTCCGCGCCCCGGTACCACTCGTGGAAGCTGCCCCGCTCGTCCGGGAAGATCTTGGGCTCCAGAACCCAGGCGCCCTCCATCCCCAGTGGTCGCATGTGTCACTGCCCTCCGATCCTGAGACGGGATACCTTCCGGCGCACCGCACCGAGCACGCGTCGCGCACGCCGCGCCACCCGCAGCGCGACACCGGGCTGCGGCACGGGCACCACCCGCACACGCCCGCCCGCCGCGCGCAGCGCGAAAGGCAGCCCGGTGTACAGCGGCCGGGCGGTGTCCGGGGCCAGGCACAGGGCCACCCGCCAGACCCCGCCCGAGAGGCTCTCCGCGGGCAGGGCCGCCGCCAGCACCGCCTCCGTCCCGCCCGGGGCGGGGGAGAGCGTGCCGGACGCCTCGAAGATCTCCTGGGCGGACACGAACCGCAGTCGCACCCGTGTCTCGCCGGGGACGAACAGCGGGAGCCGCGCCCGCACCTGGTCCCCGGTGACGGTGACGGCGGACTGCTGCACGCGGCCCAGCCTGAGGCGCTTGCCGCGCGGGCCGAGCTCCAGGGAGAGGTTGCCGTGCGGATCCGTCCAGTACGGCAGCGCCGTACGGCCTGCGACGACCCCGGCGTCCGGCGTGGGCCGGCTCGCCGTCGGCGCCGGGCCCAGCCGGCATTCCTTGGTCCAGCCGCCCAGCTTGACCCGGACGAGCGCGTCCCAGACGCCGTCCCCCGGCAGCTCGGCCGGATCGACGGTGGCGGTCGCCCGCAGCACCAGCCGGACCTCCTCGCCGTCCCCGACGGGCACGGTCTCGCGCGTGAACCGCACGGGCTGGAAGAACTGCGCGGCACTGGACCGCTCCCGCAGCAGCAGGTCGGCGGTGGCCTGGCCGAAGCGCGCCGCGGTCTGCGCGGCCACCCACTCCACCGCCTCCGTGACGTCCTTCGGCGCGTCGTCCAGCGGCGTCGCCTCGGCGTCGGCCGGGAAGGTCATCGGCTCACCGCCGGAGGTGTACTCGGCCGTGAAGCCGATGCTGAGGGAGCCGCCCTGCCACTCCACGTTCCCGGGGGCCGCCTTGGGGGCGATACCCGCCTCCCACTGGGCGAAGGACACCACGTCGTCGTACCGGTCGGCCGCGGTCAGCGCGGCGACGACCTGCTGCGCCGGCTGGAGCCCGGCCGCGACGCCCGGACCGAACCGCTCGACGACGACCTCGTGGATCTCGGCGAACAGCTCCCTGCGGTAGCCGTCCGGCAGCTGCAGCAAGCGCCGGGCCCGCAGCCGCTCGACCATCTCCACGCGCAGCCAGCGCCGGAAGAGCTTGTCGCGCACCGGTCCCGGCTCGCTGTACCGCTCGACGACGTCGAGGGCCTCGCGGAGGTTCTTGAAGTAGCCGACCGGATCGAAGCGCTCGAAGCCGGCGTTGGAGCTGTCGTCCCGCCGGAGGTGGTAGTAGCAGACGTAGTCGCTGAGCACGGAGACGTTCTCCGCGCGCAGATACGCCTCGGCGATGAAGACGTGGTCCTCCAGGCGCCGCCGGCCCTCCGGGAAGCGCAGGCCGATGCGGTCCAGGAAGGCCCGGCGGAACATCTTGTGCGGAGTGAGGCTGTCGATGAGCGGGGCGTTCTCGACGGTGGCGCGCGGATGGTTGCGGCGGAACAGCTCCACCGGCACCCCGCGGCCCTTGCCGGCCATCTTGCCCACGATGACATCGGCGCCGTTGGCCACGCCGTAGTCGTACATCCGCTCCAGGGCCTCGTCGCCCAGGTAGTCGTCGTTGTCGACGAACATGACGAACTCGCCGCGGGAGGCCTCGATGCCGACGTTGCGGGGCTTGCCCGACCAGCCGGAGTTCTCCTGGTGGATGACCTTCATCCGGGGGTCCTCGGCGGCGAGCGCGTCGAGCCGGGCCGGTGTCTCGTCGGTCGAGCCGTCGTCGACGAAGATCACCTCGTACTCGTCGGGGGGCAGCGACTGCCTCTGGAGCGAGGCGATGCAGTCCTCGATGTAGATCCCCGGGTTGTACACGGGGACGATGACGCTGACCTTGACCGGCATCGGGTTTCCGGGCCCCTTCGGGTCGCTTGCCGTAGACGTCCTGTTGTCTTGGGTGTCGCCCGATGCTAACCCGGTCGGCGATGCCTCCTCACCTTTCGAGACCGGCCCGTGATCATCTCCGGCCATGGGCAAATCTGCTGCACAGGCCGTCTGTTCGAAGATCGGCCGGGTTCCCGGGCGGGGCGGCGAGAAGCCTCTACGGTGAGAAGGTGCGTCTGCTTTTCATGTCCGATACTCACCTGCCCAAGCGGGCCAAGGCCCTGCCCGCCCCGCTGCTGGCGGAACTCCCGCACGCCGACGTCGTGTTCCACGCCGGCGACTGGGTCGACACGGCCACCCTCGACCTGCTGGAGCAGCGCTGCCGCAGGCTCGTCGGCGTGTACGGCAACAACGACGGGCCGGACCTGCGCGCCCGGCTGCCCGAGGTGGCGTACGCGGACCTGGGCGGGCTGCGCTTCGGCGTGATCCACGAGACGGGCCCCGCCCAGGGCCGGGAGCAGCGCTGCGCCGCCCGCTTCCCCGGCCTGGACGTGCTGGTCTTCGGTCACAGCCACATCCCCTGGGACACCACGGCCGCCACGGGCCTGCGCCTGCTCAACCCGGGCTCCCCGACGGACCGCCGCCGCCAGCCCCACTGCACGTACCTGACCGCCGCCGTCGCAGACGGCCGGCTCACCGACGTCGAACTGCACCGGCTGCCGCCCCGCACACCCCGCTGACCCGAACCGGGCACCGATCCCGGCGGCCGGACCGCCGTGGATCCGCCGTCGAACCGCCGTGACATGATCGGCGCATGGTGCGGGACGAGCGGGACAGGGGATACCTCCTGGACAATCGGCAGGCCGAGGCCGGTACGCGATTCGACGCGCTGGCCGCCCTCTTCGACGCCTCGACGTTCCGGCACTTCGAGCAGGTCGGGATCGCCGAGGGGTGGCGGTGCTGGGAGGTCGGGGCCGGCGGCCCGAGCGTCGCCGTCTGGCTCCGCGAGCGCGTCGGGCCGCGCGGGCGCGTGCTCGCCACCGACATCGACGTGTCCTGGACCGAGGCGGCCGCACCCGAGGGAGTCGAGGTGCTCCGGCACGACGTCGGCCGCGACGAACCCCCGGCCGGGCCCTTCGATCTGATCCACGCCCGCCTCGTCCTGGTCCACGTCGCCGAGCGCGACGCCGCGCTGCGCACCATGGTCCAGGCCTTGCGTCCCGGCGGTTGGCTGCTGGTGGAGGACGCCGACCCCGCGCTCCAGCCGCTGATCTGCCCCGACGAGTACGGCCCCGAGCAGGAGCTGGCCAACCGGCTCCGCACCGGCTTCCGTGAGCTGCTGCGGCAGCGGGGTGCCGACCTGTCCTACGGACGCAGGCTGCCGCGCCTGCTGCGCGAGGCGGGCCTCGTCGAGGTCGAGGCCGACGCCTACTTCCCGATCACCTCGCCCGCGTGCGACGTCCTGGAGGCGGCCACCGTCCGGCAGGTGCGGGGCCGGCTCGTCGCCGAGGGCCTCGCCACCGACGAGGAGATCGACCGGCACCTCGCAGGCGTGGAGGCCGGGCGCCTCGACCTCGCCACCTCACCGATGATCTCGGCCTGGGGCCGGCGGCCCGCCGAGGACGACCCGCGGTCCTGACTCAGCGGGGCGGATGCACCGCTCCCCGCGTGGCGGTGAGCGGGGCCCCGCTGCCGCCCCAGCGCAGCGCGACGATCTCCGCGGCGACGGACACCGCCACCTCCTCGGGCGTACGGGCCCCGAGGTCGAGCCCGACCGGTGAGCGCAGCCGGGCCAGCTCCGGCCCGGTGAGCCCGGCCTCGGCCAGCCGCCGCGCCCGGTCGGCGTGGGTACGGCGGCTGCCCATCGCCCCGATGTAGGCGGCGGGCCGGCGCAGTGCCTCCTGCAGGAGCGGCACGTCGAACTTGGGGTCGTGGGTGAGGACGCAGACGACCGTGCGCTCGTCGGTGTCCGTGTCCCGCAGATAGCGGTGCGGCCACTCGGCGACCACCTCGACGCCCTCGGGGAAACGCCGGGGCGTGGCGAAGACGGGGCGGGCGTCACAGACGGTCACCCGGTAGCCGAGGAAGTCCCCGATACGGGCGACGGCCGCCGCGTAGTCGATCGCGCCGAAGACCAGCATCCGCGGCGGCGGCGCGAACGACTGGAGGAACACACTGACGGAGTCCTCACGGCGCTGCCCCTGAGGCCCGTAGTGCCGCAGCCCGGTGGCACCGAGAGCGAGCTCGCCGCGCGCGTCGGCGGCGACGGCCGCGTCCAGGCCGGCCGCGCCCAGCGTGCCCGACACCCCGTCCGGCCAGACGGCGAGCGCCGCCCCGCACGGGGCCGGGCCGTCGGTCACCGTCGCCAGGGTCACCGGATCTCCGGCCGTGACGCGGTCCACGACCGTGCCGAAGGAGGGATCCCGCTCGGGCATGACGGGCCGCACGAGTAGCGTGATCTCGCCGCCGCAGGTCAGACCGACGGCGAAGGCGTCCTCGTCGCTGTAGCCGAAGGTCTCCAGCCGGGCCTCGCCGCTCGCCACGACCTCCTGCGCGAGCTCGAACACCGCGCCCTCGACACAGCCCCCGGACACACTGCCCACGACCTCCCCGTCCGGACCCACCGCCATCGCCGCGCCCGGATCGCGCGGCGCGCTGCGGCTGACCTCGACGACCGTCGCGAGCCCGAACGGGAGCCCGGCCGCGTACCAGCGGCCGAGCACCGGGAGGATGTCACGCACGACCGGCTCCTTCCACGCAGCCCACCGGGTACCCCGTTAATTCCGTTGTGGCCGTCCGCGCCGGTCTGCTGCACTGCACGGGTCGACGACGTCACCGAGTCCCGAGGAGCCCCAGATGCGCACTGCGTCCATGTCCCCCCAGACAGGAACGGCTCTCTCTCCGAAGGACATGACGCTTCGTGCAGTTGCTCAACCTTGGAATCCTCGCCCATGTCGACGCGGGTAAGACCAGCCTGACCGAGCGGTTGCTCCATTCGGCCGGGGTGATCGACCAGGTCGGCCGAGTCGACGACGGGAACACCCGTACCGACACCCTCGCGCTGGAGCGGCAGCGTGGCATCACCATCAAGTCCGCCGTCGTCTCGTTCCCGCTCGACGGTGTGACGGTCAACCTCATCGACACCCCCGGGCACCCGGACTTCATCGCCGAGGTGGAGCGCGTGCTCGGCGTGCTGGACGGCGCCGTCCTCGTCATCTCCGCCGTCGAAGGAGTACAGGCGCAGACTCGGGTACTGATGCGGACGCTGCAGCGGCTGCGCATCCCGACCCTGCTCTTCGTCAACAAGATCGACCGGCGCGGGGCGCGGGACGAGGAGGTGCTGCGGTCGGTCGCGGCCCGCCTGACACCAGCGATCGCGCCGATGGGAACCGCCACCGGCCTCGGCACGCGCGCCGCCCGTTTCACTCCGGGGCCCGGCCCGGCCGCCGCACTCGACGTGCTGACCGGGCACGACGACACCCTGCTGTCCGCCTACGTCGAGGACACCGTCACGGACGCTCTCCTGCGCAGGTCCCTCGTCGCGCAGACCCGACAGGCCCTGGTTCACCCGGTCTACTTCGGCTCCGCCGCCACCGGCGCGGGTGTGGACGCGCTCCTGGCCGACATCGAGGAACTGCTGCCGACCGCCGGCGGGGACGCGGACGGGCCGGTCTCCGGCACGGTGTTCAAGGTCGAGCGGGGCCCGGCGGGGGAGAAGGTCGCCTACGCCCGGATGTTCTCCGGCACCCTGCGCACCCGCGACCGGATCCCCTGCGGAGCGGACGGCGCCGAAGGCCGGGTCACCGGCATCAGCGTCTTCGGCCACGGCACGGACACCCGCGCGGACGCCGTCGCCGCCGGACAGATCGCCCGGCTGTGGGGGCTCGCCGACATCAGGATCGGCGACGCGATCGGTGAACCCCGCACGGCGTACGAGCACGTCTTCGCCCCGCCCACCCTGGAGACGGTCGTCGTCCCCGGCCCCGGTGTGCACAGAGGCGCCCTGCATCTCGCGCTCACCCAGCTCGCCGAACAGGACCCGCTGATCGGCCTGCGCCACGACGAACGCCGGCAGGAGACCTCCGTGTCCCTCTACGGCGAGGTGCAGAAGGAGGTCGTCCAGGCGACCCTGGCCGACGAGTACGGTCTGCACGTCACCTTCCGCGAGACCACCCCGCTGTGCGTCGAACGGCTCGTCGGCACGGGGCATGCCGTGGAGTTCGACAAGAAGGACGGCAACCCGTTCCTCGCGACGGTCGGCCTGCGCGTCGAGCCCGCACCGGCCGGCTCGGGCGTCGCCTTCCGGCTGGAGGTGGAGCTCGGCTCCATGCCGTACGCCTTCTTCAAGGCCGTCGAGGACACCGTGCGCGAGACCCTCGGCCAGGGGCTGCACGGCTGGCAGGTCCCCGACTGCACGGTCACCATGACCCACAGCGGCTACTCGCCCCGCCAGAGCCACGCCCACCAGGGCTTCGACAAGAGCATGTCGAGCACCGGAGCCGACTTCCGGGGCGTCACCCCGCTGGTGCTGACCGAGGCGCTGCGGCGGGCCGGGACCCGGGTCCACGAGCCGACGCACCGCTTCCGTGTCGAGGCCCCGGCTGACACCCTCGGCGCCCTGCTGCCGGCCCTCGCCGGGCTCGCGGCCGTACCGGAGACCACGCGGAACCGGGGCGACCTCTGCGTTCTCGAAGGCACCGTACCTGCGGCCCGGGTGCACGCCCTCGGACACCTGCTGCCGGGGCTGACGCGCGGCGAGGGAGAACTGGAGAGCGCCTTCGACCACTACGCGCCCGTCACGCACGGCGTGATTCCCGGGCGTCCGCGCACCGACCACAACCCGCTGAACAGGAAGGAGTACTTGTTGAATGTGACACGAAGAGTGGGCGGTTGAGGTGTGCGCGCTGCCCGAGAGGGAACTTACTCCAGAGTCAGGGGTGTTGACGGTGTCCTGAAATCACCGGACTGTAGTGGACATGCCGACTATCCGAGTACGTCTGCTGGTTGTCCTGGCTGTCCTCTTCGGCTCCCTGTCGGTGGGGGGGGTGCCCCCCCCCCCCCCCCCCCCCCCCCCCCCCCCCCCCGGGGTGGCCCCCCCCCCCCGCACCCCGGGTGACCGCCCCGGCACCGACGCCCCCGGCCCCCCGGG